>NZ_JBFAAJ010000001.1:382703-1003511 GCF_040639695.1 Amycolatopsis sp. NPDC023774
CCTTCTTCAACTTCCCCACCTCGCTGCATGGGTGGTGTCCCGCCACCCAATTGTGGCGTTCGGTGCGTTGAGCGCACCGAACGCCACATTGGGGCGCTTTTCACCGCCACCACCCTGGACGCCGCGGCGAGGCCACGCAGTAGTTTCAACTGCATGGGTGAAGACAAGCGCGAACTGCCGCCGATACCCGACCGCCTGCCCGCCGCGGTCGTGGACGCCCACACCCACCTCGACGCGTGCGGAGCCGTCACCGCCGCCGACGTGACGGCCATGGTCGACCGCGCCGAACGCGCCGGCGTGGCCCGGGTCGTCACGGTCGCCGACGACCTCGCCTCGGCGCGCTGGGCCGTCGACGCGTCCACGTGGGACGAACGCGTGTTCGCCGCCGTCGCCGTGCATCCCACGCGCACCAAGGACTTCGGCGCCGCCGACAAGTCCGAAGTGGAGCGTCTGGCGTCGGCCGAGCGCGTGGTCGCCGTGGGCGAGACCGGCCTCGACTACTACTGGGACTACTCGCCCCACGACGCCCAGCAGGACGCGTTCCGCTGGCACATCGACCTCGCCAAGCGCCTGGGCAAGACGCTGATGATCCACGACCGCGACGCCCACGAGGACGTGCTGCGCATCCTGGACGAAGAGGGCGCACCGGACACCGTCGTCTTCCACTGCTTCTCCGGGGACGAGCACATCGCGCGGCGCTGCCTCGACAAGGGCTACGTGCTCTCGTTCGCCGGCACCGTCACCTTCAAGAACGCTCGCGGGCTCCACGAGGCCGCGCGACTGGCGCCGGCGGGGCAGTACCTCGCCGAGACCGACGCGCCGTTCCTGACCCCCCACCCGTTCCGTGGGCGCCCGAACGAGCCCTACTGCACCGCCTACACCGTCCGGCACCTCGCGGCGCTGAGGGGCGAAGCGGTCCACGAAGTGGCCCAAGCGGTCCGGACCACTGCCGAGCGCGTCTACCAATTGCCCAGTGTCACAACGGGTTGAACGGATTGCGACGTTCGGGGAGCGCACTAGCCCACACTGACGAGTGACACAGGTCACGACACTCCGGGCGGTGTTTGCGCAACCCGGCGACCTCCGTTACTGTCCCGTGATCGTGCCGGTCGGAACCGCGGACGCGGATCCGGCTGATACGCCCACAGTCACGTCAGTGCACGTCGGGGAAGCGGCACCGAGGTTGGTACGACTCGGGACCGTGACGATGGCGCTGGCTGGGGGTGTCGGACTTGAGAGGCGCGCCGAATGGTGCGTCGCGACGAAGGAACAGGTCGTGGTGACACGTCCTGCCCTGGGAAAGGGAACGACCCAGTGACTGGTAGTAGGCAGGGTGGCTCGCGCCATAGCACCGAGAATCGTGGTGCTGCGCAGACCCTTTTCACTTCCGCTGGTTCGGTGGCCGTGCTCGACCGCGAGCTCGCAGACACCGCATACGGGGACCTCGGTTTTTCCGACGAGCTGTACGTGACGGAGCAGGACGTGCTCCTCGCTCTCGGCCCGGACGCCGACGCGATGATGGCCGAGATCGACGTCGACGTCGACGAGCTGATCCGGCTGATCAACGCCGAGACGACCATGCTCCCGCCGCTCGCCCTCCCGGACGAGCTCGCCGAGGACCGCACCGCCACTCCGGAGGCCAAGAAGGTCGCCGTCGAGGAAGGTCTGCGCGAGGCCACCCGCACCTGGAAGCGCCGCTTCCTCAAGGGCGCCGTGCTGGCCGTCATGATCTCCGTCGGCGGCGGCGGTGCCGCGGCGCTGGCGATGAACAAGAGCGTGACCGTCGACGTCGACGGCCACGAGCTCACCGTCCACAGCTACGGCGACACCGTCGGCGAGGTCCTGGAAGACGCCGGCCTCTCTGTCGGCGCCCACGACTCGCTTTCGCCCTCGCCGCAGGCCGAGGTCGGCGACGGCGGCGTCATCAAGCTCGAGCGCGGCCGCCAGCTGAACCTCGTCGTCGACGGCGTGTCCCGCCCGTCCTGGGTGCGCGCGACCACGCTGGGCGAGGCCATGACCCAGCTCGGCATGGCCGACATGATGGGCAAGGGCGCCTGGACGTCGATGCCTGCCAACGGCGAGCTGCCGCTCGAGGGCTCGACCGTGCAGGTCAAGACCCTCAAGCACATCACGCTCTTCGACGGCAGCAACGCGCCGCGCCAGCTCACCACCAATGCGGTGACCACCAAGGAGTTCCTCTCCGACTTCAAGATGAACCTCGGCCCGGACGACGCGGTCGAGGGTGGTCTGAACGTCTCCCTCAAGGACGGCGCCGAAGTCCACGTCAGCCGCATGGGCGTCTCGATGGTCAACCAGCAGGAGACCATCGACCCCGATGTGCAGAAGGTCGACGACCCGACGCTCGAGCAGGGCAAGACGACCGTTCAGGACCCGGGCACCCCGGGCCAGAAGATGGTGACCTACAAGGTCACCAAGAAGAACGGCGAAGAGGTCTCCCGCGAGCAGGTCTCGGTGAAGGTCCTCGTCGATGCCAAGCCGAAGATCCTCAAGGTGGGCACGATGAAGCCCGCCGACCCGGCGATCGGCGACGGTTCCGCGTGGGACCGCATCGCGGCGTGTGAGGCCGGCGGCAACTGGTCGATCAACACCGGCAACGGCTACTACGGCGGCCTCCAGTTCGACAAGCGCACCTGGGACGCCTACGGCGGCGACGCCTACGCGGCCTACCCGAACCAGGCTTCGCGTGCCCAGCAGATCGCGATCGCCGAGAAGGTCCGCGACGCCCGCGGTGGCTACAGCGCTTGGCCGGTCTGCGGCAAGCGGGCCTGAGTTCCGCGTTTCCCGCGGCTCGGTAGGCTTCCCCGGTGGTTGAACTGCTGGGGCCTGCCGAGATCCGCGGGCTGGCGGACGAGCTCGACGTCCGGCCGACGAAAAAGCTCGGCCAGAACTTCGTGCACGACCCCAACACGGTTCGCCGCATCGTCGAGCTGGCCGGGGTTCAGCCGGGCGACGTCGTCCTCGAGGTCGGCCCCGGGCTGGGGTCGCTGACGCTGGGACTGCTCGACGCCGGTGCGCGTGTGGTGGCCGTCGAGATCGATCCGAAGCTGGCGGCGCGGCTTCCGCGCACTGCCGCCGAACGCGCCGCTTCCGTCGCGGATCAGCTGACCGTGGTCGGCGCCGACGCGTTGCGGATCAGCGCGGCGGACCTGCCGGCCGAGCCCGTGTCGCTGGTGGCGAACCTCCCGTACAACGTCGCGGTCCCCGTCGTGCTGCACCTGCTGGCCGAGCTGCCGTCGTTGCAGCGCGGGATGGTGATGGTCCAGACCGAGGTCGCCGACCGCATGGCCGCCGGTCCCGGCAGCCGCATCTACGGCGTGCCCAGCGTGAAGCTCGCTTGGTACGGCCCGGCGCGCAAGGTCGGTGCCGTGCCGCGGTCGGTGTTCTGGCCGGTGCCGAACGTCGACTCGTCCCTCGTGGCTTTCGAACGTGGCACTCCCGTGGAGGGCGTTGAGCGGCAGCGGCTGTTCGAGGTCGTGGACGCCGCATTCTCCCAGCGCCGCAAGACACTGCGCGCGGCCCTCGCCGGCTGGGCCGGTTCGGCCGATCGCGCGGGCGAGCTCCTCGTGGCGGCCGGCATCGACCCGAAGACGCGCGGCGAACAGCTCGACGTGCACGACTTCGTGCGGCTCGCGGCTCAAGCCTGAAAGAGCCGCGCCAGGTGGTAGTCCAGCGTCGCGAGGACTTCGGGTGGGGTGAAACGGCCGTGCAGGATGTCGAGACCCAGGCCCGTGAAGCCCGCGACCAGGAGGTTGGCCTCCTGCCGTGGCTGGACGCCGGGCGGGAGAGCCGCGCGGCGCAACAGGCTGGTGAGCAGGTCCTCGATCGGCGTCTCGGTGTGGAGAAAAACCTTCGCCAACGCAGGGTCGCTGTGGGTGCGGCTGAAGTACGCGCGGTGGACGCGTAGTGACAGCTCGCGCTCGGCGTCCAGCGGGAGCAGCTCGGTGAGCAGCGTCCGGACCACGCCGCGCACGCTCTGGTCGACCTGCGCGGCGATGCGGGCCTGCGCGCGCTGCTCGCCGCGTTCGTGCAGATAACGCAGGGAGAGCACGAGCAGGTTGTGCTTCGTCTCGAAGTAGTACTGCACCAGCCGCAGCGACACGCCTGCCTCGGCGGCCACCTCGCGCATGCTCACGGAGTCGAGTCCGCGTTCGGCCGCGATGCGCCACACCGCCGTCGCGATCTCGCGCCGGCGCTGCTCGTGGTCGACGCGCCGCGCCATGGTCCTCCTCCGCTGTTGTGGTACGACTGTATCCGATACACGCGTATCATCAGCGGTGTGACGCAAGTCCGGAGTCGGCTCGCGGACGGGAGTGGGTGTCCGGCCGGGAAGACGCGGTGTCTCGCCGTGGCGAACTACCTTGCCGAACCGTCATTTACCCACGCGCGCGCCACTCCCGGATCATCGGGCCGGAATCGCGGCTCCACCAGGGTTCGGCAGCGTCCACAGTGGAATTGGTGGCCGGATTCGCCGCGCGGAAGAGATTCGGTGCCGGAGCCTTCGGGGTCCACGATGTGGCTACGAGTGTCCCGGTATCCGGGCACCACCACTCGTGTGATCTGCACCAACGCGCTTGCGTTCACCCAGTGGGATCGGCTTTACTCAGAAAGTCCATCCCGAGCGACTGAGAGACCTGGCTCGCCGAAGTCGCAGCAACCACTCCCCATGGGGCAGGTGCTACAGCCAGGACCGATGGAGGCTGTTTCCGATGCAGAGGGTAGCCCGCCCGCTCCTGTTGACCCGGCGGCGCGTCGTCGATGAAGGTCGCCGCACGGTATGTGCGTGTCGACGCTCCACAGTCATCGCCTGATCTTTTCTTACGCAATTCTGCGCACCGTCCGAAAAGGACGGTGATTCGGTGACGCCCGGCGCGCCTGGAAACGGTGCTGCGCCCACTGCCTGGAGCTCTCTTCGTGATCACTGTCGAAAACGTGTCCAAGTCCTTTCCCCTCAACGGAAATCCGGTCGCTGCGCTGCGTGATGTGAGCGTCGACGTGCAGGCCGGTTCCCTCTTCGGCGTGGTGGGCCCCGCCGGCTCCGGCAAGTCCACGCTCGCCCGCTGCATCGCCCTGCAGGAGCGCCCGGACCGAGGTGTCGTACGGCTCGACGGCCTCAACACCGGTGCGCTCGACGGCCGACGGCTGCGGGAGGTCCGCCGTCAGCTGGGTGTCGTCGGTACGAAGCCGGAGCTGCTCGCCGAGCGCACCGTCGCCGGCAACATCGCCACGCCGCTGGAGCAGCTTGGCGTCGACGGCCCGCAGCGCAAGAGCCGCGTCGGCAACCTGCTCGACCTCGTGGGCCTCACCGCCCGCGCCGCGCAGAAGCCGGCCGACCTCACCCCCGGCCAGCTGCGCCGCGTCGCCGTGGCCAAGGCGCTCGCCGCCGGCCCGGCCGTGCTGCTCGCCGACGACCCGACCGCCGGCATCGCCCCCGAGGAAGCCGGTGCGGTGCTCGCCGTGCTCGACCGGGCCCGCGCCGAGCTGGGCACCACCGTCCTGCTGACGACCCCCGACGCCGGGGTCGTCCGCCGCGTCTGCGACGACGTCGCGGTGCTCGAAGACGGCGTGGTCGTCGAACGCGGTCACGTGCTCGACCTCATCGCCTCGCCGGGCAGCTGGACCGCGCAGGCGGTGCTGCCGGCAATCGAGACCGCCCGCGCGCAGGCCGCGAAGTACGACCGGTCCGCCGACGTCGTGCTGATCGGCTTCGCGTCCGTCGGCGCCCTGCTGCCCGAGGCGGCCGGCCGCTTCGACGTGGAGGTCGCCACCATCGGCGGCGGTCTCACGCGCATCGGCGACACCCCGATCGCGCGTTTCCGCATCGGTGTCCGCGGCGAGCGGGCCGACGCGGCGCTGGCGTGGATCGCCGACCGCGGCGCCCACGTGACGCCGGCCGTGCGGGCTGCGCAGAGCGTCGCCGCCTGACCCCACGCCCCTGAGCCGTCCGTCTGGCCCACCGGCCTGACCCAGAGCGCCCCAATGCGGCGTTCGGTGCGCTCAACGCACCGAACGCCGCGTTGGGTGCGTTGAGCGCAACCAACGCCACAGTGGGGCGGGTGGGACAGGGGTCCGGGGGGAGGGCGCGGGCGTCCGGAAGGTTGGGACCGCCGTCCTGAGAACGACTGTTTTCTCCTGGTGGGGAGCCCAGGCGCCGGGCCACGTAGGCTTGACGGGTGCTCGCCGTAGTTCCACCACCAGTCACCGTCCGGGTCCCGGCCAAGGTCAACCTGCACCTGGCCATCGGTGACCTGCGCGACGACGGTTACCACGACCTGGTCACCGTCTTCCAGGCGTTGTCGCTCACGGACGAGGTGACCGTCGCGGCCACCGACGAGCCGGGGCTCGAGGTCTTCGGCGAGGGGGAGGGGTTGGTGCCCACCGACGCCACCAACCTCGCCTGGCGCGCGGCTCAGGAGCTCTCCGCCTACGCCGGTCGCGCCGAGGGCGACGACCCGAAGGTGCGGATCGTGCTCCGCAAGGGTATCCCCGTCGCCGGTGGCATGGCGGGCGGGAGCGCCGACGCGGCGGCGACACTCGTCGGCCTGGCCTCGCTGTGGAAGCTCGACGTGACGCGCGACGAGCTGGCCGCCATCGCGGGCAAGCTCGGCAGCGACGTGCCGTTCGCGCTCTACGGCGGCACCGCGCTCGGCACGGGCCGCGGTGAGCAGCTCGTGCCGGTGCTGTCGCGCCACACGTTCCACTGGGTGCTCGCGTTCGACACCGAAGGCCTGTCGACGCCGAAGGTGTTCGGCGAGCTCGACCGCCTCCGCGCCGACGGCAACCCGCCGCGCATCGGCTCGCACACGCCCGTGGTCGAGGCCCTCGCGTCGGGTGACCCGCGCCAGCTCGCGCTGCTGCTGGGCAACGACCTGCAGGCGGCGGCCGTGTCGCTGCGCCCCGGCCTGCGCCGCACGCTGCGCGCGGGCGTGAACGCGGGCGCGCTGGCCGGCTGCGTGTCCGGCTCGGGACCCACGTGCGCGTTCCTCTGCGCCGACGCGCAGGCCGCCGTCGAGGTGGCGGCCGAGCTGTCCGGCGCCGGCGTCTGCCGGACGGTGCGCGTCGCCCACGGCCCGGTGCCCGGCGCCCGGCTGGTCGGCGGCGACGACGCACCCCGTGGCGCGCCACCGCGCGTGCACGCCTGAACCTCTAGTCCACTGTGGAAAGGATCGGCTGAATCGGATGGCCAACCTGGTCAACCTGGAGTCGGTGAGCAAGTCGTACGGCGTGAAACCGCTGCTGGACGGCGTTTCGCTCGGCGTCGCCGCAGGACAGCGCATCGGTGTGGTCGGTCTCAACGGAGGCGGCAAGACGACGTTGCTGGAGGTGCTCGCGGGTCTGAGCGAGCCGGATTCCGGTCGGGTGAGCCATGTTCGTGACCTGCGCATGGCCGTCGTCACCCAGCGAACCGAGCTGCCTTCGGGCAGCACGGTCGGCGACGTCGTGCTCGAACGCTATGGCGCGGAACACGAATGGGCCGCCGACGCGCGCGTGCGGTCCATTGTGGACGGGCTCGGCATCACCGCCATCGGGCTCGACACGCCGACCGCGAACCTCTCCGGTGGCGAACGCCGTCGCGTCGCGCTCGCCGCGGCGCTGACCGGCGAGCTCGACCTCGTGGTGCTCGACGAGCCCACCAACCACCTGGACGTCGAAGGTGTCCGCTGGCTGGCCGACCACCTGCTCGCCCGCCGGATCGCCGTGGTGGTCGTGACCCACGACCGGTGGTTCCTCGACACCGTCGCGGGCCTCACGTGGGAGGTCGCGAACGGGCGCGTCGAGCAGTACGAAGGTGGCTACGCCGACTGGATCTTCGCGCGGGCCGAGCGGGCGCGCCTGGCCGCGACGGCCGAGGAGAAGCGCCAGAACTTGGCGCGCAAGGAGCTGGCCTGGCTGCGCCGCGGCCCGCAGGCGCGCTCGTCGAAGCCGCGCTACCGGGTGGAAGCCGCCGAAGCGCTGATCGCCGACGTGCCGCCGTTGCGCGACTCCGTGGAGCTGATGGCGTTCGCCAAGCGCCGCCTCGGCAAGACGGTGCTGGAGCTGGAAGACGTGACGCTCAGCGTCGGCGACCGGACGCTGCTCGACCACGTGACGTGGCGCATCGGGCCGGGTGACCGCGTGGGTCTCGTCGGCGTGAACGGTTCGGGCAAGACCTCGCTGCTCAAGCTGCTGGGCGGTGACATCGAACCGGAAACCGGGCGGCGGGTCGAGGGCAAGACGGTCGCGCTCGCGCACCTGCGCCAGGAGCTCGACGACCTGCCGGGCGACCTGCGCGTGCTGCAGGCGATCGAGCAGGTGGCCGGGCGCGTGGTGTTCGGCAAGCAGGAGATGACGGCTTCGCAGCTGGGCGAGAAGCTCGGCTTCCCGGCCGAACGGCAGTGGACGCCCGTCGGTGATCTGTCGGGTGGCGAGCGGCGCCGGCTGCAGCTGTGCCGGCTGCTCATGGCCGAGCCCAACGTGCTGCTGCTCGACGAGCCGACCAACGACCTCGACATCGACACCCTCCAGCAGCTTGAAGACCTGCTCGACGGCTGGCCCGGCACCATGGTCGTGGTCTCGCACGACCGCTACCTCGTGGAGCGCGTCTGCGACACCACCGTGGCCCTGTTCGGCGATGGCCAGGTGACGAACCTGCCCGGCGGCATCGAGGAGTACCTCGATCGCCGCACGAAGCTGCGCGAGGCGACGCCGCGGCGCCGTGACATGGCGCCGGGGCGGGGTGCGTCGGCGGCTTCCGGGAAGGCCGAGACCAAGCGCAGCAACGCGGAGATCCGGGCCGCGCAGAAGGAGCTCGGACGGCTGGAGCGCAAGCTCGACCAGCTGGCCGCGCGCGAGGAGAAGCTGCACGCGGCGCTGCTCGAGGCGGCCACGGACCCGGACAAGCTCATCGCGTTGAACACGGAGCTGAAGGGCGTGCACGCGGAGAAGGAAGACGTCGAGGCGAAGTGGCTGGAGACGTCGGAAGCGCTCGAATGACGGCTTGATCGGTGCTGTTCGCGCCACCGCGGGCAAGCGTTGACACCCAGACAGTAATCTGTCGCGCATGAGTCGGTTCGTGGACACGCTCGTCGAGACGGCGACGGGGCGGGGTCAGCAGCGCGGCATGGTCACGGGCGAGCCCAAGGAGCCGGTGCGCCGGACTTGGGCCGAGGTCCACGACCAGGCCAAGAAGATCGCCGGAGGCCTGGTCGCAGGCGGGTTGAAGCCCGGGAGCGCGGTGGCCGTGCTGGCCGCGGCGCCGGTGCTCATCGCGCCCACCGTGCAGGCCGTGTGGCTGGCCGGCGGCAGCGTGACGATGCTGCACCAGCCGACGGCGCGCACGGACCTCGCCGAGTGGGCCGAGGACACGGTCAAGGTGCTGGGGATGATCGGCGCCGGGCTGGTGGTGCTGGGCGAGCCGTTCGACCAGCTCGCGCCTGTGCTGGCCGAAAAGGGCATCGAGCACCGCCTGATCACGGAGCTGGCCGAGGCGGAGCCGCTGGGCGAGGTCGTGCCGACCGACGAGGGCGACACCGCGTTGCTCCAGCTCACCAGCGGTTCGACGGCCGACCCCAAGGCCGTGCGGATCACTTACGGCAACCTCTACACCAACGTCAAGGCCATGGTCGACCGCGCGGAGTTCGACTTCGACGTCGACGTGATGGTGTCGTGGCTCCCGACGTTCCACGACATGGGCATGGTCGGCTTCCTGACGGTGCCGATGACCTTCGGCGTCGAGCTGGTGAAGATCACGCCCGTCGAGTTCCTGTCCGGCCCGTTGATCTGGCCCGAGCTGATCTCCAAGTACAACGGCACCACCACTGCCGCGCCGAACTTCGCGTACGCCATCGTGGGCCGCCGCATGGCCCGCGTCGAGGACGACAACGCCTACGACCTGTCCAAGCTCCGCATCGCGCTCAACGGCGCCGAGCCGATCGACGAGACGGCCGTGCGGACCTTCGTCGACGCGGGCGCCCGCTTCAAGATGCCGGCCGAGTGCGTGTTCCCGGCGTACGGCATGGCCGAGGCGACGCTGGCGGTGTCTTTCGCGCCGCTGTTCACCGGTCTCACGCTGGACGTCGTCGAGGCTGACGCGCTGGAGGCGGACGACCGCGCCGTCCCGGTCCCCGAGGGCGACCCTCGACGGGGCACTGACGCCGTGCGCTCCTTCGCCGTGCTGGGCCGCCCGCTGGACGGCCTTGAGGCGAGCATCGTCGCCGCTGACGGTTCGCTGCTGGGCGACCGCGAAGTCGGCGAAATCCGCCTCCGCGGCCCGGCCGTCACCCCGGGCTACCTCACCGTCGACGGCCCCCTCGACACCCAGGACGCCGACGGCTGGATGAAGACGGGCGACCTCGGTTACCTCATCGACGGCCAGATCGTCATCTGCGGCCGTCGCAAGGACGTCATCATCATGGGCGGCCGCAACCTGTACCCCACCGACATCGAACGCGCGGCCACCTCGGTCGAGGGCGTACGTGCCGGCAACGCCGTCGCCGTCCGCCTCGACGCGGGCAGCCGCCGCGAACGCTTCGCCGTCGTCGTGGAGTCCAAGCTGGCGGGCGACGCGGAGGCCGAACGCGCGCTGTCGAAGCAGGTCGCCGCTCGCGTTCGCGACGCGGTGGACATGCGCCCGTTCGCCGTGGTGGTCCTCCCGGCCGGCAGCCTGCCCAAGACTCCGTCGGGCAAGGTCAAACGAGCTGCGACTGCGGTGCAGTACGCGGACAAGATCGCCCACAACGCAGAACACTGACGCCGGCTTCGACCGCGACGAACACGGAACCGGCCCGCTCACCACACTGAGCGGGCCGGTTCCGTGTTCTCGGGGCTTGGGAGTCCGGAGGGCGGGGTTGTTTCAGGAAGAAGGAGGAAAGCTGAGCAACCGGCCGGGAAAGCGCCGCGGGGGAACGACGCCGTCAAAGCCGAGAAGACTTACCGGTCCTGGAAGGACTCGGCGTTCTCCGTCACCTCCGGACGCGGTGCCCGGGAGGCTGTCGCCTCGTGCTCGTCGCGTGCGCCGGGGACGGCGGGAGCGCGTCGGCCGGACAGGTCGGCCAGCTGTTCCTCCACGGCGTCCAGGAACTGGTCGACCTCGCGTTCGTCGTAGCCGCGCTTGCCGATCAGCGGCTTGTTGAACATGACGTGGTGAACTTCGGCCGCGGTCAGGTCGTCCTCTTCGGCGATCGTTTTCGCGATGCGCCGCACGAACTCGTCGACCTCCTGTTTGGCATAGCCGCGGCGGCCGATCGGGGCGTTACCGAAGGTGACCTCGATGAGGTCCTCGGCGGTGAACGACATGAAACATTCTCCGATTCAGGGTCGGTGTGCGGACTCCCGCATTCCGTCCTAACCGGTCACCGGGGCGCCGGGAAGCCCGCACGCGCCGGACGACTCGATCAGGGCCCCATAAGCCGCCCATCGAGTGAGCAAAAACTACGCAGCGCCACTCATGATCACCAACAGAGCGCAACCGGCCGATCAACCTGCGTGAAACTCGTTCTGGGCCGCGGTGAGCCCCTTCGAGAGCAGTGCTTCGGCCGCATCCGCGGCCACGGAGATTTCGAACGGGAGCTCCTTGCGCTCGACCGTCGAGAAGTCCTTCAGCACGAAATCGGCGGGGTCCTGGCGCCCCGGCGGACGGCCGATGCCGAACCGCACGCGGTAGTACTCACGCGTGCCGAGCGACTTGGTGATGGAGCGCAGGCCGTTGTGCCCGTTGTCGCCGCCGCCGAGCTTGAGCTTCAGGGCGCCGAACGGCACATCGAGCTCGTCGTGCACCACGACGACGCCCGAGGGCTCGACCTTGAAGAACCGGGCGGCGCCGACCACGGGACCGCCGGAGAGGTTCATGAACGAACGCGGCTTCACCAGCACCACGCGACGGCCTGAGAGTCGCCCCTCCAGCACCTCGGCGCCGCTCTTGTGCGCCTTGAACTTGCCCCCGATGCGGGTGGCCAGCTCGTCGAGCACCATGAAGCCGACGTTGTGGCGGTTGCCGGCGTACTGGGGCCCGGGATTACCGAGGCCGGCGAGCACGATCAGCTCGCCGGCCCCAGGCAGGTCTTCACTCACGGAAGTGAGTTTATTCGGCGTCCCCGGCGGGAGCCTCGGCGCCTTCGGCGGCGGCCTCTTCGTCGCCGGTCTCTTCACGCTGCGGCTCGTTCACGGCCACGACCAGCGCCTCGGCGTCGGTCACCAGGACCGCGCCCTGCGGCAGGGTGACCTGCGCGGCGGTGATCTGGGTGCCGATCTCGAGACCCTCGACGGAGACCTCGATCTGCTCCGGGATGTGCAGCGCCTCGACCTCGATCTGGAGGGTGTCGAGGTCCTGGTTCACCAGGCCGCCCGGGCCGGCGGTGCCGGTCACGACCACCGGGATGTCCACGGTGACCTTCTCGCCGCGGCGAACCACGAGCAGGTCGACGTGCTCGATGTAGTTCTTCAGCGGGTGGACCACGATGGTCTTGGTCAGCGCCAGCTCACTGGAGCCCTCGAGGTCGAGGGTGAGCACGGCGTTGCTGCCGTTCTCGCGGACCACGCGGGCGAACTCGAGGGCCGGCAGCGCGAAATGCCGCGGGTCCGAGCCGTGCCCGTAGAGGACCGCGGGGATCTTGCCGGCGCGACGGGTGCGCCGCGCGGCGCCCTTGCCGAACTCGGTGCGCGGCTCGACGGTAAGACGTACCTCGGACACGGTGTAGCACTCCTTCAAATCACAAATCGGTGCAGCAGGTGGCGGCGGGGATCGTCGATCTCTGCTTGGGCGGTGTACTTCGAAAATCAGCTGCGTACGGCGGCGAGTTTCCAGGCGTGCACATTCCACGGGGCTTCTCGAGCCGCCGCGTCGATCACGCTGGGCACCACACGGTGCACCCGCCTCGCCGAGACAACTCGAGAAGTGTAAACCCTCGTTCGACAAGGAGGTTGCGGCGGGTGGCCCCGCACGACTAAACCTTGGTCCTGCCGGTGATGACGACACAATTCCGGTGGTGCAGGCGCGTGCCGCGGGCATGGGATGATTCCCGCGGAAATAGAGGGGCGAGAATGCGGGCTCGATGGATCGCCGCGGCGGTCGTGCTGCTGGGTGGCGTCCTCACGGGGTGCCAGGTCTCAGTGGTCGGTTCGGCGGGGGTTTCGCCCGCTGACCAGCAGATAGCCGACCGGCTGGCGGAGCAGCGAGATGCCGTCGATGCCGCGTTGGACGCGCTGGGCCGGGCGCCCGCGCTGGAGTTCGACACCACGGTGAAGGACGCCTCGGGCAAGCCGATCGGGCTCGGTTTCCGCCTCACTCGCGACGGCGATGGGTTCGGTGCGCTGCCGTTCGAAGGTCACGTGGTGCAGGTCACCGAGCTCGGGGACGATCTCTACCTCTCCGCCGACGCCGACTACTGGAAGTCGCACGGCCTCGAGGAAAACAGCGCCCAGTTCGGTGGCGGCTGGGTGCACACCGTCGGCACGGAGCTGCCGATGGACCCCGGCCCGCAGTTCGCCCCGGGCCGGCTCTCGATGGGGCTGGCCAAATCGTTGTCGAGTCTCAACCAGACGGCCGACCCGGTGAAGCGCAAGCTAGAGGACGGCACGGAGGTCTACCAGCTCGGCGGCGGCCTCGGCACGCTGCAGGTGACGACCGCGAAGCCCTACCGCGTGGTCTCGTTCGCCCCGGCCCTGCTCGACCCGCTGGGCGGCCCGAAGCTCGGCACCGGGTTCCAGGTGAAGCCGCTGACCGGCGACGCGCTCAAGAAGTTCCACACCGACTTCGACAACACCGTCGGCGGGCTCGGGCAGCCGTTCGACGGGCTCGCGCAGGCGAGTGTGGTGGTCACCAACGACCGCCTCGACTGCAAGGACTTCGTCGGCTCGTGCACCGCCACCGTCGACGTGACCAACAGCGTCGTCGGCAACAGCCCGGGCTCGAAGCCGGTGGTGCACGTGACGCTCACGATCGACGTCAGCGCCGATTCTCTCGGCTCGAAGACCTGCTCCACACAGGGCGACGCGGCCGCCGACGCGACCCTCACCATGTCGTGCTCGGTCAAGTTCTCGCTGCCCAACCGCACGGCCAGCTACCAGGTCCTCGCGAAGCCGACGGCCGTCGGCGAGGTGCGCGTGCCCTTCGACGCGAACGCGGCGAAGGCCAAGCTGGCGACGTCGTTCGCCCAGCTCGGCGGCTGACCTGCACACCTACCCGGCGGTGCGTTGGTTTCGTTGAAGTAGTGGATCTCCCGTCTCTACCCTCGCCTTCGGCTGAGAGTTCGACCAGGAGGAGCGGGGACATGAGCAATCTGGTGGTTTTCGGCGCGACGGGGTATGCCGGTGGCCGGATCACGGACGAGGCGCTGCGGCGCGGGCACGCGGTCGTCGGGGTGGCGCGCAAGACCGAGGGCCTGCCGGCCGAGGTCGAGGCCCGCACGGGCTCGATGCACGACGCCGGGTTCGTCGCCGACGTGACCAAAGGTGCCGACGTGATCGTGGTCGCGACCCCGGGCCGGGCGAACGAGGAGGGGCAACGGCTGCTCGACGCGCTGCCGGCGCTCGCCGACGCGGCCCGCGCGGCCGGTGCGCGGCTGTCGTTCGTGGGCGGCGCGGCGTCGCTGCTGGTGGCCGAGGGCGGTCCGCGGCTGCTGGACACGCCGGACTTTCCCGAGGAGTACAAGGCCGAGGCGAGCAGCCATGCCGAGGTCCTCGCGGCCCTGCGTGAGCTGCCGGGCGACGTCGAATGGTTCTACGTGAGCCCGGCGGCGGAGTTCGGCGCCTGGAACGCCGGCGAGCGCACGGGGTCGTTCCGGGTGGGTGGCGACGTGCTGCTGTCCGACGAGGAGGGCCGTTCGCAGATCAGTGGTGACGATTTCGCGATCGCGTTCGTGGACGAGATCGACGAGCCGCGCCACAGCCGGGCGCGCTTCACCGTCGCGTACTGAGGTCTGCTCCGTGAAGGGCACCACTGAAGGATTCAAAGGTGCCCTTCACGGGAGCGCTGATCAGCCCGGGGAGCCGACGGCGCAGAAGAACTTCGTGGCGTGCGCCGGGTCGAGGGCGTTGGTGACGAGGTTCCAGACGTTGAGGTCGTAGGCCTCGCCGATGTGGCCCACCGGGTCGAACGGACACGTGTCCTGCACGTACTCGTTCACCACACCCGGCTCGCGCACGAACGCCGTGTCGGTGGGGGTCACGAGCTCGTCGTAGCGTGACGTGATCACGGTGTACTTCACGCCGGGCTGCGCGATGGGACCGGTGGTCAGCTTCTTCACGGCGGCGCCGCCGGTGATCAGGTCGTCGCACGCCGGGCAGCCGAGCGTGGCCAGGGCCTTGCCGACGGCGTCGCGCTCGCCCTGCCCGAGCAAATACGCGAGCTTCGTGAGGCCGGCGAACGTGGTGCCGTGCGTGGGCGGCGCGATGGACACGACCGAGCCGATCTTGTCCGAGATGTCCTGGGTCTTCGTGACGTAGAGGGACTGGAAGCCGCCCTCGGAGTGGCCCACGATGTCCACTTGCGACGCCCCGGTCTCCGCGAGCACCTGGCCGATGAACTGCTTGATCTCGGCCGCCGAGTCGGCGATGGGGCGCAGGCCACCGACGACCGGGAAGCCCGGGTAGGCACCGTAGGTCTGGCTGAAGGTGCAGTAGCCCTTGGCCGCGACGGCCGACTGCAGGAAGTTCAGGTCCTCGTAGTAGGTGGCGCCCAGGCCGTGGAGGAAGACCACGGGCCGGGGGTGGGCCGCGCTCGGGCGGCACGACGGGTCGTTGTTGCCGCCGGCCGCCTGCGCGGGCGCGGCGGTGAACGCGGCCGCCACGAGCGCCACGGCGGCCAGCACGGCCGCTTTGGTCCGCAGTTTCCTCATGCAGAAGGGTCCTTCCTCACGGTCACCGGCGGCGTTGCCGGTGGTTCAGGGGGTGGGTAGAGCACGGCGTGGCGCCGGGCGACGACGTCACTGCGGATCTCGAGGGTCGGGGTCAGCTCACCGGACTCGACGGAGAACGGCTCGGGTACGAGCGCGAAGTCCCGGATTCGCCGGGCGGAGAATAGCGTGCGTTCACCGACGCCACGTCACGGGCGATGACCGAGCGCAGTCGTTCGTCGGGGTGCCAGCCGGGTTTGTCGGTGTTGATCCCGGTTTCCGCGGCGAGCGCCGGGGGGTTGTCGTGGTAGCCCGAAGACGGGCTTGAGGCGGCCGCCGAACGCTTGGCGGAGGCGGGTTCTGCGCGTTTCGTCGACCTCGAGTCCGCCTATGGCGGTGTGAATCTTCTCGGACCTCGCCGGAACCGAAGGTGCGTAGGTGGGGGCGACCTCGGCCAGTTCGGTGAGGACAGTGCGGATGTTGCCCCTGGAGTACGTGATGGTGGCGCCCGTGTCGAGGCAGAAGTACTGGAGCATCCGGGTGAGCAGGTAGGCGAACGGGACGTCGTCAGGGCCGACATCGGTCAGCTGCCGCGGCGTGGCGACGATCGAGGTGCTGTTGCCGTGTGTCAGCACGCAGCCCTTGGGGTCGCCGGTGGTGCCGGAGGTGTCGACGATGGCGGCGACGTCGTCGGGTCGCGGATCTTGTCGTGGCCCGGGATTTGGCTGTGTGCCGGGAATTTCGGTGCCGAGGACCGGGATCGTGGTGATCCGCCCGGGCTTGCCCGCGAACGCCGCGACGGCCCCGGAGTCTTCGCGGATCCAGCTGATCTGCCGCGGCGTGCTGGTGGGGTGGATCGGCACGCAGATCGCGCGGGTGCGGGCGATCGCGAGGTCGCAGATCGTCCACTCCGGACTCGCGGGGGCGAGCAGTGCGACTTTGTCGCCCCTGCCCGCGTGGTCGCGCAACCTGGTCGCCACACGGTCGACGTCTTCGTGGAGCTGGGCGAACGTGCGCTCGCGCTCGGTGCCGTTGTCGAGGTACCGCTGTGCGCTTGACATCGGATACCTCCCGGTATTGGATACCTGAAGGTATTGAGTTGGCTTCGGGAAAGTCAAGCCCTTGATCAGGAGGATTAACCTCGATGCCCGCACCGGGCCGCACGCGGCCGACGCGCGCCGAAACGCGCCGACGCATCCTCGACGCGGCGTTCCAGGTCTTCGGCGACCAGGGCATCGCGGCCTCCAAGCTGACCGAGGTCGCGGCCGCCGCCGGCCTCACGAAAGGCGCGGTCTACTCCAGTTTCGCGTCGAAGGACGAGCTGGTGCTGGCCCTGATGGAGGAGCACGCGGCGCACCGGCTTTCCGAGAGCCTCGCGAGTTTCGCCTCAGCCGGCACGGGCGCGGCCGGCCTCGCCGACGTCGCGGCGGTGCTGGTGCACGAAATGCGCACGGACGCGGTGTGGCACCGGCTGCTGGCGGAGTTCTTCGCCTTGGCGCACCACGATGCCGACCGCCGGCTTGCTCTGCGCGACCGCCGCCGTGCTGTCCGCCGGACGATCACGGCCGCGTTGGAGCGCTTGGCTTCGGGGTTCGGTTTCTCGTTGCCGTTGCCGGCCGAAGAGTTCGCGGTGATCCTGCTGGCGCTGAGCAACGGCCTGGCCGTCGAGGCCGACATCGACGAGGACGCCGTCCCGGAGGGGCTGCTGGGCCGCGTCCTGACGTTGATCGCCGGCGATGCGGTGGCTGCCGTGCGCTCCGCGGCGGAAAGGGTGGCCGGGGACTGAAGATCGCTTGTTGCATGAGGCTCGGAGCGCGAATGCCATGACGATCTGTTGGATCTTCTGCCGGCCACGCCTTCCGGGCAGCGCCGACCGAGCCTGCTGTTCGAGGACTACCGCGGCGTACCGACGATCGGGCGATCCCGGCAAACGTTGTTGTGGCGTGCCGACAGTGGGCCAACCGCCGAAAGCGTGGCAATGGTCAACGGCCGCGCAACCGAGCGACCACCGGCGCCAGCGTCTCCATCATCGAGTCGAACACCGTGATGTAGGAAAACCCGTACCGTTCCCGGCGTTCGACGAGCTGCGTGACGATTTCGTCGACCGTCCCGAGCAGCAGCTGCGGGGCTTCGAGGAGGTCGTCGACGCCGGGTTCCGGGTCCGTCAGCGCCTGCCACTCCGCGGCGGCCGCGCGGCGATCGTCGGTCACGACCACCCGTTGGATCAGCATGTTGTACTCGATGTCCCGATCTCCGGCCAGCGACCGGAAGTACGACACCCGCGAGTCCATCTCCGAAGCCGGGTCCAGCACGAACGTGCCCGGCGGCTTGCCCGGAGCCTGCCGCAGACCGGCGAATCCCACGATGTCCGCGTCCGACGCGGCCAGCGACAACACCCCGTCACTGTTGCCCGCGATCAGCAGCGGCGGAAGATCCGCACCCAACCGCTCACGCAGCTCGGTCAGACCATCGCGCAGGTAAGCGATCCGATCGGCGGCCTTCAACCACGGCAACCCGGCCTCGTCGAACTCCGACTTCATGTGGCCCGAACCCAGCCCCAGATCGAAGCGGCCACCGGTCAGGACGTGTGTGTTGGCGACGTCCCGCGCGAACAAAGCGACGTTGTAGAACGGCAGGTTCGACACCAGCGTCCCCACCCGCGGCCGAGAAGTGGCAGCCGCGGCGGCCACCAGCGCCGGGAACGGCGCCGGACGCCCGTCTCCCAAGTGGTCGGGCACGCTGATGGCGTCGTACCCCAGCTCCTCGGCCCGCCGGCACAAGCCGGCGAACGACGAATCGACAGTCCGCAGACTGACACCGAACTTGAAGTTCCCCATGCCGCACGAACCTAGCCCCACCGCGCCGCGCAGCACAGACAGTTTCGCCGCCGGCGGACCGAAATCCACCGACGGCGAAAGGAAAACCCGAGAACTCTCAAGCAGCCCCGTCGAACAGCGAAGTCACCGAACCGTCCTCGAACACCTGCTGAATCGCCTCCGCCAGCATCGGCGCGATCGACAGCACCGTCAGCCCCGGGAACCGCTTCTCCTCGGGGATCGGCAGCGAGTTCGTGACGATCACCTCACGCGCCTTGCACTGCGAAAGCCGCTCGGTCGCCGGGTCCGACAGAATCCCGTGCGTCGTGGCGATGACGACGTCCGCGGCACCTTCCTCGATCAACGCCTCGGTCGCCTTCACGATCGTCCCGCCGGTGTCGATCATGTCGTCGATCAGCACGCAGAGCTTGCCCTGCACCTTGCCGACCACGCGGTTGGCCACGGCCTGGTTCGGCTTGTCCGGGTCGCGCGTCTTGTGGATGAACGCGATCGGCCGGTCGCCCAGCTGCTGCGCCCACTTCTCCGCCAGCCGAACCCGGCCCGAGTCGGGCGAAACGACCGTGATGTCCGCGTCGCCGTAGGTCGCCTTGATGTGGTCGGCGAGCACGGACTGGGCCATCAGGTGGTCGACCGGACCATCGAAGAAGCCCTGGATCTGGGCGGTGTGCAGGTCGACGGTCATGATCCGGTCGGCGCCCGCGGTCTTGAACAGGTCGGCGATGAGCCGGGCCGAGATCGGCTCGCGGCCCTTGTGCTTCTTGTCCTGCCGCGCGTACGGGTAGAACGGCATGACCACGGTGATCCGCTTGGCGGAAGCGCGCTTCAGCGCGTCCACCATGATCAGCTGCTCCATCACGTACTCGTTGATGGGCGTGGTGTGCGCCTGGATCACGAACGCGTCGGTACCGCGCACCGACTCCTCGAACCGCACGAACAGCTCACCGTTGGCGAACGTGTGCGCGGTCTGCGGGGTGATCGTCACGTTGAGGTGCTTGGCGACCTCTTCCGCGAGCTCCTGGTGCGCACGGCCGGAGAAGAGCATCAGATTCTTCTTCGGCGTGCCTGACTTCGGACTCATGCTGGCGACTCCCCGTCGTTTCCTGCTTCCGACACGGACACGGCGGTGTCCTCACTCGCGGCGAGCGCGGCTTCCGCCGCCTCCGCCGCGGGCGTGCCCGGCCTGCGCCGGACCGCCCAGCCCTCGACGTTGCGCTGAGGCCCCGCCGACACCGCTAGTGCACCAGGCGGGACGTCGTCCCGGATGACCGCACCCGCTCCACTGTAAGCGCCGTCACCGATCCGCACCGGCGCCACGAGCGTGTTGTCTGCACCGAGTCGGACATACGAGCCCACGACGGTGTGGTGCTTGTTCACGCCGTCGTAGTTCACGAAGACGCTGGAGCAGCCGATGTTGCTGTGGTCGCCGACGGTCGCGTCGCCCACGTAGGTGAGGTGCGGGACCTTCGTGCCGGTACCGATCTGCGCGTTCTTCGTCTCCACGAACGCGCCCAGCTTGCCCTTCGCGCCCAGCTTGGTGCCGGGCCGCAGGTACGTGTACGGGCCGACGTTCACGCCGTCGCCCAGCTCGGAGTCGTCGGCGTGCACCCGGACCACCGAGGCGCCCGCGCCGACGGTCACCGAGGTCAGCGTCGTGTCTGGTCCGACCACCGAACCCTCGCCGATGGACGTGGTGCCCTTGAGCTGTGTGTTCGGCTCCAGCAGCACGTCGCGCGAGAGCGTCACGTCCGCTTCGATCCACGTCGTGTTCGGGTCGGTCACGGTCACGCCCTCGCGCTGCCAGCGGCGCACGATCCGGCGGTTGTACTCCGCGCCCAGCGTCGCCAGCTGCACGCGGTCGTTCACGCCCTCGGTGACCCACGGGTCGTCTACCACGAGCGCGCCGACGCCCTTGCCGTCGTGGTGGGCGATGCCCAGTACGTCGGTGAGGTACAGCTCGCCCTGCGCGTTGTCCGTCGACAGCCGCGCGAGGCCGTCGGCGAGCACGGCGGCGTCGAACGCGTAGACGCCCGAGTTGATCTCGGTGATCTCGTGCTGTGCCGGTGTCGCGTCCTTGTGCTCGACGATCGACTGGACCACTCCGGCGTCGTCGCGCACGATCCGCCCGTAGCCGGCGGGATTGGCGACCACGGCGGTGAGCACGGTGACCGCGTTGCCCGAACCGGTGTGCTCGGCCAGCAGCGCGGCGAGGGTCTCGGTGTCGAGCAGCGGCACGTCGCCGTAGCTCACGAGCACGGTGCCGGTGAGGCCGGCGGGCAGCTCGTGCAGCGCGCACGACACGGCGTGGCCGGTGCCCTTCTGCTCGGCCTGCACGGCGGTGGTCACCTCGCGGCCCAGCACCTCGCCGACGCGCGCGAGCTCGGCACCGACGGCTTCGCGGCCGTGGCCGATCACCACCACCAGGTGTTCGGGGTTCAGTCCGGCCGCGGCGCGGACGGCGTGTTCCACCAAGGGGCGCCCGGCGATCGGGTGCAGCACCTTCGGAGTGGACGAACGCATGCGGGTGCCCTCACCCGCGGCGAGGATCAGCGTGCTCAGCGGGCCGCTCAACGAGACTCCCAACGATTTCACCGGCTCGTTCCGACGGGCAACGATCCTACGTGGGCTCCTCGACGCCCCACGAGGGGTCGGCCGGGATGCTCTCCGCGGGCCAGCTCGCGCCGGCGTCGCCCGCCATCGAATTGGCGGAGGCGACCTGGTTGCCCCCACCGCGTTTTGCTTCGTACATCGCCGCGTCCGCGCGCGCGAGCACCTGCTCGGCCCGCTCCTGCGGCCGCAGCGACACCAGCCCGATGGACAGGGTGACGCCGTGCGAAAGGTGGTGCGGCAGCTGCGCCACCGACTTCACCGCGCGCCCCAGCGCCATCTTCGCGGCCGACGCGGGCGCGCCCGGCAGCAGGACGATGAACTCGTCCCCGCCGTAGCGCGCGACAACGTCGTCACCACGCAGGGCGTCACGCAACGTGCTCGCGACGACGCGGAGCACGTTGTCTCCCTCGGCGTGCGATTGCTTGTCGTTGACGCCCTTGAACCCGTCGAGGTCCACGAGCGCGACGGCGAGCGGCTGCGCGTCGGCTGACGACGCCAGTGCGCGCAGGCGTTCGTCGAGCGCGCGGCGGTTGGGCAGGCCGGTGAGCGGGTCCTGCAGCGCCTGCTGCGTGATCGCACCGTGTTCGGCCGACAACCGTTCGTGCTCGCGGCGCGCGTTGAGCGTGGCGATCTGCGACTCGCGCAGCGTCCACATCTCGGACTCGAGCGTGGTCGCGTAGTCGATCAGCGACTTGCTGGCGCCCGACGCGTAATCCGGCGTGGTGTCGAGCCGCGCGAGCTCGCGGGCGATGTTGAGCCGCATCGACGGCTGGGAGATGTCCTCGGACATCGCCTCGCGCGTCTCGCGCAGCACGTCGAGCGCTTCTTCGCGGCGACCGGCGCGGTCGAGGCAACGCGCGAGCGCGATGGCGACGATCTCCTGCTCGTGCGGGAAGTGGTGGCCGTGGCGCATCTGCTCGAGGCGGTCGACGTGCTCCGCGGCCGGGTTGTGCAGCGCCAGCGCGGAAGCGAGCACGCCCACCTGGTCCACGGCGGAGACCCCGGCCTTGCGCGGGAACAGCGACTCGGCGAACGGGCCCTCGGCCGCCACCGCCATCGACGCGGCGGTGCGGAACTTCTCGGCCGCCTCGTCGTACCGCTCGATGCGCTCGAGCCGCAGACCCCAACCCAGCAGCATCTTCACGCGGTTCATCAGTTGCAGCGTGATCTCGTGCGGGCTCGCGCTCTCGCGGATCGCCTGGTGTGCGCGGCCGATGACCTCTTCGGCGGCTTCGTACACGCCGAGCTGGTTGAGCACGATCCAGCAGTCGATGAGCGCCATCGACTGCATGCGGTTCCAGTTGCGCACGCCGATCTGGCGGTCGGGGATCGTGGAATCGTCGAGGATCGCGAGCGCGCGGGCGATCTCGGTGAGCGCGGCGTCCTCCTGTGCGGCCAGCACGAGCCGGCGCCCGCGCAGGGCGTGTGCGTCGGCTCGCAGCAGCGACAGGCCGTGGCGGCGGGTGTGGGCGAGCATTTCGTCGAGCCGCGGCTCCGCTTCGGCCGCCAGCCCGCGCGTGACCAGCCGCGCGAACGCCGATGCGCGCAGCAGCTGTGCCACCAGCGTCGGTTCGCCGCGGCGCAGGGTCTCGTCGAGCAGCTCGTCCATGATCGCGACGATCTCGAGCTGCTTGTCGAACTCCTGGCGCTGGACGGCGGCGATCAGCTCACGCGCGCGCCCGACCAGCCACGCGTCGGACATCTCGACGAGAGTCGGTCGCTTGGCGCCCCCGGATTCGATCGCTTCGTCGCTCAGCCGCCCCACATCCCCATCGCCTCGGGTCCGGTCGTTCGCTGCTCCGCCGCCAGGATTCGAACCTGAACTGTCAGAACCAAAATCTGAAGTGCTGCCGATTACACTACGGCGGATCGATCCTGGTCAGGATAGCGATGATCGGCGACGGTGGTGGCACGAGGGTGAGGCGCCGGCGTTGTGGGTACCCCTCAGGTTGAACTCGAGGTCAAGAGAACGGACATTTCGGGCCTCCCCGTGGCTCGAAACCTCCTGTACCGTAACTTACGGAATCGTAGGTTAGGACACCCTGTGCACGGGGCTCGTAGGAAGAAGTGAAGCGTATGACGGCCACCCTCGATCGTTCCCGGCCCGCTGGAGAGCCACCGGCCCCGAAGGGCCCCAAGCCGATCGTCGACGGTCAACGCGGCATAGGCGTGCAGGTTTCGGTGTACCTCGGTGTGCTCGCGCCGCTGGTGGCCTTGCTGGTCGCCGTGCCGTTCGCATGGGGCTGGGGGCTGACGTGGGTCGACGTCGCGCTGTTCGTCGCCTTCTACGGCGTCAGTGGCCTGGGCATCACCGTCGCCTACCACCGGTACTTCACGCACGGGTCGTTCAAGGCGAAGAAGTGGCTGCGCGTGGTGATGGCCATCGCCGGCAGCATCGCCCTGCAGGGCCCGGTGATCACCTGGGTCGCCGACCACCGCCGCCACCACGCCTTCTCCGACCGCGACGGCGACCCGCACTCGCCGTGGATGTTCGGCACGTCGCCGACGGCCATCGCGAAGGGCTTCTGGCACGCCCACATGGGCTGGCTCTTCGAGCGCGACACGAGCAACCAGGCTCGCTTCGCGCCGGACCTGGTGAAGGACCAGGCGATCCGGAAGGTCGACGACCTGTTCTGGCTGTGGGCGCTGGTTTCGCTGGCCCTGCCCGCCCTGCTCGGCGGTCTCATCTCGTGGTCGTTCTGGGGCGCGCTCACCGCGTTCTTCTGGGCCGGCCTCGTGCGCATCTGCGTGCTGCACCACGTGACCTGGTCCGTGAACTCCATCTGCCACATGATCGGCGAACGGCCCTTCGCGGCCCGTGACCGCTCGGCCAACTTCTGGCCCCTGGCGATCTTCTCCTTCGGCGAGTCCTGGCACAACTTGCACCACGCCGACCCGACGTCCGCCCGGCACGGCGTGAAGCGCGGCCAGATCGACATGTCGGCCCGCCTGATCTGGATGTTCGAGAAGTTCGGCTGGGTGCACGACGTGCGTTGGCCGACTCCGCAGCGGCTGGCTCGGATCGCTTCCGAGGGCTGAGTTCTTTCTGTTTTCTTCGCGGACCACCGGTTTTCGGTGGTCCGCTTTCTTTTTCAGGGTTTGTTCTCGGTGGCCAGCCGGGCAGCGCGCGCGTAACCGCGGACCAGCGGGCGGGCGTCGTCCTTGCGCCACGCGAGTGCGAGGCGGCTGGGGGACACGCCGCGGACCGGGAGGGCGACGACGTCGCCGCGGGTGAGCAGGGGCGCGTTGCCCGCGGCGATGAGGCAGACGCCGCGGCCGTCGACGAGGGCCTCGTAGGTTTCGTCCGCGCTGCTGATCTCCGCGCCGATCACGGGAGCGCGGCCGCCGCGGGCTTCCGGGGCGAGCCAGTAGTCGCGCAGCGGGCCGGCGTCGGCAGGCAGGGCGAGGAACGGTTCGTCGAGCAGGTCGGTGAAGTCCACTGCGGACTGATTGGCCAGCGGGTGGGTGGCCGACATCGCGACCAGCCGGGGTTCTTCGGCGACCACGACCCAGCTGTAGCGTTCGGCGCCCGGCACCGGCAGCCACACGAAGGCGACGTCGGTGGCGCCTTCCGCGAGCCCCGCCGTGGAGTCGTGCCAGCCGACCTGGCGCAGTGTGAGCCGGGCGTGGGGGTGCTCGTCGGTGAACCTCGACCGGATCGCAGGTAGCATGCCGCCGCGGCCGGGGCTCGTGCTCATGCCGACGACAAGCGTCCCGCGTTGCTCGGCCTTCGCCTGTGCGACGGCGTCGTGCGCCGCGTCCCACTCCGCGAGCACCCGGCGGGCATGCGGCAGCAAGGCCTCTCCCACCGGCGTCAACCGGACCTCGCGGCGGTCGCGGTCGAACAACCGCGCGCCGAGTTGCCGTTCGAGCATGCGGATCTGCTTGCTCAGCGCGGGCTGGGAGACGTAGAGCCGCTCGGCCGCGCGCGTGAAGTGGAGCTCTTCGGCGGCCGTGACGAAATACCGCAGATCGCGCCCGTGCACGTCCATAGCTCATGGCTATCACAGGAGGTCTTGGACCCGCGAGCGATTTTCGCCCAGAGTCGGTGACAGCGAAAGGGGCTCGGGACATGAACAAGGTTTGGCTGATCACCGGCGCGAAGAGCGGCTTCGGCCGCGCGCTCACCGAGGCCGCGGTGGCGGCCGGCGACGTGGTGGTCGCGGCTGTGAGGCGCACCGAAACGCTCGCCGACGTCGTCGCCGCGCACCCGGACCAGGTGGACGCGGTGCCGCTCGACGTCACTGACGTCGCGGCGGTGAACGCCGCCGTCTCGTCGGTGATCGCGCGGTACGGCCGGCTCGACGTGCTGGTGAACAACGCCGGCCGCGGCCACGTCGGCGCGTTCGAGGAGACCACCGACGAGGAGCTGCGGTCGCTGTTCGACGTGCACGTCTTCGGCCCCGCGGCCCTCGTGCGCGCCGCGCTGCCGCACATGCGCGAGCGGCGGTCCGGCGCCATCGTGCAGATGAGCAGCATGGGCGGGCAGCTGTCGTTCGCGGGGGTCTCGGCCTACAGCGGCACGAAGTTCGCGCTGGAGGGGCTGTCGGAGGGGCTCGCCGACGAGGTGGGGCGCCTGGGGATCAAGGTGCTGATCGTGGAGCCGGGCGCGTTCCGCACCGGCCTGTGGGGCAGCACGAGCCGCAGCCGCGAGATCGCCGACTACGCCGACTCGGTCGGTCCCACGCGCCGCCTCGTCGTCGACGCCGACGGCACGCAGGCCGGCGACCCCGCCAAGGCCGCCGCCGCCATCCTCGTCGCGCTCGACGCGCCGGAGACCCCGCTGCGCCTGGCCCTCGGCGCGGACGCCGTCGACGCCATCAGCGGCCACCTCGACCAGGTGCGGGCCGATCTGACGGCCTGGGAAGACCACGCGCGCAACACCGCGTTCGGCTGAGGGGGCCGTGTCTTCGCCGGCGCCTCGTGTCGTGCCTGGACCATGCGTGTTACGCACAGCCGGGTTGCCTGATCTTCGCTTCCGGCATGGCTTTGCAAGGTCCTACCGTTCGGGAAAGTGCTTGAACAGAAGGGCATTCCCGTGCGCGCAGCCACCCTGACCACTTTCGGTTCCCCGCTCGTCGTCGGCGAGGTGCCCGATCCGCCGGACGGCGAAGTGCTCGTCGAGGTCCTCGCGACGATCGCCCCCGTACGCCGCCGAAGTGTTCAGCGGTGCACGGCGGTATCCGCTCGAACCGCCCGTGGTCCCCGGCATCGGGGGGATCGGGCGCGTCCGGCGTGCCGGGGCGGCCGCGACCAAACTGACTCCGGGTGACCTCGTGTGGTGCGATTCGACCGTTCGCGCCCGCGACGATGCCCTCACCCCCGACATCACGCTGCAGGGCTGGAGCTCCCGGCGCGCGGCTGTCGCGGTACTTCCACGACGGCGCGTTCGCCGAGCTCATGCGCGTGCCCACGGAAAACGTCCATCCGCTGCCCGCCGGCGTGAACCTTTGCGGTGGGCGGCGCTGAGCGTGCACGTGATCCCGTATGGCGGCCTGCTCGCGGGCGGGCTCGCGGCCGGAGAGACGGTGCTGGTCAGCGGCGCGACCGGCAATCTGGGCAGCTGCGCGGTGGCTGTGGCGCTGGCGATGGGTGCCGGCCGCGTCGTGGCGCCAGGCCGCGACCGGGCGGTGCTCGACCTGCTGGCCGAGCGGTTCGGCCCGCGCGTGCGGCCGGTCGAGCTCTGCGGCGACGCTGACACGGACCTCGCCGCGATGCGCGCGAACGGTCCCGTCGACCTCGTGCTCGACCTTCTCCCGCCGCGGGCCCCGGCGTCCGTCGCCCGCGCCGCCGCGATGACCGTGCGCGAACACGGCCGCGTGGTGCTGATGGGCGGTGTCGGCATGCTCGGCGGCGCGGAGCTGTCCCTGCCGTACCCGTGGCTGATGCGGAACTCGGTGACGGTGCGGGGCCAGTGGATGTACCCGCGCGCGGCCAACGTCGGGATCATCCGCCTCCTCGCGTCGGGTGCGCTCGACCTGGCGCCGGAGCGGGTGACGCGGTTCGAGCTGCCCGAGGTCGACAAGGCTGTCGCGCACGCCGCCGCTTCGGGTGGCGCCTTCTCGCGAACGGTGCTCACTCCGATGGCGTGACACCCTGCGGCTACCCTGCTGCGCATGGCGGGGAGACGAAGGGCGAAGCGCGAAGCAGCAGTCACCGGCGCACGACCGGCGGCGCCGGTGACGCGCGTGCGCATGACGGGCAGCGAGCGCCGGCAACAGCTGCTCCTCGTCGCGCGCGCGTTGTTCGCGGAGAAGGGCTTCGACGGCACCTCGGTGGAAGAGATCGCCTCCCGCGCGAACGTCTCGAAACCCGTGGTCTACGAACACTTCGGCGGCAAGGAAGGCATCTACGCGGTCGTCGTGGACCGCGAAACCCAGCTCCTGCTCGACCGCATGGTCAACACCCTCCACGGCGGCCACCCGCGCGTCATGCTTGAACAAGCGGCGATCGCCCTGCTCAGCTACGTCGAGGATTCCCACGACGGCTTCCGCATCCTCGTCCGCGACTCCCCGGTGGCCAGCTCCACGGGCACCTTCTCCACCGTCCTGAACGACATCGCGGGCCAGGTCGAACACATCCTCGCCCAGCAATTCGCGGCGCGCGGCTACGAGGAGAAGCTGTCGGCGTTGTACGCGCAGGCTCTGGTCGGGATGGTGGCGTTGACGGGCCAATGGTGGCTGGACGCGCGCAAGCCGAAGCGCGACGAGGTGGCGGCGCATTTGGTGAACTTGGCTTGGAACGGGCTGTCGCATTTGGAGCACAAGCCGAAGCTGCTGGGCTGAGCTGGGGGCTTGTCCGAACGGTGTCAGTGCTTGACGATCATCCGATGAAGACTTTCCGGGAAGCCATCGAAGGCCGGGACATCGAGGCCGCCATCGCGTTGTTCGCCGAGGGCGCCGTGTTCCGGAGTCCCGCCGTGCACCGGCCCTACCTGGGGCGCGAGCAGGTGGCGGTGATTCTGCGCGCGGCGTTCGCCGTGTTCGAGAACTTCGGCTACCAGCGAGAGCTGAAAGACGACCACGGCCACGCCTTGGTCTTCACCGCGCGCGTCGGCGACCGTGCCGTGGAGGGGTGCGATTTCTTGCGTACCAACGATTCCGGCGAGATCACCGAGCTCGTGGTGATGGTGCGCCCGCTGTCGGGGCTCAACGCGCTGGCCGCGGCGATGCAGCAGCAGCTCGGCTAAACAAGGCCGCGTGCGTGCAGGTCGTCGAAGATGAGCTGCACGACCGCCGACACCCGGGGACGGTCCTCGAAACCCAGCCAGTCGAAGGCGGCGATCTCGCTTGACGCCGCCAAGGAGCCGGAGAACGAGCCCGTGTAACAGGTCATCCGCACGACCGTCCCGGCCGCGCGCCCGTCCGCCTGTGCCTCCCACACGCTCACGGGCTCGAGCGAAGACGGGTCCAGCGCGACCGACAGCTCCTCCGCGATCTCCCGCACCAGCGCCTCGGCGTCGGACTCGCCGGGTTCGCGCTTGCCGCCCGGCAGGTACCACGTGTCTTTACCCGTCGAGACCACCGTGAGCACGCGGCCGTCCACCACGTGCAGCCACGCCAGTTTGTCGATCATCCCAGTGCCGCAAGGGTTTCGGCCGTGGTGAGCACCGTGCCGAGCCGCGGGAAGATCTTCGTGGTCGACGATTCGTGCGACACGTCCGAAAGACCCGTCATCGCGTCGGACACGGCGATCACGGAGTACCCGTGGTCCGCGGCCGCCCGCAGCGTCGACTCCACGCCGAACTCCGTCGCGATGCCGCCGAGCACGACGGTGCGCACGCCCGCGTCGCGCAGGTGCGCGTGCAGGTCGGTGTTGTGGAAGCCGCCGATCGTGGCCTTGACCACGAGCTTTTCGCCGTTGCGCGGCTTGAGCTCCGGGATCACGTCGCTGCCCGGCGCGCCCTCGGAGCCCGGCCGCATGGCCTGGATGATCACGATCTGCGCGCCGGCCTCGGAAAACGCGTCGCGCAGGCGCACGGCGTTGGCGGCGGCCTCGGGCCCGGCGAACGGCGTCGTCGGCATCGCGACGATCCGCTCCTGGAAGTCGACGAGCACGAGCGCCGTCGACGCGGGGTCGATCTCAGTCATACGGCAGATCCTAGGCCGGTCCCGGTACGGTCGGTGTTCGTCCACTGGGGAAAGGTGTTCGGGATGAACCGGGAAGTGGTGGTCACCGGCGGCGGCACGGGAATCGGCTACGCCATCGCGGCCGCGTTCGTGCGGGCCGGCGACTGCGTGACGATCACCGGCCGCCGCGGGAGCGTGCTCACCGAGGCCGCGGCACTGCTCGGCGCTCGGGCGGTCACGTTCGACGCAGGCGATCACGAAGCCGTCGAAGCGGCCTTGCCGCAATTGCCGGAAAGCGTTGACGTATTGGTGAACAACGCCGGCGGCAACACCGATTTCCTCCGCGACGACAACACCGACCTCGCCACCCTGAGCACCGCGTGGACGGCCAATTTCCGCGCCAACGTCTTCACCGCCGCCTTGGTCACGGCAGGTTTGCGCGACCGCCTCGCCGACAACGGCCGGATCATCACCATCGGATCCATCGCCGCGCACACGTTCGGCATGCCACACCCTACCAACTACCGGCGAACTAATGACTCACGACACTAGGCGCCCGGGGTGACGCGAAGGACTTTGTCGTCGGAACCATTCGACGTGGTCACGTAAAGCGCGCCGTCCGGTGAGGAACGGACGGCGCGCAACCGCCCGAACCGGTCGTCGAATTCCGGCGGCAGCGTCACCGAAGTGACGTTCGCCGTGGAATCCAGATGCAGCAGCAGCAGTTTCTGCCCCTTCAACGCCACCACGGCCAACGCGCCTTCGTTGGCACCCCACTGAGGACCCGTCAGGAACGCGTCACCGGAAGTCGCCTCGGTGATCTCCCCGGAGGTCCAGAGTGGACGGACCGCGTCCGGGAACCGTGCGAGATCCGTCATCGGAACGCTCTCGTCGTACGAAGAATCCGACCCGCCCTTCGACGGATCCCAGCCGTAGTTTGCGCCGGGCCGGATCAGGTTCACCTCGTCGTCGAACGTCGGCCCGTGCTCGGAAGCCAGCACCTGCCCCGTCCCGGGCCGGATCGCGACTCCCTGGATGTTGCGGTGCCCGAAGGTGTAAATCCGCCGTTCGCGCGGATCCGTCGAAGCGAAGAACGGGTTGTCCGGCAACGCTTCCCCGGTTTTCGCGTTGATCCGCAGCACCTTCCCGCCCAGGCTGTGGCGGTCCTGCGCGATCGTCGACCGCGCCGTGTCCCCGGTCCCGACGAGCAGCGCGCCGTCAGGAGCCAGCGTCGGCCGGCAGCCGGAATGACGGCCACTGAGGTTCACCGGCAGCCCCGTCAGCAAGTCGTGTACCTTCGAGGCGCTCGCCCCATCGGGCGCGAGCCGCCACGTGACCAGCCGGACGTCGACAGCCCGACCATCCGCCTGGTGCGTCTGGCACGTGGTGAACTCCCGTGACGAAGCGAAATCCGCGGCGAGCACCATCCCCATCAGCCCGCCCTCACCCTGCACGAGGACGTCGGAAAAATCAGCGCGCACCTCAGTGGTCCGCCCATTCCGGATCAACGCCAGCTTGCCCGGCCGCTGCGGCACCAGTAGCGATCCGTCCGGCAGGAACCCGATGTCCCACCCGTGTTCGAGCCCGCCCGCCACCTCCTCGACGCGAAACCCGGTGGCAGAAGCCGACGAAGGTGCGCTCGTCAACGGCGGCGGCGCACTCGCCGCCCCCGAACAAGCGGCAGCGAGCACCGCGACGACCGCGAGCAGCACGACTCCGGGCAGGCGCATACAACCCAGCATGCCCGACAAAAGCGACGTTCGCGTCTCAATCGCCGGGCCGGACCAGCCCCGACTCGTACGCGAACACCACCGCGTGCACCCGGTCCCGCAGGCCCAGCTTGGCGAGGACCCGCCCGACGTGGGTCTTCACCGTCGTCTCGCCGATGAACAGCTTGCCCGCGATCTCGCCGTTCGACAGCCCGCGAGCGATCAGCCCGGGTACGTCCTTCTCACGCTCGGGTGAGCGAACCCAGATTCGCCGACTCGACGGGCCGCCGGTGAGGTAGCGGTCGAGCAGCCGCCGCGTGACCGACGGCGACACCATCGCGTCGCCGCGCAGCACGCCGCGGATGGCCACCAGCATCTCGTCCGACGGCGCGTCCTTCACCAGGAACCCGCTCGCGCCGGCGCGCAGGGCCGAGCCGGCGTAGTCGTCGAGGTCGAACGTCGTGATCACCAGCACCCGCACGTCCGGCAGGGCGGCGCAGATGCGCTCGGTCGCGGCGACGCCGTCGAGCACCGGCATGCGGACGTCCACGAGCACCAGGTCGGGCCGCTGCTCCCGGTGCTGATCATCGCCGGGGTGGCGGCCGTCTACACGAACCCGATGTGGGCGGTTGACCGCGGGCGCAGTGAGCTGAGGCGATCCGCACGGCCTCCGCACCGCCGGCCGCCTCAGCGACGACGTCGAGGTCCGGCTGGCTGTCCACGATCATCCGCAGCCCGACGCGCACCAGCTCCTGGTCGTCGCAGATCAGCACCGACGTCATCGCGCCGCGCCCGTCCGCAGCGTCGCGAGTACGCAAACCCGCCGTCGGGCAGCGGGTCCGTCTCGAGCTTGCCGCAGTAGAGCTCCACGCGCTGCGCCATCCCGGCCAGCCCGCGCCCCGACGACGTCAGCCCGGCCGCCACGGGCTCGCGGCCCCCGGTGTTCGTCACCTCGACGAGCACCTCGGTGCGCGTGAACTCCACGCGCACCCGGGCGGACGCGTCGGGGGGAGCGTGTTTGAGCATGTTGGTGAGTGCCTCCTGGACGATGCGGTACGCCTGCAGCGCGGCGCCCGTGGGCAGGTCGGTGGCGTCACCGGTCACGTCGAGCTCGACGTCGCGCCCGGACTGCTCCACGAGCGCGCGCAGCTCGTCCAGCGTCGGTTGCGGCGTGCGCGCGGGCTCGCCGGCGTGCATCGCCTCGAGCAGCCGCCGCAGCTGCGCGAGCGCCCCGCGCCCGGTCCGGCTGATGGTGTCGAGCGGTCCACGGCGTCCGGGTCCTGGTGCCGCGCGAGCTTCGCGCCCTCGGCGTTGAGCACGATCACGCTCATGCTGTGGGCGAGCACGTCGTGGAGCCCGCGCGCGATGCGCGTGCGCTCCTCCGCGACGGCCGCGCGCGCCTGCGCCTGCCGCTCGGACACCACGAGGTCCGCGCGCAGCCGTTCCTCGTCGGTCAGCTGCTCCTTCGGCCGGAAGAACTCGCCGAGCGCCCACGCCGCGATGTGCAGCGGCAGCACGCCGACGATCGTCAACGTCGGGTTCTGCGTGGTGACGCCCACCTGAACCCCCACATCGAGTCGAGGACCAACACCGCCGCCGCGGTCAGCGCCGCGAACCGGCGGCCACCCCTCTTGACCAGCGTGAACAGCACCACTGCCATCGCCAGCTCACTGCGCCCGCGGTCAACCGCCCACATCGGGTTCGTGTAGACGGCCGCCACCCCGGCGATGATCAGCACCGCCGTCGTCCGCGGCCACCGCCTTCGCACGAGCAGGGGCAGCAGGAACGCCAGCGGCACCAACTGCAGGGGACCAGTCGCCGGCCGCGACGTTCGGCCCGAGCAGCACGAAGACCGCGTACAGCGGCAGGTCCAGCGTCCAGTGCTGCCTGCGCACCCACCTCACCAGTGCTCGCACGTCTTCGAACGTAATGCCCGCCGGCCGCTCGCCGCGTCCTTCCGCGGTATGCCTCGCCTCCTCCGAAGGGACGACCCACGCGGCCCGATCGGCCGATCCGCGGCCATGGGTGGCGTCCTTAGTTTCGGGTTCATGTCGATCACCACGGAGTTCTTCAGGCACCCCATGCTGACAGGTGCCGTCGCGGCGAGTTCGGGCTTCCTCGCCACCGTCATGACCCGCGGCCTCGGTCTCGAGGGCGCGTCTTCGGTCGTCGAGCTGGGGCCGGGGACGGGGGTGATCACCTCGGCGGTACTGGCGTTGCTGCCGGCGTCCGCGTCCTTCACGGCGGTGGAGCTCAACCCCCGGCTGGCCTCTTCGCTGCGTTCGCGGTTTCCCTCGATCTCGGTGGTGTGCGGCTCGGCTTCCTCGGTGGGCTCCTTGGGCTTGGCCCCACCGGACGTCGTGATCTCCGGCCTGCCCTGGACGGCCATGCCTTCCTCGCGGCAGCAGGAGATTCTGGACTCGGTCTGCTCGGTCCTGTCCCCGCGCGGCTGCGTCACGACGTTCGCCTACGCGCACACCGCCTGGACACCGCCGGCCCGCCGTTTCGCCCGGCTGTTGCGCAGCCGCTTCTTCGTGGTCGAGCGGACGCCGCTGGTGTGGCGGAACCTGCCGCCGGCGTATGTGTACCGGGCCGCGTTGCCGGTTTCCGCCGGGGTTTCCCGTGAACGCTCTGCTGCACCCGCTTCTTGACGCCCCCGCGGTGGTCGTCTACGTCGTCTGTGCGCTGGTGATCACGGCGGAAACGGCTCTGTTGCCAGGGATCGTGCTGCCGACACTGTCCACTTTGCTGATGATGGGCTTTCTCGTGCAGCGGGGGACCCTGTCCTGGTGGGTGGCGTTGGTGGTGTGCGTTTTCGCCGCTGCTCTCGGCGATCAGGTCGCGTACTGGGAGGGGCGGGTGCTGGGGCCGCGACTGCGTTCTTCGCGGCTGGGGCGCCGGGTCGGGGCGGCGCGCTGGGACCGGGCCGAGTCGGTGATCGTGTGGTACGGGCTGCCGGCGGTGGTGCTGGGCCGGTGTTTGGCGGGGGTGCGGACGCTGGTGCCCCGGGTCGCCGGGTCGGCCGGGCTGCCGTACCGGCGGTTTGCGGTAGGGAGCGTCTGTGCCGCGGTCATGTGGGCGGGGCTCGAGTTGCTGGCGGGGCAGCTGACGGGGTGGGTTGTGCCGGTTTGAGCGGGGCCGCTTTCGCAAGTTTGGTGTACTGGGCCCGGCCGGCTGTCGATGTCCTTGCACAGAGCCGAATTCTGCGCGAGCGCGGCTTTGTCCCCAACCCGCTCGGCTGTGGATAACCCCAGCTCAGGGCGGGGTTTTGCCGGGGTGTGCCGGTCGACTGGTGCCAGGGCCGCCCCGAGAGGGTGGGACTCTGCTGTCGTGGGGCTCTGCTGTCGTGGGCTTGCGGGTCAGGCGGGTTCGGTCGCGGCCGCGTGCGGGTGGCCGGCCGTGAGCAAAGCGGCCGTTTCCGCGTCCGCGGGCAAGAACGTCTCCAGGCTCAGCTCCGCGATCGTCACGTCGACCGCCGTCGTGAGGCGGGTGATGGCGGTGATCAGGCTGAGGTCGCCCAGGGAGGTGGACAGCTGCAGGGGCACCGCGAAGCCGAGGTGGTCCGGCGAAGGCGGCGAAGGCACGGGCAGGTACGACGTGAGCTCCGCCAGCAGTTCGGCCTGGCGCGGGTCCGGCAGACCCTGGCGAGGGCGTTCGAGCACGTGCTGCGCCCAGTCGGCGAAGTTGTGGATGCGCGGGGCCATGCCGTCGGGGTGGAGGGCGAGGCGCAGGACGTTCACGGGTGGCACCAGCAGGTCGGGCGAGACGCCGTCGGTCAGGAGAGTGAAGGCGTCGTTCGCGGCGACCAGGGTGCCGTAGCGGTCGACGATCAGCGCCGGGTACGGGCGGTGGCCGTCGAGGAGCGCGGTCAAGGAACCGAGGATGGGGGCCAGCCGGGGATCGTCGAGAGGCGTCTCGGCGTAGCGCGGGGCGAAGCCGGCCGCCACGAGCAGGGCGTTGCGTTCGCGCAGGGGCAGGCCGAGGGCTTCGGCCACGCGGACGACCATGCCACGGCCGGGAGCCGAACGGCCACGTTCCAGGAAGCTCACGTGCCGCTGCGTGGTGCCGGCGGCCAGGGCCAGGTCGAGCTGGCTGAGACGGCGGCGGGTGCGGGCGTGGCGCAGCGCGGTGGCGAAGGCCGGATCCATGGCGCCAGGCAAGCAGAACCCGCACGGGCGCGCCATTCCTTCCAGGGAATTGCCGCGGGACCCGCGGCGGAACAGTCTCGAGCCCATGCACTACGGACTCCTCCTGCCCGCCGGGCAAGCCCAGCTTCCCGTGACCGCCGTCGTCGAGCTCGCGCGCGAGGCCGAGCGCCTCGGCTTCGACTCCGTCTGGGCGGGCGATTCGCTCGTCCGCGCGCGGGCCGAGCCGCTCACCTTGCTGACCGCCGTCGCGCAGGCCACCGAGCGCGTGACGGTGGGGACCGCCGCGCTGTTGCCCGCGTTGCGGCAGCCCGTGCAGGCGGCGCTCACGATCTCCACGCTCGACCAGCTCTCCGGCGGCCGCCTGGTGCTCGGGCTCGGGGCGGGGTTCCCCGGCTTCAGCGAGCCGGAGTTCGACCTGGTCGGCGTGCGGTTCAAGACGCGCTTCTCCCACCTCGACGACGTCGTCCGCCTCTGGCGCGACCTCTGGACCGGAACGCCCCGGTCGTTCCACGGCAAGGTCCTCCACCACGACTGGCTCCCCGACGTCCCCGCGCCCTCTCGCGCCGGCGGCCCCCCGCTGTGGCTCGCCGGCGCGACCCCGTCCGCTCTCCGCCGCACGGCCGACCTCTACGACGGCTGGCTGCCCTACCCGCCCGACCCCGCCGACTACGCCCGCGGCCTCACCACCATCCGCTCGCTCACCGACCGACCGATCGCCCCGGCCCTGTTCGCCACGACCTTCCTGGACGACGATCCGGAACGCGGCCGCCAGGCGCTGGACACCTACTGCCAAGCCACGTACCGCCGCCCGCTGTCCGCGATCGGCACCATCCAGACGATGCTCACCGGCCCGGTCGCGGCCGTCGCGGCCGGCTTGCGCGAGTACGAACTAGCTGGTGCAGACCACATTCTTCTGCGCATCGCCGCCCTGGACGTCGACGTGGTGGCCGACCAGCTGCGCTTGCTGTCGGAACTCTTGCCGACCAATTTTCCGCAACACTGAACCCTCGAGCGCCTCCATCCGTGTCGTGAATGGATCCCCACCCGGCGGATCTGTTGACACGGAAGGAAAGTCATGAAGATCACCGGAGACCCCGACTGGAACCGCGGCACCACCCGGGCGACGTCGTTGCCCGATCGAGTGAACTTCTGAGTCATCGCGCAGGTCCCCACCGTGTCACCCACGGACTCGATCACCGGGATCCGTTGCCACGGAAAGGAAGTTCAGTCATGACCACTCCGCACGTCTTCCGCGCGGGTGCTCCCGCCGACCTCGCGACGTTGCGGTCGCTGCGGGAGCTGCCGGGCCGGTGGATGGGCAGAGGGTTCAACCTGATCTCGCGCCCGGACAAACACGACGAACAGCCGTTTTTCCTGTAGCTCAGCGCGGCGCAGGAGACGATCGAGTTCGCGCCCATCGGCGCTCCGGTGCCGGACCGCGGGTCGGCCCAGGACGACATCTTCTTCCGCGTTCTTCCGCGGTGTGCACTACACACAGCAGATCGCGGACGCGGCCACGGGCGGCGCGCTGCACTTCGAAACGGGCATGTGGCTCGACGTTCCGGCCACCACCGCGCCGGCCGCGCCCGAGACCGTGACCAGGCTGGCGACCATCCCGCACGGGGATGCCTTGCTGGCGCAGGGAGAACCGCTGACCGTGCAAGGCGGCCCGCGCATCGATCCGGTGGCTTCGACGCCCATCAGGACAAGCACGGGCAAACCGGTCACCGATGAGAAGTACCTCGCGCCGTTCAAGCACACGGCGCTGCCCGTCGGCAACCCGGCCGAAGCGGTGGTGAACCCGAACGTGGTGCTCACCGACGCGATCAAGGGCCAGAAGATCACCGAAACCATCGTGCTCCCGCTCTCGACCACCGAGGCGATCGGCGGCACCGCCGGCGGCATCCCAGAACATCCCGTTCGTGGTGGCGAACGCCAACGCCACCAGCATGACGGCCGTGTTCTGGATCGAGAAGGTGCAGGACCCGGTGCTGGGCCAGTTCCTCCAGCTCCAGTACACGCAGACGATCATCCTGCGCTTCCTCGGCATCGACTGGCCGCACATCAACGTCGCGACGCTGATCAAGCAGTGAGGCGGGCGGCTTGAGCCGTTTCGTGAACGGGCGAGCCGCACTCCGGCCGGTCGGAGTGCGCGCTGATTCACGACCCGGGTGCCGCAAGTCCGTCCGGCACCCGCAGCAATCAGGCTTCGGGAAACTTCGAGAAGGGCGCCGGCCTCACGGGCAACACCCCCCACACCATCACCGGCGATCACCACAAAATGGCTGGTAGGCGCCGGCGGCGGCCGCCGCGCCGGCCGCGTTCTGCCTCCCGTCGCGAACCCCCGGCTTCACCAGCCGCCAGGCGGGCAGGGCCACGTCGCCCGGGTGACAGCCGGCCCAGCGGACCCCGGGGCCCGCGCGCCGCCCTCACCACGTGGCCAGGTCGGCCCCGGACTGTCGGTGCCCCGACGTACTCTGAAAGGCGTGACCGACGCTCCACTGTCCGGACTCCTCCAAGCCATCCTCCCCGACCCCGCCCTGCGCGGGGTCGTCGAGCGAGCCGGCGCCCCGCTGCTTGAACTGCAGGGCGCCGTGACCGCACGTCAGCTGGTCGCCGCCGCGCTCGCCGAAGACGAATCCAGGGGCGGCGCGGGCCGCCACGTGCTGGCCGTGACCGCCACCGGCCGGGAGGCCGACGAGCTCACCGCCGCCCTCGAAGCCCTGCTCGGGCGCGAGAAGGTCGTCGACTTCCCCTCGTGGGAGACGCTGCCCCACGAGCGCCTCTCGCCGCGCGCCGACACCGTCGGGCGCCGCCTCGAGGTGCTGCACCGCTTGCACCAGGGCGACGACGAGCTCAAGGTCGTCGTCGCCACCGTCCGCAGCCTGATCCAGCCCATGGCCCCCGGCCTCGGCTCGCTGGCGCCCGTCGACCTGGTCGTCGGCGAGGAGCAGAGCTTCGAAGGCCTGCTGGAGCGCCTGGTCGAGCTCGCCTACACCCGGGTGGACATGGTCGAGAAGCGCGGCGAGTTCGCCGTCCGCGGCGGCATCCTCGACCTGTTCGGCCCCACCGCCCAGCACCCCGTGCGCGTGGAGTTCTGGGGCGACGAGGTCAGCGAGATCCGCCCGTTCGCCGTCTCCGACCAGCGCTCTCTGCCGGGCGAGATCCAGCACATCACCGCGCCGCCGTGCCGCGAGCTGCTGCTCACCGCCGACGTCAAGGCCAAGGCAGCCGAGCTCGCCGTCACCTACGAGGCCGACGCGCAGCTGGCCGAGATGCTCACCAAGCTCGCCGACGGCATCCCCGTCGAAGGCATGGAAGCCCTCATCCCGGTCCTGTGCGCCGGCGAGCTCACCCTGCTCACCGACGCACTGCCGCGCGGCAGCCACGTGCTGCTCGCCGACCCGGAGAAGATCCGCGCCCGCGCCCACGACCTCGTGCGCACCGGCCAGGAGTTCCTCGAAGCGTCGTGGACCACGGCCGCGGCCGGCGGGCAGGCACCCATCGACCTCGGCGCGTCGGCCTACCGCGACCTGGCCGAGATCGCCGAACACGCGCAGGACACCAAGCGCGCCTGGTGGACGATCACCCAGCTGAGCAGCGAAGACCCCGACGTCTACCGCGTCGGCGTCGAGGCCGCGCCCGCCTACCGCGGCGAGTTCGACCGCGCGATGACAGACCTGCGCGCCCACGTCGCCGCCGGCGGCACCGGCGTGCTCGTGGTCGCGGGCCACGGCACGGCCAGCCGCGCCGTCGAGCAGCTCACCACCGCCGAGGTGCCGGCCGCGCTGGCCGCGGACGGCATCACCGAGGCCCCGCGCGCCGGCGTCGTCACCGTCACCTGCGGTGCCCTCGTCGACGGCTTCGTCTCACCCGAGCGCGCCCTCGTGGTGCTGTCGGAGGCCGACCTCACGGGCCGCGGCGCCAACGCCGGCACGTCCACAAAGGACCTCAACGCCAAGATGCCGTCGCGGCGGCGCAACGCCGTCGACCCGCTGGCGCTGAAGGCCGGCGACTACGTGGTGCACAACCAGCACGGCATCGGCCGCTTCGTCGAGATGGTGCAGCGCACCGTCGCCGGCGCCACGCGTGAGTACCTGCTGCTGGAGTACGCGAGTTCCAAGCGCGGCCACCCGGGTGACCGGCTGTTCGTGCCCACCGACCAGCTCGACGAGGTCTCTCGCTACGTCGGCGGCGAGCTGCCCACGCTCAACAAGCTCGGCGGCTCCGACTGGAAGAACACCAAGGCCAAGGCCAAGAAGGCCGTCAAGGAGATCGCGGCCGAGCTCGTGCAGCTCTACGCCGCGCGCCAAGCCGCGCCCGGCCACCCCTTCGGCCCCGACACGCCCTGGCAGCACGAGCTCGAAGACGCGTTCCCCTTCACCGAGACCAACGACCAGCTCGCCGCCATCGACGAGGTCAAGGCCGACATGGAGCGCGGCGTCCCCATGGACCGCGTGATCTGCGGCGACGTCGGTTACGGCAAGACCGAGATCGCCGTGCGCGCCGCGTTCAAGGCGGTGCAGGACGGCAAACAGGTCGCCGTGCTCGTGCCGACCACGCTGCTCGCGCAGCAGCACCTGAACACCTTCACCGAGCGCATGCAGTCGTTCCCGGTCACCATCAAGGGCCTTTCGCGGTTCACGCACAAGGCCGAGTCCGACCAGGTCCTCGAACAGCTCGCCGCGGGTGAGGTCGACATCGTCATCGGCACGCACCGCCTGCTGCAGACCGGTATCCGGTACAAGGACCTCGGCCTCGTGATCGTCGACGAGGAGCAGCGGTTCGGCGTGGAGCACAAGGAACACATCAAGGCGCTGCGCACGCACGTCGACGTGCTCACGATGTCCGCCACCCCCATCCCGCGCACGCTGGAGATGTCGCTCGCCGGCATCCGCGAGATGTCCACCATCCTCACCCCGCCCGAAGACCGGCACCCGATCCTGACGTATGTCGGCGGCTACGACGACAAGCAGGTCGGCGCCGCGGTCCGCCGCGAGCTCCTGCGCGACGGCCAGGTCTTCTACGTCCACAACCGCGTCTCCTCCATCGAGAAGGCCGCCAAACGCATTCGCGAGCTGGTGCCCGAAGCGCGTGTCGTGACGGCCCACGGCCAGATGAACGAGGACAAGCTCGAAAAGATCATCCAGGGCTTCTGGGAAAACGAGTACGACGTGCTCGTCTGCACCACGATCGTCGAAACCGGCCTGGACATCTCCAACGCCAACACCCTCATCGTCGAACGCGGTGATCTCCTCGGGCTGGCGCAGCTCCACCAGCTGCGTGGACGCGTCGGCCGTGGCCGCGAACGCGGCTACGCCTACTTCCTCTACCCGCCGGAAGCGCCCTTGACGGAGACCGCGCACGACCGGCTCGCGACCATCGCGCAGAACACCGAACTGGGCGCGGGCATGGCCGTCGCGATGAAGGACCTCGAGATCCGCGGCGCGGGCAACATCCTCGGCGCCGAACAGTCCGGCCACATCGCGGGCGTCGGCTTCGACCTGTACGTGCGCCTGGTCGGCGAGGCCGTCGAAGCGTTCCGCCGCCACGCCGGCGCCGAGCCCAGCGAGGAGGAGGAACTCGCCGAAGTCCGCGTCGACCTCCCCATCGACGCCCACATCCCCCACGACTACGTCGAAGGCGAGCGATTGCGCCTGGAGGCCTATCGCAAGATCGCGGCCGCGCCCGACACCGCGGGCCTCGACGCCGTGCGCGAAGAACTCATCGACCGCTACGGCCAGCCACCCGCCCCGGTCAACCGCCTCCTCGCCGTCGCGGCTTTCCGCCACACCTGCCGCGCCGCGGGCGTCACGGAGGTCGCGGTGCAGGGCAACACCATCCGCTTCGCGCCCCTGCCACTCGCCGACTCGCAAATGGTGCGGCTGAAGCGCCTGTACCCCAAGGCGATGTACAAGGCGGTGACGAACACGGTCTCCGTGCCCAAGCCGACCGAGGGCCCAGCCGGCGGCCGCATGGGCGCGCCGACGCTGCGGGACCAGGAACTGCTCGACTGGTGCACGAAGTTCCTGACCCAGCTCACGAAAACTCCCGCAACCGTGTGACGTGTCCTGAGCCGGGGACACCGCGCCTCTTCGGGCGAACTACCAGCGGAAACGCTGGAGCGGAACCGGTTGCGACCGTAGCCTTGATCGCATGCTTGATCGCCCGACGACCGTGCGCAGTCGCCAGCTGGGAGTCCGCCTTCGCGAGCTGATGGCGGAACACCACTGGGGTGTGCGCGAAATGGCGCGGCGCCTGGACTGGCCGCCCACCCGCATCTCCAACATGTTCCACGGGCGACGCGGCAGCAAGTACATCGACGTGGTCAAGATGCTCACGCTCATGGGCGTGATCGGCGACGAGGCCGCGGAGATCTACGCCCTGTGTGACGACCTCGACGAGCCCGGTTTGCTGGAGACCTACCCAAACCTGCCGGTGCAGGTGAAGACCTTGGTGTGGCACGAAGAACGCGCCACGTCGATCTCGTCTTATCAGGGCTCGGTCGTGCCGGGCTTGCTGCAGACTCCGGACTACGCCCGCGCACTGATCACGGAGACCGGCAATGTTCCGAAGCGGGACGATGTCGATGAGCGAGTCTTCGCTCGAATGTCGCGGCAGGTCATCCTCACGAAGAGCGCAACGGTGAACTTCGAGTTCTACCTGCGTGAGTTCGTGCTGCGGTTGCCGGTTGGGCAAGCGGATAAGGCTGTGATGTCCGGTCAGCTTCACCAGTTGCTGCAGCTTTCAGTGCGCTCGAACATCAGCATCCGGGTAGTGCCTGCGCACGCAGGTGGTCATCCGGGAGTGGCGGGCCAGTTTCAGCTGATCAGCTCCGACATATTCAGACCAGTCGCATACATCGACAGCGAGATCACATCGCTCTTTCTTGAGAAGGCAGAGGAGGTCGAGGCGTACCAAGGCGTTCTGAAGCGCCTTGGTGATGTTGCGCTCGGTGAGGCAGAATCGAGGGAACTTGACGCCAGGTTGGCGACGGACCTCTACTCACCTGGAGCGCGGCAGGATGTTCCTCGATTGGCGTAAGAGCAGCTACAGCTCAAACGGTGGCGATTGCGTCGAGGTCGGCTGGCTCAAGGGCCCCTACAGCCTCAACGCGGGTGACTGTGTTGAGGTGGCGACCGGTCGCGAGGTGCGCGTCAGAGACACCAAGGACCGAGAGGCCGGCCACCTCACCGTCCCCGCGGTCGCTTGGCGTGAACTCCTCAGCCGATTGAGCTGAGCTGGAACATCGGCGGCTCACCTGTTGCCAGCTGTAAACGGACTTCCTCTTTCGGTGTAGGCACCGCGCCCGCGTCGGCCCTCGGCAGGGGCCGGGGGTGGCGCGGCACGCGTGAGCCCGAGCCGCCGCCGCGGCCGGGGTACACGAGCAGGCCGCGCTCGGGGTCGGGGACGGCGTCGAGGGCGGCCGTCACGGCGGGCAACCCGCGGAACCGGTCGCGCTGCGCCTCCGTGGCGAACTCGATCTCGAGCGTGACGCCCCAGCGGTGGACGTGCCATGTCCACTGTCCGGCGCCGTGAGTCAGGGCGGCTTCGGTGAGGTTGTCGCCGTGCGCGCGTTGCCAGCTGTGCGCTGCGAACTTCCCGTCGAGAACCTCGATCGACAACCATGAGTCCATTTGTCGACAATAATGCTTCGCGCACCCCGATGGTGTTGCGTTTCAGGGGCGGCGGTGTGAGAGGGTATGGCCTGTGATGCGGATCATGGGGCGCCTCGGCTCGAAGAAACGGTCTAGCGCGCTGGCAGGTGTAGTTGCCAGTGGCCTTCTGCTCGCCGGGTGCGGCGCCGGGCCCAGCCAGGTGGGCACCGCGGCCGTCATCGACGGCCAGGTCACCACCATCGACCAGGTGCAGAACCTCCTGGACAAGGCCGTCCAGGAGCAGCCGTACGCGCAGCAGCTCGCCGCGCAGCACAAGCTCGACCTGGTGGGCCGGGAGATCGTGCGCCAGCAGCTGCTGCACGCGGTGGTGCACAAGGCCGCCCAGAAGGAAGGCCTCTCCACCGACGACGCCGCCATCTCCGCCGCGATGTCGCAGGGTGACCCGCTGGCCGGCGCGCTGCCGGAGAACCTCGCGCAGGACCAGCCCGCGGCCGTGACGCAGCTCGTCTGGCGCGTGCGCGACCACCGCGAGGCGATCACCGACCAGTACCTGGAGCAGAAGCTCGCGGCGAAGTACCTGCCGACGCTGTCGGTGAACTTCGACTACACGAGCATCGGTGCGCCGACGTCCGACAGCGAAGCGCCGGCCATCGACGCGGCGACCGCGCGGAGCCAGGCCATCGCGAAGGCCGAGGAGTACGCGGCCAACCCCAATGCCATCCAAGCCGAGATCCAGAACGGCGCGCAGGGCAACGTCGGGCAGCAGGCGCCGGCGCTGTCGTCACCGGAGGACGCCGCGACGGTGCTGTTCGGCGTCCCGGCGAACACGGCCATCGCGTTCCAGCCGAACCCGACGTCGGCACCGACGTGGTGGGTCACGGCCGTCGTGCGGCAGCGCGCCACCGGCAAGCCGGTGGCGACCGACCAGGTCCAGCAGCCGACGCCCGACCAGATCGGGGCGATCGGAGTGCGGTTGCTCCAGCCGTACGTGAACGACGTGGACTTCAAGATCAACCCGCGCTACGGCGTCTGGGACCCGGTCGGCATGGACCTCGCGGCCAACGCGAACAGCTTCCAGGGCATCGTGCTGCCGGTCCGGGGTAGTGCTCCGGCTCAGCAGTGACTGATTCAGCAATGGCTCGTTCAGCCGTGACCGGGCCGGTGGTGGTGGTCGCGCACGGGGCGACCGTTCCGGCCGCGGCCGTGGGGTTGTTGCGTGGCGCCGCGGTGTACGCAGCTTCGGACGTCGATGCGTCGGCGTTCGGGGTTTCGCCGGTTCCGTCCGGTGTTTCCGGTGATTTCGTGCTGATCGCCGGGTCCGTGTCGTCGCCGGAAGCTGCCGCGCTGGTGGCGGCGGGCGCGCGCGTGATCGAGGCTCCGGTGGCGCCGCTGCTGGAAGCCGCCGAGGTCATGGACCGCCTGCGCTCTCCCGGCGGATGCCCGTGGGACGCGGTGCAGACGCACGAAACGCTCCGCCAGTACCTCGTCGAGGAGACCTACGAGCTGCTCGACGCCATCGAGGAGAACGACCGCGAGGCCCTGCGCGAAGAGCTCGGCGACGTCCTCCTGCAGGTGCTCTTCCACGCCCGCGTGGCCGCGGAGGATACCGAGGATCCGTTCACGATCGACGACGTCGCGCGGGCGTTGACGGCGAAGCTCGTCGGGCGGCACCCGCACGTGTTCGCCAACGCCGCGAAGGTGGCCACGGTCGACCAGCAGAACCTGAAGTGGGAAGAGCTCAAGCAGGCGGAGAAGCAGCGTCGCTCCATTGTGGACGGTGTCGCGCTCGGTCAGCCCGCCGTCGCGTTGGCCGCGAAGCTCGGGCAACGCAGCGGGAGGGCGGGAATTCCGCTGGACCTGTTCCCGGCCGGCTCGGACCCGGCGGCGCAGCTGTTCCGCACTGCGGCCACGGCGCGCCGGGCGGGCACCGATCCGGAGGGTGAGCTGCGCGCCGTCGCGAAGCAGTTCGCGCGCGATATCCGGGCGGCTGAGGAAGCGGCGCGGGACGCGGGCGTGGAACCGTCGACTCTGGAAGCGGACGGCTGGCGGAAGTTCTGGCCGTAACGGACATTTTGGGTTCTGGTCCGGCGCGGTCGGCGTCTCTTCGGCCACGCAGTGTGCCCTGGGCGGTATGTCACGCAGTGATCGCGCGCACTCCCGCGTGCCTTCTGTCCCGGGTGGACCGACGATGGTGGCTGAGCGGTCGTTGGCGGAGGAGTTGGGTATGAGCGTGCTGGACGGGATCCTCGAGGGTGTCCGGGAGGATCTGGAGGAGCGCAAGCGGTCGACGTCGCTGGCCGACCTGCAGGCGCGCGTCCGCGATCTGCCGCCGACGCGGGACCCGCTGCCCGCGTTCCGCGCGCCCGGCGTGTCGATCATCTCCGAGGTGAAGCGCAAGAGCCCGAGCAAGGGCGCGCTCGCCGACATCACCGACCCGGCCGCGCTGGCGGGCCAGTACGAGCAGGGCGGCGCGGCGGCCATCAGCGTGCTGACGGAGCGCCGCCGGTTCGGCGGGTCGCTGGCGGACCTCGAAGCCGTGCGGGCGCGGGTGGGCGTGCCGGTCCTGCGCAAGGACTTCATCGTGGAGCCGTACCAGCTGTGGGAGGCGCGAGCGTTCGGGGCGGACCTGGCGTTGCTGATGGTCGTCTCGCTGGAGGGCTCGCTGCTCGGCGACCTGCACGGCCTCGCGGTGGAGCTGGGCCTGACGCCACTGGTGGAATCGCACACGGCCGGCGAGCTGGAGCGCGCGGTCGCGTCCGGCGCGCAGGTGCTGGGGATCAACGCGCGCGACCTCACGACGTTGGAGGTCGACCGGACCGTGTTCAAGGAGCTGGGCCCGCAGATTCCCGCGGACCGGGTGCGCGTGGCGGAGTCGGGCGTGGCCGGCCCGGGCGACGTCGCGGAGTACCGCAGCTGGGGTGCGGACGTCGTCCTGGTTGGCGAGGCGCTGGTGCGCTCGGGTGACCCGGTGACGTCCGTCCGCGACTTCATCCAGGCGGCCAACGCTTAGGGTTTCAGCACGATCCGGCCGAAGACTTCGCCGTCGTCCATCTTCTGGTGGGCGAGGGCGGCTTGGTCGAGCGGCAGGGTTTCGTGGACGACGCCGTGGAACGTTTCGTCGTCGAACTGCTCCAGGCGCACGGCCTGTAGTTCTTCGCGGGGCACGGTGTCGGCGCTGAAGGTCATGAACGCCCACGACTTCTGGAAGTTCTGCAGGAGCTTCGCGGCGAAGTCGCCGGGCGGCATCCCGCCGACCACGCCGACGACGACCAGGCGGCCGTTCGGGTTGAGCTTGTCGAAGAAGTCCGGCAGGTTCGGGCCGGCGATCAGGTCGACGATGACGTCGTACTTGCCTTCGCCGGTCCCCGCGCGGTCGAGGACTTCCGTCGCGCCAAGTTGCCGGAGGCGCGCACCTCGCTCTTCGTTCGAGGTCGTGACGGCCACGGTTTCGGCGCCGTTTCTCGCCGCCAGCTGAACCGCCGACACCCCGATGCTCCCGGCCGCCCCACGCACCAGCACGGACTCGCCGGGCTTGAAGTGCGCATGGGCCAGCGCGAAATGCGCGACGGCTCCCGACGTGCCGATCGCCACGGCGGTTTCGCTGGTCAGAGTCTCGGGGATGGGCAGGAAGTCGCTGGCCACCGCCTTCTCGGCATACCCGCCGCCGGTGCCGGTGAACGCCCACACGCGCCGGCCCTTCAGCCCTTCGTCCAGGCCCGCGCCGACCGCGATGACCGTCCCGGCGACCTCGCTGCCGGGGATGTGGCCGGGCTTGAAGCCGTAACTGCCGAGCGTGCCGCGCCGGATCACCGCGTCGACCCCGCCGACGCCGATGGCCTCGGTCTCGATCAGCACCTGACCCGCACCGGGTGTGGGCTCCGGTGTTTCGATGACCCGCAACCCGGCGGCCGGCCCGAACTCCTGAATCGCCACTGCTTTCACCTGCGTGTTCTCCTCTCGTACGGCTTCCGACGCTAACGGACGGGGGCGTCCGTTTCGGCTAAAGTGAGAGCGTGACGGCTCGTTTGCCTCAGACCCCGCGCCCCGGCCCCGCTGCTACGGGCGGTGCTGCTTCCCCCGTGGACGCCCCGCGCCCAGTCCGCTCTGACGCCCGCGACAACCGCGACCGCATCCTCGCCGCGGCCCGCGAGGTCTTCGCGACCGAAGGCCTCGACGTCCCGATGCGCGAAATCGCGCGTCGCGCCGGCGTCGGCCCCGCCACGCTCTACCGCCACTTCCCGACCAAGGAAGACCTGGCGGGCACGGCTTTCGCTGCTCAGCTCCAGGTGTGCCGGCAGATCGTCGACGAGGGCCTGGCCAGCCCTGACCCGTGGCTCGGTTTCTGCCTGGTCATCGAAAAACTCTTCGACGTCCACGCCCGCGACCGCGGCTTCACCGGGGCCTTCCTCTCGCGCTTCCCGCGCGCCTTCGACTTCACCACCGCCCGCGACTCCGCCCTCGCCTCGATCGCCGAACTGGCCCGCCGCGCCAAAACCACGGGCCACCTCCGCCCCGACTTCGTCGTCGACGACCTCGTTCTGGTCCTCATGGCCAACAACGGCATCCACGCCACCTCGCCCGCCATCCGCGTCGCCGCTTCACGGCGCTTCGCCGCCCTGGCGATCCAGGCCTTCCGCGCCAGTCCGCAGCTGTCACCGCTGCCACCTGCGGCCCGGATGCCTCTGCAACCGGTGGTGTGACCACGGCGGAGCCGGCCCGCCTTCGCGGGCCGACGGGTTCCAGCGCCGAATTTCTGTGGCGCTGTGGCCGCGTGGGGGCAGATCGCCGCTTCGCCGCCCCGGGCGGTCCAGGCCTTCCGCGTCACTCCCCAGCTGTCGCCTGCCGCCCGCATGCCCTCCTGTGCAGTGGCGTGACCACAGGTGTTCCCAACGCGCCTGCGCAGGCTGACGGGTTCTGCCTTCCCGATGGCGGAGCGCTGCGCCGAGCGGCCGACATCCCTGGCCCGCAGGCGACGGGCTGGTCTGCCGCGCACGTCCTTCGCGTGGCAACGCCGGATTCCCGCGGCGCAGCGAACACGCCGGAGCAGCTACGCCGCCTGGTCCGCCGCTGCTTCGCGCCGCTTCACCGCCCGGGCGGGTTCATACCTTCGGCGTCACCCCCGCCGCAACGCCTCACTCGCGACCAGCACGCCCTGCATCCACTGGTGTGACCCAAACCACACAATCACGAGAACCGTGGGATGATTCGCGGCGTCTTGCCTGATGTGAAGCACCAGAAGCCCGCGCCAGAGGTGGACGAGGAGCAGCTCGTCCGCCGGACTGCGCGGGGGGATCGGGCGGCGTTCGAGGAGTTCTACCGTCGCACGGCGCCGTGGTTGGCGGTGCGGTTGAGGCGCCGCTGTGCGGATGAGCAGGTGGTCGCCGAGGTCATGCAGGAGACGTACCTGGCGGTGTGGCGGGCGGCCGGGTCGTTCGCGGGGGCGGCGGCCGGCGGGTCGGCGGTCGGCTGGGTCTGGACGATCGCCGCGAGAAGGCTGGTTGACGCGTTTCGGCGGAGGGCGCAGCACACGCAGGTGCCCACCGTGACGGAGGTCGACGTCACCGCGCCGGCCGCGGAGGAGGAAGCGCTCAAGGGCACCGTCGGCGACGAGGTCGGCGACGCGTTGCGCTCACTCGCCCCGGAGCTGCGGCAGGTCTTGCAGGCGATGGTGCTCGACGGGCTGTCCGTCCGGGAGACCGCCGTGCTGCTCGGGCTGCCGGAAGGAACTGTGAAGACGCGGGCGCGCCGCGCGCGGATCGCCATGCGAGAGGCACTGACATGAAACACGTCTCCGATCGACTCCTGACCGGCTACCTCGACGGCGGCACGCTGCCGGGCGACGAGGAGTGGGCCGCCGAGGCCCACCTGGAGACGTGTGCCGTCTGCCGCGCGCGGCTGGCGCAACTGTCCACATCGGACCCGATGGTCGCCGAGGTCTGGAACGGACTCCAGCCCCAGCTCGCCACCGAACCGCAACCCGTACCCAGTCGCTTCAAGTTCCGCAGCTGGGCGACCCCGGTGATGCTGCCGTGGCTGGTGATGACGGTGCTGGTGGCGGTCGTGGCCGTGGTGCTCGACCGTGGATTCCAGGGCAACCTGTCGTTCGTCCAGATCTTCGCACCGGTGCTGCCGGTGCTGGGCGTGGCGGCGTCGTGGTCACGCGGCCTCGACCCGGCGTACGAGCTGGTCGCCGCCAGCCCGCGGGCCGGCCTGGACCTGGTTCTCCGCCGCACCACGGCGGTGCTGGTGGCGGTGGTTCCCGTGCTGCTGGTCGCGGGCTGGGTCACCGGCACGAACCTGGGGCTGGCGCTGTTGCCGAGCCTCGCGTTCACCACGGGAACCCTGGCGCTGGGCGGGCTCATCGGCGTGAGCCGGGCGGCGTTGGTGCTGGTGGCCGCGTGGCTCGCGGTGCTGGTGCTGCCGACGTTGGCCAAGGGGCATTCGTTCGCACTGCAACCGGGATCGCTCCCGGTCTGGGGCGGGATCTTCGCGTTGACTGCCGTGGTGGTGGTGCTCCGCCGGAGCGCTTTCACCCGGCTCGGCGCGCACCACTGAGGGAGGAAGGGGACAATGGACATGCGGGCAGTCGAAGCCGCTGAGGTCGCTCCGTCGACCTATACCTGGGAAATCCAAGCGGAAGCGCTGAAAGTACGGGTGGGGCGGCGGAAAATGGCCGTCGACGGCCTGGATTTGTCCCTGGGCAAGGGAGTCCACGGCCTGCTCGGGCCCAACGGGGCCGGCAAGACCACGCTGATCAGAGCACTGGCGACGGTGCTGCGGCCGGCGGAAGGCGGGCTGGCGCTGCTCGGTGAGTCAGTCGGGGGACACATCGACCAGCGCCGCCTGCGCCGGCGGATCGGGTACCTGCCGCAGACGTTCGGGTACTACAAGCGGTTCACGGTGCGTGAGTTAGTCGAGTACCTGGCGTGGCTGAAAGAGATGTCCAAACAGGACATCCCCGCCGCAGTGCAGCGCGCGATCGAACGCGTGGGGCTGGCCGACCGCGCCGACGACAAACTCAAAACCCTGTCGGGCGGCATGGTTCGCCGCGTCGGCATCGCACAAGCCATCGTGAACGACCCGCAGATCCTGCTGCTGGACGAGCCCACCGCGGGCCTCGACCCGGCGCAACGCGTGCGGTTCCGCGAGCTCATGGCGCAGCTCGGGCAGGACGCGTGTGTCGTCGTGTCGACGCACCTGGTGGAAGACGTCGCCACGGCGTGCACCGACGTGGTGCTGTTCGCCGAGGGCAAGCTCGTCTTCCAAGGCACGCCCGACCAGCTGGCCGCCGCGGGCACTCCCGAAGACATCGGCGACAGCCCCATCGAGCGTGGCTACTCGGCGCTGCTCAACCACGACCGGGGGAGGGGTTCGTGGTGAGCGTGCTGCGTACCGAGGCGCGGCGGACGATCGCGCCCTGGCTGCTGTTCGTGCTCCTGGCCGTGGGGCTGGGGTTCTTCTTCCTGTTCAGCGGGCCGTGGTCGCGAGACGCCGTGGCGTGGAACCTGCAGTGGACACCGTCGGTCCTGTGGTCGCGCTATCTGCTTTCCCTGCTGTGGCCCATCATCGTGTGCGGCGCGGCGCTGCAGGGGATGCGCGACAGGCGGTCCGGAATGGAGGAACTGCTGGCCACGACCCCGCTGCCCGTCGGGCGGCGCACGGCGAAGGTCGGGCTCGTGATCGGGCTGTCCGCGGTGGTCGCTTACCTCTTGATCGTCGCGGTCGGACTCGGGCAGGTGATCGCGAACGACGGACGGTTCACGTTCACGTGGGTGCTGCCGCTGCTGGTCGGCATCGCCTCGGTGGTCGCAGGTGCCGCCGTGGGGCTCGCCTTCGGCCGCCTGCTGCCGCACCCGCTGACAGCCCCGACCGCCGGGGTCGTGGCGTTGGTGGTCGGCGTGGTGCTGCAGATCGCCGGCGAACGCGGCAGCTCGGTGCAGCAGACGGTGCCGAATCGCATCGCGCTGCTCTCGCCCACGATTTCCCAGCCGCGCAGCGCTCTCGTCGAGCCGGTCCTCGCCGTGTCGATCGGCCAGCTGTGCTGGCTCCTGGGCCTGGCCGCGACGGGGTTCCTCGTGCTGGCCGCCCGGCGCTGGTTCGCGGTGCTGCCGGCCGTCGTCGGGCTGGCCGTCGCCCTTCCGCTCTTCCCGGCCTCGGCGGCCGACAACTTCACCGACAGCACCGGCGCGGGCAAGCCCGTGTGCGACGGTCCGGTGTGCGTCACCACCCTGCACGCCGAATGGTTGTCCACTGTGGCCGGTCCGGGCAAGGACGCGTTGACCCTGCTGGCAAAGCTGCCTGCCGCGCCGACGCACATCGTGGAGACGACCGATTCGGAGTACGTCAGCCACGGGCCCGGTGATCCGTCCGAGCTCGTCGTGCGCCGCGACAGCTACCTCCTGCGTGGCGCAACCGGTCGAGACCTCGAGTACGAGATCCTCGCGAGCGCCCCTTCGTGCTCCGGTGCGGTCACCGGCTCGGCGGCCCGCTACGTCATCGCCTCCTGGCTCCTCGGCGACCTGATCACCCCGCCCGACGCAGATCACTACGGCCCCTCGCTGACCACGTCGATGCGCGACGCGTGGACAAAGCTGCGCGCCCTGCCCGCTTCCGAGCAGCTCGCGCGCGTTGCCGCGGCGCGCCAGGCTCAGCAGACCTGCTCCGGCGACCCGTACGCGTTGCTGACCGGAGCGTCGCGATGAGGTGGCTGACGCTGTACGCCCGCTCGCGCCGGCTGCCCGCGTCGTTCGCGGCCCTGGTGCTGTGCCCGGTGGTGATCCGCGTGCTCGCCGGCGCCGACTGGTCGGTGGTGTTCGCCTCGCTGGCGCTCGGCGCGTCCATCGCCGTCGCGGCCACCGGGCTGTCGGGCCAGGACGTGGACCTCGACCGCACCGCCGCGTTCGGCTGGTTCCCGCGGCGGCTGGTGCACCTCGTCATGCTCGGCGCCCTCGCCGTCGGAGTCCTGCTGGCGGTGCAGGCGTCCGCGATCCCGGCCCCGGTGATCCTGCGTGACGGCCTCGGCCTCGTCGGACTGGCCGGCCTGGCGGCTTTCGCGTTCGGTGGCCAGTTCGGGTGGACGTTCCCGTTGCTGTGGATCGTGGTGGCGCTGTTCGCGCCCCACGATCCGGAGGGCCTGTACGAGGTGGTGGCGTGGCCGCTGCAGCCCGCGGACGTCGCGCTGTCGTGGTGGCTGGCGGGCGCGCTTTTCCTGGCGGGCGCGGGGGCGTACTCGGCGGCGGGGGCACCTCGCTGAGTGTTCTGGGGCCCGCCGGTCGTCCTACTCGCACGAGGGGCGGGTACGGCAACCGGCGCTTCGGTGCTGTCGATTACTGGTTCTGGTCGCGAGCGAAGCGGTCGGTGGCGGCGATGATCGCCGCGGTCATGCTGCCGCCGCCGTGACCGGTGTCGTCGAGAACCACGAGCTCACTGCCGGGCCAGGCCCGGTGCAGCTCCCAGGCTGTGCTGAGCGGACCGCTGACGTCGTAGCGCCCGTGGATCAACACGGCGGGAATCCCGTGGAGCCGCTTGATGTCACGCAACAGCTGCCCGTCGTCCAGAAAACAGCCGTGGGACCAGTAGTGGGTGACGATGCGGGCGAAGGCCAGCTGAAACGCCGGGTCCGCCACCGACAGGAACGGTGCGGCGTCGGGGGCCAGTGACATGTGCGTGTCCTCCCACTCGCACCACCCGCGTGCGGCTTCGGCGCGGACCTCGGGGTCGGGATCGTGGAGCAGCCGGCTGTAGGCTGCTGACAGGTCGCCGTCGCGTTCGGCAGCGGGTACGCCGTCGCGGAACCGTTCCCACTCGCGCGGGAAAACGCGGCCCATGTCACGAGTGATCCAGTCGGTGTCGCGCCGGTCACCGTTGGTCACGGCCGCGAGCACCAATTCGGTCACCCGCTCGGGATGTGCCTGCGCGTAGGCGAGAGCGAGGGTGACGCCCCACGAGCCGCCCCACACGAGCCAGCGCTCGATTCCCAGGTGGGCCCGCAGCGCCTCGATGTCGGCGACGAGGTGCTGGGTGGTGTTCGCGGACAGGTCGACGACCGGGTCGGTTGCCGAAGGAGTGCTGCGCCCGCAGTTGCGCTGGTCGAACAGGACCACGCGGTAGCGGTCCGGGTCGAACAAGCTCCGGTATCGCGGAGAGCTCCCCGAGCCGGGACCGCCGTGCAGCGCGACGGCCGGCTTGCCGTCGGGGTTGCCCGACACCTCCCAATACAGCGCATGGCCGTCGCCGACCTCCAACATGCCTGTCTCGTGTGGCTCGGTCGACGGATAACGTCCGTCCTCGGATTTACTCGCCATGCAGACATGATCGCGCACCGGCGCCCGGCGCGAGGGCGGCATTACACGTTGCGGTTGTTCGGCTTCATCTCCAACGGCGGCACATCACCGTCGTCGATGCCCATGCTGATGATGCGTTCCGGGTGGAGCCGGATGACCGCGCCGTCGAGGTGGCCGTCCGGGGCGAACACGTCGGTCAGCACCTCCGCGCGGCCGCGGATCTCCAGGCACCGCACGCGCATCGGGTTGAGCGACGGCCGGTCGTCCACCACGAAGGCGGCGCGGCCGTTGGCGGCGACGTTGCGGTACTTGCGGCTTTGCGTCAGGTGGTAGCCGGTGATGTCGATGGCTTGGGCTTCGGCGTTGTAGGTGAAGCCCACGGGGCTTACCTGCAGGGTCCCGTTCGGCTGCTGCGTGGCGAGCCGGCCGAGACCCTGCGTGGCGAGGTAGTCGAGTTCTGCTGAGGTGAACATGCACTCCACCGTGCAAGTTCAACCCCACTTGAAGTCAAGCGAACAAGCCGTCGCCCCAGTTCGAGGTGGGGGTGAGGCCCGGCGGAACCGCGAAGTGCGCCGAACCCGTGTGTTGGACGTACTCCATCATCGCGTCCTTCGACGACAGCGCCTGTTGCATGGGCACGTACTGCTTGCGCGTATCGCGGTTGAAGGCCAGGAAGAACAGGCCGGCTTCGAGGTGGCCGACACCGTCTGAACCGTCGACGAAGTTGTAGCCGCGGCGCAGGATCCGGGTCCCGTTCAACGTCTGGTGCGAAGCGAGCCGGATGTGCGCGTCGTCGGCGATCAGGGGCACGCCACCCTCGCCGCGGACGCCGAGGTCGACGTCGTCGAACTCCGCCGTCTGGCCCAGCGGCGCCCCGGAACCCTTGGTGCGGCCGATGATCTGCTCCTGGCCCTCCAGCGGTTCGCGGTCCCACGTCTCGATGTGCATCCGGATCCGCCGCGCCACGAGGTACGAGCCGCCGGCCATCCAGGCCTGGCCGTCGCCGGCCGCGGCCCACACCTCGTCGCGCAGGAAGTCGGTGTCCTCGGACTTGATGTTGTTGGTGCCGTCCTTGAAGCCGAACAGGTTGCGCGGTGTGGCCTGCGCGCGCGACGTCGACGCGCTGCGCCCGAAGCCGAGCTGCGACCAGCGGACCTCCGTGACGCCGAAGCCGAGCCGCGCGAGGTTGCGCACGGCGTGCACGGCGACCTGCGGGTCGTTGGCGCAGGCCTGGATGCACAGGTCGCCGCCGGTGCGGGCGGGGTCGAGCTTGTCCTTGGGGAACAGCGGCAGGTCGATCAGCTGGGCCGGTCGCTTCGACGCCAGGCCGAACCGGCCGTCGAACAGCGACGGACCGAAACCGATCGTCAACGTCAGGTCGGCTGCGGGCAGGTCCAGCGCCTCACCTGTGTCTCCCGGTGGGGCTTCGGCCGCGCCGCTGACGGCGCCGCCTGCCACGACCTCCTGCCCGGCCGTCATCCGCCGCGCCGCCGAAGTCCACGTGCGCAGCAGCTGCCGCAGCTCGCCGACGTCGGTCGTCGTCACGTCGAACGCGGCGAAGTGCAAGTTCTGCTGAGTCGGCGTGACGATGCCGGCCTGGTGCTCGCCGTGGAAGTCCACAGTGGACACTGCGGCCTGCGCCGTGGAACCGCCGATCCTGTCGATGCCGACCCCGGCCGCCGCCCCCGCGCCGGCCAGGGCGACCCCCGCCCCCGCTAGACCGAACAGCTTCCGACGGGAGACGCGGGTGCCCTCTTCGCTCACTTCGACACAACCTCCGCGACCTTGCTCAGCGGCTCGCTCAGCGCGTCGACTGCCGAGGCGAACGCCTTGATCTCGTCCTGCGAGAGCTGGTTGTAGTACTTGAACCCGTCACCCGCACGCGTCCTGTCCAGCAGCGACTGCACGTTGGCGAACTGCTTGTCCAGAGTGGACACCAGAGCCGGGTCGCGCTCCTGCAGGATCGGACGCAGCGAAGCGATCGCGCCCTTCGAACCGTCCACGTTGGCCTGGAAGTCCCACAGGTCCGTGTGCGAGAAGGTCTCTTCCTCGCCGGTGATCTTGCCGGTGGCGACCTCGTCGAGCAGGCCCTTGGCGCCGTTGGCGAGGTCGAGCGCGCTCAGCTGCAGTGTCTTGGTCTTGGTGACCAGGTCCTTGACGTCGGTGAGCAGCTTGTCGGCGACCTGGGAGCTGTCGGGCTGCAGGCCGGTGACCCACAGGTCCTTCTCCAGCCGGTGGAAACCGGTGAACTGCTGGCCTGACTCGAGGTCGGCCTCGCGCACGTCGATCAGCGGGTCGAGGTCACCGAACTTCTCCGCGACGGGCTCGATGCGCTCGTAGTACACGCGCGTGGTGGCGTATTCGGCCTTCGCCTCGTCGACCTTGCCGGCCTTGACGAGGTCGACGAACTTCTGCGTCTCGGTTTCGAGCGCGGCGGTGTTGTTGGCGATGTAGGCGGCGTAGCTCTTGGTGGCTTCGGCCTTCTGCGAGTTGGTGTCGTTCTGCTTCTGCGCGCCGCCGGTGACGGTGAAGTCGCCGCGGATGCCGTTGCCGACCATGCCGGGCTTGCACGCCGTCTGGTACTTGCCGGCCTCGGGGACCTCGACGATGAGCCGGCGGTTGAGGCCGGGGGCGATGTTCTCGACCTCGCCCATGATCCGGTCGCCCTCGGCGTAGAGGTAGAACTCGGTGACCTTGGTGCCCTTGTTGGTGATCTCGAACGTCACGTTGCCCGCGTTGGCGGTGTTCACGGCGACGGCGCACGTGCTGTCGGAGGCCTCGACCTTGATCGGGCCCGCTGCACCGGAGCCGCTCGACGCGGAATTGGTGCTGTCGCACGCGGACAGGGCCACGAGGGCGCCGACTCCAGCCAGCACGGCCAGCGGGGTTCTGGGGGACAGGGGCACGGTCACTCCTTGGCAGCGGCCGCAGCGGCTTCAGCCGTGACGGTTTTCTTCTTGGCGGGCTTGAGGAAGAGCGGGAGCACGATCACCACGTAGGCGACCCACGCGATCGCCTGGAGCACGGTGGTCTGCTGCGAGTAGTTGAAGATCCCCTTGAGCAGCGCGCCGTACCACGAGGTTTCCGGCAGCGCGCTCGACGCGTCGAACGCGAGGGTGGTCAGGCCCGGGATGAAGCCGGCTTCCTGCAGGTCGTGCAGGCCGTAGCCGAGCACGCCGGCGGCGACGAACACCAGCAGCACGCCGGTCACGGTGAAGAACTTCGCGAGGTTGAACCGCACGGCGCCGCGGTAGAGCAAGTACGCGATCACGATCGCGGCGGCGATGCCGACTACGAAGCCGATGAGCGGCTGGAGCGTGTCCGACTGCGCGGTCTGCACGGCGGAGTAGAAGAACACGGCCGTCTCGAGGCCTTCTCGGCCGACGGCGAGGAACGACAGCAGCAGCACGGCGGCGGGGCCGACGTTGAGCGCGTCCTCCATCTTGCCGCGCAGTTCCGCGGCCATCTGCTTGGACGCCTTGCGCATCCAGAAGATCATCGCCGTGACGAACGCGACCGCGACGATCGAGAGGCTGCCGCCGAGCAGCTCCTGGTGCTCGAAGCTCAGCTGCGCGGTGCTGTAGGTCAGGATCGCGCCGACGGTGACCGACAGCAGCACCGCGGCGCCCACGCCCGGCCACACGAACTTCAGCGCGGGACGCCGGTCCGTCTTGACCAGGAACGCCACCAGGATGCTGACCACGAGGGCGGCCTCGAGCCCTTCGCGCAACCCGATGAGCGCGCTCGAAAACACCACTGCTCAGCCCTCCTCCGCATACCTGACCTGATGTTTTTAGGTAAGCCTTGCCTGTAAGTCCAGAGGAGCGTACGCCCGAGGCCGTCACCGGGATCGGGCAAATCGGACTACCCGGTCGGGTTAGGTTAGGGTAACCGCAGGTCAGCGGGGTGGGTGGCAGATCCATAACGAATTGTGTGACGTGGGCGGCTGGGGCTGGGAGTTAACCGTCCGCTTGCCTTTCGCGAGGGGGAGCGGCCGCGGGGAGCGTTCGCTCGGAGCCGGGCCCTGTGCGGGCTGGGACGGCTGCCGAACCGCCGCGTGGCGTTCGGGTTCGTGATCACCCGATGCGGCGTCACGCGAAGGTGAGAGAAGTAACCTGTCCGGGTGGCCGATACCACTCAGACGGCGTCTCCGCCTCGTCGCTATGTCAGCCGGATCGCGTTGTCGCTGGGGCTGGTGCTCACGGGGATCGTGCTGGTGGTGACGATCGGCGTGCGCGACCCGGCTCCTTCGGCCGCTCCGCCCGCGCCTGCTGCGTCGTCGTCGTTCTCGGTGCCCCCGCAGCGCCCCCAATCGGGTGCTTCCGCTCCACGCGCCGGCTTGGCCGCCCCACCCGACCGCCCCAGGGAATCGGACCAAGCCGAGCTGGACGCGTGGGCCTCGCGCGTGGCGGGCAAGACCCAGCTGTCCGCCCGGGTCCTCGCCGCGTACGGCCGCGCGGAAATGTGGATGCGCCGCCAGAAGCCGGCTTGCCACCTGTCCTGGGCGACTCTCGCGGGCGTCGGTCACCTGGCCACGCCTGCCCTGGCGGTGTCGTCCTCGGGTGACGTGACGCCCGCTGTCGTCGGCGCTTCCGTCGGCGCGGACACCGACTCCGGGGCCCTGGACGGTGACCGCAAAGCCGACCACGAACTCGGCCCGCTGCACTTCACACCGGCGACGTGGCAGAAGTACGCCGAACGCGCCAACGGCGACGGCAAACCCGCCGACCCCCAGAACATCGACGACGCCGCCTTCACGGCCGGCCGCTACCTCTGCTCCGGCGGCGACGACCTCGGCACCCCCTCGGGGTGGTGGCGCGCGATGCTGTTCTACAACGCTTCGGTGGACTACGTGCAGAGCGTGTTCTCGGCCGCGGACTCCTATGCCGCGGCGAGTGTCGCGCCCTGACCCGGGCCTCAGGCGTGGGCGGTGATCCGCGTGCCCTTGAGTGCCTTGGCCGGACGCGGCGCGGCGGCCGAAGCGGCCGCGGCGCGCGTGCGGCGGCGGGCCGGGAACCGCGCGTCCAGCTCGACGATCACCGGCGAGAGCGCCGCCAGCAGCAGGACGGCAAGGCCGGCGTAGACGGCGATGAAGGTGAAGACGTTCATCTCGAGCTCCTCGGGTCGTTCTCCGTGATGACTCAAGGTTCGCTCGCGAGGGGGGTCCGCCGGATCAGCCGACCGGCCGAGCGGAGGCGCCGAACGGCCACCCCCGCGAGACCGCTGACCAGCCAGCAGGTCGAGCCTGAAAGTGCGGAGCCCGACCGGCGGTCAGCGATCCTGCAAGGTGATCCGGGCCGTCACTTCCGCGATCGCCTCCAGGTACTCCGGCACGGGGTTCATCGCCGAAGCCATCCGCAGTTGCGCCAGCGCCTCGGCCAACCGGCCGAGGCGCTGGAGGGTCCGCCCGAGGACGAAGCGGGCGTAGTGATCCGTCGGATCCAGCTCGAGGACCCGCGTGAACGCGCGCTCCGCCCGGCGCAGCTGCGCGGAGTGGAAGTACGCGCGGCCCGCGAGGAGCTGGACGCTCGGTTTGTCCGTCTCGTCGAGCAGAGGTTCGAGCGCCTTGAGCGCGTCGAGCGGGCGGTGGCGTTCGACTAGATCTTCGGCCTGGCGGAAGGCACGGAAACGGTCTTCGCCGGTGGGCTCTGGTGCTGCTGCGGCGTCCGTCATGGTCACTCCGACGATACCGCTCCGGAGGGGCTCGCACGAGGCGGCGGACGGGTCGTGGTGGACTGTCCTGCCATGAGCAGCGGACAGGAACCCGGCTACCTGGGCCTGGCGCCCTACCTCTACTACACCGATGCGACGGTGGCGCTGGAGTGGCTGACCAGGGTCTTCGGCTTCCGGGAGGAAGTGCGGTTCGAGGACGCGTCCGGGGAGGTCTTCCAGGCGACGCTCTGCGCGGGCACCGGAACGGTCCAGCTCGCCGGCGTGGGTCCCGAATACTGGGCGGCCAAGGGCGTCGAGGGACCGGTCGGGCAGCTCAACATCATCTACGTGACCGACGTCGACGCGCAGTACGAGCGCGTGCGTTCGGCGCTGGGCGAGGACGCCGAGCCGGAGCCGCCGCAGGACCAGCCGTATGGCGCGCGCGTGTTCACGGTGGCGGACCCCGGGGGCAACAGCTGGACGTTCTGGCAGCAGACGTCGGAGACCGTCGAGCTGCCGTCCGGGTGGCGTGAAGTGCGGCCCGAGGGCTCAGAAGGCCACTGACGGGCACCTAGCGGAACGGCCGTGCCTCCAACGGGTGAAAGCCGCGGACGGCTACTCTGATCGGCGTCACCGCAGGCACGACCCACTGAGGAGCATGGCGTGGCTCTCATCGAGCAGGTAGGCGCGCGCGAGATTCTGGACTCGCGTGGCAACCCGACCGTCGAGGTGGAGGTGGCGCTCGACGACGGCACGCTGGCGCGGGCCGCTGTCCCGTCGGGTGCGTCCACCGGCGAGCACGAAGCAGTCGAGCTGCGTGACGGGGACACCGGCCGCTACAACGGCAAGGGCGTGGAGCGCGCGGTCGCCGCGGTGCTCGACGAGATCGGTCCGGACCTGGTGGGTGTCGACGCCGTGGACCAGCGGATCGTCGACCAGAAGCTCGTGGACCTCGACGGGACGCCCGCGAAGTCGCGCCTGGGCGCCAACGCGATCCTCGGTGTTTCGCTGGCCGTCGCGAAGGCCGCCGCCGAGTCGGCCGAGCTGGAGCTCTTCCGCTACCTGGGCGGGCCGAACGCGCACGTGCTGCCCGTGCCGATGCTCAACATCCTCAACGGTGGCGCTCACGCCGACACCGACGTGGACATCCAGGAGTTCATGATCGCGCCGATCGGCGCCGAGTCGTTCCGCGAGGCGCTGCGCTGGGGCACCGAGGTCTACCACGCGCTCAAGGGCGTGCTGAAGGGCCGCGGCCTGTCCACCGGCCTCGGCGACGAGGGCGGCTTCGCCCCGAGCCTGGGCAACAACCGCGAGGCGCTCGACCTGATCTTGCAGGCCATCGAGAAGGCCGGCTACGTGCCGGGCCGCGACGTCGCGCTCGCGCTCGACGTGGCCGCCACCGAGTTCTTCGCCGACGGTGCCTACACGTTCGAGGGCACCAAGCGCAGCGCCGAGCAGCTGTCGGCCTACTACGCCGAACTGCTGCGTGACTACCCGCTCGTGTCCATCGAGGACCCGCTGAGCGAGGACGACTGGGACGGCTGGGTCCAGCTGACCGCCGAGGTCGGCGACAAGGTCCAGCTCGTGGGCGACGACCTGTTCGTCACCAACCCGGACCGCCTCGAGGAGGGCATCACCCGTCGCGCCGCCAACGCGCTGCTGGTGAAGGTCAACCAGATCGGCACCCTGTCGGAGACGCTGGACGCGGTTTCGCTGGCCACGTCGTACGGCTACAAGTCGATGATGAGCCACCGCTCCGGCGAGACCGAGGACACGTTCATCGCGGACCTCGCGGTCGCCACGGGCGTCGGCCAGATCAAGACGGGCGCCCCGGCGCGCGGCGAGCGGATCGCGAAGTACAACCAGCTGCTGCGCATCGAGGAGACGCTGGCGGACGCCGCGCGCTACGCCGGCGACCTCGCCTTCCCGCGGTTCACCGCGGAGGCCTGAGGGTTTCCATGGCCGACCGGGGGAGGGCGCGCAGCCGTCGCGGAGGCCGAGCCGACGGCGCCGGGTCCACGCGGACGCGGCGCGCCGAGGGAGGCGGGTCCACCAGCGCCCGTCGCCCCGCGTCGGCCCGGCGCCGCTCTGTGTCTTCTGGCGCTTCTGGTGCTTCGGAGACGACGAGGGCTCGGCTGCGCCGTGGCCTCGCGGCGAAACGCGCGTCCGGTGCGGCCAAGGTGCTCGGCATGTCGACCACCCGGCGCGCGGCCGTGGTGGCGATCGTCGTGTGTGCGCTGGCGTTCACCGTCGCCGTGCCGCTGCGGACGTACCTCAGCCAACGGTCGGAAGTGCGTGACCAGGAGGCGCAGCAGGCCCAGCTGCAGAAGGAAGTCGACGTCCTGCGTGACCGCAAGGCCCAGCTGAGCGACCCGGCGCAGATCGAGGCGGAAGCCCGCCGCCGGCTGCGGTACGTGAAGCCGGGGGAGACGCCGTACATCGTGCAGCTGCCGGAGGACCAGCCTTCCGCGCCGCCGCCTGCGGCCAACCCGGCGGCGGTGTCGCAGGGGTCTTGGTACGAGAAGCTGTGGGATTCGGTTTCCGGTGGGTGAGTTCTTGGTTGTGGGTTGAGCGGCGGGGTGCCTTCGGTGCCCCGCCGCTTTTTTCTTGTCATACCTATCGATATTCGATAGATTCTCATCGGCATTCGATGGGAGGACAGCCTGTGGGAAAGCTGGCAGTGAACGCGCTGCGCACGGTGCTCGCGGTGGTACTCACCGGCACCGTGTTGATCCAGGTGCTGATGGGGTGGGTCCTGGTCACCGGGAGCGATCCGGAGGGCGGGACGCTGCCGGTGACCGCGCTGCGCCTCGTCACGATCCTGGGCCTGGTGACGGTGCAGGTCGCCGTGGTCAGCGTGTGGCGGCTCGTGACGATGGTGCGCCGCGGCACCGTGTTCTCCCCCGCCGCCTTCCGCTACGTGGACACCGTCATCGGCGCGATCGTGGGCGCCGCGCTCGTGTGGTTCGCGGTCACGGCCATCAACGCACCCGGCCAGCGCGACGACCCCGGCGTCACCCTCATCATGGGCGGGATCGGCGTGGCCATCCTGGGCGTCGCGCTCATCGTGCTGGTCCTGCGGATGCTGCTGGCCCAGGCCGTCGCGCGCGACGTCGAGGCGACGCAACTGCAGGCTGAGCTCGACGAGGTGATCTGATGCCCATCGCCGTCGACATCGACGTGATGCTGGCCCGACGGAAGATGTCGGTGGGTGAGCTCGCGGACCGCGTGGGGATCACGCCGGCGAACCTGGCGGTGCTGAAGAACGGCCGCGCGAAGGCGGTGCGCTTCGCGACGTTGGCTGCGCTGTGCGAGGTACTGGAGTGTCAGCCGGGTGATCTGCTGCGGTGGGAAGCTGACGCTGACACGGAAGCTGAGGCGCCTCTGGCGGGGGTGGAAACGCCTGGTGGCACGGGTAGTGGCACGGACTAGCGGCGTTGGTGTGCCCGGCTGGTGAAGTGGGCCACGGCGGCGCCGATGCCCAAAAGCAGGCCCAGGGCGACGAGATAGGGGCCGAACGTCAGCGCGACGCCGGCGCCGATGTTCGCCCCGTTTCCGGAATCGGAATCGGCCTGGTAGCCGATGGATCCGACAGACAGCACCACCGCTGCGACCGTGATCACGATGATTGCTCCCAGGCCGAAGCTTCGTCGTGCCTGTCAAGGATTCTCCTCTGGCTGGAAGCGCGGTGAAGGTGCCTGTTGTGCGCCCGACACTCGAGGGCGTGGACGAGCCACACTCGTGATCCGCCGCCGCGCCTGGCCTCGCTCGAGCACAAATCGAGCGCCGCCACCGGGACCACAGGCCCCCGCCCTCCCAGGGGGGCGTCCCCGTCCCATTCTACTGGCGGGGGCCGACGAAAACGGCGGTCGAGGCCGTCGGGGGCCGAGTTGTCCACAGGGGAACCAGGTTGTGGATAAGCCGGGGGTCCAGGCGGAGGTGGCGGCCGGGCCGGTCGTCGGCGGCACTAACCTGGGGGGCGTGAACAGCAGCAACAGCAGCACGGAAACCCCCCGCTTCGAGCCGGTCACCGATGCCGACCGGGAGATCATCAAGGAGCAGCTCGGGCGTCCGCCGCGCGCGTTGCGGGCCGTGGCGGCGCGGTGTCCGAGTGGGCACCCGTCGGTGGTGCAGACGAGCCCCCGGCTCGAGAACGGCACCCCGTTCCCCACGCTCTACTACTTGACGTGCCCGCGGCTGACGTCGCTCGTCGGCACGCTGGAGGCGTCCGGCGTGATGAAGGAGATGACCGCGCGGCTCGAAACCGACCCGGAGCTCGCCGCGGCGTACCTGCGCACGCACGAGACCTACCTCGCCGAGCGCGACGCCATCGAGTCCCTCGGCACGCAGGTCACCGCCGGCGGCATGCCGGGGCGCGTGAAGTGCCTCCACGTCCACCTCGCCCACACTCTCGCCGCGGGCCCGGGCGTGAACCCGTTCGGCGACGAGACCCTCGCCTGGCTCCACACCCAGGGCTGGCCGTCGGGCGAGTGCGCCGCCGCCGAAGAGGGGTAACGCTCCCGTCTCGTGTGCAGATAGTCCGGACAGGCGGGCAGTTACTGCATCTGTGGGTTCCCGTATGGGTGACCTGCCGCCAAGCTGAGTACGGAATCTTCACACGACGTAGGCAACCATCGGGCTCACCACCGGGTGACCCCGAGGAGGGTTCGGACCATGCGGGCGCCACGCGGACTCGGGCACATCGCCCGGAAGCTCCGCAATGGACCCCACGGCGACGCCACTCGCGACGACGTTCCGGCCGAAGCCGAGGCGAACGATGTGGACGGTCGCGGCCACGACCTCGACTTGGAGGCCGCAGACCTCGGCCAGGCCGCCAGTGATGCTCCAGCCGGGGAAGCTCGGTCTGAACAGGACGACCCGACTGACGAGGGCCGCGCAGCCGGGGACGCCCCAGCCGTAACCGTCGACAAGGCCGAATCTGCCGCTTCCGACATCGAAGGTCTAGATGGGGAAACTCGACGCGAATCGGCTGCGCCGAATGACGAAGACCTCGCCAGCACCAGCGAAGCCGAAGTGACCGACGCTGAAGCGGCAGGTGGAGCCCCCGGGATCGGGGCCGAAGCGGCCGGAGAGGCTACGGCTGAAGCAGCTGAGGCATCGGAAGCCGCGCGCGCCGCCGACGATGGAGGTGCCCAGGCCGAGGCGGGCGAAGCCGAAGGGTTCGGCGAAGCCGCGGCCCAATGCGAACTGTTCGAAGTCGCGGGCGCCGGGGTAGGTGAAGCGGCCCTGTCCGAGTTGGGTGAGGGTGAAGGGGTTGGAGCCGAAGGGTTCGGCGAAGCCGCTGGCGAAGGCGAAGCGGCCGAAACTCCCCACGCCGAGGTAGGTGAGGCGGCCCTGTCCGAGTTGGGTGAGGGTGAAGGGGTTGGAGCCGATGGGTTCGGCGAAGCCGCTGGCGAAGGCGAAGCGGCCGAAACTCCCCACGCCGAGGTAGGCGAAGTAGCTCTGACCGAGGCGGGCGAAGCCGAAGGCGAATCAGAAGCCCAGGCGGGCGAGGTTCGAGACGAAACAGCCGGTGAGACCCAGGCTGCAGAGGTTGAAGCCGGAGCCGTCGCTGAAGTAGGCGGTGTAGCTGGAGCAGAGGCCGAAGCCGAAGCGGGCGAAGAACGTCAAAGCGAAGCCGGAGCAACCGCCGAAGTAGACGAAGTAGGCGAAGCAGAAACAGCGGAAGCTGAAGCGGCCGAAGCCGAAGCCGGCGAAGAAGGACAAGGCGAAGCAGCCGAAGCTCAAGACGGCCCCCGCCGCTGGTCAAGGCCGGCTCATGCCCCGCCGGGGCGCGGGCCGAGAGCCGTGCGTGTCGCCGCGCGGAAAGCCCGGTTCCGCGGCCGAACGGTCACCGCCAGGCACCGGAACGCCTTCTCCATCGCCGTCGGGATCTTGGCCGTCGTGCCGGCGATCACCGCGACGCTGGCCATCGGGGCCTGGACAGCCGGCCTGCCGACCACGCACACCGAAGACGTCGCGCTCGAACAGGGTTACGACCCGCAAAACCCCCAGGTGGAAAAGGTCGCCGTCGACGGCAGCCTGCCGGAGTCGCCGGTGCCGCTGCCACTGCCCGCGTACGAGTTGCCCAACGGGCCCCTCGGCATCCCCGCCACCGCGCTGGCCGCGTATCACAACGCGGCCGACATCCTGGCCCACGAGCAGCCGAACTGCCACATCGACTGGGCGCTGGTCGCCAGCATCGGGCGGATCGAGTCCAACCACGCGCGCGGTGGGTACGTCGACGCGGCGGGCACGGCGCTCGAGCCGATCCTCGGCCCGGAGCTCAACGGGACCGGGCCCTTCGCGGCGATCCCCGACACCGACGGCGGCGTGCTGGACCGCGACACCGTCTGGGACCGCGCGGTGGGGCCGGCGCAGTTCATCCCCGCGACGTGGCGCCAGTACGCGTCCGACGGGAACGGCGACGGCACCGCCGACCCGGAGAACCTGTTCGACGCCTCGCTGGCCACGGCGCGCTACCTCTGCTCCGGCGGCCTGGACGTCGCGAACCCGGACCAGTTGCGCACGGCGATCTACCGCTACAACAACTCCGACGTCTACGTGAACACCGTCATCCTCTGGGCCGAGGCCTACCGCAACGGCGTCGCGCCGCTGCCGGACAGCCAGATTCCCGTCGGGGCACCCAACGCGGGCGTGAACCCGCCGCCACCGGCTGTGCCGCCGCCACCGGTGTCGAGTATGCCGACGAGCGGGCCGCCGCAGACGTCGTTGCCACCGAGCGGAAGCACGAGCAACAGCACCTCGACCGAGGCCACTACCAGCACCGCGCCGACCTGCGTCACCACCACGACCAGCGACAGCACCCCGGCGACAACCCCTGACAGTCCGAGCACGAGCCCGACGACCACCCCGAGTCTCCCGCCGTGCGGCCAGGAGAGCTCCACACCGCCCGACGGCAGCAGCCCTCCGAGCACAACGAGCAACTCCCCATCACCCTGACCTGCACCCAGTAAGGTCGACGCCATGCCTCGTGTAGCCGCGATCGACTGTGGGACCAACTCCATCCGCCTGCTCGTCGCCGAGCTGACGCCGCGCCACGACGGCACGGTGGACCTGCGTGACCTGCACCGTGAGATGCGCATCGTGCGCCTCGGCCAAGGCGTCGACGCGACCGGCCGCCTGGCGCCCGAAGCCCTCGAACGCACTCGCGTCGCCCTCGCCGACTACACGATCGCGGCGCGGCGCAAGGGTGTCGAAAAAGTCCGGATGGTCGCCACTTCCGCCACCCGGGACGCCAGTAACCGCGACGAGTTCTTCGCCATGACGCGCGAGACGCTCGGCGTCGAGGCCGAGGTGATCAGCGGCGACGAAGAAGCGCGGCTGTCCTTCACCGGCGCAGTCGGGGAGCAGGATCCGGACGACGGTCCCTTCGTGGTCGTCGACGTGGGCGGCGGCTCGACCGAGCTGGTCCTCGGCACGTGGGACGGGCAGCGCGCCGAGGTGCTCGCCGCGAAGTCCGTGGACATCGGCTGCGTCCGCATCACCGAGCGTGCCCTCACACAAGATCCGCCCACCGACGAAGAGATCACCCAGGCGAAGCAGCTCGCCGAGACCGTCCTCCAAGAGGCCTTCGACGTTGTCGACGTGGCCAAGGCCAAGACGTGGATCGGGGTCGCCGGCACGGTGACCACGTTGTCAGCGATCGCCCAGGAGCTGCCCGAGTACGACTCCGAGCGCACGCACCTGTCGAAGCTCTCCCACGCCCAGATCGACAGCCTCGCGACGAGCCTGCTGGCGGCCGACCGGGCCGCCCGCGCGGCCAACCCCGTGATCCATCCGGGCAGGGTGGACGTGATCGGCGGGGGTGCGGTGATCGTGCAGGTACTGGCCGAGCAGCTCGCGAAACGCGGTGGTCCGGACCAGCTGATCGTGAGCGAACACGACATCCTCGACGGAATCGCGCTCTCTCTCGCCTGAGCGGAGCAGCGCGGGCACGTTGGGTGATCATTAATACCTTGGTAGTGCTCTGCCCGGGTGTGGGAAAAGGTTGTCACTCTTTTGCAACCGAGTGATCTGGTTACAAACCCCCATCGGCCGCTAACGTCCATCTCACTTTTCGGGAACACGAGATGGAGGGGAACATGCGGCGTTCACGCAGGCTCTGGGGAGCCGCCGCGGTGGTGACAACCTTGTCATTGGTCCTTGCCGCGTGCGGCGGTGGCTCCGGCAGCAGCGGGTCGTCCGGCGAGGTGGATCCCAACGGGACGTTCACCGTCTACGGCACCGAGCCGCAGAACACGCTGATCCCCACGAACACCAACGAGCTGGGTGGCTCGAAGGCCGTCGACGCGATGTTCGCCGAGCTGGTCGCGTTCAAGGGTGACAACGCGCAGCCCTACAACCAGATGGCCGAGTCGATCACCACGACCGACTCCAAGGTCTTCGACATCAAGATCAAGCAGGGCTGGAAGTTCCACGACGGCACCGAGGTCAAGGCCAAGAACTTCGTCGACGCGTGGAACTACGGCGCCTACTCGCCCAACGGGCAGATCAACAGCACGTTCTTCGAGAACATCCAGGGCTACGACGACGTCCACCCGGCCGACGACAACGCCAAGCCGACCACGGACAAGATGTCCGGCCTGGTCGTGAAGGGCGACTACGAGTTCCAGGTCACGCTGAAGGCACCGTTCTCGGTCTTCGCCACCAAGATCGGGTACACGGCCTTCGCGCCGCTGCCCGACGTGTTCTTCTCCGACCCCAAGGGTTTCGCACAGCACCCGATCGGCAACGGCCCGATGAAGTTCGTCAGCCGCACGCCGAACGTCGACATCAAGCTGACGCGCAATGACGACTACAAGGGCCAGGACAAGGTCAAGTTCAAGGACCTGGACATCAAGATCTACGCGAGCCAGGAAACCGCTTACCAGGACCTGCTGAGCAACAAGCTCGACTTCATCGAGACGCTCCCGCCCTCGGCGCTGGCCGGCAGCAAGTACAAGACCGACCTCAAGGACAACCTGGTCACCGGTCACCTGCTCGGCATCAGCACCATCGCCGTGCCGTACTACGTGCCCGGCTACGACAACCTCGATCTGCGCAAGGCCATCTCCATGGCGATCGACCGCGCGCAGATCACCAAGACCGTCATGAACGACACCTACGTGCCGGCCGACGGCTACGTCTCGCAGGGCATCGAGGGCTACCGCCCGGCCGTGTGCGAGTTCTGCAAGTTCGACCCTGCCGCGGCCAAGGCGGCGTTCGCGAAGTCCGGCTTCAAGGGCAAGCTCACCATCGCCTCCAACGCCGACGGTGGCCGCAAGGAGCCGCTGGTGGCCGCGTGCAACAGCATCAAGAACGTGCTCGGCGTCGAGTGCGACTTCGTGCCGGCCACGGACTTCGGCCAGTGGCGCAGCATCGTGACGGGCCACAAGCTGACCGGCATGGGCCGTTCGGACTGGTCGGCCGACTACCCGTCGATCGAGGACTTCCTGAACCCGATCTACCGCACGGGTGCCTCGTCGAACGACTCGGTCTACTCCAACCCGGCCGTCGACCAGCTCCTGGATCAGGCCGACTCCACGCCGGACAAGGACGCCGCGATCAAGATCTACCAGCAGGCCGAGGACGCCATCGCCAAAGACCTGCCCTCGATCCCGGTCTGGGACGAGAAGGGTGTGGCCGCGAAGTCCAAGCACACCAAGACCGTGACGCTCGACTTCCGTCGCCGTGCCGACTACTCGTCGGTCGAGGTCACCAAGTGACGCGCTGAGAAGACGTCCCACCACCAGGGCAGCCGCGGACCGTCTCATGGGGACGGTCCGCGGCTCGCCCGGCGCGCACTCCTAGGAACTGACGCATGATTCGCTACGTCCTGCGACGCCTGCTCCAGCTGATCCCGGTGTTCTTCGGAACGACCTTCCTGATCTACGTGCTGGTGTGGGCCGTCCCGGGTGATCCCTTCTCCGGCAAGTGCGGTCAGACGGCCTGTCCCCAGGCCTACGTCGACCTGATGACCGAGAAGTTCCACCTGAACGACAACCTGATCCTCCAGTACCTCAAATACCTCGGCAGCCTGTTCACCGGCGACTGGGGCGAGACCTTCAACGGCACTTCCGTCGGCGAGCTGATCGCCACCTCCTACCCGATCACGCTGCGCCTGGCGCTCGTCGCGGTGCTCATCGAGGCCGTGATCGGCCTGACCGCGGGTGTGCTGACCGGCCTGCGCGGCAAGGGTTTCCTCGACAACCTGGTGCTCGTCTCCACCACGTTCCTGATCTCGCTGCCGGTGTTCGTCACCGCGATCGTGCTGCAGCTCGTGCTGGGCACCGAGCTCGGCATCATCGACACGAGCGTGTCGGACGACCCGTCGTTCGGCGAGCTGATCGTGCCCGGCATCGCGCTGGGCAGCCTCTCGATGGCGTACGTCGCGCGGCTCACGAGAACGTCGATCGCGGAGAATCGCCACGCCGACTACATCCGCACGGCCATCGCGAAGGGCCAGCCCAACAGCCGCGTGGTCGGCGTGCACCTGCTGCGCAACTCGGTGATCCCGGTGTTGACGTTCCTCGGTACCGACCTGGGTGCGCTGATGGGCGGCGCGATCGTGACCGAGGGCGTGTTCAACATCAACGGCCTGGGCGGGCTCATCTTCCGCGGCATCCAGAACCGCGAGAGCGCCACCGTCGTGGGCGTCGTGGTGCTGCTCGTGCTGGTGTACCTGCTGATGAGCCTGATCGTGGACCTGCTCTACGCCGTTCTCGACCCGAGGATCCGCTATGACTGACCCCAACCTCGTCGGAGGCACGGCTGTCGACGCGGCGGAGCTGTCGCGTATCGACGACTCCGCGACCGAGACGAAGAAGCCCCGCAGCCTGTGGGGCGACGCCTGGCGCCAGCTGCGCCGCAAGCCGGCGTTCGTGATCTCCGCGGTGATCATCCTGCTGGTGGTACTGATCGCGATCGCGCCCGGCCTGTTCTCCCACCGCGAAGCCGGGTTCAGCGACCTGACGAAGGCCAACCAGGGCCCGTCGTCCGAGGCCTGGTTCGGCTACGACAACCAGGGTTACGACGTCTACGCCCGGACCATCTACGGCGCCCGCGCGTCGCTGCTGGTCGGCGTGTTCGCGACGATCCTCACGGTGGTGTTCGGCTCGCTGGTCGGCATCCTCGCGGGCTACTACGGCCGCCTGATCGACAGCCTGCTCTCGCGACTGGGCGACATCTTCGCCGGCCTGCCGTTCGTGCTCGGCGCGATCGTCATCCTCACCACGTTCAACGCGCCTGGCTCCAACCCGGGCGCCGCGACGATCATCGTGCAGGTGGTCTGCTCCATCGCGGTGCTGACCTGGCCGGTCGCCATGCGCATCATGCGCTCGGCGACGCTGGTCGCGAAGCAGCTCGACTACGTGAAGGCCGCCCGCGCGCTCGGCGCCAGCACGCCGCGCATCGTGTTCCGGCACCTGCTGCCCAACACGCTCGCGCCGGTACTGGTCTACGCCACCATCGCACTGGGCGCGGCCATCGGCGCCGAGGCGACGCTCGCGTACCTCGGCATCGGCGTGCGGCCGCCGGTGATCTCGTGGGGCGTGATGATCAGCGACTCACGCGACTACTTCCGGGCCGACCCCCACATGCTCTTGTTCCCCGGTGCGTTCGTCACCATCACCGTGCTCGCGTTCGTGATGCTCGGTGACGGGATCCGCGACGCGCTCGACCCGAAGTCGAGGTAGCTCACCCGATGTCCGAACCAACGAACGAGCTGCTGCTCGAGGTCGAAGACCTCCAAGTGGAGTTCCGCACGTCCGACGGCGTCGCCAACGTGCTCAACGGCGTGAGCTACGCCGTGCACGCCGGTGAAACCCTTGCGGTGCTGGGTGAGTCCGGGTCCGGCAAGAGCGTGACCGCGCAGGCCATCATGGGCATCCTCGACATGCCGCCGGGCGTGATCACCGGTGGTTCGATCCGCTACCGCGGCGAGGACCTGCTCACGGCCACGCCCGAGCGGCGGCGCGAGCTGCGCGGCACCGAGATCGCGATGATCTTCCAGGACGCGCTCTCGGCGCTGAACCCCGTGTTCACCGTGGGGTTCCAGATCGAAGAACAGCTGCGCGTGCGCCAGGGCATGTCCAAACAGGATGCCCGCAAGCGCGCGATCGAGCTGCTGGACCTGGTGCGCATCCCGGCCGCCGCGCGGCGCGTGAAGGACTACCCGCACCAGTTCTCGGGCGGCATGCGCCAGCGCGCGATGATCGCGATGTCGCTGGCGCTCGACCCCGTGCTGCTGATCGCGGACGAGCCGACCACGGCGCTCGACGTGACCGTGCAGGCCCAGATCATGGACCTGCTCGGCGAGATCCAGCGCGAACGGCAGATGGGTCTCGTCCTCATCACACACGATCTCGGTGTGGTCGCGGAGGTCGCCGACCGGATCGCCGTGATGTACGCGGGCCGGATCGTGGAGCAGGCCGATGTGCACGAGCTGTTCAAGTCGCCGGGCCACCCGTACACGGGCGCGCTGATGGACTCGCTGCCACGGCTGGACCTCAAGGGCCAGACGCTGGAGACGATCAAGGGGCTGCCGCCGAGCCTGCTCGACATCCCTCCGGGCTGTCCGTTCCACCCGCGGTGCAAGCGGGCGGAGCAACGCTGTTCGGAGGAACGGCCCTCGTTGCACAGCCTCGGTTTCGGCCGGGTCAGTGCGTGTCACTTCGCCGAAGAGGTGGTGGAAAGCCGTGGCTGAGCCGATTCTCCGCGTGCAGGAGCTGGTGAAGCACTTCCCGGTGCGCCAGGGCGTGTTGTTCAAGCGCACCATCGGGCACGTCAAGGCCGTCGACGGTGTCTCGTTCGACCTGGCGTCGGGCGAGACGCTCGGCGTGGTGGGCGAGTCGGGCTGCGGCAAGTCGACGCTCGCGCAGGTGCTGATGCGCCTGGAGGAGCCGACCGCGGGCGGGGCGACGTTCGAGGGCCGCGACATCTTCAAGCTGCGCGGCGGAGAGCTGCGGCGGTTGCGGCGCGAGATCCAGATCGTGCTGCAGGACCCGTACACGTCGCTGAACCCGCGGATGACGGTCGGCGACATCGTCGGCGAGCCGTTCGAGATCCACACCGAGGTGGCGCCCAAAGGTTCGCGCGCGCAGAAGGTGCGTGAGCTGCTGGAGGTGGTGGGGCTCAACCCCGAGCACATCAACCGCTACCCGCACCAGTTCTCGGGCGGGCAGCGCCAGCGCATCGGCATCGCGCGGGCGCTCGCGCTGCGGCCGAAGGTGATCATCTGCGACGAGCCGGTGTCCGCATTGGACGTCTCCATCCAGGCGCAGGTGATGAACCTGCTCGGTGACCTGCAGACGGAGTTCGGGCTGTCGTACGTGTTCATCGCGCACGACCTGTCCGTGGTGCGCCACCTCGCCACGCGCGTGGCCGTGATGTACCTCGGCAAGATCGTGGAGATCGGCACTGAGGACGAGATCTACGAGCGGCCCTCGCACCCGTACACGCAGGCGCTGCTCTCGGCCGTGCCCGTGGCCGACCCGCAGCTGCGCGGGCAGCGGCAGATCATCCGGCTCGAGGGCGACCCGCCGAGCCCGCTCGACCCGCCGTCGGGCTGTCGGTTCCGCACGCGGTGCTGGAAGGCGCAGGACATCTGCGCCACCGAGGAGCCGGAGCTCTCGCCGCGCACCGACGGGCACCTCTCGGCGTGCCACTTCGCGGAAGCCCGGTCCGTGGTGCCCTGACTTTAGTCGGGTTCCTCCTTCTGGCGATTGCTGCAACGTGTGTCCGGTATGTACGTTGCAGTGTCGGTTTTCGCGTTGAGGAGGACTCGTGAAAAGACCCAGACTGCTTCTCGCCGTGTTGGCGGTACCCCTGCTCGGTGCGGCGTCGTTCGTGCCGGTCGCGTCGGCGGGGGTATCCGGCCCGGTCACGGAGTACACGGTGCTGGCGCGTTCGGACGTCGGCGCCGCCGTGGCCGCGGTCGAAGCCGCCGGCGGGACGGTGGTGGCCCGGAACGACGCCGTCGGGCTGATCACGGCTTCGGCGCCGGCTTCGGGCTTCGTCGCGCGGGTGTCTTCCAGCAGCGAGGTGTTCGGCGCGGCGCGGTCGAAGGCGATCGGGTCGGCGCCGCGGGACGGCAAGAAGGTGAAGCACGACGCGGTCGAGAAGGAGGGCCGGGGGAAGGCATCGGGTTCTGGTTCTGGTCCGTCGGCGACTGATCCGCTGGACGACCAGCTCTGGGGCCTGAAGTCCACCCGGTCGGACCTCGCGCGCACCGTGCAGCCCGGCGACAAGCGCGTGAAGGTCGGCATCATCGACACCGGCGTCGACGCCAGTCACCCGGACATCGCGCCCAACTTCGACCGCGCTGACTCGCGCAACTTCACGCGCGACATCGTCGCGGATGTGAACGGCGCCGTGGTGGACGGCCCGTGCGAGTACCGCGGCTGCGTCGACCCCGTGGACCACGACGACAACGGCCACGGTACCCACGTCGCCGGCACGATCGGCGCGGCGGTGAACGGCTTCGGTGTCTCGGGCGTCGCGCCGGGCGTCTCGCTGGTCAACATCCGCGCCGGCCAGGACTCGGGTTTCTTCTTCCTCCAGCCGACTGTCGACGCGTTGACCTACGCCGGTGACGCAGGCATCGACGTGGTGAACATGAGCTTCTACACCGACCCCTGGCTCTACAACTGCCGCGCGAACCCGGCCGACTCCGCTGAGGAGCAGGCCGAGCAGCGCACCGTCATCGAGGCCACCACGCGGGCGCTGAACTACGCACACCGCAAGGGCGTTTCGATGGTCGTCGCCCTCGGCAACGAGCACACGGACCTCGGCGCGCCGCAGCCGGACGCGACCAGCCCGGACTACCCGAGCACCTCGGCGCACCCCCGTCAGATCGACAACGCGTCCTGCCTGTCGATGCCCACCGAAGGTCCGCACACGATCGGTGTCGCCGCTTTCGGTCCCTCGCAGGCGAAGGCGGACTACTCCGATTACGGGACCGAGCAGATCTCGGTTTCCGCGCCGGGTGGGTACTACCGGGACGGCTTCGGGACGCCTTGGTTCCAGAAGGTGGAGAACGAGATCCTGTCGGCTTACCCGCGCAACGTGGCGGTGGCCGAGGGGAACGTCGACGCGGCCGGGAATGTGACCCCGGCCGGGGTCGCCGCGGGTGTGCAGAAGGCCGTCGCTCGTGATGGGCGGGTCGGGTACTACCAGTGGCTGCAGGGGACGTCGATGGCGACGCCGCACGCTGCCGGGGTGGCGGCGTTGATTGTTTCGGAGTACGGGAAGAAGTCGGGTTCTGGTTTCGGTATGGACCCGGATGCCGTGCAGCGCGTGTTGGAGGGAACGGCTTCTCCGGTCGCGTGCCCGGTGCCGCGGACGGTGGACTACCTGGACGAGGGCCGCGATGAGTCGTTCACGGCTACTTGTACGGGGAATGCCGCGTTCAACGGGTTTTACGGGCACGGTGCGGTGGACGCTTATGCGGCCGTGACGCATGGGGCCAAGTACGTGAAGAAGTAGGTCTCGCGGTTGACGGTCCCGTTCAAGGTTTTCGGCCTTGGCACGGGGCCGTTCTCCTTGTCGCCGGTGGTCGTGCGCAGAATGGGCGGGTGACGGTCGAAATTGTCCAAGTCGTGGAAGCTGCGCGAGGCTTGGTGCGGTTCCGGTCGGCGGCGGGTAACCAGAGTCACGGCCAACGCGGCACACAACTCGTTCCTCATCGAGGCCAGCAACCAGAGCGTCGGCGCAGCATTCGTGCCGTGAACCCAGCGCTGCGGCGGCCGGCCGGTGGTTGCACACTGGCGGTATGCGGATCGGTATCGGAATTCCCAACACGGTGCCCGGCACGAGTGGACCGTTGGTGCTCGACTGGGCACGGCGGGCGGAACGGCGCGGGTTCGCCTTCGTGTCCACGATCGGGCGCGTGGCGTACCCCTCGCTGGACTCGTTGACGGCGCTCGCCGGCGTGGCCGGGGCGACGAGCGGGATCGGGCTGGTGACCAACGCCGTGCTGGGGCCGACGTATCCGGATGCGGTGCTGGCTAAAGTGGCCGGCACCGTGGCGTCGCTGGCGGAAGGGCGGCTGACGCTCGGGCTCGGCGTGGGTGCACGCGAGTCGGACTACCTGCCGGCGGAGCGGGATTTCGCCGGGCGCGGGGCGGCGTTCGACCGGCAGCTGAGCTACCTCAAGCAGGCGTGGCGTGGTGAAGCCGTGGCCGAAGGAGATTTCCCGGGCGAGAAACGGGCCGTGGTGCCGGAGCCGCCGGGGATTCCGATCCTGATCGGTGGGCACAGCAAGCGCGCGGTGCGGCGGACGGTGGAGCACGCGGCCGGGTGGACCGGCGCCGGTGGCGGGCCGGCGCGGGCGGAGCCGACGGTCAAGGAAATCCGCGACGCGTGGGCGGAAGCCGGCCGGGGAGGCGAGCCGCGGTTGCTGGGGCTGGCGTACTTCTCGACGACCCAACCCGACAGCGGCGACGAATACCTGCGCTCGTACTACGCCTACGCCGGAGACCACGCCAACACGATCGCCGACGGAGCCGTGCAGACGCCGGAGAAAACCAGGGCCATCGTGCGGGACTTCGAGGCTGCGGGGCTCAACGAGCTCACGTTCACGCCGACCGTCGCGGATCCGGACGAGGTCGACCGGCTGGCCGACCTCGTCCTCTAGACCGAAAGACCTGAAAGACCTGCAAGACTGGAAAGATCCGACAGGTCCGAAGGAATCACCGGTTCGAAGCCGACTTCACGAACTCTCCCAGATCCTTCGACTGCTGGATCCGCGTCGGTTCGTGCACGTACATCATGTGCCCGGCCGGGTAGTAGGCGGTCTCGATGTTGTCGCGCAGCTCGTCCGGGATCTGCAGGTGGGCGAGCACGTGCTCGCTCGCGAAGTACGCCGTTGCGCCGTCGTAGTGACCGAACGCGACGTGGACCTTCAGGTGCGGGTTCGCGCGCATGGCGGCGCTCACGGAGTCCACAACGGACACGAACCGGCCCTCGAAGTCCTTGTACGACCAGGCCTTGAAAACGTCGCCGGACAAGATCTCGTACGGCAGGTCGTTCTGGTAGCCGAGCTCGGCGCGGATGTAGTGGTTGAAGCCCGCCGAGTACGCGCCGATGATGCGCGAGATCGACGCGTCGTCGCTCATGTGCTCGCGGCCGCCGTCGACCTCCCACGTGGTGAAGCGGCCGTCCATGCGGCCGACGACCAACCCGCGGTCGCGCAGCAGCTCCGTGAAGAAGCGCACGTGCTCGATCCGCAGGTTCACCCGGTCTACATAGGACTCCGAAAGCCCCGTCAGTGAAGCCAGCGTGGCCACGGTCTCCGCGCGGTCCTGAGTGGACAGTCGCGCACCGCGCGCGAGGGCCCACGGCAGTTCCTTGGCCGCGAAGTCCTCGGCGTCGGCGAGTACGTCGTCGAGCGGGCGATCGCCGTGGAAGCCGTGGTAGTGCGCGATGGCCGCGTAGGTGGGCACGTAGAGCGAGTGCGGTAGGTCGTTGCCCTCGTGGAAGCGCAGCGTGCCCATGTCGAGCACGGACGAGATGAGCAGCAAGCCGTTGAGGTACAGGCCGTAACGGTCCTGCAGGTGCCCGGCCAGCGCGGCGGCGCGCAGCGTGCCGTACGACTCGCCGGCCAGGAACTTCGGCGACAGCCAGCGCTCCTTGCGCGAGACCCACAGCCGGATGATCTCGGCGACCGACTCGATGTCGCCCTGGAACCCGGTGTAGTCCTTCGACTCGCCGCCCTCGGTGACGCGCGAGTAGCCCGTGGAGACCGGGTCGATGAACACGAGGTCGCTGTGCTGGAGCAACGTCTCGGTGTTGTCCTCGAGGCCGTACGGCGGCGGGACCAGGTCATCGACGTCACCCGAGAGCACCCGCCGCGGGCCCAGCAGGCCCATGTGCAGCCAGATGCTGGACGAGCCGGGGCCGCCGTTGAACGCGAACGTGACCGGGCGCGTGCCCGGGTCGGCGTCGTCGAGCGTGTAGGCGGTGAGGAACACCTCGGCCTTGGGCTTGTGGCCCTCCGACTTCCCGTCCTTCAGCACCTCCTGGCGCAGCACCACGCGCCCGGCCTGTGCGGTGTAGGCCAGTTTGCGGCGTTTGACCGTGAGCGTGTGGTGCGTGGTCACGAGGTCGTCGACGGGCTCCGGCGGCATCTGGGCGGTAGCCGGTTTTTCGGGCGGCTCTTCGGTGGTGTCCGACATGGACCCAACTTAGCCAACCGGGCTGGGGAAGGCTGTGGAAAGCTGGCGGAGTGCGCTGGCCCGTCACGATTCCCGAGGCCCGCGAGGTCCAGGACGCGCTCCGCGGCCGCGTGGACCTCACCGATGCCTGCCCGGCGCCGGCGACGGTGACCGGTCTCGACGTCGCCTACGACCCGGCCGGCACGCGCATCGCCGCCGCCGCGGTCACGCTCGCCCTCGACGACCTGCGCGTGGTCGAGGAACGCGTGGTCACGGGCGAAGTCACCTTCCCGTACGAGCCGGGCCTGTTCGCCTTCCGCGAGCTGCCGCCACTGCTCGACGCCGTCGCGGAGCTCACGCACCCGCCGGAAGTGTTCGCCTGCGACGGCCACGGCCTCGCCCACCCGCGGCGCTTCGGGCTCGCGTGCCACCTCGGGGTGCTCACGGGGATCCCGGCGTTCGGGGTCGGCAAGACGCGGCTCGTCGGCACGCACGCGGAGCCCGGTCCGGAACCCGGCGACACCGCGCCGCTCCTGGACGGCGCAGACCAGCTCGGCGCGATCGTGCGAACGAGGCCGGGGGTGAAACCGGTTTACGTGTCCGCGGGTCACCTGATCAGCCTCGACCACGCCTGCCGCCTCACGCTCGCGTTGACCCCGCGCTACCGCCTGCCCGAGACGACGCGCGCGGCCGATCACCTGTGCCGCGCGGCTCTGGCCGGCCGCTGATGCGCACCCTCGCGGACCTCGACGCCGCCGTCACCGAGTGCCGGGCGTGCCCGCGGCTGGTGGCGTGGCGCGAAAAGGTGGCGGTCACCAAACGCCGTGCCTATGCCAGTGACGAGTACTGGGCCAAGCCCGTGCCCGGCTTCGGGCCGGCGGACGCGGCACTGGCCGTGGTCGGGCTCGCGCCCTCGGCACACGGCGGCAACCGCACCGGGCGGATGTTCACCGGGGACCCGTCGGGCGACTTCCTGTTCCGCGTGCTGCACGAGGTGGGACTGGCGTCGCAGCCGACATCGGTGGACCGGGCGGACGGCCTCACCCTCCGCGGCACCCGCCTCGTCTCACCTGTCCGCTGCGCGCCGCCCGAGAACAAGCCGACGCCGGCCGAGCGCGACACCTGCCGCCACTGGCTCGCCGACGAGCTGAGGCTGCTGCGCCCGACTTTGAAGGCCGTCGTGGTGCTCGGCGCGTTCGGCTGGCAGGCGCTGCTGCCGGTGCTCGCCGAGGCGGGCCGGCCGGTGCCGTCACCGAGACCGGCGTTCGGGCACGGGAGGGTCGTCGAGCTCGGTTACCTACAGCTGCATGGCTGCTACCACGTGTCACCCCGTAATGTCCAGACGGGCCGTGTGACTCACGAGATGGTGTTCGACGTGATCGCCTCCGCGGCCAGGGCCGCAGGCCTCTTCTGAATCGTTACCGCCTGCATGGCGATGCTGGTCACAGCGGAGCGGGGTACCCGAGCGATACGGCTCGGCAGGTGCAACTATGGAGGCATGGCTGTTAAGTCGGAACCGACTCGGATCCTGATCCTCGGTGGTGGATACGTCGGCCTGTACACCGCGTACGGGCTCCAGAAGATGCTGCGTGCCAACGAGGCCTCCGTGACCGTCGTTGACCCTCAGCCGCACATGACCTACGCGCCCTTCCTGCCCGAGGCGGCGGCCGGCGCGATCGAACCCCGTCACGTGGTGGTGCCGCTGCGCCGCGTGCTCAAGCGCTGCCACGTGCTCACCGCGCGCGTGACGAAGATCGAGAACGACCGCAAGGCCGTCACGGTCGAGGCCGCGGACGGCCACATCGAGACGCTGAACTACGACGTGCTCGTGGTCGCGCTCGGCGCCGTCGCCCGCATCCTCCCGATCCCGGGCCTGGCTGAGCAGGGCATCGCCTTCAAGACCATCGGCGAGGCCATCTACCTGCGCAACCACATCATGACCAAGCTCGACGAGGCGGCCAGCACGCTCGACCCTGAGCTGCGCAAGCGCCTGCTGACCTTCACGGTCGTCGGCGGCGGCTTCGCCGGCATCGAGGCGCTGGCCGAGCTCGAGGACATGACCCGGTTCGCGGTGGAGAACTACTACCCGAACATCAAGCCCGCCGACATCCGCTGGGTGCTCGTCGAGGCCGCCGGGCGGATCCTGCCCGAGGTCCGCGAGACGCTCGGCGTGTACACGGTGCAGCAGCTGGAGAAGCGCGGCATCGAGGTTTACCTGTCGACGGCGGCGAAGTCGTTCGAAAACGGTCACGTCGTGCTGTCCGACGGCACCGAGTTCGACACCGACACGCTCATCTGGACGGCCGGCGTGAAGGCCAACCCGGTGCTCGCCGGCTCCGACCTGCCGCTCGACAAGCGCGGCCGCGTCGAGGCCACCGCCGCGATGCAGGTCGTCGGCCACCCCGAGGTGTGGACGGCAGGCGACAACGCCGCGATCCCTGACCTCTCGCGCACCGAGCAGGACCCGACGGCGACGTGCCCGCCCAACGCGCAGCACGCCGTGCGCCAGGCGACGCTGCTGGCCAAGAACATCATCAAGGTCCTGCGCGGCGGGCAGCCTAAGGACTACTACCACAAGAACCTCGGTGCGGTCGCCAGCCTCGGTCTGCACAAGGGCGTCGCCGACGCGCTGAACCTGAAGATCAAGGGCTTCCCGGCCTGGCTCTTCCACCGCGCGTACCACCTCAAGGCGATGCCGACGTGGAACCGCAAGACCCGCATCCTGTTCGACTGGATGCTGGGCGGCCTGTTCCGCCGTGAGGTGATCTCGCTCGGGCAGATCAACAACCCGAAGGAAGAGTTCGCCCGGGTCTCCAAGGGCTGATTTGTTTTTCCGCTGAAGCCGGACCTCCTGTCGGGAGGTCCGGCTTCGGTCGTTTCGGCTACTCGACGAGGCGGTAGCGGGCCATCATGCAGTCGTCTTCGTGCTCGAGCATGTGGCAGTGCCAGACGTAGCCCTGGAGGGCCAGGTCCCGGTCGTGGCCGGCCATGGTCATGCCGGACATCGCGTGCCGGGCCGGGGTGAACGTCGCGTCCGGGGCGAAGCCGAGCTCGTCGGCCGCCGGGAAGTGCACGAGGAACCGCGTGACCGTGTTCTGCGGGCAGTTCACAGTGTCCTTCGGCCCCGCCTCCCACGGCGCGGGCGGCCGGGATGCGCCGAGGAGGAAGTCGTCCGGTGGCGGCGCCCACTTCGTGTGCAAGGGCGGGCGCGGGTTCGCCAGTGAGTAGGCGACCGGGTCGAACATCTGGCGGTTGAGCAGGTGCAGGTTCACCAGGTGCAGGTGCACGGGGTGGTCCTCGATGGTGAGGTTCACGACCTCTCACAGCTCCGTGGTGCCCCTGGCGCGGCAGGGCGTGACGCGCAGGCGGGCCGGCAGCACCTGCTGGTGCCCTTTCGCGCCGGTGCTGGCGAAGCGCACGACGTCGGGCAGCGGCTGCGCATCCGTGACGATGGCGTTGAGTGCGGCTTCGCGCTGGTCGTTGACGAGGTCGACGTGCTCGCCCTTTTCGTGGTCTGAGAAGTCGACCACGAGGTCGGCGCGCTCGCCGGGCGTGAGGCGGACGTCGGTGATGACGACGGGGCCGTCGAGCAGGCCCGCGTCGTTGCCGATCACGTGGAAGGGCCGGCGGTCGGAGAAGAACAGGTGGTGGGCGCGGAAGTTCGAGGCGTTGAGCACCCGGAACCGGCACTGGCCGCGGGCGACGTTCGTGTACGGCGAGACCTTGCCGTTGACCGTCATGCGGTCGCCGATCTGGCCGCCGTCCCAGTGGCCCTGCGGCACGAGGGTGAGGGTGCGGTAGTTGAGCGAGCCGTCGGCGTGGAAGCGGTGGTCGGCCAGAATCAGAGGCAGCTCGAACTCGCCGCTGGGCAGGTGCCACGCGTTGGTGCGGTCGCCGGTGTCGCTCGCCGCGCAGGAGGTACACGCCCGCGGGTCCCGCGTGGACGTTCAGGCGCGTGAGGCCCATGCCGTGGTCGTGGTACCAGAGGCCGGCGGTCTTCGTGGCGGTAGGTGCGGTGTTCGCCGGGAGGAAGACGTCCATGGGGTGGCCGTCCATCTCGGGCGGCGTGACGGCGCCGTGCAGGTGGACGGAAGTGTGGGGTTGGGTGCGGCTTTCCTCGGAGGCGCCGCCGAGTGTGGGGTCGACGTCTTTTGCGAAAAGGTGCTTGCCGAGGTTGTTGTCGAAGGTCAGCTCGATGCGCTGGTTCGCGTGGGCCTCGATGGTGAGGCGCTGGCCGCCGCGCAGGATCTGCGGGATCGGCAGCTCGTCGACGTAGGGCGGGAGGTCGGGCGAGGGGAAGGTGCGGAGGTCTACTTCGGTTTGTGCTCCGGCCGGGATGGCCGCGGCGGTGGCGGTCGCTGTGAACAGCCGTCGACGGGAGATGCCTTCTGCCATGGGAGGTTCCTGTCCAACTGATAGTGCGCTATCAGTTGGTAGTGGAGGCATGTCGCCACAGCCGCTGCGTGCTGACGCCGCCCGCAACGCTCGCCGCATCGTCGACGCGGCCTACTCGGTCTTCGCCGCCGGCGGGCGTCTCCGTGCCGATGGAGGAGATCGCCGCCGCGGCCGGTGCCGGGGTCGCGACGTTGTACCGGCGGTTTCCCCCACAAGCAGGACCTGGTGCGCGCGGTACTGGAGGCGCGGTTCGACGAGGTGATCGCGCCGGTGCTGGTTCGGGCTGCCTTCTTGGACGATCCACGAGAGGGCGTTTACGTCACGCTGGGGCCGCGGTGCGTTTGGCGGCGGCCGAGCAGCCGCTGTTCGCCGCGACCAACAACGTGGGCGCGCTGACGACGGACCTGCTTGGCGCTTATTCACTCCGGTGGCCGCCCTGGTGGCCGCCGGCCAGGCCTCGGGGGCCTTCCGCGCGGACCTCGTAGCGGACGACGTCCCGCGCCTGGTGTTGATGCTGGTGGGGACGCTGCCGTCCTACCCCTCCGCGGCCCGGACGGCTGGCGGCGGTACCTGGACCTGCTGATGGACGCGCTTGTCCCGGTCGGGGTTTCGGAGCTGTCGCCGGTGTCCGCTGTGGCGAATCACACGCCGCGCATCTGACGGGCCGCGGGGGTCCCGCTAAGGTGTTCGTGCCCCCGTAGCCCAATTGGCAGAGGCAGTCGACTTAAAATCGACCCAGTGCGGGTTCGAACCCCGTCGGGGGCACTTCCGGCGCAGGTCAGAGACGCGACAAGGGGCGCAAGTAAGATCAAGTGCCCCACTTACGCCCCATTTTGCCGCCTGACGCTCACAAGATGTCTTCCAGCGCGGCTGCTGTGGCCGGTGACACCGTGCCCCGCCCCATGTACCGGTCCTGGGTCATCGAGGGCCGCGTGTGGCCAAGCTGATCCGCGATCATCCGGGCGGACAAGCCTGCCTCGTCGAGCACCGTGGCTGCCGTCTTACGGAAGGCATGCGACTTCACCCACGCGAAGCCAGAGGAGCCGCGAGCGTCTCGGAGTGACCGCCGGGTGTTCGACGGGTCCCTGAGCCCTCCCAGCGTGTCAGGGAAGACCGGGCTGGCGGACGTCTCCTACTCCGCATCCAAGTGCTATCGCTGCCAAGCCGAGTTCACCCCTGCCTACCAGCTGCCGCCTGTCGCAGTCGACCACCAAGAAGGCTCATCCGACTCTGAGGAGATCTCGCCTTCGCCTGGGCATGCCTACAGGCGAATCTCTGATGCGCTTCGCCGGCAGATCGCCAGCGGTGAGCTCGTGCCTGGTGACCGCATCCCTTCGCAGGAGGAGCTGTCTAGCCAGTACAAAGTTTCCCGGATGACCGTGCGTCAGGCGCTTGCAGTGCTTGAGCATGAGGGTCTGACCAAAGGCGGCAAGGGCGCGCCGGCGGTGGTCCAGGACGTTCCAGCTGGAGGCATCGAAGTCGAAGCTGCGGCCGACGTAGCAGCCGTGCGCGCGGAGCTCGCTGAGATTCACAGCGTGGTTCGCGATCTCAACCGTCGCCTTGGCGAACTCCGCAAACGTCTTGACTGACTGCCGATCTGAGCGAGCCTCAGCACTCCGTGTTCAGAGTTTCCTTACTTGTTCAAGGCGGCCCCTCCGGGGCCGCTGAGCACTGTGTTTGACCCGCGGGCAAGCCCCGCCGGGGCGTGCGGGCTGGCGCCCGGTCCCCGGCGGTCGCCCGCGGAAAAGCCAGCCCAGCGACCACCCGCCGGAAGGGCCGCGAACAGGTTCACTGATCAAGAGATGTCCTCGCCGGACGGGCAGGTCTCCAGGATGGTCGAGCCGAGCGTGCCGGTTGCGTCCGTGTGAGCCTGTCGTCCATCCCGACGACCTCCCGAGGGCTATCAAGCCTGTCAAGGGGGCAATCCCGAGGTACGCCGGCGGCAGGCAGGCCGGTGCCCCCTTGACAGGCTTGATCGGGCTGGCGCCAGGTCGACGGGATGGACGAAGTTGCCCCACTCGTAGGTAGTCATCGAACTAGGTATGTGCTGGCGTGGCAGTACAACTCGCCCCGGCAGTGACGGACCACCAGTGAGGACTTAGCTGTGCGTCGTGTCGGATCAGAGCTGGTCGTCGTCCGAGTCTCGTGCCCATTCCTTGCGCGGCCGCAGACCCGAGAGGATCCTCTGTGCCTCGTCGCGGACCCCGTCGTCGTCATCGACAGCGAGCTCGTGCAGCTGCTGGATCAGCCGATCCGCCCCTGCGGTCGTCATCCACTCAGGGTTGCAGTCCAGAGCGGCTACGAGCTCGTCTCTGGTCCAGAACTCGACAGCTCGGCTGCTGGCCAGCAGCACGCAGCGCAGGCCAGCGGTGTCCTTGCGTGCGAGCAAGGCCACCGCGGTCTCCTGGATGACCCCGGAGTCTCGGAGATCCAAGAGGAGACCGTGGAGGACGTCCGCGATTCCGTCGATCTTGTCCGATGCCGCGAGACGCCGACCGGCCGATGCGCGAACGGACCAGTCTGGAGAGTCGGCGTCCCGAGCGGCGGTAGCCAGTTCTTGATCGTCGGGAGACACCATGCCCCCCAGACTTCCACGGACGTCGTTGATCTTCACTCGATTTCCTGGGCCCTCGCTGTGCGATTTGGCAAGATCAACAGCCCCACTTACGCCCCGGAATCACCGCCCATCGACGACAAACAACATCGCCGGACGATGAGTCTGACGGCCCATCGTGGCTGGTGAGAGCCAACAACGCTTGACGACACTTGGCAGTCGCCGATGTGGCCCGAAAATCGACCCAGTGCGGGTTCGAACCCCGTCGGGGGCACTGCGCAGGCCATCATCTCGCTGTTTGCAGGGATCATGCGAGGGCATCGATTCCTGGTAGACCGGATGCGCAGCGGCCTTCGACCGAGGGTGCTAGCCGGCGGTCAACGCGCGGGCAAGACCGGGCTCGAAGACTCCGGCGCGGCTTTGGGGCGCGATGCCGCAGGCGCCGTCGGATATGCCTGGCGTGGTGAGCCAGAGGTTCTGTGCCTTGCGGGGGTCGGCGTCGAGGGTGCTGTTCGGGGCCGACGCGGGCGCCGGCGGGGTTGCAGTCGGTTTTCGCGGTGCCGCCGTTGCGGCTGGTGTCGACGAGGAAGAGGAGGTCGTCGCGGCCGGTTGCGGCTTGCAGGCCGGAGCGGATGGCCTTGGCGGTGGCGGCGATAGTCGGATCGGGCGTGTAACCGCCGATGTTGAGGGTGAATCCAAGGGCGTCGCGGATGTCGGAGGCGCTGAGGAGGGACACGGCGTCTTGCGGTGTGGTGATGCCGGTCGCGTCGAGCAGGAGGAGCGTGCCGGGGGCTGCGAGCGTGCGGACGCCGTCGGCGAGCATGGCGGCGCGGGTGTCTGGGCAGGCGCTCCCGCCTCGGATGATGACCAGTGCGGGGGCACCGGAAATCCCGCGTGCTAGCGCGTCGAACCAGCGGTGCCGGGCCTCGGGCGTGCAGGCGCCGGAGCTGTCGCTTTCGGCGAGCAGGACAGGCGTGGCATGGTTCGCTGCGGCTGACTGGACGTATCGGCTGGTCTCGGCGGCGACCCGGTCGGTCGCTGCGTTGATCGGGTGGCCGACGACATGGCCGGCAATCCGGGTTCGAACGAGGGCTGCAGCGGGATCCGAAGGTGCGGCTGTTCGCAACCAGGCGGCCGCCGGATTCTCTGGGTCGGTGTAGAACCTGGTCTCGCTCAGCAGCGGCTTCGGGTTGGAGGTGATCGTCGGATCGTGGGTGCCGGCGGGTGCCTCGCAAGCTGTCAGCAGCACAACCGCGAGGAGCACCGTCCACGAGCCGGCGCACCGCTGCGCCGGGTCGTCGCCACTCTGCCCCCGCACCCGGTTCTTCTCGAGTCTGGTTTGGACGCATGGCGAACGGCGGCGAGTGGAGCGTGTTTGTCCACTGTGGCCTCGGAATGGGCGAGGAATCGTTGTGCGGCCTGAGCTACAGCGGGCCGCGGCTGGCGAAGACTCGCGTGAAAGTGTCCAGAAGCTTGCGGGGCCCCGAAATCTTCACCAGGCCGCACTTGATGGCCTGCACCAGCTCCAGGTAGGACGGCAGCTCCTCGGGCTGGAGGGTGATCACGAGGTCCGCGCCGGAGGGGGCGGGGCCGACGCCGGCGTCGAGTTTGCCGTTGGTGACGGCGGCGTGGACGGCGAAGTCGGGGGTGTGGATTTCCCAGGACGCGGTGATGTCGGTGGCGGCGGAGGGGTCGAAGGCGGCGCGTAGGGACGTGGCGAGAGATTCGGGCGTGACGATCTCGCCGGGGCGAGGTTCGCCGAGTTGGGTTGTGCCCCAGCGGCCCAAGGCGTGGATCGCGGGTTCGAGCTCGTGGCCGAGCGGGGTGAGGGCGTAGACGACGCCGCGGCGGGGGGACGGGGCGATCTGGCGTTCGACGATGCCGGACTGTTCGAACTCCTTCAGCCGCGTGGCCAGCACGTTGGACGGGATGCCGGGCAGGCCGTCGAGGAGATCGGTGTAGCGGCGCGGGTGGATGGCCAGGTCGCGGATGATCAGCAGCCCCCATCGTTCGCCGACGAGCTCCAGGGCTCGTGCGAGGCCGCAGTACTGCCCGAAATCACGCCGTTTCATGTATTAAGCGTAGCACCGTCTCGAGATGAGATCAGAGTTCTGAAAACTAATAACGCTTGAAAAAATGAAGTGATCTGATTACCGTCCTCAGCGTGGCCACGGGCCGCGGGACCTGAAGGGGAACCAACGATGACTGCTCTGCAGAACGCGACGGTGTGCGTGACGGCGCGAACGGCGGGCTCGGGTCCGCGTTCGTCCGGGCCGCGCTGGATCGAGGCGCGGCCCGGGTGTGTGCGGCTGCCCGCAAGGCAAAGGACTGGGGTGGCGAGCGGGTCGTGACCGTCGAGCTGGATCTGGCCGACCAGGGCTCGATCGCGCGGGCCGCGGGGAAGCGCGGCGACACCACGATCCTCGTCAACAACGCGGTGATCTTCCCGCACAACGACCTGCTGACCGTCCCGATCGAGCAAATCGAGGAGATGTTCGAGGCCAACCTGCCGGGTCCGCTCGTCCTGGCCCGCGAGCTGGCGCCGGCGCTGCGCACGGCAAACGGCGCGTTGCTCAACGTGGGGCCGGCGGGCGAGCGCGAGGTCTTCGCCACCGAGATGACGAAGAAGGTCCACGCCGGACTCGCAGCCGACGTCACCGCACTCTGTCCGGTGCTGGCCGGTGCCTGACAATGTCCATTTCAGACAGAAGAGTGCTCGTCACGGGAGCGGCCGGTGGCACTGGAGGGGCCGCCGTCCGCGAGTCCCTGGCGCTGGGACTGACCGTGCGGGCGATGGTGCGCACGCTCGACGACCGCGCGCGGGCGCTGGCCGACCAGGGGGCGGAGGTCGTCGTCGGTGACTTCCAGGACGTCACCACGCTGCGGCCGGCGCTCGAGGGCGCCGACGCCACGTATTTCGTCCACCCGATGCGACCGGGCCTGATCCAGGCGACGGTCAACTTCGCCCGGGAGGTGAAGGAAACCGGCGGCCTGGCCGCCCTCAACCTCTCGCAGCGCAACACCAGCCGCGAGTCCACGGGGATCTCGACGCGGGAGACGTTCCTGTCGAAGGAGGTGTTCACCTGCTCCGGTGTGGACGTCGTCCACCTGCACCCGACGATGTTGCTCGAATGGTTCCTCTACCCGTGGATCCTGCCGGACCTGCGGCAGGGAAAGCTGCGAATGCCCGCGGGTGCGGGCACGGCGTCGATCGTTGGCGCCGAGGATCTCGGGCGCGCGATCACCGCCCTGCTGAAGGAGTCGGGAGTCCACATCGGTCGGACGATTCTGCTGTCCGGCCCGGCCGAACTCGGCCACGCGCAGATGGCGGTGGAACTGTCTGCCGCGCTGGGCCGGGAGATCGTCTATGAGGACTGTGACCTCGACGAATTCGTGGTCACGATCGCCGCGCTCGGGGCGCCCGGGTACTTGGTCGGGTCGATTCGCGGAATCGTGATCGACTACCGGGCGGGACGGCTCGGCGGCGCCGACGACACCATTGAAAAGCTCACCGGGCGGCGGCCGATGTCCGTCGCCGAGTTCACCCGCAAACACGCCGCCCTGCTGAACGGAGCCCAGTGATGGCTGAAGTCGTGGACACTTTCGTCGAGCGGAACCGGAAGTTCGCCGAGACCCGGTTCGATCCCACGCTGATCATGCGGCCGAGCCTGATGACGAGCGTCATCAGCTGTTTCGACCCACGGGTCGACCCCGCAGTCGTGCTCGGTGCGGAGCCGGGGGAGATCGGGGTGCTGCGCAACGTCGGCGGACGGGTCACGCCGGACACGATCGAGCAACTGGTGATATTGCAGCACGTGGCCGCGGCCGCGGGGGCGGGTCCCGGTGGGTGGAACGTCGTCGTGCTGCAGCACACCGGCTGCGGCATCAACCTGATCCGGGACCGGCCCGACCGGCTGGCTCCCTACTTCGGAGTGCCCGAGGCGGAGCTGCCCGACGTCGCGGATCCGCGGGTGGCGGTGGCTCGGGACGTGGCGTTGCTGCGGGCCGAGCCGCGCTTGCCCGGGTATCGGGTGTCGGGTCTTGTTTACGACGTCGGTACCGGTTTCGCGGAAACCGTCGTCAGGCCGTAGGTGACCATCCACTGTGGACCGGCTGCTGCCGGCTCATTGACGAATGGGGGGTCCGTTGTCAACGAGCCGGCAGCTCGGTCAGCAGGCTCGCCGTACTACTTCTTGGCGGCGGCGACCTTCTTGCGCGCCGGGCGCTTGCGGGCCGGCGCGGAGGGCTTGGCGGCTTCGAGCTCGGCCTGCTCGTAGGCGCTCACGACGTCGGACGGGATGCGGCCGCGCTCGGAGATCTGGTAGCCGTTTTCGTTGGCCCACGCGCGGATCGTGCGCGAGCGCTCGCGGTCGGCCGGGGTGGCCGCCGTCGGCTGCCCCGCGGCGACGCGCACCTTGCGGCCGCCGGTCTTGCGGGCCGCACCGATGTAGCGCGCGAGCTCATCGCGCAGGGCGGCGGCGTTGTCGTCGGACAGGTCGATCTCGTAGCTGACACCGTCCAGTCCGAAGGGGACTGTCTGGGTGGCCGGGCTGCCGTCGATGTCGTCCAGCATTTCGACGAGAACCTTCTGGGCCATGAGTGCTCCTTGAAATTGGCGTGCATGCTGACCGTGACCAGGCGCACGAATGTGGCGATCGATTGTGATCGTAGCATCGAATGGCCGGGGAAATGCAGGCGCCGAAACTGTCGGGGAAACTCCCGGTGCGGTTGAGGCGGTGTGCCGGGGTCAGGAAACGTCGACGGAAGGTGACCAGAAGGTCTCGAACTGCTCCGTCACGCCGTAGTGCCGGCCGGCACGGCGTTGCGCGTTGAGGTCCGCGGAGCTGTCCATTGTGGGGTCAGGTTCGGCGTAGCGGGCCGGGTCGAGCTTCCTCGGTGCAGTGCGCGACCCAGTCCGCTGCGGCGTCCTCGCCGTATTGGGCGGTCCACTGCGCGGCCAGCCGTCGAGTCGGGGAGAGCACGAGCACTCACATTACCGGCACAGGAACAGGTTTCCGCCGAGATTGCCGTCTCAGCCGGACACGACCAGCGCGCAAGCCATTCCGAGGCTCATGCCCGTGCGTGACAACGCGCGGGACGGGTCCGTGCGCCACGACGGGACCAACCGGGCGGCTTCGAGGAGGAACCACGCGGCCGCGGCGAAGGTGAGGGGCGTCCACCAGCCGTGGCCCATGGCGGGCATCGTGAGCCACGGGCCGTGGTCGTCCGCGGGATGTGGCATGGCGGTGAGCATGAACAGCATCGTCGCGGTGGTGGCGAGGTGGTGCAGGCGCCGGGTGGTGAGGGACCAGCCGAGGGTGAGCAGCAGCACGGCCTGCCAGCCGGCGGCCGGGATGGGTGCGCCGACGGGGGAGGTCATGGCGATCATCCCGGCGCAGAGGACGAGTTCGGCCACGGAGTCGGCACGGGTCGGCGGCCGGCGCGGCGGTGGGGCGTTGGCGGGCAAGGATGAACCCGCGGCGAGCGGCGCCCGAGGACGGTGGCCCTCCCCCGACGAGGCAGCCACCGGAGAGAGACCGGCGTCACGCCGAAGGTGCGCGAGCGGAGCCCACGCCAATGCGGCGAACGCGGCCGTCAGCAGCCAGGACACGAACGCCGGCACGAGAGCGACTCCTTCCGTCTAAGCGAGTACCCGGTAGACGACGCACAGTCGCGATTCGTGACAACCGACGGGAAATACCCCCGGACGAGACAGGAATTGTCGAAATCGCAAGGGCGGACCCGTTGCCCCTGAGGCCCACCGCCCGTGACCTGCGTCTCAAGTGCTCGCGACGTAAGGGAGCCGACGTGAGCAGTCCACCTGGTGTTCGTGTTGGCTCAAGCAGCCGTGAATAGCGTCCGGGGCGCTGAAGAATTCTCCCTGAAAACCTGAATGGGGTAGACCATGCGCGAAAACCAGGTGGGCCCGAACCGACGGTCCTTCCTGCGCAACGCGGGACTCGCCGGCGTCGGCGCCACGGCGCTGGGTGCGCTCGGCGTCGCGCCGGCCGAGGCCGACACCGCGAACACCGCGAGCAGAGGCAGTGGCAGATGGAACCCGGACGGTGAGAGCCTCCAGTTCACTGTCGCCGTGATGCCGGACACCCAGTACCTCTACTGGGGCAGCCAGAACAGCATCAACCCGGAGCCGCAGGAAGCCTCGTTCCGGTACGTGATCGAGAACAGCGGCACGCCGAACAACAACATCGTGTTCATGGCGCACCTCGGCGACGTGACGCAGGACGCCGACGTCACGTCGTTCCAGGCTGTGGACAAGACGTTCAAGATCCTCGACAAGGGGAACGTCGCCTACAGCGTGCTCGCCGGCAACCACGACGTGTCCGGTGACGACACGCGCGGCACCACGCCGTACCTGCAGGCGATGGGCCCGCAGCGGTTCACGGGCCGGAAGTCGTTCCTCGGCTCGGACACGAGCGGTTACAACACTGCTCACACGTTCCACGCGGCCGGGCGTGACTGGCTGCTGCTGGCCATGGACTGGCGCACGTCGGCGGCCGGGTTCGCGTGGGCGAACCAGGTCATCAAGGCGCACCCGAAGATGCCGGTGATCCTCACCTGCCACGAGATCGTCGCGCCGACCTACGGCGACGAGGTGTACCCGTACGAATCGGGCGACGCCGAGAACAACGCCGAGATCACCGACTACGGCCAGACCGTGTGGGACTCGCTGATCAAGGACAACGACCAGATCTTCCTCACGCTGAACGGCCACTACTGGCCCTCGGGCCGCGTGACGAAGAAGAACACGGCCGGCAACGACGTGCACCTGCACATCACGAACTACCAGAACCGCTACATGAGCGGTGGCGGCATGCTGCGTCTGTACCACTTCGACCTCGAGCGCAACACCATCGACGTCGAGACGACCTCGCCGTGGATCCTGGAGAAGGACCCGGCGAAGCGCAACCGCCTCGAGGTCATGGAGTCGCGGCTGACCACGGCCGTCGACCGGTTCTCGATGCCGTTCGACTTCGAGCAGCGCTTCTCCGGCTTCATCCCGGTGAAGACCCGCGCGGCTCGCGCGGCCGACAAGGTCCTGCTGCCCGGCACGCTCGCGTACTGGCGCTTCGACGGCAACCACGCCGCCCCCGGCAGCCCGGTCACCACGACCCAGCAGGTGAAGGACCTGTCCGGCAACGGCAACGACCTCATGCTGGCGTCCACCCCCGGCACGGTTCCCGGTGCGCTGACCTGGTCCGACGACCACCACCCCGACCAGCCGGGCCACGCCAGCCTGCGCTTCGTCGGCGGCAAGAACCCGCTGCACGGCGCATACCTCACCACCGCGGCGAAGGCGGCGCTGAACACCGAGACGTTCAAGCACGGCTACACGATCGAGACGTTCGTGAAGATCCCGCGCGACTGGGACAGCGGCAACAACGGCAACATGCCGGTGCTGGTCCGCCGAGGCGCGGCCGGTGACGCGGGCAAGCACGGCAAGAACACCGACCCGAAGGAGCCGGTGGCCCAGCTCATGACCACGAACAACGGCCGCGAGCTGCAGTTCAACTGCTACCCGCTCAGCCAGACCTACCCGACCACCAACTGGAGCCACGGCATGCCCGAGGAGCAGTGGTGGCACCTCGCGGTGGTCAACGACGGCCACCACACCAAGGCGTACATCGAAAGCTCGCCGGTGGCGGACAACCCGTCGACCGACTCGGTCGGCATCGCCTCGCTCGGCCTCTCCTGGCTGCTCGGCGGCCACGAGTACGGCGGCGCGATCGACAACGTGTTCCACGGCTGGATCGGTGACGTCCGCATCGTGAACCGGGCGCTGCGCCTGGACGAGTTCATGACCCACTGAGCGACCGGCAGCGGGTGGTCATCGACGCCCACCCGCTGCCGTCCTCGGTCAGGAACTCCTTGCGGCGGCGAGGAAAGCTCGGATCAGGGCCTGGTCCTTCACCCCGCGGGAGCACTCGACGCCGCTGGAGACGTCCACTCCCCACGGCCGTACGGTGGCGACCGCGTCGGCCACGTTGTCCGGGGTGAGGCCGCCGGCCAGCAGCCAGTCGCCGGCCGGGGTCTCGGCCGACCAGTCCCAGGTCTCGCCCGAGCCCGCGGTGGGGGAGTCGAGCAGGAGCAGGTCCTCGCCGTATTCGCCGACGGTGGGCGCCGCTCCTTCGCGCAGCGACGTGGCACGGATCAGCCGCACAGGCAGATCGCGCAACGCCGCGAAGTCGGCCTGCGAGTACCCGGAGCCGTGCAGCTGGACGGCCCGGATCCCGGTCTCGGCCACGGCTTCGCGGACCTCCGCCACGGGTACGCCCTTGAACACGCCGACCGTGAGCACCTCGCCGGGCACCCCCGCCGCGAGCCGCGCGGCCTCGGCCCAGGTGACCTGCCGCGGGCTCTCGCACAGCAGGAAACCCACGGCGTCGGCTCCCGCCTCGACCGCGCACGTCACGTCGGCCGCTGTCTTCAGGCCGCAGATCTTCACGAACACGCCCCGACCCTAACCTCCGCCGAACGGTGCCGAGCGGGCATCACCCGCACACCTGCATCACCAACGTGACGGTTCGGACGCCCGGGTTGCGGCGCGGATGTGATTATGGGTCGACTTCAGCCCGACGAAGGAGCTCGCACGATGGTCCCGACCCACCCCGCTGGATTCGACGACGGCCGGCAGCTGTACGGGATGACCGCCGCCTCGATCCGGCGCTGGCGCTGGAAGCGGGCCGCCGCCGTCGCCGGGACCGGTTCGGCCAGGTACGCGAAGATCGGCGACTCCATCAGCGCCGGCCAGGGACTCCAGCCCGCCACGCAGTCGCCGCCGGTCGTGATGGGCGGCATGCTGGCGGCGCGGGGCTTCCCGGTGCGGGGTGCGTCGGTGATCCTGAACCCGCGGACCATGACGGCGGATTCCAGACTGACGTTCACCGAGGCCTGGTCCGAGTTCGCGCCGGGTGCGCTGACCACGTTCGCCTCGTGCGCGACGAGCGGCGGCTCCGTCTCGCTCACCGCCTTCGTCGGGGAGGCCGGCGACTACCTGGCTCGCGTCATCACCACGCAGGACTCGCGCGAGTGCACGATCGCGATCGATGGTGGCGAGCCCGGCCTGGTCCGGCGCAGCGGTGCCGCCGGCCTGGCGACCCACCTCGTCGCGCTTCCCAAGCTGGCCGCCGGACGGCACACCGTCACGGTCACCGTGGCCGGCGAGGCCGGTGAACTGCGGGTCGGCAGCATCGGGATCGAGGCGGTCGACGGCATCACGATCGGCGACTTCGGCATCTCGATGTCGACGACCGCGGACTGGGTCGCGGGTGGTGCCGCGTACTCGGCGCTGAACCACGTGGTGGCCTGGTCGCCGGATCTCGCCCTGATCGCGTTGATGACGAACGACGCCAACGAGCAGACGGCGGTCGCGCCGGACCGGTACGCGGCCAACCTCGACACGATGGTGTCCGCGCTGGAGAACAGCTGCGACGTGGTCCTCGAGGCACAGATCCCCGGCGATCCGGCGTGGGTCGACTTGTCCCCGTACCGCGACGCCGTGTACGACGTGGCGAATGCCCACGGCGTGCCCGTGCTCGACCTCTTCGACCGCTGGGGCAGCTACGCCGCCGCGGCCGCCGCGGGGTTGATGAACGACGCCTTCCACCCGAACGCGGCCGGCGCGGCGGACATCGCCGCGGCTGAGTTCGGGGTGGTTTCGGCTTGAGGGACGCGGGCCGACCGGCGGCATCGTGATCGACTGGCGCCCCGCCGAGCGTGTGCGGCCGGACACCGCCGGCCGGCAGCGAGCTGTCGGAGCCCGGAGAATCCGCTCGCATCTGCGGCTGTGCAAGGAATGGACACGAGACCTGGACGATGACCGGCTCTGTTCCGGCGTGGCAGCACAGCCGACGTCCTCATCGTCTGGTCCATCACCGGCGGGGCCGCTTCGAGCCGGACGCAGGGGCCAACTCATGCCGAAGCCGCACCCGTTCGTGGGGTGCTCGGGCAAGGAGTTCTGCACGTGCGCGGGCCCTTGTCCTGGTCAAGAACCGCCGTGCCGGCTCCGCGCAGGAGTGCCACCGCCGTCCGGGTCCTCTGCTCCGCTGGACAACGGCGAGCCGGAATGTTGTCCTGAGGGACAACGCACCGGGAGGCGGCATGACAGCAGCGCAGCTCGCGGCCGGCCTGGCCGACGTCTCGCAGCGCGTGCTCGCGGCCAGCGGCGATCCCGACGAGGTCACGCAGGCGTGCACGCAGGCGTTGCGCCCGCACCGGCTCGTGGTGCGTTCGCGGCAAGCGCGGCTTTCGACCCGGCTGGAGCATCTTTCGGCGGGCCCGATCTCGCTCAACCGCCTGCGCTACGGAGCCGACGTCACGGTCGCGCCCGCTGTGCCCGAAGAGGACAACTTCCTGCTGACGCTGCCCGTCGCCGGGTCCGCGAAGTTCACCTACGGCCGCGACACGGCCGAGCTCGCTCCCGGCCGTCCGGCGATCATCGGGCCGTACCGCGAGTTCAAGCTGGACATCGACAGCGCTTTCGACCAGCTGATCGTGCGGATGGACCGGCGCTGGGTCGAGCGCACGGCCCGCCGGATCCGCGGGGTCGCGACCGCCGGCCCGGTCGACCTCTCGTTGTCGCTGCCGGAGCAGCCCGCGTTCCTGTACCGGCTGCTCGAGAGCGTGGTCAGCCTGCCGACGCTGGGGCCGAGCGTCGCGCGTCCGGAAGTCGGGCAGCAGCTGGGTGAGCTGGTGATCGAGTCGTTCCTGCTCACACAGCTGCGCGAGGAGGAAGCCGAGCGCGCGCGGGTGCCGTCGGCGCAGGTCAGGCGGGCGATGGAGATCCTGCTCGACCACCTCGCCGAGCCGATCAGCCTGTCGGAGGTCGCGCGGCAGAGCGGGGCGAGCCTGCGCAGCCTGCAGGCGGGGTTCCGGCGGGACCTCGACACGACGCCTGGCCAGTGGCTGCGTGGCCAGCGGCTCGACCGGGCCCGCCGGCTGCTCGCGGCGGGCGCGCCGGGGACGACGACCGTGACGGGTGTCGCGGCGGAATGCGGGTACTTCCACCTGGGCGAGTTCGCCGCGCAGTTCAAGGCGCGGTTCGGGGTCACGCCGTCGGCCGTGCTGGGCCGCCGCTGACGGTTGCGCGAATCCGATGCTCGCCCGTCGCTTCGCCGATAGTCCCGTCCACTCGCCGACAGCAGCATTGCCGTACGCACTCAGGCGGTGAGAACGGAGCGGCGGATGCGATTCGTACTGGTACACGGAGCGTGGCACTTCGGGGAGCTGTGGGACCCCGTCCGCAAGCACTTGGAGGACGCGGGCCACGAGGTCCACACCCCGACGGCCGGCGGCCTCGGCGAGAACGACGACAAGCACGTCGACCTTCGTGGTGCCGCGGCGCCGATCGTCGACTACATCCGGGAGCACGACCTGACCGACGTCGTGCTCGTCGGGCACAGCTGGGGCGGTTACCTGATCTCCCGCGTGGCGATCGAGCTGCCCGAGCGGATGCGGCGGCTGGTCTACTTCGCCGCGTTCGTGCCGGCGCATGGCCGGGCGCTCGTCGACGAGATCCCGCCGCACCTCGTCGCCGCGCTCCAGGCGAGTTACGACGAACGCACTGACGGCGGTGTCGTGCTGCCGTTCCCCGTGTGGCGCGACGCGTTCTACGGCGACGCCTCGGCGGAGGAGGCCCGGCGCGCGTACGACGTGCTGCGCCCGCAGCCGTGGAGCGCCTTCACCGACCCGGCCGACATGACGGGCTGGGACAAGGTGCCGCAGGCGTTCAGCTACCTGGCGCCGTCCGAAGACAACGACATCACGCAGGGCGAGTGGGGGCGGCACCCGCGGCTGTCCAACCGGCTCGTGATGTTCCGGCTGATCGGGATGGAGGGCAGCCACGAGGTGCTGCTGGCGAATCCTGAGCTGACGGCGCGGAAGTTCATCGAGGCGGGACGGGACTGACCGTCCTTTGAGGAGTGAAGTGACGAGTGAGTTGACTGTGATCGGCTCCGGCGCGACGTTCTCGATCGTGCCGGAGCGGATCGTCGTGGCGGGCTACACCGCCAAGGACGAGGCCGCCGTGGAGCACCACATCGCCGAGCTCGCGGCGATCGGCGTGCCGCGGCCGGCGAGTGTGCCGTCGTATTACGTGCTCCCGCCCGGGCTGCTGACCAGTTCGCCGGTGGTCGAGGTGGGTTCGGCGACGACGTCGGGGGAGGTCGAGCCGGTGGTGATCCGCCACGACGGGCGGTACTACCTCGGCGTCGGCTCCGATCACACCGACCGGGAGCTCGAACGCGTCGACATCGCGCGGAGCAAGGCCGCGTGCCCGAAGCCGCTCGGCTCGCAAGTGGTGGAGCTCGGGCCGGACCTGTCCGCCGTGGACTGGGCTACGCTGTTTGCAGAGTCCAGTGTGGACTCTGTGACCTACCAAAGCGGCAGTGTGGTGACCCTGCGCCACCCGTCGGACACGCTCGCCCGGATGCCGTCCGGGCTGGACGACGGTGGTGACCTCGTGTTGTTCTGCGGCACGCTGTCCTTGCTCGGCGGGAAGTTCGTGTACGGCTCGCGCTGGCGCGTGGACCTGCGGCTGCCCGGCGGCGAAAATCTGACCCACGTGTACGAAACCCAGCGAAGGAAGGCTTGATGCGCACCGGATCGCAGTACCTGAGCGCCCTCGACGACGGACGCCGCGTCTACCTCGACGGCAAGCGCGTGGACGGCGTGGCCCGGCACCCGGCGTTCGCGCCGATCGCGAAGACCGTGTCGGAGTTGTTCGACCTCGCCGCCGACCCCGCGTCCGGCATGACGCGGCCGGGCGCGAACGGCGATGTGGTGAACCGGCTGTTCACTGCGCCGCGCAGCCGCGAGGACCTCACGGCGTTCCGCGAGGCCGCCACCACGTGGGCGCGCCACACCCACGGCTGGGTGGGCCGCAGCCCGGACCACGTCGGCGCGTTCCTGGCCGCATTCGCCTCGCACCCGGACGTGTTCGGCGACTACGCGGCCAACGTGACGGCGTTCCAGAAGCGGGTGGTCGAGGAGGACCTGTACCTGTCCTACGCGATCATCCCGCCGCAGGTTTCGCGCGCCACCACGGCGAGCGCGTGGGACGGCGACCTCGTGCAGGTCGGCGTCGCCGAGGAACGCGCCGACGGCATCGTGGTGCGGGGCGCGCAGATGCTGGCGACGGGTGGTCCGGTCGCCGACGAGATCCTCGTGTCGTGCATCAAGCCGCTGACGCCGGAGGACACGGACTTCGCGCTCAGCTTCGTGCTGCCTGTGGACACCGAGGGTCTGAAGCTCTACTGCCGCCGCCCGTACGCGCCCGCCGCGACCAGCCACTACGACTACCCGCTCACCACTCGCTTCGACGAGACCGATGCGTTGCTGATCTTCGACGATGTGTTCGTGCCGTGGGACCGCGTGTTCGTCTACCGCGACGTCGCCGGCGTGCGCAACCAGTTCTTCGAGACGGGCGCGCACGTGCTGGGCAACTGGCAGGCGCAGATCCGGTTTTCGGTGAAGCTGCAGTTCCTGGCGGGCCTCGCGCGCAAGGTCGCGGCGGTCAACGGCGTCGACAAGTTCCCCGGCGTCGTGGAGAAACTCGGCGAGCTGGCCAGCCTGGTGTCCCTGGTGGAGTCTGCCGTCCTGGCCGCCGAGTACACCGCCGAGCCGGACTCGGCCGGCCTCTGGCGCCCCGGCCGTCGCGCGCTGTATGGCGCCATGGGCCTGCAGTCGGAGCTGTATCCGCGCGTGCTGGCCATCCTCCGCGACCTCGTCGGCGGTGGTGTGCTGCAGGTCCCCTCCAGTGTCGCCGACATGACCAGCTCGGAGACGCGCGCGGACATCGACCGCTACATCTACAGCCCGGGCACCCCGGCCGCCGACCGCGTGAAGCTGTTCAAACTCGCGTGGGACGCGGTCGGCAGCGAGTTCGCCGGCCGCCACCACCAGTACGAGCTGTTCTACGCCGGCGCGCCCTTCGTGGTGAAGGGCTACTCGTTCCGCAACTACGGCTTCGACGGCCCCCTGTCCGAAGTGGACCGTTTCCTGGCCGGTTACTCCGAGGAGAGCCGATGAGCAAACCCGAACGCGAGTTCTTCCCCGTCACTGATGTGGACTTCACCGTGTGCAAAGGCGACGACCCGCTCATCACCGAACGCGTGCTGTCCACGGACGAGGCCTCCGGCGTCGCCACGCGCATCCTGCGCTACGCCCCGGGCGCGGATTCTTCGCCGATGGGCGTCCAGTCCCACGACTTCTGGGAAGAGGTCTACATCCTGGAGGGCTCGTTCACCGACCTCACCCTGGGGGAGACCTTCACTGCCGGTATGTACGCCTGCCGACCGCCGGGTATGCCCCACGGCCCCTGGCGCACCGACGAGGGTGTGCTCACCTTCGAGGTCCGCTACCGCTCATGACCACCATGCCCCCCGACTGCACGCCCGGCCCCGGCCCCGTTGACGCGTCGGCGATGCGGACCACCATGGGCCGGTTCGCCACCGGCGTCGCCGTGGTCACCACCCGCGTCGGCGATGTCCCCCACGGGATGACGGTGAACTCGCTGACGTCGGTGTCACTGTCCCCGCCCTTGGTCCTCGTATGCCTGACCACGGGCGCGCGCACCACCGACGCCGTCGTCTCGTCGGGCCGGTTCGCCCTGAACGTGCTTTCCACCCGCCAGGAACAACTCGCCCTCCGCTTCGCCCGCCGCGGCGAGGACCACTTTTCGGGTCTGCCGGTGAAAACGGGGTCGCATAACGTTCCGGTGATCCCGGATGCACTGGTGCACTTGGAGTGCACGGTTTATCGTGCGTTGACGGCTGGGGACCACGAGGTTGTTATTGGCGAGGTGCTGAAGGTTTGTTCGCGGGAGGGCGAGCCGTTGGGATTTTTGGGCGGTCGGTTCAGCGATGTGGTGGACCGAGGACATGCGCCGGTGCCGTGGTTCTTCTGAAGCATCCACTGTCCGCCGGCCAACGCCATCTCCTCAACAGGCGGCGGGTTCACCGAAGCCAGCTTCTGCTCAGCTAATCCCGAGGCCGCCCACTTTCCGCCGGCCAACGCCATCTCCCAACAGATGGCGGGTGTACCCGACTCACCTTGTGCTCAACTTAATTCCCCGACCCTTCCCCCGGCCGGCCCTCGACGAACGTGAACCAACACGGCTCGGGGTAGCCTGTCAAGCTACTCTTTCCCGCCTTGACAAGCTACCCCGAGCCGTCGTGACAATTGAAACTTCGGGGAGTCATCTGCGAGTCAGATTTTAATCTTTCAAATGACAAAAGATTAAAAGAAGATGCAGATGGCTAGCCCCCCGCTGCGCTCGCGCTCAAACCCTCGGAGGTGCTTTCGTAGCCCGGCGACCACAGCCGGAGGAGGGCGCCCATGGACGCCGAAGACGAGGTCGAGCGGCTCAGTCGCCCAGTTGTGCGTATCGAGATCTTCCAGGAGTTGCACGACAATCGGGCCGTCGGTGCGTTGGTCGAGTCGCTGGCCGGGGACGACAGCACCGTCCGGAAGTGGGCGGCGGGTGCGTTGGCGGACTTGCGGGCAACTCAGGCCGTGCCGGCTTTGTGGCGTGCGTGAGAGGTCAGCAAGGAGCGCGGTGGCGACCCCGCCCAGCGAAACCCGTTTGGCGTGCGCTTGGCGTTGACGTCGTTCGGCGACCGGGTGCCGGTGATGCCGGAGTTGGCGCGCGCGGGGCGGGTTGGCGACGTGGAGGCGTGGCCGTCGGCGCGGTTGGACGAGGTGCTCGATCGCTGGTCGTGCGAGACCAGGGGACGTGGTCGTTCGGGTTGTGGCGAAGTGAGGACGACGGCGGCAGCCAGCGGGCCCGGAGCCGCGAGGGCCGACGGTAGCGCAGAGCGAGTATGACCGTTCAGGCATGGCGAGGGCGCGGATCGGCATTGGACGGGTATGGCTCGGGCGGCGACGATGGGCAGACCATCACCGCTGGTCAGAGGCGGGTGAAAGCGAGGAGGACGTCCGTGGGAACACCACGCAGCACCTACGCCCCCACCGATGCGCACGCGTTGAGGTTCCGGCGGGCGTTGCGGCATTTCCCGAGTGGCGTGTCGGTGGTGACGGTCGTCGACGGGGACGGCGGGGTGCACGGGATGACGGCGAGCTCGTTCGCGTCGGTGTCGCTGGATCCGCCGTTGTGCGCGGTGAGTGTGAACAAGCCGGGGCGGATGCACCAGTTGCTGCACGGCACGGACGGGCACTTCGGGCTCAGCATCCTGGGCCAGGACCAAGGGGCGATCGCCGATTTCTACGCGCGCCAGCCGTGGAGTGTGGCGGTGGATGTGGAGATGGATCTGCACCACGGGTGTCCGACGGTGGGTGGCGCGCTGGCGTGGTTCGTGTGCCGGAAGTGGGCCGCGTACGACGGTGGAGACCACACGATTTTCGTCGGCGAGTCGCTGGACTACGGGTCGACGTCGCGGGAGGACCTGCAGCCGCTCGTCTGGCACAAGTCGGCCTACCACGACCTCGGTGACCAGCTCGAGCGTCCCAGGGTCATGAAGCAGGGCTGAACCGGCGGGTCACCTGCACGGCCTCGGCCATGAGCTTGTCGATCAGCGCGCTCGCCGACGGGGTGGGCGTGCTGGAGGCGGGCATGGTGATGCCGACGCTGTGGCCGATCGGTTCGAGCGACAACGGCAGGCGGGCGATCCCGGGGTCCTCCTCGGTGATCAGCCGCGGCAGCGCGGCCACGACGTCGGTGTCGCGCAGCAGCTGGCGCACGGTGAGGAACGAAGTCGCCTCCACGCGGTTGGCGGGCAGGAGCACGTCGTTGTTGTGGAACAGCTCCTCGAGCTCACGCCGCAGCGCCGTCTCCGGGCCGGGCAGGATCCACGGGTACTCGGCGACCGTCGCGAGGTCGACGGTCTTCGCGCCGGCCAGCGGGTGCGACGCGCGGACCACGAGGACCACGGACTCGTCGTAGAGCTTGCGGCGGAGGAACCCTTCGCCGGAGATCTGCGTGAGCCGGCCGACGATCAAGTCGAGCCGGCCCGCGCTCAGTTCCACCAGCAGCGACTCGGGGGTCCCGTCGCGCACGGCCACCGTGAGGTTCGGCCGTTCCGCCTTCAACGCCGCGATGGCCCGCGGGAGCAGGACGTTCGAGCCGAACAGGTGCGTCCCCACCACCACGGTGCCGCGTTCGGCGCCCGCAAGCTCCACGACGTGGCGGGCGGCCTGGCGGGCCTGGGCGAGAATCGCGCGCGCGTGCTCGGTGAAGGCCTCGCCGTAGACGGTCGGCGTGAGGCCGCGCGGGCCGCGCTGGAACAGCTCGACCTCCAGGATCTCCTCCAGCTCCCGCAGCCCGCGTGTCGCCACGGGCTGGGTCACGTGCAGCTCGGCGGCCGCGCCGACGATCGTGCCGCGCCGCGCGATGGCGTCCAGCAGCACCAGGTGGCGGAACTTCATCCGGCCGTCGAGCAGTCGCGGCAGCTCACGAGGGGTCATACCGAGCGACTATAGCCATATGCACATATCAACTTCCGGCTTTGGCATTTGTCAGGCATAGCAGGAGGTCGCGACGATGAGCAGGGATCACAGCCACCCGGGAAGGCGGACATGACGGTGCTCAAGAGCTTCGTGGACGGGCGGTTCACCGACAGCGGCGGTGACCTGTTCGACAAGGTCAGCCCGGTCGACGGGCACCTGGTCGCGCAGGTCGAGGAGGCCGACCAGGCGGTGGTCGACCGCGCGGTCCGCGCCGCCCGGGCCGCCCTCGACGGCGCGTGGGGCCGCACGTCCGACGCCGACCGCGCGCGGCTGCTCAGGAAGATCGCCGACCGCATCGACGAGCGGTTCGACGACCTGCTCGCGGCCGAGGTCGCCGACACCGGCAAGCCGCTCGACCTGGCCCGCCGGCTCGACGTCTCGCGCGCCGCCGCCAACTTCCGGGCCGCCGCAGACACCATCGCGTCGGCCGGGCTCGACTCGTTCCTCACCGAAGGACCGGCCGGGCGCGCGCTGAACTACGCGCTGCGCAAGCCGCTCGGCGTGGTCGCGGTCATCGTGCCGTGGAACCTGCCGCTGTTGCTGCTGACCTGGAAGGTCGCGCCGGCGTTGGCCGCGGGCAACGCCGTGGTGGTGAAGCCGTCGGAGGAGACGCCCTCGAGTGCGACGTTGCTGGCCGAGCTCATCACCGAGGCGGGCGCCCCCGACGGGGTGTTCAACGTCGTCCACGGCTTCGGCCCCGGTTCGGCCGGCGAGTTCCTCACGAGCCACCCGGGCATCGACGGAGTCACCTTCACCGGCGAATCCCGCACGGGCTCGGCGATCATGCAGGCCGTGGCGCCGCGCGTGCTGCCGGTGTCGTTCGAGCTCGGGGGCAAGAACGCGGCGGTGGTGTTCGACGACGCGGACCTCGCCAAGACCGTCGACGGCCTCGCTCGCTCCACGTTCACCAACACCGGCCAGATCTGCCTGTGCACCGAGCGGATCTACGTGCAGCGCGGCGTCTTCGACGAGGTCGCCGCCGGCCTCGCCGAACGCGCCGACGCCCTGCGCTTCGGCCGCCCGGACGACCCGGGCACCACCACGGGACCGTTGATCTCGCGCCAGCACCGCGAAAAAGTCCTCTCCTACTACGAGCTCGCCGAGCAGGAGGGCGCGAAGCTCCTGGCCGGTGGCGGGATCCCCGACCTCGGCCCCGACCTCGAAGGCGGCGCCTGGGTGCGCCCCGCGCTGTGGACCGGGCTCGACAACACCCACCGCGTGCTGCGCGAGGAGATCTTCGGCCCGGTCGCGGCGCTCGTGCCGTTCGACACCGAGGACGAGGCGGTCCGCCTGGCCAACGACAGCGACTACGGCCTCGCCGCCGCCGTGTGGACGACGAACCTCGAACGCGCCCACCGCGTCGCGGGCGCCCTGCGCGTCGGCATGTCGTGGGTCAACACCTGGTATCTGCGCGACCTGCGCTCGCCCTTCGGAGGCAACGGGCTCTCGGGCATCGGCCGCGAAGGCGGTGTGCACTCGCTGCACTTCTACACCCAGCCGACCAACGTGTGCGTGGCGCTGTGAACGCGGCGATCGAGGCGGCAGCCGAACTCCTGCTGCAGGCCGAACGCGACCGAAAGCCCGTCGCGCCGGTGCGCGAGCTGCTCGGAGACAACGACGTCGACGCCGCCTACGAGGTGCAGCGCCGGATCATCGCGGACAAGGTCGCGAGCGGCCGCCGAGTGGTCGGCCGCAAGATCGGGCTGATGTCGGAGGCGGTGCAGCGCCAGCTCGGCGTCGACCGGCCCGACTTCGGAGTGCTGCTCGACGACATGGTGTTCGGCGACCGCGCGGAAATACCGATTGACCGCTTCTGCCAGCCGCGCGTCGAAGGCGAGGTCGCGTTCGTGCTGGGCGCGGATCTGCCGGATGGCGCGACCGTGGTCGACGTCCTGCGCGCCACGGACTTCGTGCTGCCGGCCATCGAGATCGTCGACTCGCGCGTGGCCGGCTGGAACATCCGGATCACGGACACGGTGGCGGACAACGCGTCCAGCGGCGCTCTTGTGCTGGGCACCCGGCCGGTGCAGCTGTCCGAGGTGGACCTCGCCGGGCTCGGCATGGTGCTGGAACACGGCGGTGAGCCGATCTCGACCGGGGTCGGCGCGGCCTGCCTCGGCTCGCCGGCCGTCGCCGTCGCGTGGCTCGCGCAGGAGCTCGTGCGTCGCGGCGAGCTGCTGCGGGCGGGGGAAGTGGTGCTGGCCGGCGCGTGGGGACCGATGGTGCCCGTGACGGAGTCCGGGACCTACGTGGCCCGGTTCGAAGACATCGGAGAGGTCCGTGTCGGGTTCGCCGCCGGGCCGGACGGAGGGAAACGCGCATGAGCACCCCGGTGGCGATCATCGGGTCGGGCAACATCGGCACCGACCTGATGTTCAAGGTGAAACGGCTTTCGAGCGAGCTCGAAGTCGCGGCGATGGTCGGGATCGACGCCGCCTCCGACGGGCTCGCGCGGGCGCGCCGGCTCGGCGTCGCGACATCGCACGAAGGCGTGGCCGGGCTCGTCGCCCTGCCCGAGTTCGCCGACATCCGGCTGGTCTTCGACGCGACGTCGGCCGGCGCGCACCGGCACAACAACGCGGTCCTGAGCGCGCACGGCAAGCAGTTGGTGGACCTCACGCCCGCGGCCATCGGGCCGTACGTGGTGCCGACCGTGAACCTCGACGAGCACCTCGCCTCGCCCAACGTCAACATGGTCACCTGCGGTGGCCAGGCGACGACGCCGGTCGTGGCCGCCGTCTCGGCGGTGGCGCCGGTGGCGTACGCGGAGATCGTGGCGACGATCGCGGCGAAGTCCGCCGGTCCGGGCACCCGGGCGAACATCGACGAGTTCACCGAGACGACTGCCCGGGCGCTGGAAACCGTCGGTGGCGCCGGCCGCGGCAAGGCGATCATCGTGCTCAACCCGGCCGACCCGCCTATCACCATGCGGGACACGGTGTTCTGCCTCGTCGAAGAGTCCGAAGTAGACGAGGCCGCCGTCTGCGCGTCCGTCGAGGCCATGGTCGCCCGGGTGCAGGACTACGTCCCGGGTTACCGGCTCACGCAGCGCGTGCAGTTCGACTGGGTGGACGAGCCGTTCCTGCCCGCGCTCGGGCGCGCGTTCCGCGGGGTGAAGGTGGCGGTGTTCCTCGAGGTCTCCGGCGCGGGGCACTACCTGCCGGACTACGCGGGGAACCTCGACATCATGACCTCGGCCGCGCTGCGGACCGCGGAACGGCTCGTGCAGGTCGCCGCGGAAGGAGCGCTTCGATGACCGGCAAGATCTACGTGCAGGACGTGACGCTGCGGGACGGCATGCACGCCATCGCCCACCAGTATTCGATCGAGCAGGTGCGCATGATCGCCGCCGCGCTCGACGCGTCGGGCGTGGCGGCCATCGAGGTGGCGCACGGCGACGGACTGGCCGGGTCGAGCGTGAACTACGGCCACGCCGCGGCCACCGACGCGGGCTGGATCGCTGCGGCCGCCGAGGTGGTGAAGAACGCGAAGCTCACCACGTTGCTGTTGCCGGGGGTCGGCACGATCGACGATCTGCGGGCGGCGCGTGATCTCGGGGTGTCGAGTGTGCGGATCGCGACGCACTGCACCGAGGCCGACATCGCGATCTAGCACTTCGGGTGGGCGCGGGAGAACGGCATGGATGTGGCGGGGTTCCTGATGCTGAGCCACATGAACTCACCCGAGGATCTCGCCACGCAGGCGAAGATCATGGCAGACGCGGGCGCGCACTGCGTTTACGTCACCGACTCCGGTGGGCGCCTGACCATGCGCGACGTCGCCGCGCGGATCGACGCCTACCGCGACGTCCTCGACCCGGAAACGCAGATCGGCATCCACGCCCACGAGAACCTGTCGCTGTCGGTGGCCAACAGCGTCACCGCGGTCGAGCACGGCGCCTATCGTGTGGACGCTTCCCTGGCCGGCCAGGGTGCGGGCGCGGGCAGTGCTGAACAAGCTGTTCTTCCCGTCCGTCGATTCCGTCGCGGGCACGCTGCTCGCGTTCAGCACGTTCGCCGTCGGTTTCCTGATCCGGCCCGTGGGGGCGGCCGTGTTCGGGCACTTCGGTGACAAGTTCGGCCGCAAGCCGGCGCTGGTCACCGCCATGATGATCATGGGTGCGGCCACGACGGCGATCGGCCTGCTGCCGTCGTACGCGACCCTCGGCGTGGCCGCGCCGATCCTGCTCGTGGTGCTGCGCCTGGTCCAGGGCCTCGCGCTGGGCGGGCAGTGGGGCGGCGCGGTGCTGCTGGTGACGGAGAGCGCGCCCGAGGGCAAACGCGGGTTCTACGGCAGCTTCGCGCAGCTCGGCGTGCCGATCGCGCTGATCTTCTCCAACGTGATGTTCCTGATCCTCTCGGCCGCGCTGTCGCAGGACGCGTTCCTGGCGTGGGGCTGGCGGATCCCGTTCCTGCTCAGCATCCTGCTCATCGCGGTCGGGCTCTACGCGCAGTCGCGTGCGTCGGAAACCCACGCGTCGTCGGAGGAGCCCGAACAGCGGCGTGCCCCGCTGCTGGAGCTGCTGCGCTCGCATCCGAAGCAGATCCTGCTCGCCGCAGGCGCGACCGTGATCAACGGCGGCGCGTACTACCTGCTCACCGTGTACATCCTGTCCTACGCCACGCAGGCCCTGGGCGTGCCGCGCGGCACGATCCTGGTGGCCGTGCTGATCTCCGCCGTTGCCTCGGGCCTCACGATCCCAGCGGCCGCGGCGTTGTCCGACCGCATCGGCCGCCGCAAGGTGTTCCTGAGTGGCGCCGTGGGACTGGCGGTGTGGGGCTTCCCGATGTTCTGGCTCGTGAACACGGGCGCTCCGGTGCTGATCACGGTGGCGCTCGTGATCGCGCAGGTCATCTTCAGCCTCACCTACGGCCCGTGCCCGGCGTTGTTCTCCGAAATGTTCGGCGCGCGCGTCCGCTACTCGGGTGTCTCGGTGGGCTACCAGATCGGCGCGGTCGCCGGCGGTGCACTGGCGCCCATCATCGCGACGTCGTTGTTCGCCGAGTTCCAGACGGCCAACGCGATCGCGTTGTACCTGGCACTGATGGCCGCGGTGTCGTTCGTGGCGGTGTTCCTGGTGACGGAGTCCGTCCGTCGCAAGAAGACAGTCGCTGCCCGGCTAGCCGCCCCGGTGGACTGACGAGGTGCCGGCGGGCGGCGCGCACACCCGCGCCGCCCGCCGGGTCTCAGCTCAAGCGCACCAGGGCACTGCCCTCGGCGGTCTGCTCGCCCAGCTGGTTGCGCGCGGACAACGCGATCAGCACCTCATCGTTGTCCCGCACCTCGGTCACCTTGCCGCCGGCCGCACCAGACGATGTCGCCGAAGATGTCGGGACGGCGCGGGCACGGAGAACTCCCGCAGCGACCCGGCGTCACCCGTCCAGTTCAGCACGGGGTGCGCCATCCAGCGGATCGGCGACGACGAGGTGAAACTCGAAGCGGGCGAAGCGATCTACCTCGACTCGACGGTGCCGCACCGTTGGCACGTCGGGGAAGGTGAATCGCTCAAGGTGGTCTGGCTGATCACGCCGCCCACTTTCTGAATATTGTCTACTGTGGACTCATCGCTGGATTGACTTGACCTCCGTGAACTCCTCGACGCCGTGGCGGCCGAACTCGCGGCCGTTGCCGGACTGCTTGTAACCGCCGAAGGGGGCCAGGATGTTGAACTCGCTCTCGTTGACCTCGACCTGGCCGGTGCGCAGGCGTCGGGCGATGGCGAGCGCGCGGGCCGGTTCGCCGAAGACGGGGCCGGGCACGCGGCCGGGGCCGCCGAGGACGAGGGTCGCGCCTTGTTCGAGGCCGCGTTCGACGTGGTGGTTGACGCGGGTCCTTGGGTTTCCGACGCGAGCGGGCCGAGGCGGGTGGTCTCCTCGGCGGGGTCGCCGAGGCGGTAGTCCTCGGCCGATTTCGTGAGCAGGCCGAGGATTTCGTCGCGGCGGGTCGCGGGGACGAGCAGGCGGGACCAGGCGCCGCAGACCTGGCCGGAGTTGGTCCACGCGGTGGTGAGGGTGCGGTCGACGGCGGGTTGGAGATCGGCGTCGTCGAGGACCACACTGGCGGATTTGCCGCCGAGTTCGAGGGCTACGCGTTTGACGCGCCAGCATCGAAATCCGCTTCCCGACGGCGGTGGAGCCGGTGAAGCTGACCATGTCGATGCCGGGGCGTTTCGCGATGGCTTCGCCGACGACCGGACCGGTGCCGTAGACGATGTTGACGACGCCGTCAGGGACTCCGGCCGTCCGGATGGCCGCGGCGAGGATCGGCATCGACGTGGGGGCGAGCTCGGCGGGCTTGGCGACGACGGTGTTGCCGGCCAGCAGCGCGGGGGCGAGTTTCGTCATGACCTGCTGGAGCGGGAAGTTCCACGAGGTGATCACGCCGACGACGCCGACGGGTTCGCGCACGACGAGGGAGTTGCCCCGGGGTCTCGGTCCAGGCGAAGCGGCTGCCAGATCCGCGGTCGAGTCGGCGACGAGCGCAGGCCGGCCTGGGCGGCGCGGGCGAGGCTGATCGGGGCGCCCATCTCGGCGGAGATGGCTTGGGCGAGGTCTTCGTTGCGCTTGCGGAGCTCGTGGGCGAGCGCTTTGAGCTTGGCGGCGCGTTCTCGAAGTGGGGTGGCGGCCCAGGCGGGGAGGGCTTTCGTCGCTGCGGCCACGGCGTGGTCCACGTCTTCCGGGGTGCCGAGCGGCATGCGGGCGACGACGGTGCGGTTCGCGGGGTTGACGACGTCGAGGGTGCTTTCGGCGGAGACGTCCTCGCCGTTGATCCAGTGCTTCATGGCTTCGACGGTGCCTGTGGTCGCGGAGCGTAGCCAGGTTCGGAATGTCCGTGGCTGAGCGTGGCGTTGGGGCGGAGGGTGGTGGCATGGACCGGCCCGAACTGGTGAAATTCCTGCCCCGTGCTCGGCCCCTACTGCGAACCGAAACGCCTGCTCCACCCGGAAGTCGGCGCCATCGAGGTGCACGGCCAGACCCTGCTGGACCCCGGCCAGTACCAGGCACTGGTGGTGTTCACGGCCACCCCGGGGACGGAAAGCCAGGAGAAGCTGCAACTGCTCTCGGTGATCGGGGCGCAGGCGCTGTGAACGCCGCCGAGCACCACCGCGAGATCGCGCCGGGTTCCGGACTCAGCGGTGTGCTCGGCCCCTCGGGCCGAGCACACCGGGAGGGAAGAAACCGGCTCAAAGCGATCTCGCGCGCCTCGGCGGAGCCGAGGCAGCCTAATCCGTGCCGGACTCCATCGCCGCGCTGTCCAGGAGCTCGACGTCGTCGGTCTTGCCGCGGGAGGCGATGGCCTCGGCGCCGCCCGCGGGCATCGCGCCGATGAGGCCCGTGGAGGCGGCCTGGGCGGCGCCGATCAGTGCCGGGTGGGAGCCGCTGCCGACCATGCCGAGGTTCGCGTACTGCTCGAGCTTCGCGCGGGAGTCGGCGATGTCGAGGTTGCGCATGGTCAGCTGGCCGATGCGGTCGACCGGGCCGAACGCGCTGTCCTCGGTGCGTTCCATCGACAGCTTGTCCGGGTGGTAGCTGAAGGACGGCCCGGACGTGTCGAGGATGGAGTAGTCCTCGCCGCGCCGCAGGCGGAGCGTGACCTCGCCCGTGATGGCCGTGCCGACCCAGCGCTGCAGCGACTCGCGCAGCATCATGGCCTGCGGGTCGAGCCAGCGGCCCTCGTACATGAGCCGGCCGAGGCGGCGGCCTTCATTGTGGTAGCTGGCGACGGTGTCCTCGTTGTGGACCGCGTTGACGAGCCGCTCGTACGCCGCATGCAGCAGCGCCATGCCCGGCGCCTCGTAGATGCCGCGGCTCTTGGCCTCGATGATGCGGTTCTCGATCTGGTCGGACATCCCGAGCCCGTGGCGGCCGCCGATCGCGTTGGCTTCCAGCACGAGGTCGACGGACGTTGCGAACTGCTTGCCGTTGATCGACACCGGCCGGCCCAGCTCGAAGCCGATGGTGACGTCTTCCGGCTCGATCTCGACGCTCGCGTCCCAGAACCGCACCCCCATGATCGGCTCGACGATCTCGATGCCGGTGTCGAGGTGCTCCAGCGACTTGGCCTCGTGGGTGGCGCCCCAGATGTTGGCGTCGGTGGAGTAGGCCTTCTCGGTGCTGTCGCGGTAGGGCAGCCCGTGGGCCACCAGCCACTCGGACATCTCCTTGCGGCCGCCGAGTTCCGACACGAAGTCCGCGTCGAGCCACGGCTTGTAGATGCGCAGGGCGGGGTTGGCCAGGAGGCCGTAGCGGTAGAACCGCTCGATGTCGTTGCCCTTGTAGGTGGAGCCGTCGCCCCAGATCTGGACGTCGTCTTCGAGCATCGCCCGCACCAGCAGCGTGCCGGTGACGGCCCGGCCGAGCGGCGTGGTGTTGAAGTAGCTGCGGCCGCCGGAGCGGATGTGGAACGCGCCGCACGTCAGCGCCGCGAGCCCCTCCTCGACCAGCGCCTCCTTGCAGTCGACCAGCCGTCCGAGCTCCGCGCCGTACGACGTCGCACGCCCCGGCACCGACTCGATGTCGGGCTCGTCGTACTGCCCGATGTCGGCCGTGTAGGTGCACGGCACGGCGCCTTTGTCACGCATCCACGCCACCGCAACGGACGTGTCGAGGCCACCGGAGAACGCGATGCCGACCCGCTCGCCGACGGGAAGGGAAGTGAGCACCTTGGACATGGGTATGATTATGCATCAGGATGTATGACTGTGCATAGTCGGGGTGGGAAGTCGTGACGCAGATCGCTCCGGAGTGCCCCAAGGACCTGGCCCGACGCGGAAGACGGGTGTTACCCCCACGAAGAGAATGACATCCGTGGTTGGGGCGAATTCGCAGACATCCCGCCGGCAGTTCGCGGGGGCTCAGGGGAGGCTGGAGAGTGGCCCGGTCGGCAAGTCGACTCGCGTGTTGATGGTGTGCCGGACCCGCCGGATTGCCGGAAGGTGTCAGGGTCGGCGCCTGGATGACGACCGGCGCAATCGACCGTCGCGTCCCCGCTGTGGCGCTGGTGCCGACTGCCAAAGGCGAAGACGGGTGCCGCCCGCACGAGGAGGATGACACCCGTCCTTCAGGACGAACCCTCAGACCTCAGCCACGCGGATCAAACGGAATCCCCGCCGGCAGCGAAGCCGCCAGCAGGTCGTTGTACCGCGTGTCGTTGATCTTGATCGTCGCCGAGCCGAAGTCGGCGGACATCAGCTTGTCGCGCAGGGCGGTGGAGGGGTAGCCGTCGTAGCCGACGAGCGGGGGGTAGCGCCAGTTGTGGTAGTGGTTCTCCGGCGGTTCGTCGTTGTTGTCGGCCAGGCGGAAGAAGTGCGTGCCCAGGCCGTCCTTGTGGTAGACGACCTTCGGGTGCGTGCCGTCGAAGCGGACCTGTGAGCGCGGGTACGTGACCTGACTGCTGTGCTGGGTGGTGGTCACGAACTCGACCTGGTTGCTCGCCTGGTTGATCCAGGAGATCACGTGCTCCCAGTCGTGGCGGTGGCCGCCGAGGCCGCTGCCGTCCACGGCCTGGTCCTTTTCGAAGTAGCTGGCGTAGACCACCGCGCACCAGCCGTTGTTGCACTTCGAGCGCGAGTACGTCTGGGAGTTGTCGAGGTCGGACTGGTCGTGGCAGCTGCCGTTGACCGCGCCGGTGGTGTTGAGGCCGGGGGCGAGCGTGCCGTCCGGGCCGATGGCGGGGGTGGCATAGCAGCCGTCGCCGTCGTAGTCGTACGCGGGCGAGAACGACTGGTCGTAGCCGCCGGCGTTCTGGGGGAGGTTGTGCGGGGGATCGGCGTACGCCGCGGCCGCCGGGATCACCAGCGCCAGCACGGTGGCGCCGAGCACCGCACCTAGCCGTTTGAAGGTTCGCATCAAGGTCGACCTTCCGAAGGGGGACAGGGCGTTGATCATGCTGGCGCACCAAGCCGTCGCGGAGAAGGAGTCGGACCCGAAAAGCCCGCGACGAAGGTGGGTCGCGGGCCTTTCGAGCCGGTGAACACTCACTCCGAGCGCAGGGACTCCACCTTGGTGACCTGGCGCAGCAGCGGAATCGTGCACGCCGTCACGACGAACACCGCCGCCACGGCCGCGCCCGCCATGCTCGCGATCAGGCCGCCGTCGAGCTTCAACGGGATGTCCGCCGCACGCAGGATCGGCAACGTCAGCCCGGTCCCCGTGAGCACCGCCAGCACCACCCCGATCACCACGGGCAGTGCGGTCTGCGCGAACGAGCTGCGGGCCAGCACACCCAGCGGAACACCCGAAGCGGCCAACGCGGCCAACGCCCGGCGCCGCTCGGTGATCTGTTCGACAGCCAGCATCAGCAGGCTCAGTGCCGCCACCGCGAGCACGAACAGCGACGCGGTGAGCAGCACCGCCCGGATCGTGCCCAGCACACCGGTCGGCGCGCTCGAGCGTTCGTCCGTGTCCACCTCGACGTGCCAGGTCAGGCTCGCGACGGCGGCCGCCACGCGGTCGGCCACGGCCGCGGGAGTCCCCGGGCCCTTGGCATACACCGTGGTCAGCTCGACCGGCAGCGCAACGCCGGCGACCGCTCCCTCGGTCACCAGCAGCGCGCCGTCCAGGCGCCGCCCGGCCGAGTTCACCGGCAGGCGCACCACGTCGGCCGGAACCGTCCACATCGGACCCCCGGTCTCCGAAGCGGACGTCGTGAGCCGCACCGGCCCCGTCGGTACCGGCGTGTCACCGACCGCGAAGACATTTCCGTCCACACAGGACGGCAGCTGTGCCCGCAACGCCAGCGCGGCACAAGACCCGATCTCCAGCTCGGTCCACTGGTCACCGGAGACCGCCGACGTGCGCCGGATCGCGTCCACCTGAGTGAGCCCGGCCACGCCCGACACCCGCTTCTGCACCTCGGCGGCCGCCGCCTTGTCCGCGAGGACGCTCACGTGCGCCGCGCCCGCCCACGAAGGATCCGTCTTGGCCTCGACCTCGTCCGCCGCGAGCAGGGAGTTGAGCACGACCTGCAGCAGGATGCTGCCGGCCACCACCACGACCAGCCCCGAAACGACCCGGCTCGGCGTGCCGCTGTCGAGCTGCAACCGCCGCACCGCGAGCTGCCACGCGGGCGAACCGCCGCGCAGCCGGCTCGCGATCCCCTCGACGATCCACGGCAGCAGCACGGTCACGCCCACCAGCAGGAACGCGGAACCCCCGGTGAGCGCGATCAGCACGATGTCGCTGCCTTGTCCCGGTTCGGTCGCGTACGCCGTGCCGACGAGCAGCACGCCCACGCCGGTGATCATCCAGCGCCACCACATCCGCCGCCGCACCGGTTTGCCCTGGCGCACCACGCCGAGCGGCTCGACGATCGTGCGCCGCAGCCCGAACAGCGCCGCACCGACGGCCAGCGCGGGCACGAGGACCACCACCAGCACCGCGAGTGGCCACGACGGCACGAAGTCCTCGCCGAACACGCGGTAGCCGAACAGGTCCAGCGACCCGAGCGTCGGGCGCACCGCCAGGAACAGCGCCACACCGAGCACCAGGCCGATCGTCGCGCCCAGCAACGACTCCCCGGCCGCGACCCAGCGGATCTGCCGCGCGTCGACGCCGAGCAGCCGCAGCGCCGCCAGCCGTTGATCGCGTTGCGCCGCACCCATGCGCGACGCCGTGGTCACGAAGATCAGCAAGGGCAGCAGCAGCGCGATCACCACCGGCAGCACCGCGACGAGCATCGACGTCGCCACGGCGAGGCGCGGCGGCTCCCCGCCGCCGAAGGCGTAGACGGTCTCCACGTCCGGGTTCGACTTCGCGTCGGCGAGGTTGGTGCCGTACCACGCGGTGATCTCGCCGGCGTCGACGAGCCCGGGCTTGCTGATCGTGCCCGCCGGTGCCGCCGGCAGACGGGCACGCAGTCCGGCGCCGTCCGGCCCGGCGAGCAGGCGCGCGAGCTCGGGAGACACGATGAGCGCACCCGGTTTTGGCACCGCGCTCAGCCCGGGTGGCACCGGCGCGTGCGGCCCCGCGGCCGCGACCGAGCGCAGGTCCACGAACAGATTGCCGCGGATCGCCGACCACTTGACCACGTACAGCGGGTCGACGCCGGGCTGCGGCTGCGTGATCTCGGCGGTCGCGGCCGCGCGGTCTTCCCGCGCGTCGACGACCGAGCTCACCGAGGCCGCCGGCAGCAGCACGGCCACGACAAGCCCGATGCCCACCGCCGTCATCGTGAGGCGCAGCAGCGCCTGTCCCGACATCCGGCCGCCCCCGACGGCCAGCCGGAGGCCGAGAAGGAGGTTCGCGATCACTGTACGAACTCCCGATCCGCCACGCGCCCGTCACGCACCACGATCTCGTGGTCCGAGTACGCGGCGACGCGCGCTTCGTGCGTCACGAGCACGACGGCCGCGTTGGTCTGACGCGCGGCTTCGGTGAACATGCGCATGACCTTCTCGCCGTTGAGCGAGTCGAGCGCGCCCGTCGGCTCGTCGGCGAAGACCACCTTCGGCCGGGTCACGAGCGCGCGGGCCACGGCGATGCGCTGCCCCTGCCCGCCCGAGACATCGCCCGGGCGCTTGTCCGCGACGTCGGACACCTGCAGCCGCTCGAGCCACTGGCGCGCGACGCCCTCGGCCTCGCGCCGCCCGACCTTCGCCAGGCGCAGTGGCAGCGCGACGTTCTCGAGGCACGTCAGCTCGGGCACGAGCTGCCCGAACTGGAACACGAAGCCGAACTCCGTGCGCCGCAACGCACTGCGCTCGCGGTCGCTCATGGCGACGAGGTCGCGGCCGTCGTAGGTGATGGTGCCGGCGTCGGGGTGGACGATGCCCGCGAGGCAGTGCAGGAGCGTCGACTTGCCGGAGCCCGACGGACCCATGATCGCGAGCACCTCCCCGGCCGCGACGGACACGCCGGCGCCGCGCAGCGCCTGCGTCGGGCCGAACGCCTTCTCCACGCCGTCGGCGACGAGCAGCGGTTCCGTCATGACCGCACCTCCCGGGCCAGCTCGTCGAGGCGCGCGGCCGTGAGCTCGAGCCAGCGCAGGTCGGCTTCGAGGTGGAACAGCGCGTGGTCGCAGATCAGCTGCGTCGCGAGGTCGCCCTCACGCTTGCGGCGGGTGAGCTCGCGCATCACGTCGAGGTGCTTGGCGCGCTGCGCGTCCAGCACGGTCGTGGCGCTGCGTCCGGACAGCAGAGCGAGCACGACCTTGGTGTAGAGCGTGTTCTGCAGGTACGGCTCCGGGTTCTCCGGAGTCGCGAGCCAGTGCTCGACGTCGGTGATGCCGGCGTCGGTGATCGTGTAGCGCTTGCGCTCCGGCCCGTCGCCGGCCTCGACGCCGGCGACCTCGACGAGGCCGTTCTTCAGCAGGCGCGAGAGCGTGGCGTACACCTGCCCATAGGCGAGCGGCCGGTCTTGGCCGAACTGTTCGTCGTACGCGCGTTTCAGGTCGTACCCGTGCCGCGGTCCTGGCTCGAGCAAGGCGAGCAGGGTGGTCCCCACCGACATGTCTGGTCCCCTTCGGACGATCACTATACGTCGAGACTATACATCGCGTGTATACGCAGGTGATCGAGGTGTGTCCGATTTGCTCAGTGGCGGTGCGTGAACGGCGTGGTGACGCCCAGGTGGACGGCCCTCACGGTGGTGGGGACCACCGTGGGTGGGCATGTCAGCTGTGTGTAGGCTTCCGCATCGCTTGGCTGGGTGGATTCTCACCTGATTGGTGGCCGTCGTGATCGGGGTGTGTTTTCTCACGCGGCTCCGACTTTCTGGTGCGGGCTTGGATGGGAGAACAGATGCAGGTCAGATCAGGTCTGGTGCGAGGCGGGATCGCGGCTGCCGCCGCGGCCGTCGCGCTGATGGCGGCAGCTCAGGGCGCCACCGCGGACACTGGTGCGAAGGCTGAGGACGGCGCGGCGCGTGGGCGCCTCGTCCCCGGCGCGTTCACCAACGGCTTCGGTGTCAACCTGAACGAGAACGGCAAGGACCACTACTACGACACGGTCCTGTTCGGTCTCAAGCTCTCCGACGGCAGCACGCTGAAGCTGTACTGCGTCGAGATCGAGACGAACATCGACGAGCAGCAGGACATGCTCGAGACGCCGTGGGACAAGTACCCGAACCCGGACTCGCCGTTCAACAAGAACAACGCGAAGATCAACTGGGTCCTGCACCACGGTTTCCCGACCGAGGACCTCAAGGGCATCGAGGCCGAGCTGAAGGGTGTCACGCTGCACGACGGCCTGTCGCAGGCCGAGGCGATCGCCGCGACGCAGGCTGCCGTCTGGCACTTCAGCGACGGCAAGGAACTGGACCGCGACAAGCCCGTCCAGTACGGCAACGCGGACAACGGCGCCGACGTGCTCGCCCTGTACGACTACCTCACGGGCGGCGACAACGTCGGCATCGGCCAGCAGCCGAAGCCGACGCTGAGCATCACCCCCGCTTCCGCCAAGGGCGAAGCCGGCACCCGCATCGGCCCGTTCACCATCGCCACCACCGGTGACATCACCGACCTCACCACGCAGCTGCCCGAGGGCGTCAAGCTGACCGACGCCGACGGCAAGGCCGTGACGGAGGGCGAGGTCAAGGACGGCACCGAGCTGTACCTCGACGTCCCCAAGGACGCCAAGGCCGGCACCGCCGAGCTGGCGCTCAAGGCCGTCGGCCACCTCGACACCGGCCGCCTGTTCGTGGGCGAGAACTACGCCAAGCACCCGGCGCAGTCGCTGATCGTCGCCGAGTCGCAGAAGACCACGGTCGACACCTCGGCCACCGCCACCTGGACCGAAGCCGGCGTCACCCCGCCGACCACGCCGGCGGCGCCGACCACCCCGGCCGCCCCGGCCGCCCCGCCGGCGGGCGGCTCGCAGCCCCTGGCGAACACCGGCGTGGAGGCCTCGCTGCCCATCGGCATCGGCGCGGCCCTCGTCCTGGCCGGCGGCGCGATGCTGGTGCTGGTGCGTCGTCGTCGTAGCAACGCCTGAGCTTTGTAGCTGAACGAAGAAGCGGGGCCGGTCCATTGTGGATCGGCCCCGCTTTTTTGTGCCGGGTTTCCGGTGATCAGCCGACGACCACCTCGGTGATCACGCCTTCCTGAGCCACCAGTCGCACGCGGTGGTGCAGTTTGATCGGCGCGCGGTCGTGAGGAGTGGGCGAATCGATGAGGTAGCCGTGGCGGGTCAGCTCGATCACGGCCTTGCGGATCGGCAACCCGACCACGTCTTCAGGGCGGAACTTCGGATCTCTCGGTGGCCCGCCGTCGCGGATGCCCTTGTGGCCCATGGGGCACGGTACTCAGAGCCGGTCCGCGTGCACGATGGCTTTGGTGAAGTCCGCCGGGGCCTCCTGGGGGACGTTGTGTCCGATGCCGGGCAGGATGCTGGTCGTACTTGCCCGGTGAACTGCTTGCGGTAGCTCGAGCCGTCGGCGGCGGCGCCGTCGAAGTCGCCGGCCACGGTGATGGTGGGGACGGCGATGGCAGGGCTCTGGTGGAGCTTCGCTTCGAGCGGTCCGCCGTCGCGCCGACGTCATCGCGCTGATGGACGCGCTGAAGGTCGGCCGGGCCGTGATCGGCGGCTTCGACTGGGTTCGGTACGGCACGATCACGCGGTAGCCCAACGCCGCCGGCGCGGGCGCGACGTCGACGTAGCTGTGGATGTCGTACAGTCACCCGTGCAGCAGGAGCACCACCGGTCCGTTGGCGGGCACGCCTGCGCGTCGCCGATGTTCAGCACGCCGCCTCGCACCTGGTTCCACGGGCCGAACGACGTGTGACCGCCCACTCCAGAAGCCGCGACACCCGCAGAAGCGGCACCGACGACCGAGGCCGTCGCATCCCGCCGGCGAGCACCTGCGAAAACCTGTCTCCTGCTGATCATCCGAGGCGGAAAGCCAGGTGGTGCTCGGCGACCCCGGAAGACACCGACGGGCACCGGACCACCGCGTCGCGTTCGGCGAGGTCCCGCGGCTCGGTGGCGGTCAACCGGTTCCAGGCGTGCTCCGGCACAGCGCGCCTCTCGTCGCGGCGCCCAGCAATGATCAACCCAAGGCGACGATAGAGCCCGAGCCCCTCGGGATCCCGCCCCGAAAGCCTTGTCCGGCGCCAGATTCCCCCGGCGCCGGACAACGGCACCTCAGATCAGCCCGAGCTGCGACAGATCCGCCGCGTACTTCCGGATCAGCTCCGCCGTCACATGCGGGATGTCCTTGTCCGCGCCGATGCCGGCGTCCTGCACCGCCGAGCGGAAGCGGTCGGTCGGGATGCCGGCTCCGTCGACGGGGTCGGCGGGCGCGGAGAAGGCGTGCAGCAGCGGCAGCAAAGAGTGCTGCTTCTGCTTCTCCGGCAACCCGCGGATGGCCGTCTCGAAGCGGGCGAACCATTCGGCGTAGTCGTCGATGCGCTTGATCGGATACCCGGCCGCCACGAGCCAGCCGACGTAGGTGTCCAGGGAGACGCCGTCTTCGTGGGGGTTCAGGACGGGGTGGCGGTCTGCCAGGACGCGTCGGTGCCGTACGCGGTCATCTCGGCCAGCCCGGTGCGGTAGGCGCGACGTCGGGGCCCGGTGCGCCACCGCCGCAGCCCCATTCCAGAACGCGGTGCCACGGGCCGGTGAAGCTCGCCATCCGGGCGCCCGCGTCGAACGGGTCGAGGTGCTCGCGGCCGAGGCGCGACCACAGATCGCTGCCTTGGAACACGGCTGCGTCGCGCCAATGCGCGTGGGCCTGCCAGTGATCTCCGCGCTCGGCCGGCGCCAGTAGGTCTGCGAGCCGGCGGAGATCCGGGACTCCGGCTGACGGGCACCGCCGGGCGCGAGCACACGCTGCGCGAGCTCTTCGGCACTCGCGGCCACCCTTTTCATGTTGGCTTAAAGCGCGGAGTAAGCGTTACCGAAGGCGCGAAGCAAAAGCGAATTACCAGAATGTTCGAACGAGTTATCGGGCGAAAAGGACTCAGTTCACGCAGGGGACGCCGTCGCCGGTGATCGGCGGCGGGGCCTGTGCGGGTGCGGGGCTCACGTACGCCGCCGGGCGCACCTGCGGCGCGCCGCCGGTGCTCGACGAGCCGCTGGAGTCTTCGTAGTCCTTGCCCAGGAACACCCGGAAGTGGTCCTTGTCCAGCGAGGAGTCGGGGCTCACGGCGATCCCGCCGAGCGTCTTCGCGATTTGCGTCGCCTCGGACTTCTGGCTGTGGCCGTAGAAGACGATCGACATCTTGCGCGTGGTCGCGTTGGCCACCGTGCCCTTGGCGTACCCGGCGGCCGCGAGCTTCTCGGCCACGCTCGCGGCCAGGCCGCTGGTGTCCGACGCGTTGCGCACGTCCACGGTGTACTGGCTCAGGCTCGAGTCGCCCGGCGCAGCGGGTGCGTTCGACGAAGAAGTCGTCGGCGTGCCCAGCTGCTGGCGCACGAACTGCTGCACCTGGCCGGGATCCACCTCCACCGCGTCGCCGTCCGACGGCGTCTTGAGCGAGATGTTCACGACCGGCACGGTGACGAACTTCAGCGCGCCCGCGCTCATCCCGTGCAGCTGCTGCGCGAACCCGACGATGTCCCAGCCGGAGTCGACCACCACGGCCTTCTTCACGGCCGTGATCAGGTCGCCCAGCTTGCCCGGGTCGGCGAGCGTGCCGGCCGACAGGATCGTCTTGGCCATGCTCGCCATGAACACCTGCTGGCGTTTGATGCGGTCGAGGTCGCCGTTGGGCAGCCCGTGGCGCTGGCGCACGAACTGCAGCGCCTTCGCCCCGCCGACGCTCTGCGGCCCCGCCGCGAAGTTCGCGCCCGAGTACGAGTCGTGCACGGCCTTGTTCAGACACACCGGCACGCCGCCGACGGCCTCGCTCAGGTAGTAGAAGCCGGCGAGGTTCACGGCTGCGTAGTGCGTGATGGTGAGCCCGGTGAACTGCTGCACGGTGTCGATCGCCGTCTTGGCGCCGGCCTGGGCGGAGTCCGTCTCCAGCTGCGCACCGGACACACCCTGTGCGACCAGCTTGTTCTTCTCCGCGACCAGGCCGTAGGTATACGCGGAGTTGATCTTGTGCTTGCCGTAGTCGCCGGCGATCTTCACGTAGGAGTCACGCGGGATGGAGATCGCCGTCGCCTGGCCGGCACCCGCGGGGATGTGGATGACGATCATGGTGTCGGTCGTGTCACCGCCGTCGTCGGCACCGCCCGCGTGCAGCTGCGAGAGCACGTCGGCGGGCAGCGGGTTGCCCTGCGCGTCGGTGCGCGTGTCGAGGCCGACCATGAGGATGTTCTGCTCGCCCAGCGGCGGCTGGTCGGCGCCGGTGATCACATCGGCCCTGGTCAGGCCGTCGGTGAGCGACTGCAGGGTCGACCACGCGTAACCGGTGCCGCCCAGCACGAGCAGCGACACAACGACGAGCACGACTTGGGCCGCACGCAGCGGACCGGAGGCCTTGGTGCGACGCATCAGGGCTCCTCTTCTGCAGGTTCTCCGGCATACCGGGGCCCGACGCCGTCCGGTGCTCGAAATGCCAACGGTAGCGGCCCCGTCTCCGGCCTCGGCCGGGGGGCGATTTCGGTGTCGCAACGGGAGTGGACAAGATCGGACAAAGGGCTGTGCCGGTGATTGTTCGCGGAGGCGCGCGGGCTGGCGCAGCGTGTTCACGCGGACACGCGAAAATCGCCGCCGCGGGGACGCCTGTGTCCCTGTCGCGGCGGCGATTGTCCGGCGGGTGCCGCTCAGCGGAGCAGCTGGGCCTTGACGTCCGCCTTCAGCACTTTGCCCACCTTCGACCGCGGGAGGTCGGGCCAGATCCGGACGACCTTCGGGGTTTTGACGCTGCCCAGGAGCTCCTTCACGACGGCGCGGAGCTCGTCCTGCGGCACCGACCGTCCTCTGTGGAGCTGGACGACCGCGGCGACCTGTTCGCCCCATTTCTCGTGGGGCAGGCCGACCACGGCGCAGTCCTGCACGTCCGGGTGTGTCATCAGCGCCTGCTCGACTTCCGCGGAGTACACGTTGAAGCCGCCCGTGATGATCATGTCCTTGGCGCGGTCCACGATGTGGAGGTAACCCTCGTCGTCGAGGTAACCGATGTCGCCGGTGTGGTGCCAGCCGTAGCGGCTGACGTCCTCCGTCTCCGCGGGGTTCTTGTAGTAGCCCGGCATCACGAGCGGCCCGCGCACCACGATCTCGCCGCGCGAGCCGGAGGGCAGCAGGGATCCGTCGTCGGACATGATGGCCACCCGCGTGAGCGGCGTGGGCCGGCCCGCGGAGGTGAAGCGTTCGCGGGCGAGGGAACCGTCGGCGTGGAAGTGCTCGGCCGGTGCCAGGGTCGAGATCATCATGGGTGCTTCGCTCTGGCCGAAGAGCTGGCCCAGTACCGGGCCGATCCGCGTGATCGCCTCTTCGAGCCGCGCCGCCGACATCGGGGCGGCGCCGTACCAAAGGCAGTCCATCGAGCTGAAGTCCGTTGTGGACAGATCGGGATGGTCCAGCAGCGAGTAGATCAACGTCGGCGGCAGGAACGTGTGCGTGATGCGGTGCCGTTGCACCAAGGCCAGGAACTCGCCCAGGTCCGGCTTTGCCATCACGACGATCTCGCCGCCCAGCGTCAGCACCGGGAAACACAGCACGCCGGCCGCGTGGGTCAGGGGCGCCAACGCGAGGTACCGCGGCCGCGGTGAGAACGGGTAACTCATGAGCGTGAGCGCCGACATCGTCTCGATGTTGTGCCCGGTCAGCACGATGCCCTTCGGCCGGCCCGTGGTGCCGCCTGTGCCGACGAGCAGCGCGACGTCGTCGGGCGGCGCTGCTTCGAACGGCGACATGTCGCACAGCGCCGCGCCGAGCCCGTCGAGCCCGTCGAGCCACTCCGGCAACGACACCGCCCCCGGCATCGAACCGTCCAGGCACACCACGGTCTTCACCGCCGGCAGGTCGGGCAGAATGCGGGAGACGAGCGGTGCGAACGACGACTGCACCAGCAAGCACGTGCAGTCGAACAGGTCGAGCAGCTCCCTGTTCTCGGCCGCCTCGTTGCGCGGGTTGACCGGGCACCAGACCGCCCCTGCGCGGCTGATGCCGAAGACGCAACCGAACGACACCGGGTCGTTCCCCGAGAGGATCGCGACCTTCTCGCCCGGCCGCACGCCCGAGCGCGCCAGCGCACGGGTGACCCGCCAGGACAGCTCCTGGACCTCGCCGTAGCTCAGTGAAACGCCGTCCTTCGTCAAGCACGGCGCCGAAGCACCCAGCGAGGCGCCCTTGTCGAGGTAGTCGATCAGCCGCACCGCTCGTCTCCCCGGCTCACGCGTGCACGGTCAGCACGGGGTTGGACACGAGCCCGAACGACCGCAGCACGCCGAGCAGCTCCCGGTGCCCGAACGTCTGGCACGCCGACGCGAACCCGGCGCGCCGCGGTGGCTGCTGCAACAGCGAGTACGCGGCGTACGCCTGCAACAGGCCCGTCTGCTTGTAGTTGCAGGTCCCGTGGATCACGCAGTGGGCGCGCCCCAGCGGGCCCGACGCGTGCACGGAGTCCAGTGACGTGTTGACCCGCTGGTTCTCCCGCGGTGGCATCTCGTCGCGTACGGCGGCGGCCTGCTCGTGCAGCACCTTCAGCTTCCCGGCCTCCGGCAGGCCCTTCACCTGCTCCAGCACGGCGGCGACGATCATCGGCACGCCCTGCATCAGTGCGCGGTCGAACACGCCGCCGATGGCCTTCACGTTCGCGACGCGCGGGTCGCGCTTGAACCAGACCGGGTGCGAAGTGCCGCCCCACGGCAGCGCGAGTCCGGTTTCGTGGTGACCCGGCACGACGACGTCGTGCAGTCCGCCGTCGGCCGGCCACTCCTGGTACTCGTTCTGCTCCAGGTAGTACGCCGACGAAAGCGCCGCGTTGACGAGGATGGTGCGAGTCGACGCGACGGTCGGGTAGCCCTTCCAGAACACCAGGATGTCGAGGGTGTCCAGCCCGGGGGTCTCCAGGCAGATGTTCGCGGCGATCTCGCCGGTCGTGTACATCTGCGCGATGCCCGGAGACAGCAGCAGGCCCTGGGCCGCCATGTCGGCCCCGTAGCGCTCCTCGGCCGAGATCAGCCAGTCCTGCTCGCCGGTCGTGTCGAGGTAGTGCGCCCCCGCCGCGAGGCAGGCCTGCACGACCTCGTGACTGTATTCGCTGAACGGGCCGACGGTGTTGCACACCACCGAGGCCCCCGCGAACAGCTCGGTGAGCGGGCCGACCTCGTGGGCCACCTCCACCACCTCGTGGTCCACGGTGTCGAGGCCGGGGATGTGGTCGAGCGACTCCTGCAGCCGGGCCTTGTCGCGCCCCGCGGCGACGAAGGGCACGTTGTACTCACGCAGGTATTCGCAGATCAAGCGTCCGGTGTAGCCGGAAGCGCCGTAGACGACGACGGGCTTGCTCACGACGGTTGTCCTTTCGCAGAGGTCGCTGAAGTCAGGGGAGTACCGGTCACATGCCCATGCCGCCGTCGACCGGCAGCCCCGCACCGGTGATGAAGCGGGCGGCGTCGGAGGCGAGGAACACCACCGCGTCGGCCATGTCGGTCACCTCGCCGAGCCGCCCCGCCGGCGTCGGCCCGACCACGGCGCCGATCGCTTCCTCGACGCTGGGGAACAACCCCACCTCGACGACGTCGTTGGCCAGCTGGTTGCCCATCTGTGTGGGCACGAGGCCCGGGTACACGCAGTTCACGCGCACGCCGTAACCGAGCTTCCCGGCCTCCATCGCGGCCACGCGCGTGAGCCGGTCGACGGCCGACTTCGTGGCGGAGTAGCCCGCGATCCCGGGGAACGATGGTCGCGGCGACCGAGGAGATGTTCACGATCGACCCGCCGTTGCCGGCCGCGCCGCCGGGGCGCATCGCGCGGAACGCGTGTTTCACGCCGAGCGCGGTGCCCAGCACGTTGACCTCGAGCATCTTGCGCACATGAGCGGGATCGAGGTCGGCGACGAGGCCGGTGATCTCCACGCCGGCGTTGTTCACCAGCACGTCGAGGCTGCCGTGCTCGCCGACGACCGCCGCGACGGCCTGCTCCCAGCCCGCGTCTTCGGTCACGTCGAGGTGGACAAACCCGGCCGTGGCGCCGGTCTGCTTGATGGAGTCGGCCGTCATGCGGCCCAGCTCGTCCTGCACGTCGGCGACGACCACGGTGGCCCCGGCCTTCGCGAGCGCCTCGGCCATCCCGGCCCCCAGGCCCTGTGCCCCACCTGTCACCAGCGCGGTTCGCCCGCTCAGGTCGTAGGAAACCATCGACATCTCCTCCTAGAGGCAGCGGCGTAGGTCACACCGTAGGTAACTTTGGACAGTCGTCAAGATTTTCTTGGACAGTTGTCAAGGAATTTCCGCGCAGGGTGCCGGGCGGCGCTAGACTCCCGGCGTGACGCAGGCAAAGGAGCGCATCTCGCGCCGGGGCGTGGACAAGTTCGCCCAGCGGCGCGAGCAGCTGGCGGAGTCCGCACTGCAGGCGCTCGCCGAGCTGGGCTACGCCCGCACGAGCCTGCGCGAGATCGCCCAGAAGTCGGATTTCTCCCACGGCGTGCTGCACTACTACTTCGCCGACAAGGTCGAGCTGCTCACCTACTCGGTGCGCAAGTTCGAAGAGGTCTGCGTGACGCGCTACGACGACGTGGTGGCCGAGGCGCACACCGCCGAGGAGCTCGAACGCGGCTTCGGCGCGGCCATGGCGGCCACGCTGCGCACCGACGCCGTGATGCACCGCCTCTGGTACGACTTGCGCAACCAGAGCCTGTTCGAGGAGTCCTTCCGCGCCGACGTGCTCGAGATAGACGACCGCAGGCAGGCCATGATCTGGCGCGTCGTCGAGCGCTACGCCGAGCTGGCCGACGCCGTGCCGCAGGTGTCCGAGGCGGTCGCGTACGCCACGTTCGACGGCCTCTTCCAGCAGTTCCTGGTCCGGCACCTCGCCGGGCGCGAGACCGCAGCCGACGAGCTGGGTGAAGCTGTGCCGCGCGTGGTCAAGCAACTGTTCTGCACAGCCTGACCTCGCGCGCTGCCCGGCCCGTCGAGTGCGGCGGGCGATTCCAGCGCACCAGGTTTACCCATCCGGCCAAAAGTAGGCGGGAACCCGATCGGACGTTACCGTGTCTGGCGACCGTTCCCGCCGTGACTGTGGTCGGATTGGCAACGGGCAGCACAGTAGGATTCCGACGTTCAGTCGGGCAGGCAGGAGGGCCAGTGGTCGGGAAAGCGCGCTGCGCGGGGGGTGCTCGGTGACGGCATCCTCAGCTGAGTTGCCTCCGGAGCCCCAGGGGGTGGTCGGCCCGCTCACGCGCGCGGCGATCTTCCTCCTGGTCCGGGTGAACCCCGGCGGGGAGTCCGTGGCGAAGGACCTGCTGGCCGATCTGGCCGGGTTGCAGCGTTCCGTCGGGTTCCGGTCGCTGGACGGCGGCCTCACCTGCGTGGCCGGCATCAGCTCGTCGGCGTGGGACCGGATCTACGGCTCGCCGAAGCCGGCCGAGCTGCACGACCTGCCCGTGTTCGCCGGCGACAAGCACACGAGCGTGACGACCAAGGCCGACCTGCTGTTCCACTTGCGGGCCGAGCGCATGGACCTGTGTTTCGAGCTCGAGTCGCTGATCATGGCGCGGCTCGAGGGCGTGGTCACGGTCGTCGACGAGGTGCAGGGCTTCCGCTACTTCGACGCGCGTGACGTGCTCGGGTTCGTCGACGGTACCGAGAACCCGACCGGCCGCGGCGCCGTCGAGGCCGTGCTGGTCGACGACGACGAGGCGTTCAACGGCGGCAGCTACGTGGTCGTGCAGAAGTACCTGCACGACATGACGGCGTGGAACAAGCTCACCACCGAGCAGCAGGAGCTGGTGATCGGCCGGCGCAAACTGTCCGATGTGGAGTTGTCGGACGACGAGAAGCCCGCCGACTCGCACATCGCGCTCAACGTGATCGAAGACGAAGACGGCAACGAGCTCGAGATCCTGCGCGACAACATGCCCTTCGGGCGTCCCGCGTACGGCGAGTTCGGCACGTACTTCATCGGCTACGCCAAGACGCCCTCGATCATCGAGACGATGCTGGAGAACATGTTCGTCGGCTCGCCGCCCGGCAACACCGACCGCATCCTCGACTTCTCGACGCCGCTCACGGGTGCGCTGTTCTACGTGCCCACGGCGGAGTTCCTGGAAGACCCGACCGTCGCGAGCGATGCGTCGGACGAGCCCGAGTCCGAGCCCCCGTCACTCAAACCCCAGCCCCCGGCGCCCCAGCCCGGTACGTCGCTGGGCATCGGCAGCCTGCGAAGGAGTCACCGGTCATGAACAACCTGCATCGCGAACTCGCCCCGATCTCCGACGTCGCCTGGTCGGATCTCGAGGACGAGGCTCGGCGCACGTTCGCCGAATTCGCGTCGGCGCGCAAGGTGGTCGACGTGGTCGTGGCCGACGACGCGACGCTCTCGGCCGTGGGCACCGGGCACGTCGAGGGCGTCGAGAGCCCGCTGGCCGGAGTGACCACGCGGCTTCGCACGGCGCAGCGGATGGTGGACCTGAAGGTGCCCTTCACCGTCACGCGTGAGGCCGTCGACTCCGTGGAGTGGGGCGCGAAGGACGCGGACTGGCAGCCGGTGAAGGACGCCGCGCAGGCCATCGCGTACGCCGAGGACCGCATCGTGTTCGACGGCTTCGCGGGCGCCGGCATCGCGGGCATCCGGCCGGCGTCCTCGCTGAGCCCGGTCGCGCTGCCCGGCGAGGCGAGCGCGTACCCCAAGGCGATCGGCGACGCGCTGGCGAAGCTGCGTTCGGCCGGCGTCGCGGGGCCGTACTCGGTGCTGCTGAGCAACGCCGCGTACACCGCCGCGATCGAGGCCGCCGACCACGGTTACCCGGTGCTGGAGCACCTGAAGCAGATCGTGGACGGGGACCTGATCCTCACGCCGGCCATCGAGGGAGCCTGCGTGCTCACGACCCGCGGCGGCGACTACGAGCTGCACTTCGGGCAAGACCTGTCGATCGGCTACACGAGCCACGACGCCGACAGCGTGCAGCTGTACTTCCGCGAGACGTTGACGTTCCTGGTCAACACGGCCGAGGCCGCGGTCGGTCTCACTGCTTGATGTTGAACGGGGAAGCGGCCCTGCTCGGGCGGCTTCCCCGTTTCATCAGAGCTGTTCGGCCGCTTCGTAGAGGTTCTTCGCTTCCGCGCCGAGCGGGGCGCCTTCGAGGCTGAGGGTCTTGGACTCGCCGGTGGTGTCGTCGTAGTCGAGTTCACCGCGGCTGGTGACCGAGAAGATCTCGCCGGTGCCGGTCCAGCGGTTGAAGCCGGCGAACCACGGGCCGCCGCTCGCCCCGCCGGCCATGTCGCACGTGGACATCCAGTGGTCGGACATGGTCAGGTCCTGGTGCGTGGGCAGGTCGCACCACATCAGCGCTTCTCCGAAGTACGCCTTCGAACCGGGGTAGCCGACGATCGCGGCCTGCGTGGTTCCCTTGTGGTCGAAGGAGATCCGCTGCGTGCCCGCGACCTGGGCGACGTGGCGCCCCTGCTGCTGGTCGAGCACGACCATGGCGACGTCGGGTTCGCTGCCCGTGGTGTAGGAGTGGCGGAAGGCGAGCGCGCGCGTCGCGAACACCCCCTGTGGGCGGCGGCCCTGGTCGTAGCCGGGCACGAAAACGGAGTTCTTGATCGAGATCACCTGGTCCTCGCGGTTCAGCCCGCCGTACGCGCAGTGCCCGGCCGTCACGAGGACGTCGCCACTCGTGCTCGGCACGGCGGTGGCGGTGCACCAGCTGTCCTGTGGCGCTTCGCCAGGCGAGACCTCGGTGAAGAAGAGTCGCCCGACTCCCCGCGGCCCCGGTCCGGCCCAGCGCTTCGCCACCTGCTCCGCGCGGTCGATCGTGTCGGCCCCGGCGGCCTTCATCTTCTCTGGTGTCCAGTACGCGAGCGCCGCCGCGCGGTCGGCGGCGCCGAAGGCGGTCACGTCGTTCTCGCCGGCGGCCGAGACGGCGGTGGTCGCTGTGGCGGACGCGGCCACCACAGCCGCGATGGTCACCAGCGTGCGGCGGATCGTCAAGATCGTCATGACCAGGAGACGGCCGGGGGCGGGGGCGGTTCCGGCCCGGCCCGGTGAATTGCCCGATCGTGCTACGCGGGGGTGCCGCCGAGGGCGTCGAGGATCTTCTCGCACGTCGCGGCGAAGCGGGTGGCTTCGGCGGGCGAGACGACGTCGAAGAAGAACTTGCGGACCTGTGCCACGTGGGCGTGGGCGGCGTCGACGATGGCCTGGTGGCCCTCGGGGGTGAGGCAGAACTCGGGGGAGCGCGCGTTGTCCGTGGGCTCGCGGCAGACGAGGCCGCGGCGTTCCATGCGCTTGAGGTGGTGGGAGAGGCGGCTTTTCTCCCAGCCGGTGGACTCGATGAGCTCGTACGCGCGCATCCGCTCGTCCGGGGCCTCGGAGAGGGTGACCAGGATCGTGTAGTCGGCGCCGGAGAGGCCGAACTCGTCCTGCAGGTGGCGGGTGAGCGCGTGGTCGAGCCGCTGGTTCATCGCGAGGAAGGCGCGCCAGACACGCTGCTCGCCGTCGCCGAGCCAGCGCGGTTCCGTCATGAGGGGCGATGGTACCGGGGCCGGTTTCGCACCAGCACCGGCAACGCGGCCAGCAGCGCGAGGCCGCGCACGGCGCCCGCGACCGGGTAAGGGACCCGCAGCCCGAAGGCTGCCGCGAGGAAACCTCCGGTCAGCGTGCCGAGGGGGATGAGGCCCCAGCCGAGGAGTTTGTAGACGCTGGTGACGCGCCCGAGCAGCGGCGCCGGGACGAGGTCCTGGCGGAGGCTGACGGTGACGACGTTCCAGAGCGTGGTGACGAAACCGTTGAGGGCGAGGAAAACACCGAGGACAACGGCGTTCGGGCTGAGGCCGATGGCGGCGAAGACGGCGGCGTTCGCGGCGAGGCTGGTGACGAGTGCGCTGAGCGGCCCGATTCGCGCCACGATCCGGGCGTTGACCAGCCCACCGGCGACGCTGCCGACGGCCGCGGCCGCGAGCAGCACCCCGTAGCCGCCGGGGCTGACGTGGAGGACCTGGGTGGCGAGGAGGACGAGGGTCGCGGTGGCGAGCTGGCCGCAGAAGGTGTTGACGCCCAGCAGGATCGCGAGCGTGCGCAGCAGCCGGTGGTGCGCGAGCCAGTGGAGTCCTTCGGCGATCCGGGCTTTCCGCGTGGCTTGGTGCGTGCGGCGAGGCAGCTTCGCGACGAGTCCCGCGGAGACGGCGAAGGAAACCGCGTCGAGCCCGAACGGGAGCGCCGCGGCGAGCGCGAACAACGCGCTGCCCAGCGGGGGACCGGCGAACTGGACACCCACCGTCTTCGCGACCTGAAGGGAACCGTTGGCGCGGTGCAGCAACGGGTTTGGGACGACGTCGGGCAGGAACGCCTGTGCGGCGGTGCCGAACACGACGTCGCCCGCGCCGAGGGCGACCGCCGTGAGGACCAGCAGCACGATCGTCGCCTGGTGGCCGGCGACGAGCACCGCCACGGCACCGGCGACCGCGGCCTGCGCGAGCTGGGCGCGCGTCATGAGCCGGACGCGGTCGTGCCGGTCGGCCCAGGCACCAGCGGGCAAGGACAGCAGCAGCCACGGCACATACTCGGCGGCGGCCACGAGCGAAACCAGCCGCGGATCGCGCGTGACGGTGACGGCCAGCAGCGGCATGGCCGTGACGAAGGCACCGTTGCCGACGTTGTCGATCCCGTTGGCCCACCACAGCTTCCGGTACCCCGGCGGCAGTTTCGTCACGACGGGGATCCTGGCGGTGCTGCGTCGGTGACGACATGATTTAGCCGGGTGCTACATACTCGGTGGTGTGGCGGACATCGTCGAGGTGGGCGTCGCCGAGCTGGCGGCGACGCGATTCGCCGTGTCGCCGTTGTCGGAGACGGTGGCGGCGTTGCTGCAGGTCACGGGGCGCTCCCGGGGGCAGATGCACCAGCCGTGGTTGCGGTGGGTGGCCGACGAGCTCGCGCATGAGCCGCTCGATGTGCCGCTGGCGTGGGCTTTGCTGACCGCCAAAGGGTTGGGCTGGCCGAACTTCCTCGTCCCCGCTCCGGCGCACGCGACCAGCACGCTCGACGACGATCTCGCCATGCTCGGGCGCACCACGGCGCGGCAGGTGCGGGCCAGCATTTCGCGAGTTTTCGGCGACGATCCGCCGTCGGCTGTCGCGGAGTTCGCGGCGCGTCCGGCGGCGGGGTTGCGGGTGCTGGCGGAAGAGTTGCGCCTGGCGTACGAACGACTGGTGGCGCCGCATTGGCCGCGGATCCGGGCCGTGCTGGACGCCGACGTCGGCCACCGGGCGCGGCAGCTGGCGGTCGGTGGCGCGCAACGGCTGTTCGCCGATCTGCATCCCGAGCTGAGCTGGTCGGCCGGATGCTTGCGGCTGTCCGGGACGGGCCGGGACGTGGTCGTCAACCGGGGGCCGGGTGGTCTGGTGCTGATGCCGGTCGTGCTCGGTTCGCCTGACGTGCTGATCAAGCGCAACACCGCCACGCAGACCACCGTGCGGTATCCGGCGCGCGGAGTCGGTGCATTGTGGACGGTCGGGGCCGCCCCGGACGGCGACGCCCTGGTCCGTCTGCTGGGCCGGCCGCGGGCGAAGCTGCTGGAAGCCCTGCGGTCGCCGGCGACGACCACGGATCTGGCGTTGTCGCTCGGTGTTTCGCCGAGCGCGGTCTCGCAGCACCTGCGCGTGTTGCGGGAGAACGGCCTGGTCGCGGGGCAGCGGTCCGGGCGTTCGGTGCTGTACCTGACGACTCCGCTCGGCGCGGCGCTGCTCGGCCGGCGCGCTGTTACGTGATCCTGCGCAGCTGTTACGCGGCGCGGACATTCGCCTGACGGTCCGGGGACACGCGGGTTGCACCGTGGTCCGGGTGATCGTCGTGGGGTCGTCCGGGAGTGGGAATGCCTGAATTCCGTGCCAAGCTCGTGCTGTTGCTGCTGCCCGCGGTGCTCGTCGCGGGGTGTTCCACGGCGGCGGCGGAGTGGCCGACGGGTGTCGCCTCGGGTTCCTCCGAGCCCGACACCGATCCGGCGCAGGGCGGGATTCCATCGGGGAAGGACCTCACCCCGTTCGACACGAGCTATCCCGCCGTGTCGAAGCTGGACCCGAATCTGCTGAAGGCGCTGCAGCAGGCGGCGACGGACGCGCGGGGGCGGGGGATCGAGTTCAAGGTGACTTCAGGCTGGCGGAGCAAGGCTTATCAGCAACGGCTGCTCGAAGAGGGGATCCAGAAGTACGGGAGCCTCGAAAACGCGCGTCAGTACGTGAACACACCGGAGAAATCGACGCACGTCTCGGGCAAGGCCGTGGACCTCGGCCCGACCGACGCCGACGACTGGCTGATCCGCCACGGCGCCGACTACGGCCTCTGCCAGGCGTATTCCAATGAGCTCTGGCATTTCGAGCTGCTCACGACGCCAGGTGGCACCTGCCCGGCGCCGTTGCCGAACGCGGCGGGCTAGCTTTCCCTGGTCCGGTTTTCCCACTGCGGCGGCGAAACGTGTCGATCAGGAAGCACGCGACGGGGTCGCCGCCGTGTTGCGGGGTGCCGAAGCCGGGTCCCGGCGGGGTGACCACGCGGCCGTTCCGGGCGGTGAAGGCCGCGCCGGTGGCCGACGCCGTGGCCAGCACCACCTCGAACGCCAGCGAGCCGCCGATCACGGCCAGCGCCGCGACGCCCTTGTCGATGGTCTTCATCCGCTCCTCCTTCGGTTCGGGGCACCGAGCTTGGCGCGCGGATTCGTAACCGGTCACATGGGTTACGCATTAGGTCATACTTCGGTGAGGTTTCCGGCGCGCAGTCATCCTTCCGCGACGTCCACTACGTGGTGGACGCTCGTGGTCACTCAAGGTTGCTTCCGTGGGGGCAATCCCACTTCAGGCGGTAATCCACCCGTGGCGTGGGCATATTTCGAGTGAGCGAGCTCGACCGGTTAATGAATCACCGGCGGCCGCGCTCGCAGCGGACCGTCCGCTCGCGTACCGGGAGGGAGCCACTCCATGACCAGCACTCTTCGCCGCGCCGCCACTGTCACCGCTCTGGCCGGCGCGGCCGCCGCCTCCGTCGCGTTCCTCGGCGCGGGTACGGCCTCGGCCATGCCCACCGACTTCCGCTGCACCGCGGCGCAGGTCGACACCTCCATCGTCGCCGGGGACCCGGGCGCGGGGCAGCGCTACGCGAACGTCGTGTTCACCGCGAAGCCCGGCGAGTCCTGCAACTTCCAAGGCGCCCTGCCGGTGTCGTTCACCGGCGCCGACGGCGTCACTGTCACCCCCGAGGCCGGCTCCTCGGACGCGCCCCTGGTCACCATCGCCGATGGTCAGCAGGCCACGATGCTCCTGCACTGGAGCGGCATCGAGGCGCCCGAGCACCAGGTCCAGCCCTCCGCCGTCACCATTACGGCTTCCGGCACCACGACCCCGCGCGGCGACACCAGCGACCCGCAGATCACGCTGCCGTGGGACCAGTCGCCCCTCGACGCTTCCGCCGAGGCCCACACCGTCACGGTGGGTCCGGTCGTCGCTGCCTGACGCCGGGGCTCGTCGCGCGGCCCGAGGCGTGCTGACGTGCCATGATCGGGCCACGCGGCGTCGATTCCTGGAGATGGCATGACTACCACCGGCCGGCGGGAGGCCGAGCTCAACAGCGGGATCCTCCCCGGCAACGTGCACGTGGACGACTGGGTGATGTTCCTGCTCGCGGTCGTCTCCGTCGGGGGCCTGGGCTACCTGCTGCTCGGGCCCCCGCCACCGGCGGAGCTCGACGCGTGGTTCTTCCGCGTCGACTGCGTGGTCTGCGGCATCTTCCTGCTCCACTTCCTCTGGCGGTGGCGCAAGGTCGCCTGGCGCATGGCCTTCCTGACGCGCAACTGGTACGAGGTTTTCGCGATGATCCCGGTCGCGTACCCGCCGTTCGTCGCGCAGCACCACGTGATCGCCGGCCTGCTGCTGCTCATCCGCATCGGCCGCGCGGCCGACCGGGCCGTCGGGGAGCAGTTCTTCTACCGCCTGGTGGAGAAACTTTCCGACCCGATCGTCCTCGCCATCAAGAAACCCGTGACGATCGCCGTGCTGGACGAGGTCGTCAAGGTCCTCGAGACCGGCAATTACCCGGAGAACCTCGCGAAGTCGCTCAGCGAGAACAAGGCGGAACTTCGGGCCATCATCACTGAAAAACTCGCGGCCGACCCACAACTCGGCCGGCTGCGCCGCCTGCCCTTCCACGACGAGATCGTCCGCGCGGCCGTCGACGCGTCCTTCCGGGTCTTGCTCGAGGTTCTCCTGGACCCGCGCATCGACGACTTCTTCTCCGCTGTGGTGAGGGAAAACCGCGAACAAATCCGCCGCGCCGTTTCCCTCGGCCTGAACGAGGTGGACGACTCCCCGGACGAAAGCCTGCTCCGCACTCGGCCCCAGCGCACCGCGGCACGGGAGTACGACCTCAGCCATCCCCGTCCGGAACCGACCAAGCCGCCTGAGCAGCGGTGGTGACCGGAGGCGGTTGCTGAGGTGCGGCCGTGTCCAGCGTGCACCCGGTCAGCACGCCGCCCAGCGTCGCGCCGGCGGCGAAAGCGAGCGTGACGGCGCGGACCGCGTAGCTCGCCGTGCAGTGGATCTCCATGTGGCCCCCATTCGTGTCAATGTGACGATTATGGGGTACACGGTAGGCCTGCTCACCTTTAACGTCAAGGTGACGAGAATTGCGTCAGGAGCTGCGCAGCATCGCGGGGTGCAGGATGGTGGCCGGGCCGCGTCGGAACACGGCCGCGGGACGGCCGGCTTGGCGTGACACCCGTTCACCGGTCGGCACCAGAAAACCCGGCACGCTCATGATCTTGCGGTGGAAGTTGCGGGGGTCGAGGGTCTCGCCCCAGACGATCTCGTAGACCTCGCGCAGGTCCGTCACGGTGAACTCGGGACCGCAGAACGCGGCCGCGAGCGTGGTGTACTCGAGCTTGCTCCGCGCGCGTTCCACGGCGTCGGCGATGATCTTCTTGTGGTCGAACGCGACCGCCGCCCGCGGCCGCAGCACCTTGTCCACGGGCATCAGCACCGCCTCGCTCGCGTCTCCGCCCGCCGCGGGCTCGGGCAAGTTCGGCGAGAAGCCGAGGTAGCACACGGTGATGACCCGGCGACGCGGATCGCGCCCCGGTGTCCCGTAAGTGCGCAGCTGCTCCAGGTGCAGATCCTTGGCGTGGAGCCCGGTCTCTTCCTGCAACTCACGTGCGGCGGCGACGTCGAGGTCTTCCTCGGTCGAGGCGAGGAAGCCGCCGGGGAGGGCGAGCATCCCCTCGTAGGGCGGGATTCCGCGCTTCACCAGCATGATCTGCAACGCTCCGTCGTGGACTGTGAGCACTGCGAGGTCCACGGCGACGGCGACTTCGGGCAGGGTCCAACCCTCGTCGTCAGGCATCGTCGGCGCGTTCCGCGGCGTCCGGTCGAGTGTCCATAGTGCACAGTGTAGCTGGCGGGAAAATATTCGTCGTATTGACGAGAATGAGCCTTGCGGTCTACCGTGCAACTTGCACCCATCACCTCCCGCCGCCGACCCCGTCCGACCGGGCCGCCGGTCACCCCGTGCTGCCCGGGAGGAAACGCCATGACGGAACGAATCGGAGCGACCCCATGATCGTCATCCTCACCGCGCTGGACATCGAGTACGGCGCGGTCCGTGCCCGGATGACCGGTGTGGAGCAGCGCAGCCACCGGGCCGGCACGCTGTTCGACGTCGGCACGCTCGACGACTGGCCGGGATGCACCGTGGCCCTCGCGGTCACGGGCATGGGTAACATCACGGCGGCCGCGCTCGCCGAACGGGCCGTCGCGGAGTTCTCCCCGGCGGCGATCCTCTTCGTCGGCGTCGCGGGCAGCCTCCGCGAATGGCTCCAGCTCGGCGACGTGATCGTGGCGGACAAGGTCTACGCCTACCAGGGCGGCCGCAGCGTCGACGAAGGGCTGCTGAGCCGGCCGCGGGCCTGGGAGCTGTCCCACCGCGCCGACCAGATCGCGCGCTCGCTCAAGCGCGACGGCACATGGAGCCACTCCCTGCCCGCGCAGAGCCAGGGTGCTACCCCGCGGGTCCACTTGGGACCGATCGCGGCCGGGGACGTGGTGCTCGACTCCGAGCTTTCGGACGTCGCGGAGCTGTTGCGCAAGAACTACAACGACGCCGTGGCCGTGGAGATGGAGAGCGCGGGCCTGGCGCTGGCCGGTCACCTCAACGAGAACATCCCCGCCGTCACGATCCGCGGCATCAGTGACCACGCCGACGGCGAAAAGGAACTCACCGACCGCGAAGGCTGGCAGGGGCCGGCTTCCCGCAACGCCGCCGCCTTTGCCGTCGCGCTGGCCGCCGCTCTCGACGACGGGCGGGACGGTGAGGGCCGGGCGAAGGAGGACCCGGCGATTCCGCCGAGCCCTGCCCCGACGATGATCGCGCGAGACAACGCCCGCGTCGGCCAGCAGATCGGGATCAACCACGGCACCACGCATTTCGGCGGAGGCCAGTGGTGAACTTCCCTCCTGACCGATCTGGTCCGGTCGCGCAGGACCACGCGCACGTGGACCAGCAGATCGGCGTCAACTTCGGGGAAACCACGTTCCACAACAACGGAACGTACTACGTCAACCAGGAAGACCCGCCCGAAAGGAAGTTCAAGGTCGCGCTCAACCACCTGCGGGGTGGTACCGCGCGGGCTGCCGAATCGATCTTCGCCGACCTCCTGCGAAACGGACACGCCAGCACTCGGATCGCGTACTACTACGCGCTCTCCGTCTTCAGCGAGCGCTCGCTGAACGAGATGGGTGACGAAATGTACTCGCGGTACCGGGACGCGAATCGCACGGCGGCGCGGTTCCCGGACGACGAGTGGCGGACCGCGCTCGCCGTGGTGGCCGATCTGCTCTCGTGCGTGTGGCGGCAGGAAAGCGGGGAGGTTCTCGACCAGACCGCGCTGACGAAGGCCATCGACAACTTCAACGCCCTGCCTGCCGGCCGCCGGATCGAGATCATCCGGCACCTCGACATGATGCTCGGCGGCGCGATCCAGGACCACCTTGACGTCGTCGAAGCCCAGCGGGTGGCGAAGGCGCGGCTGGACGGCGGTCGAGCGAAACGTGCGTGGAAGTTCTTCGAGCCGACCCCGGCCAAGCCCAGGGCCCTCGGCGTTGCGCCGGTGAACGTTCCGACGGCCACGTGGGCCCGGATCTGGCTGGGGGTCGCGGCGTTCGTGATCGCGGTGATCGTGGCTCTGTCTTCGATCGGTTCGGGGAACACTGCGCTGGGGTTGGTCGCGCTGGTCGTTTTCGGTGCCGGCTTCGGCGGCGCTCTGCGATCCGGGCTCGACCGGGAGTTGCGGGCGAGGAAGCTGGCGTGGCTGGACGCCGAGCACGGGTACACGTTGCAGCGACAGGCGATGGTGTCGCCGGGGCACTGGGTCTCGACCGACTTCGTCCGGCAGATCCACGAGCAGGTGGACGCGCGGTTCTCCGAAGCCCGGCCGCACGTTGAAGGTCAGTGGCCGGCGGCGACCGAAGGGGTTCGCGAGTACCTCAAGTGGCGCTTCCTCACCCTCTACGGAAACGCCCAGGTCCAGGCGCCCATGGTGAACTGGCTGATCCGGTGGCATGCGAAACGCGTCGCGGACGGCTGGCTGGCCGGCACGAGGTTCGGCTATCGCGCGGGCTTGCTGCCGTCCTCGCGAACGGCCGCGCTGTTCCGCCTCGGTTTCGCGGCGGCGGTCGCCGGATTCGTGGGAATGGCGACCTCGCAGGCCGGTTACGTCGGCGCCGCGGTCTTCGCCGCGGTCGGCGCGTTCCTCGTGTGGCGTCCGGTCGTGCAGGTCTACGCCGCGCGCCAGTTGCACGGGGAGCAGGAAGCGGCCGGCCGGCGGTTGTTCGCCGAGGAACAGCAGGGCTACGACGCTTGGCTCGCGGTGCTCGCGGATCGGCCGACGGACGCGGAGATGGCGGTGTGGCTGGACCTCGACAAGTCCCACCTCAAGACCTCGGCTCTGCGCTGGGCTTCGCTCGCGAACCGTGACGTGGTCGCGCACGTGGTTCTCACCGAAGGTGATCCTTCCGCGCTCCGCGCCCGGGAAGCCGGTGGGCCGATGCGGTACTCGAAGTACGTGGTCCTCGTCTTCCTCCTGACGCGCAGCGGGGTGCGGGAGATCGAAGTGGATCTCGACTTCCTGACCGCGAACACCCTCGACGAGCGCCGGACCTCCTTCCGGTACGACGCCCTGGCGTCTGCGCGGGTGTCCGAAGTGGGCGTGCGCTACGCCGACAACAAGCGCTACATCGTGCGGACCGACGACACCGCCGCACACCTGGACAAGCACACCCTGCGCAAACGGGCGTTCCGGCTGCGCCTGCTCGACGGAGACGACATCTCGGTGGTCGTCGAGACCTACCGCAGGCAGGTCGACGTGACGGAGCAGGAGGACGCGGCCCGGCTCAACTCCGTCGCGCTCGAGGCCTCCGGCATCGTCGGTGCGCTGCACGTGCTCGAAGCCGTCGCGGCCGAGGGCCGGGACTGGATCGCGCGGGAGCAGGAACGCCGTCGGCGCCGGTCGGAGGACTGGCGGCGCGCCTCCGGCCCGAGGTTGCTCGCCGACGGGTTGCGGGACCCCTTCGGTGAAGACGGCCCGGAGGCGGGACCGGAGGTCCCCGAACCACGGTGACCCGGGGGAGGGAAACCCGGGGGCGGTCTTCGAGCCGCCCCCGGGCCTCGGCCGGCGGCGGCGTCAACCGCTGAACGAGTGCTGCACGCCCCGGCCCGCGCGGTGAAGGGACGGGAGTACGCTGAAGTCCTTCGTTGTCGTTGCTGCACAAGGGTTGTGTTGGCGCGGACACGGGGTGCTCCGATCGTTTCCGAGGCAAGCTGGGGAGCGTCGGGAGCCGAGTCGCGGGTTGGAGACGTGAACGTGGTGGATAGCGGGCAGCAAGTGCAGCCGTGCCGACGGCAGGAGTGCTCGGAGGACTCGCTGTGGCGCGGGCTGTGCGCCGCGCACTGGAGCCGGTGGCAGCGTGGCCTGGACGCCCTCGAACTGCCCGACGATGACGTGCCGCCCCCGCCCGCGCAGGTGTGGTGGCCGCCGGAGCGCCAGGCGTTGCCGTTGAGCAGCCGGGTGCTGCCGGGGTCCTGACGCGGGCGCTCAGGACCCGCGCACGAGCAGGATGGTCGACTTCGCGTAGGCCTTCGCCAGGACGCACGCGTCGGGGGCGTCCGCCTCTCTGGTGACGGGCGGGGGCTGCTCGAGCTCGAGACCTGGACCTAGTCCGAAGGGATCTCCACCTCGGCCCACAAACTGGGCAGGTTCACCACGATCCCCTCCTGGCTGCTACGCGCGATGATCACCACTGCGTCCTCGCCCGTGGGATTCTCCTCGCGGTGCGGCACGTACGGCGGGACGAACACGTAGTCGCCCGGCGAAGTCTCCAGGCGGATCTCCGAAGGGCCGTCCGCGAAGACGAACACCGGGTGGCCCGACTTCACGTAGATGGCGGTCTCGGCCTCGCCGTGGTGGTGGTCGCCGGAGTTGGTGTGGGGCGTGACGTGCGTTTCGCCCATCCAGACCTTCTGCGAGCCCACCGTTTTGCCCGAGATGGCTTCGAGCCGGCGCATCCCGGTGGTCTGGTTGGTGTCCCCGGTCAACGAGCCGCCGCGGATGTGGCGCAACGGCTGGTGCCACTGGTCGGTCATCGGGCCTCCATTGCTGATTCCATCACCGTAAGGCGAGCCGGTCCCACCCGCAGCACCCCGTCGTCGAGCGGGACGCAGCGGACGCCGCCGCGGCCGCGCAGGCCGCGGAAGGCGCCGGGGGCGACGGAGACGTCCATCCAGGCACACGGGTTCGCCGGGCGGCGGGCCTGGAAACGCACGGGGCCCTCGCCGCTGTCCAGGGCGAACACGGCTCCCGGATGTGCACGCGTGGCGGCGAGGTCGTCGATGCGGAAGCCGCGCAGCAGGATGTTGCGGCGCGTCAGCAGAGGGTCCACCGGGCCGAACGCGTCGAGCGCCGCGACATCGAACACCGTCACGGCGGCGTCGCGGTGCGCGGCGTGGTTGAAATAGCGGTCGCCGACCAGGCCCAAGCCCGCGCGCACCTCCACACACGAGCGCGACACCGGTCCCGGGTCCGGCCGCGGGCCGTCGGACGGGCGGCCCTCGAACGCGTGCACCGGCGAGGTCAGCAGCGAAACGATCTCCACCGGCGTGTCTTCCACACCTCGACCCTACCTGCGCAGGGTTTTTCGGCCCGCGACCGGATCCGGGAAAAGGACAACCGGGATCAACCGGTGGTAGCGTCTTGCGCCACCAAGCACGGGGGAGACGGCCGTGAACTGGTACGACCGCGTTTTCGTCGACACCGGCCGCGCCGCTGCGATGTGGGCGGTGGTCGGGTTCCTCGTCACGTTCGGGCTCGTCCGCGGCATCACGCGCCGGATCCGCGCGAAACACCGCAAGGCGAGTGCGAAACGCGGCCTGCTCGGCGACATCCACATCGGCGGCGTCCACGTGCACCACCAGGTGTGGGGCATCCTGCTGGTGCTGGTCGTCGGCGCGCTCGAGTTCCGGTTCTCGCCCGACGCGCCGTGGGGCGAGATCCTGGCCGCGCTGTTCGGGGTGGGTGCCGCGCTCGTGCTCGACGAGTTCGCGCTCTGGTTCTACCTCGACGACGTCTACTGGGCCGAAAACGGCCGCAAGTCCATCGACGCCGTGCTCATCGGCGGTTCGCTGGGTGTCCTGCTCCTGCTCGAAGCGTCGCCGATCGGCGAGATGCGCGGGGAATCGGCGATGTGGTCGTACCTGCTGGGCATCGCCGTGCACCTGGTCACGGCGTTGGTCTGCCTGCTCAAGGGCAAGCTCGCCACGGGCGTGCTGGGCGTCGTCGTGCCGCTGATCGCCCTGGTCGGCGCGCTGCGGCTGGCGAAACCCGACTCCGCGTGGGCCCGGCGCCGCTACGCCGGGCGCAAGCTCGACCGGTCGCGCCGGCGGTTCGGCGCTCGCTACACCGCGCGCCACAACCGCCTGCGGGACCTCTTCGGCGGAACGCCGAACCCGGACCTGAAGGAGAAACCCGTCAGCGGGAACGCGGGATCCGGCCGCCCGCACTGAGCATTCGCTGCAGCCGCGCGCGCCATGCGGTGCAGCATCTCGCCGAGCTCCTCCGTCGCGATGCGGCCTTCGAGGTCCCGCCGTGTCGCGCGTACCACGTCCGCCACCGTGGTGGCGGGCACCCGTCCCGAAAACTCGCCGGTCAACCAGACGCCGACCTCTTCTACCGCGTCGTGGCACTGAACGGTCATCGTTTTGCCTCGCTTCTGCTCGTGGGCCGGCCCGACGTGGATCCGACGACCGGCCGCGCGAGCCATGACGGCAAAACGCGAGAAGTTCTTCAGAATAAGAAAAACCGGTGGGGGGCAAGGAAAACACTCCCCACCGGCTCGGCCAAGAGGGGTGAAAATCACCGACTCAGAGCGACCATGACTGGTTCGAAGCTCCCGTGCAGGTCCAGATCTGCAGCGGCGTGCCGTCGGCCGAGCTGGGCCCGGTCGCGTCGAGGCACTTGCCGGAGCCGGTGTTCACGAGCTGGTTGCCCGAATGCGTCCACTGCTGCGCGGCGGTGCCGTTGCAGTCGTAGAGCTGCACCTTCGTGCCGTTGGTGGTGCCGGCCGAGGCGACGTCCATGCACTTGCCCAGCGCCTGCAGCGTGCCGCCGGTGGAGGTCCACTGCTGCGCGTTGGTGCCGTTGCAGGTGTAGAGGTCGACCTTGGTGCCGTTGGCGGAGTTGGCGCCGGCCACGTCCACGCACTTGCCGCCGTAGCCCGTGATCTGCTTGCCGCCGGTCGGCGGCGGGGTGGTGCCGCCACCTCCGGTGATGGCGTTGAAGATCCGCGAGTACGCGTAGCCGGTCGCTCGGTCGTAGTCCTGGAGCTCCCAGAACGACAGCTCCTGCACGCCGTTCTGCGCGGCGAACGTCTCCAGCTGCTGCGCGTCGGACTGGCTGAACTGCGCGCCGTCGTCGTTGCGGCCGGCGATCGGCGTGAGGCCCATCTTGGCGTAGGCCGCCGACGTTGAGATGCCGTAGAGGCTCGCGAGCTGGCTCGCGGCCGTGCGCGCCGAGGCGAGCGCGTCGCCGAGCACCGGCTGGCCGTCGTAGAAGTCCATCACCATCAGGTTCACGACGCTGACGTTGAGGCCCTTGTTCTTGGCGTCGCGCAGGATGTCCATCTGCGTGGAGCCGAGGCCGCTCGGGTCGACGGCGAGGGTGTAGTCCACCTGCACGCTCGGGTTCTGCTGCTGCAGCGCCGCGAGCGCGGAGTTGCGGCGTGCGTTGGCCGCGGTGTCCTTGATGGTGTCTTCTTCGATGTCGAAGTCCAGGCGGGGCGTGCCGTACGTGTTGACCACGTTGGCGTAGGCCGCTGTGAGGCTCGAGGTGTCGGTGCAGGTCTGCGCGATCTCACCGCCGGCGGCGCCGCCGAACGACGGGATCACGTTGCCGCCCGCGGCCTGCAGTGAGCTGATCTGCGACTTGAACGAGCCGACACCCGTGCCGTTGGCCTCCCACAGCTGGTTGCAGCCGGAAGAGGGCGTGAGGAAGGCCAAGGTGTAGAACTTCGTGCCGGTCGCGTTCAGGTCGGCGGCCATCTGGCCGATGTCGCCGTCGCTGACCTGCAGGTACGGGGCCGAGTAGTGGGCGGGGAAAGCCGCGCCCGCGGCCGGGGCGGCTTCGCTCACGGCGGGGTTGACGGTGGCCAGGGCGACGCCGGCCAGCACGGGCAGAGCCGCGGCAGCCAGCGTTCTGAATTTCGAAATGCGCATTCCGTGAACTCCAGGGGGACGGGGAGGGAAATTGCGCGCACGATTACCCGCGTCCGACCGAATTCGCGAAAACGGCAGGACCGAGTACGGGCGGGCAATTCCGGAGAAACGGTGGGGACCGAATTGCCGGCCACTTCGTGCGTGTAGTGAAGAAAGTTATACCGGTCGTCCCCAGTCCTTGGCAACGGGTTGTGGGGCGATCACAGCAGGTCATGGTCGCGTCCTGGCCGACAGGTCCAGACCAAGCCGAGCCATGGTGCGCCCGGTGTTCGGGTGTGTGAACACCGGGCGTCCTGTTTGTCGCATTGGTCTCTTTGCTTGTTCCGGTGAATGACGCTTTGCGCTTTCCGGGTGAAACGCATTCCGGCCGGGAAAGCCGGGTTAATTCACGCCCACCGCCCCGCGCGCGATCACTTCCGAGTACCACTGCGCGCTGCGCTTCGGCGTCCGCCGCTGCGTCGCGTAGTCCACGTGCACCAGCCCGAAGCGCTTCGCGTACCCCTCGGCCCACTCGAAGTTGTCCAGCAGCGACCAGTAGAAGTAGCCGCGCAGGTCCACGCCCTGGTCCAGCGCGTCGTGCGCCGCGCGCAGGTGCGCGTCGAGGAACGCGACGCGGTCGGTGTCGGCGATCTCGCCGTCGCGCAGCTCGTCGGGGTAGGAGGCGCCGTTCTCCGTCACGTACAGCGGCACCGGCCGGTAGTCGCGGTGTACCTGCAGCAGCGACGCGGTGAGCCCGGCCGGCTGCACCTCCCAGCCCGAGTCCGTGAGCGGCGCCGCCGGGTCGGGGACGAAGTGCACGTCGGCCGCGCCGAGCCATTCCGAACCGGCGGGTGAACTGCCGGGCCGAGGAGAGCCCGCGACCCGGTAGCCGCGGTAGTAGTTCACGCCGAGCCAGTCGACCGGTGTGGCGATCATGGCCTCGTCGCCGTCGCGCACCACGTCGGCGAACCCGAACGGCGCGAGGTCCGTCACCACGTCGGCCGGGTAGCCGCCGCGGAGTACGGGGTCGAGGAACAGCCGGTTCTGCTGCCCGTCGACGCGCCGCGCGGCCTCGGCGTCTTGAGAAGCGGCCGAGTCCGCCGTGACCGGGTACAGGTTGAGCGTGATCCCGGCCGGGACGCGCGGGGCGTCGCGGCGCAGCACGTCCATCGCGAGCCCGTGGCCGAGCAGCAGGTGGTGGGTCGCCGCGGCCGCGGCGGTGGCCGAAACCCGACCCGGCGCGTGGATCCCCTTCGCGTACCCGAGCATCGCCGCGCACCACGGTTCGTTGAGCGTCGACCAGCTCGCCACGCGGTCGCCGAGCACAGCGGTGATCGTCTCCGCGTACTCGGCGAAGCGGTAGGCCGTGTCGCGCGAGGTCCAGCCGCCGAGGTCCTCCAGCCGCTGTGGCAGGTCCCAGTGGTACAGCGTCGCCCACGGCTGGATCCCTGCCGCCAGCAGCGAGTCGACCAGCCGGTCGTAGAAGGCGATGCCCCGCACGTTGGGCACACCGCCGGGCTGGATCCGCGGCCACGCCAGGGAGAACCGGTACGCGCCGAGGCCCAGCGAGCGCATCAGCGCCACGTCTTCGCCGGCGCGCCGGTAGTGGTCGGCCGCCGGCTCGCCCGTGTCGCCGCCGCGGATCGCGCCCGGCCGGTTGGCGAAGGTGTCCCACACGGACGGTTCGCGGCCGTCCACAGTGGTCGAACCCTCGATCTGGAACGCCGCCGTGGCGGCGCCCCAGACGAACCCGGACGGGAACGCGAGCCCGGCCCCGGCGGCCTGTGAATCAACGGACATGGTCACCCTTTCACAGCACCTTGCATGATCCCGGCCACGATCTGGCGGCCGAGCAGGAGGAAGACGATGAGAATCGGGATCGTCGCGAGTGTGGTGCCGGCGAGCACGAGCGAGTAGTCCACGTAGTAGCCGCTCTGCAGCTTCTCCAGTGCCACCTGCACGGTCGGATTGCCGACGTCGAGCACCACCAGCGGCCACAGGAAATCGTTCCAGGACATCATGAACGTGAACATCGCAAGGATCGCCGCCGCGGGGCGCACGGCGGGCAGGCACACGTTCCAGAAGATCCGGATCATGCTGCAGCCGTCCACGCGCGCGGCCTCGATGAGCTCGTACGGCACGGCGTCCACTGTGTACTGGCGCATCCAGAACACACCGAACGCGGTCACCAGGTTCGGCACGATCACGGCCTGCAGCCCGCCGGCCCAACCGAGCTTCGACATCGCGATGAACAGCGGGATGATGCCCAGCTGCGTGGGCACCGCGAGCGTCACCACGATGAACACGAACAGCGCGTTGCGGCCGCGGAAGCGCAGCTTGGCGAAGGCGAATCCGGCGAGTGAGGAGAACAGCACCGTGGTGAGCGTGACTGTGCCCGACACGATCACGCTGTTGACCAGCGCCTTCCAGAACGGCACGGTGTCGAAGACCCGCGCCGCATTGGCGAAGAAGTTCCCACCCGGCAGCAGCGGTGGCACGCGTTCGGTGAGCATGCCGTTGTCGCGGCTGGCGACGAGGAACGACCAGTAGAACGGGAACAGCGAGCCGAGCACGAACACGGCCAGCACCCAGTAGGTGGCCTTGCGCGGTTTGCCCAGCCGGCTCACTCGCGTGGTCAACGTCGTCATGCGCCCCTCCGCTTCGAGGTTCGGGCGATCCGGCCGGTGAGCAGGTAGTTCAGGCCCGCGATGACGACGATGATCAGGAACAGCACCCACGCGATTGCCGACGCGTAACCGAGGTCGAAGTTCTCGAACGCCGTCTGGTACAGGTACAGCGTCACCGTCTGGAACTGGTGGGTCGAGCCGCCGTTGTTCGAGCCGGGCATGGCGTCGAACAGCTTGGGCTCGGTGAAGATCTGCAGGCCGCCGATCGTCGAGGTGATCGTGACGAAGATCAGCGTCGGCTTCAGCAGCGGCAGCGTGACGTGCCGGAACCGACGCACGGTGCCGGCCCCGTCGATCAGCGCCGCCTCGTGCAGCTCCTTCGGGATGGCTTGCATCGCCGCCAGCACGATCAGCGCGTTGTAGCCGGTCCAGCGCCAGTTGACCATGATGGCGATGGCCACGTGGCTCGCGAACCGGTTGGCCTGCCAGTCCACGGGGGACAGTCCGATGGTCTGCAGGAGTCCGTTCACGAGGCCGTACCTGGGCCCGAACAGGTTCGCGAAGATGATCCCGAGCGCCACCAGGCTCGCCGCGTACGGCAGCAGGATCCCGACGCGCCAGCCGGTCGCGCCGCGCAGCCGCGTCGAGAGCATCGCGGCCAGGAGCACGGCGATGATCAGCTGCGGCACGCTGGAGAGCAGGAAGATGCTGACGGTGTTCTCCAGCGAGTGCCAGAACTGCGCGTCGGCGAAAAGCTCCCTGAAGTTGTCGAGGCCGATGAAGTCGGGGTTGTCGTCGCCGGCGTCCCAGTGGAACAGCGACACATACGCGGTGTAGAGCAGCGGGAACAGCCCCACGATGCCGAAGACGATGAAGAACGGCGCCACGTAAAGATAAGGCGACGCCTTCACGTCCCACCTGGACAGCCGGTCGCGCAGCCCCGGCCGGGGTGCGGGTCGCCGCACCCCGGCCTGCGTGCCCTCGCGCGTGACGGTGGTCGTCACCGCGCGAGCTTCTTCGCGCCGTCCACGAGCTGCTGCCAGCCGTCGGCCGGCGACTTGCCCTGCTCCACGGCCTGCAGCGCGGGAGCCGTCACGTTGTCCTGGATCTGGCCGTCGTTCGGGCCCTTGTACTGCGGTTTCGCGACCTTCTTGGCCTGCGCCACGAACAGCTCGCCGATCTTCGCATCGCCGAAGTACGCGTCGGTCTGGTTCAGCAGCTCGGGGCTTTCCAGCGCCTTGACCTGGCTGGGGAAGGTGCCCTTCGCCTGGAACGCCTTGAGCTGCTGCTCCGGCGCCGTCAGCCACGCGGCCAGTGCGGCGGCCTCACGCGGGTGCTTGCTCTGCGTCGGCACGGTCAGGTACGAGCCGCCCCAGTTGCCACCCCCGCCGGGGAACGCGTCGGTGACCGCCCACTTGCCCGCGTTCTCCGGCCCGGCCTGCTCCTTGACCACGCCGAGCATCCACGCGGGACAGACCTTCGTGGCGAACGCGCTCTGGCGGAAGCCGGAGTTCCACTCGTTGCTGAACGCGGTGAGCTTCGCCGACTCGCCCTTCCCGACGGCACCGGTCACCTTCGCCCAGGCGTCCTTGATGCCCTGGTTGGACTCGACGGTGAGCTTGTCGTCCTTGTCGAGGTAACCGACGGGCAGCTGGTTGACCATGGCGTTGAAGTTCTGCGCGGCCGAGTCGAACCACGCCTTGCCGGTCTTCTGCGAGTACTGCGCGCCCGCGGCGAAGTAGCTGTCCCAGGTGGCGAACATCGCCTTCACGGACGCGTCGTCGATCGGCAGGCCGGCCTGCTGGAGCAGATCCTTGCGGTAGCACATGGCGTCGGGTCCGATGTCCGTGCCGTAGCCGATGAGCTTGCCGTTCTTGTCCTTGCCCGCTTCGTACTTCCACGACAGCCAGCGGTCCGGGCTCGCGTCGGCCGGGCCGACCTGGGTGAGGTCGTAGAACTTCGACGACTTGCTGAGGATGTCGGAGAGGTGGCCCTCCTCCACGGCCTGCACGTCGGCGAGGCCGGAGCCCGCCGCGAGCTTGGTCATCATGTCCTGCGCGTACGGGCCGCCCTGGCCCGTCTTGCGGTGGGTGATCTTGATGTTCGGGTGCAGCCGCTCGTACTCCGGGATCAGCGCTTCGTAGCCGAACTCCGTGAACGTGGCCAGCGTGAGCTCCACGTGCTCGTTCGGCCCGGCCGCCGCCGGGATGTCACCGCCGCTGCTACTGCCGCCGCCGGCGCACGCCGCCACGGCGAGCGCCGTCATCGTGATGCCCAGCGTGAGTGCCAGGCCTTTCCGGAACGTTGTCACCGTTGTCAACACCGTCAGCCCCTTGAAGGTCAGGTTCTGGGAGCGCTCCCAGACGGTTGACGAGTGTGGGTTGACTGGAGTTCCATGTCAAGGGTGGTTATCGGAGCGTGCCTTTCCGGGAGCGCTCCCTGAATCGTGCGGCTAAGCTGTCCGGCGATCACAAGTGGAGGGGTGGTGCAGTGGCGGCTCGGTCCGAGGACGAGCGCCCGACGCTCGAAGACGTCGCGGCGTTCGCCGGTGTGTCGCGCTCCACCGCTTCGCGAGCGTTGAACGACGACACCTACGTCAGCGCGCGGTCGCGGGAAAAGGTGCTCGCGGCGGCGCGTGAACTCGGCTACTCGCCGAACCAGGCCGCGCGATCGCTGGTCACGCGGCGGACGGGCGCGATCGCCGTGGTGCTGTCGGAGCCGGAGGCGCGGCTGCTGGACGACCCGTACCGCACGGCCGTAATGCGCGCCGGCTACCGCGAGCTGGCCGACGTCGGCTGCCAGATGGTGCTGATCTTCAGCGACACCCGGGAAGACCTCACACGCACGGTGCGCTTCCTCGAAGGCGGGCACGTCGACGGGGTGCTCGTCTTCGCGCCGCACCGCGCCGACCCGCTGCCCCGGGCGTTGCGACTGCTGCGTGTGCCCGTCGTCTTCGGTGGCCAGGCGGCCGACCTGCGCCGCGGCGTGCACGTGGTCGACTTCGACAACGAGGGCGGCGCGCGGCTCGCCGTGCAGCACCTCGTGTCGGCAGGCCGCAGCCGCATCGCGACCATTGCCGGGCCCCAGGACCAGGGCGCGTCGATCGACCGCCTCGCGGGCTGGCGCAAAACTCTCGTCGACGCGGGCCTCGACCCGGCGGATCTCGTCGAGGAAGCCGACTTCACGCTCGCCGGCGGCGCCCGCGCGATGGCTTCGTTGCTCGACCGCGTCCCCGATCTCGACGCCGTGTTCGTGGCCAGCGACATGATGGCCGTCGGTGCCCTGCGCACGCTTTCGTCGGCGGGCCGGTCCATTCCGGACGACGTGGCCGTGGTCAGCTTCGACGACAACGCCACGCTGGCGCCCGAGATGACCCCGCCGCTGACGTCCGTGCACCAGGACCCGCGCGAGCAGGTGCGCGCGATGGTGGAGACGTTGATGAACCTGCTCGACGGGCGGGAACCCCAGCCGCGTCGGCAGATTCTGCCGGTGTCGCTGACCGTGCGTGAGTCGAGCTGAAGTCCGTCAGGGGAAGAGTTTCACCGGCGGCCCACCTAGTTCCGCCGCGGCCCCGCGCGTGAACGACTCCGAGGGCGGCGCGGGCGCGAGGAGGGCGGCCGTGTGTTGCAGCGCACGGGAAAGGCGGCGGACAGCCCGTGGGCCCGTGCGGCGCCCGGAGGATCGCGAGCTCGGTGTAGGTGCCCTCGGGCTGTTCCACCGTGGTATCCGATTCCACCGCGGCGTTCGAGCGCGGCACGGCTGCCGCCAGCTGTGCCTTGACACGGCCGGGTCGCGCGGGGCGCGCGAGGAACTCCGGCGTCGGGTTGGTCCAGGCCCGGGGCGAGCGTGCCCGGGTCCACCGAGGTGGCGGCGTTGAACGACAAGCACTTGCCGCTGCCCGTCAACGGCGCGCCGGAGCCGACCTGGTTGCGCCGCTGCCAGACGTCCGTCCACGTCTGCGCCGCGTCGATCGCGGCCTGCGCGGCGTCCGACGGGTGGATCGGCGGCGGCGCGCTGCCCTTGTCGTGCTCGGCTTGGCGGTCGGCCGAAGCCCGGTCGTTCGCGGCGGTCCCGAGCTGGTGGAGCTGGTCGTCGAGGGAATTCTGCCGCGCCTGGATGTCGGACTTGATCGGGTGCTGGAGGTGGCGCCGGAGTCCGAGCCCGCGCTGGCCGGACGGCGGCTGATCGCGAAGATCCGCTCGGGGCGGCTGCGCAAGCGCCCGGTCCGCCGGCGGCTCGCGGCCGCCGGCGCGGCGGTGGTGGTCGTGGCCGCGGCGGCGGTGATCGTGGCGACGCTGCCGTGGTCGTCGCCGGAACCGGCGCCGACGGCCGCACCGCCCGCGACGACCAGCCCGCCGGGTAGGCCGAGCTGGACTGGTTGCGCGCGTCGCAGTCGAAATTGGCCGAGGAAGAGCACAGCCGTCAGCAGAAGCTCACCGCGCTGGCGGCGCACCTCGGCGGCGACGGCGTGCAGGTCACGACCGGTTCGACCGTCACCATCACCTTTGACGACGGGCTCTTCGGCCCTGACGCGATCAGCCCCAGCGCCGACGGCCGGCGCGCGCTGGCGCACTGGGGCGCCGTCCTCGAGGGACAGGACGTGCGGGTCACGGATATCGGCCACGGCGTCGCCGTGCCGGGCGGCCCGGCCACAGGTGGCTGGTCGACCGCGCTGGCCCGCGCGGCTTCCGCGGCCCGCGTGCTGGCGACGGCGAGCGGCCAGCCGCTCACGACGTTCGCGATCACCAGCGCCGACCAGGCCACGCCCGTGCACGAGGGCACGGACGCGGCCGCGAACCGGACGGTGACGCTGGAGGTGACTCCGCGCTAGGACTCAGGCGCCGATCGCGTCGAGCTCGGCCACGACGTCGGCCGGCAGCTCGAGCGAGGCGGCTGCGACGTTCTCCCGCAGGTGCGCCATCGACGACGTGCCCGGGATCACGGCGATCGCGGGCGACCGCTGCAGCAGCCATGCCAGCGCGACCTGCATCGGCTTCGCGCCGAGCCGCGCGGCGCACGCGTCGAGCGCCGAGGACTGCAGCGGGCTGAACCCGCCCAGCGGGAAGTACGGGACGAACGCGATGCCGAGTTCGGCGCACTTGTCCACGAGGTCGTCGTTCTCGCGGTGCGCGAGGTTGTAGGCGTTCTGCACGCACACGACCGGTGCCACCTCGCGTGCCGCGTCGAGCTGTTCGGCCGTCACATGGCTCACGCCGAGGTGGCGGATCAAGCCCTGTTCCTGCAGCTCGGCCAGCACGGAAAACGGTTCCACGATCGGCACGTCCACGGGGTATCCGCCCGTTTCGTCACCCAAGCGCAGGTTCACCACGTCGAGCGCCTCGACGGCCAGGTTGCGCAGGTTGTCGTGGACGGCGGAGATCAGCTCGTCGCGCTTGAGCGCGGGCGGCCAGCCGCGGTCGGCGCTGCGGCGCGCGCCCACCTTGGTCACCAGCACGAGCTCGTCCGGGTAGGGCGCGAGATTGGTCCGGATCAGCTCGTTGACGGTGTGCGGTCCGTAGTAGTCCGACGTGTCGATGTGCGTGATGCCGAGCGCCAGCGTCTCTCGCACGATCGCGGACGCCTCCGCGAGGTCCTGCGGCGGCCCCCAGACGCCGGGACCGGCCAGGCGCATCGCGCCGAAGCCCATCCGGGTCACGGTCAGCTCGCCGCCGAGCTGCAGGGTGCCGGCCGCCGTGGCGTCCGTCGTCATGTGGTGCTCCTCCCGAGACGGTGATCCGGCCGCCAGCCTAGTCCGGAGTGGACTGCGATCAGGTGCACGCGTGCTTCGACTTCAGCACCCGCTTCACCGACGCGGCCACCCGGTCCGCGGGCAGCTCGCCGCTCGACACCGCCTTCACGAGCCGGTCGAGCACCGCGCCGACGTCGCCGTTGCCCGAGGAGAACAACGCCTCGTCGGCGCCCGCCTGCAACGCCTTCAGCACGGCGTCGGGCAGCGGGTACTGGTCGGTGATGGCCTTCATGCCGCCGAGGTCGTCGGTGATGATCGGCCCGGTGAAGTGGTAGTCGCCGCGCAACAGCCGGTACGCGGCGGGGGAGATCGACGCGGGCACGCCGTTCGTGAGCCCCGGCACGTCGAGGTGGCCCACCATCACTTCCACGGCGCCGTAGTCGGCGATGTTCTCGTACGGCTTGAGGTCCACCTTGCGCAGCTGGTCGATCGGCGGCGTGGTGACCGTGCCCTTGTGCGAGTCGCCGGACCCGTGGCCGTGGCCGGGGAAGTGCTTGAGCACCGGCGTCACGCCGCCCTGGCGCAGGCCCTCGGCGAACGCCATCGCGTACTGGCGCACCTTGGCGGGATCCGAGCTGTACGAACGGTCTCCGATCACCGCGTCGTCCGGTTCGTCGCTCACGTCGGCGTCGGGCGCGTAGTCGACGGTGATCCCGCGCGCACGCAGCTGCTTGCCCCGCTGCACGCCCAGCGTGCGGACTTCGGCGGGGGTTTTCGTGGCGGCGAGCTCGCGCGCGCTCGGCATCGAGCCGTCGAGGTCGTCGATGCGCTGCACGCGCCCGCCCTCTTCGTCGACGGAGACGGACACCGGGATCTTCGCGGCCTTCTGCACGGCGTCGAGCGCGTGGTTCTGCAACAGCGTGGTTTTATTGCCTCCCACGAAGAACCCGCCGATCTGCTGCTGCTGGACAAGTTTTGTCACCGCCGCGGGATTCGCGGCGTCGACACCCGGGACCACCAGCTGAGCCACCTGCGCGCGCACACCGAGTGAAGAGATCAGCGAGTCGCATGAAGACGGTGAAACCGGCCGTGAAGACGGTGGCTGTGACGTCCCGGACGGCTCCGAGGCCGTCGGGGCGGTGCTCGTGCTCGGCTGAGCACCCGGTTCGGCCAGCGCGGTACCGGAAACCGGGTGGGCGGAAGCACATCCGGCGAGGGTGCCGACCACCAGCACGGCGCCGCCGATCGCCGCAGGTAGCCGCTTCCGTGCGGGCATCTTCATGAATTCCTTACATGTTTGGTCCCGGTGTCGACGCGACGCTAGCGGAACCCCTGGTGGAGCCCAACTTCACGTCGTGAAGAACGACGTCATCGCGGCTAGAGAATTCGTGAAGCCGCAGTCTCCAGACTGGCAGACACGGGATGAGTGTTTCTTCAGGGAGGTCGCAGCGATGGATCAGGTCAGGGTGGCGGCGTGGGCTTCGGATCCCATCGCGCTCGCGGGGCTCATCGACCACCTGCACGCGCGGCCCGAGGTGCAGGTGCTGCCCGGCCCGCGGCGCGGGGAAGCGGCGGTGCTCGTGTTCGCCGCCGGCCGCGTGACGCCGGAGCTGAAGGCCGCCCTGCGCGCGGCCGCCTCGGAGACGCCGGCCGCGATCGTCCTCGTCGCCGGGTACGTCGACGCCGACGAGCTGCCGGAGCTGGCCGCGTGCCACGTCGTGGCTGTGCTGCCCCGTGAGGCCATCGCGGGCGACCGGCTGGTGCGCAGCATCACCGCCGCCGCGTCGGGCAAGGAGACCTCGCTGCGCAATCTGCTGGGTCAGGCCGAGACCCTGCAGCACACCGCGGGTGGTGCGGCGCTGTCGCCGCGCGAGGTCGACGTGCTGCGGCTGATGGCCGAGGGCTGGGACACCGCGGAGATCGCCGGGAAGCTCTGCTACTCGGAACGGACCGTGAAGAACGTCATCTACGGGATGACCAATAGGCTGAAGCTGCGCAACCGACCGCATGCCGTCGCCTACGCCCTGCGCGCAGGTGTTATCTGAGGGAAGCTCACCCCGTGCGAACGCTGACCCGGCGCCCGGCCGTCGCCGTCCTGACGACCGCGCTCCTCCTGCTGGTGACCGCTTGCAGCGGCGGCTCCGCCGCCGAAGGCGGGAAGATCAAGCTGACCGTGGCCACCTTCGGTGAGTTCGGTTACGGTCCGCTCTTCGCCCAGTACGAGAAGGATCATCCGAACATCGAGATCCAGAGCCGGGTCACCGACTTCGACACGCACTTCAAGACACTCGCCACGCAGCTCGCGGCGGGCCACGGTGCGGCCGACGTCGTCGCCATCGAGGAGCAGCAGATTCCCAAGTACCTCGGGGTGAAGGACAAGTTCGTGAACCTCGCGGACTACGGCGCCGATCAGCTGCAGAACCAGTGGGCGTCGTGGAAGTGGGCCCAGGGCACGAAGGACGGCGACGTGCTCGGCCTCGGCACCGACATGGGCAGCCTCGCCATGTGCTACCGCCGCGACCTCTTCCAGCAGGCCGGCCTGCCGACCGATCGCAAGGCCGTCGCCGCGCTCATGCCGACCTGGGACGCGTACGCCCAGCTGTCGCAGCGCTTCACCGACAAGGTGCCGAAGGTGAAGTTCGCCGACTCGGCTGGAACCGTGTACACCGCGATGCTGAACCAGTCGCCGGAGAACTACTTCTCCTCGCGCGACGATTCTTACATCGCGGACCAGAACCCCGCCGTGCGCAACGCCTTCATGCTCGCCGGCACCCTCGCGCAGAAGGGCCAGACGGCCGGCGCGACCACGTACACGCAGGCCTGGAACGTCGCGATCAAGCAGGGCACGTTCGCCACCATCGCGTGCCCGGCCTGGATGCTCACGCAGATCAAGGAAGCCGGCGGCGACGGCAACACCGGCAAGTGGGACGTCACGACCGTCCCCGGCGCCAGCGGCAACCAGGGCGGCTCGTTCCTCTCGATCCCGAAGCAGAGCGAGCACCCCAAGGAGGCCTACGACCTCGCGAAGTGGCTGACGGCGCCCGAGCAGGAGAAGAAGATCTTCCTCTCCGACGGCATCCTGCCGAGTGAGCCGAGCGTCTACAAGGACCAGCAGGTCGTGGCCCACACCGACCCGTACTTCTCCGGCGCGCCGATCGGCCAGATCTACGCCGCGTCCGCCGACACCCTTCGTCCCAACTACCGCGGCCTGCACGACGCCGACGTCCGGCCGGAGTTCGGCCGCGCGCTCGGGCGGATCGAGGACGGGTCCGAAAAGGTCGACGCGGCCTGGGCGGACGCCGTGAAGCTCGGCCGCGAGGCCATCAAGTAAGGCCCCGCATGCGCGGCCCCCTGTCGGTGCGTTGGGACCGCAAGGTCACGCCGTTCCTCTTCATCGCCCCGTTCTTCGCGGTGTTCGTGGTGTTCGGGGCGTTCCCGCTCGTGTACACGGCCTGGGTCTCCCTGCACCATTGGGATCTGCTCGCCGGTGACCAGGGCGGGTTCGGGCTCGCGAACTACGCCGAGCTGGTCACCGACGGCCGGTTCTACAACGCGCTGTTCAACACCACGAGCATCTTCCTGCTCGCCGCGATCCCGGAGTTCTTCCTGGCACTCGGGATCGCGGCGCTGCTGAACCGGCCGCTGCGCGCGGCGACGTGGTGGCGCACCGGCGTGCTGCTGCCCAACGTGGTGTCGGTCGTGGCCGTGGGGCTGGTGTTCGCGCAGCTCTACAGCCGCGACTACGGCGTGGTCAACGAGGTGCTCGGCTGGTTCGGGATCGACCCGATCTCGTTCCAGGCGCGCAAGTGGTCCTCACACCTGGCCATCGCGACGATGGTGATGTGGCGCTGGACCGGCTACAACTCGCTGATCTACCTGGCGGCGATGCAGGCCGTTCCGCAGGACCTGTACGAGGCGGCGGCGCTCGACGGGGCTTCGCGCTGGCGGTCGTTCTGGTCGGTGACGGTGCCGGGCATCCGGCCGACCATCGCGTTCACGGCGGTGGCGGGCACGGTCAACGGGCTACAGCTGTTCGCCGAGCCGCAGCTGTTCGACGCGACCGGCTCCAGCGGCACGGGCGGCAACGACCGGCAGTTCCAGACGCTCACGATGTACCTGTACGAAAAGGGTTTCGGCAAGTTCGACGCGGGCTACGCGGCGGCGCTGTCGTGGGTGATGTTCGTGTTCTGCGTGCTGTTCGCGTTCTTCAATTACCGGCTGGTGCGCCGGTTCGTGAGCGCGCCGTGATGCCGCGGCGACGCGCGGGCGCGTGGGTGTACGTGGTGCTGGTCGGTGTGGTCGGCGCCTCGCTGTTCCCGCTGTACTGGTCGTTCGTGATCTCCACCAGCGACAACTCGGCGATCGGGGAGACCTCACCGCTGCTGCTGCCGGGCGGGCACCTGTTCGAGAACATCCGCCGCGTGTTCGACACGGTCGACTTCTGGCTGGCGATCGGCAACTCGCTGATCGTGGCCGTGACGGCGATGGTGTCCAATGTGGTCCTCGCGAGCCTGGCCGGGTTCGCGTTCGCCCGGCTGAGGTTTCCGGGCCGCAACAGTCTTTTCCTCTTCGTGGTCGGCTCCGCGATGGTGCCGGCGCAGCTCGGCGTGATCCCGCTGTACCTCGTGGTCGGCGACTTCGGCTGGTACGGGAAACTGGAGGCGGTGATCGTGCCGGCGCTGGTGAGCGCGTTCAGCGTGTTCTGGATGCGCCAGGCGTGCGAGGGGGCGGTGGCGAGCGAGCTCGTGGACGCGGCCACTGTGGACGGTGCGTCGGCGGTGCGCACGTTCTGGCACGTGGCGGTGCCAGCGATCCGGCCGCAGGCCGCGGTGCTGGCGATGCTCACGTTCATGGCCACGTGGAACGACTACTTCTGGCCGCTGGTGGTGCTCGATCCCCACGAGACGCCGACCGTGCAGGTGGTGCTCTCGCAGCTGGCCAGCGGCTACTACACCGACTACGCGCTGATGCTGACGGGCGCGACACTCGGCGTGCTGCCGGTGATCGCGCTGTTCCTGGTTCTGGGTCGCTACCTCGTGCGGGGGATCCTGAAAGGTGCTGTCCATGGTTGAACTCGAGTTCCCGCCCGGCTTCTGGTGGGGCGCGGCGACCGCGTCGTACCAGATCGAAGGCGGGGTGACCGAGGGTGGCCGTGGACCGTCCATCTGGGACACCTACAGCGCGACGCCCGGCAAGGTCCTCAACGGCGACACCGGCGCGGTCGCGTGCGACCACTACCACCGGTACGGCACGGACGTCGCGTTGTTGGCCGAGCTCGGCCTGCCCGTTTACCGGTTCTCGGTGGCGTGGCCGCGCGTGATGCCCGACGGCCGCACGCGCAACGCCGAGGGCCTCGCGTTCTACGACCGGCTCGTCGACGAGCTGCTGAGCCGCGACATCCTGCCGGTGCTCACGCTGTACCACTGGGACCTCCCGCAGGCCGTCGAGGACGCGGGCGGCTGGCCTTCGCGGGACACGGCCTTCCGGTTCGCCGACTACGCCGCCGTGGTCCACGACTACCTCGGTGACCGCGTGCCCCAGTGGACGACCATCAACGAGCCGTTCTGCGCCGCGTTCCTCGGCTACGGCAGCGGTGTCCACGCGCCGGGCATCCAGGACTACGACACCGCGTTGGTCGCCGCGCACCACCTGCTGCTGGGCCACGGCCTGGCGATGCGGGCGTTGACGGAACAGGCCCGGCCCGGCCAGGACTTCTCGCTCGCGCTGAACTTCGCGCCGGCGCTGGCCGACGGTGATACCGACGCCCACCGTGAGGCCGTGCGGAAGTTCGACGGCATCCACAACCGCTTCTTCCTCGACCCGGTACTCGGCCGCGGCTATCCGGCCGACGTGATGGCCGACGTCGAACACCACGGCGGCCGGTTCGCGGCGTCCATTCAGGACGGTGACACCGACCTCATCGCCGCCGCCGTCGACTGGTTGGGGGTGAACTACTACGCGCCCGCCCGCGTCGCGCCGCTGGCCGATCCGCTCGCCCCGAGCAACTGCCCGTTGCCCGGTTTACGAGGCATGGACGTCCTGCCCGCCCGCGCCCCGCTGACGTCGTTCGGCTGGGAGCAGACACCGTCGTCGCTCACGGATCTGCTGGTGTGGCTGAACTCCCACACGGGCGGCCTGCCTTTGGTCGTCGCCGAGAACGGCGCGTCCTTCGAAGACACCGTTGTCGAGGGCCGGGTCCACGACCCCGCCCGCGTCGCCTACCTCGACACCCACATCCGAGCCGTCCACGACGCCCTGGCCCAGGGCGCCGACGTCCGCGGCTACCTGGCGTGGTCCCTGCTGGACAACTTCGAATGGGGCATGGGCTACACGCAGCGCTTCGGCGTCATCCACGTCGACTTCGACACGCAGGTCCGCACGATCAAGGACTCGGGCCGCTTCCTGGGCGAGGTCGCCAAGCTCAACCGACTGCCGTCCTGAGGACGAAGCCAGCGCCCGTCGCTGTCACCTAGACGCTGATGCGGGGATCGATCGTGCCGATCCGCAGGCGCCGCGTCCGCGGATCGGCCGGCACTTGCGGCAGGATGGCCTGCACGTCGGTGAAGCTGTAGTGCATGTCTTCGAGCAGGGTCACGTCGTACTTGGGTCCGGTGGTGTTGCCCCACAGCAGTTTCCACGCCGGTGCGGTGTGTTGGCTGCGTGGGGTTCCGTCGCTGGTGCTGCCACGGCCGCGTCGACGCGCGCGTCCTCGGCGGCTGTCTCGACGCCGCCCCGACCGCCAGCCGCCCTGGGGCGAGCACCGATTCGCCACACCCCTGATCCGGCCACCGAGCGTCTCCCCCCCCGCTCGGCCGGCCCGGCCGCGCCACCTCGGCCCAGTCGCGCGGCTCCCCCATTCGACGCAGCCCCGCCTCAGCCGATCCGCCGCGCCACCGCGTTTGCCACACCGCTGCGCGAAGGGGACTCCAACTTACCCAGCAACCGCGCCACATGCGCCTGCACCGTGCGCCGCGGCAACGCCAGCTCGGTCGCGATATCGGGGTTCGACCGCCCCTCCGCCACGAGCGTCGCGATCCGAACTTCCAGCGGTGACAGCGAATCCCACCCATGCCCCGGCCGGGCGGCGGCCACGAACCGGCCACCGCGGCGGACGCCGAGTTCGCGCAGGCGCTTCTCCGCCCGCTGCAAGTCCCACCGGGCCGAGAGCGCGGTGTACAGCTCGGCGGCCTCGTCCAGCGCCGCGTGGGCCGCGGGCAGGTCCTCGGTGCGCGCGAGCAGCACCGCCGCGTCCTCCAGGGCCGCGGCGAGCTCCGGGCGGCGGCCGACCGAGCGGAAGTGCTCCACGGTCCGCAGCACGGGCGCCGGATCGCCGTCGATGAGGCCGCGGCACCAGTCCATCGCCGCGTGGGCCCGGGCCCGCTCGCGTTCCTTGGCCGCCTCTTCCTTGCACACCGCCAGCCCGCGCAGCGCGAGCGCCTGGTCGCCGGCCTCCAGTGCCAGCCCGACGAACATCGGCAGCCACTGGTGCCGCAACATCATCTGCGCGTAGGTCGGGTTCAGGATCGGCTCGAGGACGGCCAGCGCTTCCTTGATCTCCCCTCGCTGCCACGCGACCACCGAGTTGGCCACCAGCAGGAAGTCGAAACTCTCGCGCTCGGCACCGGTCGCCGGCGCGTACTCCTCCGCCGCGTCCAGGTGCGCCGCGGCCTGCCCGCGCTCGCCGCGCCGGGCGGCGATCAGCGACGCCACCCCGTGCAGCAGCAACGCCGCCGCGCCGGGTTCGCGCAGGCCGTAGAAGGTGATCGCCGGCCCGTCTTCCGTCACGGTGTCGAGCTCGACCAGCGCCTCGTCCCAGCGCCCTTCCCAGTAGCGGTGCACCGCGACCGACACTTGTAAGCCGATCGGCATCGAATGCCGCTGCGCGATCTCGCCCGCCGCCTGCAGCGTGCGGTCGGCCTCGCCGAGCCGGTCGAGGTTCTGCAGCGTGAACACGCGGTTGTCCAGCAGGTCCAGGTGCAAGTCGGCCAGCTCGTGTTCGTCGCCGACGGCCTCGATGGCCTGGTCGATGTGCGCCAGCGCGCTTTCGTGGTGGCGGCGCACGGAATCCACGAGCCACAACGTCTGCAGCGCGTGCGCCGACAGGTACGGATCGCCGTCGGCTTCCGCGCGGGCCTGGTGCGCGCTGGCCTCCGCGACGTCGAGGTCGTCCAGCCCACCGCGGCGGAAGTTCGCCAGCAGGTGCCGGCGCCGCACGTGCCAGATCTCGGGCAGCGCCGGATCGTCCTCGGCCTCTTCGAGGGTCTGCACGGCGAGCGCGACGGCCCCGCGGCGAAACCGCAGCGTGGCCAGCAGGTGCCGCATCTCGGCGACGTTCTCCGGGTCCTGCGACAGCTCGAGTGCCTGTACGGCAAGGGTTTCCGGGTTTCGCTCCAGCCGGAAGAGGACCTTCGTCAGCGCGGTGATCAGCGCCTCGCGCCGCGGGTCGGAGGCGGAGCACGCCGTGAGCGACCGCTCCAGCAGCTCCACGGCGATCAGCGGCGCCCGGTTGGTCACGGCCGTCTGGTTCTCCGTGAGCCAGTCCAGCACCCACGGATCCACAGTGGACGGTGCGGCCACGAGCTGCTCTGCCACGCGCTTCACCGGTGCGCCGATCCTCGCGAGCGCCTCCGCGGCCTGCCGGTGCAACGCCGCCCGCGTGCCCGACAGCAGCCGGTTGTAGAGCGCCTGGCGCAGCAACGGGTGCCGGAACGCGAGCTGCGTGCCCGTGTCGATGAGGACGTTGGCCGCCACCGCTTCTTCCAACGGCCCCAACAGGTCCGACGGCCGGATGCCCAGCACCGCCGCGATGTCGCCGACCGCGAACTCCATGCCCAGCAACGCGCCCCAGCGCAGCACGTCCTGCGTCTCGGCCGGCAGGAAGTCGAGTCGCCGGTCGACGGCCGCCACGAGCGAGCGCGGCGTCTCGAACTCGGCGGGGTCGTCGACGTCGGCGTAACCGCGGTCCACCTCCACCGCGCCGGCGCGCACGAGGACGTCTACCATTTCCTTGACGTACAACGGGTTTCCCGCGGCACGAGCGGCCAGTTCACGCAGACCGGGGCCCGGGTCCGCGCCCAGCAGGCCCTCGATCAGCCGCACGACGTCGTCGGACACCAGCGGCTCGAGGTCCAGCACCACGCCGTCGCGCGACTCGACGCCGCGGCGCAGCTGGGCGAGCTCGGCGCGGTCGGGCGCCGGCCGGGTCGCGGCCACGAGCAGCAGCGGCAGCTGCCGCGTCGCCGCGCACAGCCGGTGCCACACGAGCACGCTCGACTCGTCGGCCCACTGCAGATCGTCGATCAGGAGCACCAGCGGGGCGTCGGCACACAGCTCGTCCACCAGGGACAACAGCCGGTCGACCGCCCCGAGCACCGGGTCGCTCGAACCCCACGCACGCTGCGCCGGCCCCTCGCCCATCAGCTCCTTCGCCACGCGCGCGCGGCGCGGATCCGGTGAGGCGGCGTCGATCGCGAGGCACTCCAGCATCACCTGCAGGGGGAACCGGGTGCTCAGCTCGTCCGCCGCCACCCACGCGAGCTGCAGGCCGCCGCCGGTGGCGTGGCTGAACACGCGGGTGAGCAGCTCCGACTTCCCGATGCCCGGCTCGCCCTCGATCCACACGGCCCGGCCCCGCCCGTCGCGGACCTCGGCCAGCAGCTCGGTCAGCTGCGCCGTCTCCGCTTCGCGGCCGAACAACGGGCTGTCGTCCCCGTCGTCGAGCGCCCGGCTGACGCGCGGTGGCAGCACGGAAATCGGCTCGGGCGCCGCCAGGAGCTCCGGTGCCTTCGCTTTGGGCAGGTCCAGCGCGGAGTCCTGCGCCAGCACGCGCTGGTGCAGCTCCCGCAGCCGCGGCCCGGGCTCCACGCCCAGCTCCGCGCGAAGGGTGGCGCGGGCATCGCGGAACACGTCGAGCGCATCTGAGTGCCGGCCACTGCGGTAGAGCGCGAGCATCAGCGACTCGCGCACCGCCTCCCGCAGCGGGTGCTCGCCGACGAGCACCGTCAGCTCCGCGATCAGATCCTGGTGGCCGCCGAGCTCCAGCACGGCGGCGGCGCGGCGCTCCAAGGTGTCGAGCCGCAGCTCGGCCAGGTGTTCGCGGTGGCGCTCGGCGAACTCGCCGGGCACACCGGACAGCGCTTCGCCGTGCCAGAGGGCGAGCGCGGCGTCGTACTCCGCGGCGGCCTTGTCGTGCTCACCGGCGGCGGCGTGCTGCTGGGCCTGCTCGCGGTGGCGTTCGAACACGGCCGCGTCGAGGTCTCCGGGCTCCAGCGCGAGCGAATAGCCTCCGGCGTCGGACACGAGCACGCCCGAGGCCGCCCACTTCGTGCGCTCGGGGTCGAGCGCGCGCCGCAGTCCCGAGACATAGGTGTGCACGCTGCCCTCGACGCTGGCAGGAGGCGAGTCGCCCCACACGCCCGCGATGAGCTCCGCGCGCGGCACGGAGCGGCCGGCGTTGACCGCGAGCATCGCGAAGATGGCACGCTGGCGCGCGGGCCCGAGCTTGATCTCGGCCGGACCCCGCCAGGCCCGCAACGGGCCGAGCACGTCCACCCGCAACCCGCTGTGCGCATCCCCTGGCATGCCGTTCCATTCGACGTACCGGTCTGACTCGACGAGCTTACCGGGAGCCGGTGATCACCCGGCATCGTACGAGTGGCCACTTCCATCCATGGCCCCGCCGCCACCCTCGACGGAGGTGCCGCGCGCCCGTGCCCGATTCAAAGGCCCGACGGCCAGTCCCGCTCAGCGGGAGAACGGGATCATTCCCCCGCCGCCCGGCTGCGCACGGGGTTCGCGCGGCGGATGCCGTGCGGGTGCATCCGGGTTTCGGCTCGGCGCACGTCCCACGCCGCGCCGAGCGTGGTGTAGCTGGTGAGGGCGGCGCGGAACGCCGAGCGGGCCTCGTCGAGCCGGTCGTGTTCCGCCAGCAGGATCGCGGCGTCCTCGGTGGCGCGCGCGTGTTTCAGCACGCGGCCGGCGGCCTCGTAGTGCGCGGCCGCGCCGAGGATCGCGTCGGGATCGCCCGTGACCAGGCCGCGGCAGTGCGCCGCGGCCGCCAGGTGCGCGGGCGGGACGTCGGTGCCGTCGGTGGCACCGACCAGCCGCAGCGCCTGGAACGCGTGGTTCTTCTCGCCCAGCTGCATCGCCAGCCGCACCAGGTCCGGCAGCCACTGCTGGCGCGCCGAAGGCGGATAACCCTCGTCCAGCAACGGCGTCAGCGCGGCGAGTGCAGCCTCCGGGTTGCCCTCCAGTTCGAACAGCTGCGCCTCGGCGGCCAGCAGATAGTCGCCGCCATTGGGTTCGAGGCCCTGCGGCCAGTGCTGGTGCGCGGCGGCGTCGAGGTGCGCGCTCGCTTCTTCCGGCTCGTCGCGGTGGCTCGCGATCAACGCGCCGACACCGTGCACGAGCAGCGCGGAACCGGGGCTGCGCAACACGTACGACGCCGTCTCCGCACCGCCCTTGATCACCGTGTCGAGCTCGGCCAGCGCCTCCGGCCAGCGGCCGCGCCAGTAGTAGTGGACGGCGCCCGCGAGGTGCATCTCGCCGGGCACGGCGCGGGTCGCGGCCAGCCGGCGCGCAGTGCTCAGCGGTTCGGCGGCGTCGTCGAGGCCGTCGAGCACACCGAGCTCCGACAAGTCCGGTTCGGACGTTTCGTCCACGGCCAGGCGTTCGAGCGTCGCGCGCAGTGTTTCGTGCCGGCCGCGCCACATCTCGGGCACGTTCGGGTCGGCGAGCGTTCTACGGACCTCTTCGGACGCTTCGGCGAACTCACCGCGGCGGTAGTAGATGTAGGCGAGGATCCAGCGCATCTCCGCCGCCTGCCTGCTGTCCTCGGTCCGCGCGACGACCGAGCGCGCCTCGGCTTCGGGCTCGCGGCCGAGCCAGAACAGCAGCCGCGCGAGCGTGGCCGTCAGCGGTTCGCGGGCGTCGGCGGGCAGCGAGGCCTGCGTGACCACGTGCTTGAGCAGGTCGACGGCCATGCGCGGCGCCTCGGTGGCGACGGTGCCGATGTGCTCGGTGAGCCAGCCCGTGACCCACGAGTCGACCTGCACCGGCGCCGCGGCCAGCTGCTCGGCCACGCGCTCGGGCGACGCACCGGCGCCCTGGAACGCCTCGGCGAGCTGGCGGTGCAGCGCCACCCGCATCGCGGCCGGCGTCTTTTCGTAGAGCACGCGGCGCAGCAGCGGGTGGCGGAAGGCCAGCAGCTCGTCGGATTCGGTGAGGACGCCGGCGGCGAGCGCCTCTTCGACGGCGCCGACCAGCGCGGTCGCCTGCCGTTCGGTGGCGATCGCGATGTCCGACAGCGAGAACTCCTTGCCCAGCAAGGCCGCCCAGCGCAGGACGTCGCGCGTGCCGCTGGAGAGGAAGCTCAGGTACAGGGTGATGCGCGAGCCCAGCGGCGCCGGGATCGTGCGGCAGCTGTTGCCGTCGACGATCGCCTGCGCGCCGTCGAGCAGGACCATCGCGTTGGAGAGCAGTGTCTCCACGATTTCCTTGGCGTAGCGCGGGTTTCCCGACGCGAACGAGATCAGCGTGCGCAGCACCTGACCCGGCGGGGCGCCGGCGAGATCACCTGCGAGGTCGCGGATCGCGCTTTCCGGCAGCGGCCCGAGCGTGAGCAGCTCGGTGCCGTCGGCCGCCAGTTCCGCGCGCAGGCCGTCCAGCTCGGCGGGACGCGGGACCGGGCGGCACGCGCCGATCAGCAGCAGGGGCAGCCGCCGCGTCTCGCGGCTCAGGTAGCGCCACACGCGCAGCGTCGTGTCGTCGGCCCACTGCAGGTCGTCGACCACGAGTGCGAGCGGTTCGTCCGCGCACAGCTCGCGCACGAGCCCGAGGATGCCCTCCACCGGATCGGCGCCGGGGTTCTCGGCGAGCGCGACGGCGAGCTCCGCGCGGCGCAGGTCCGACGCGCGCGGGTGCACACCCAGTGCGTCGAGCAGCGGCCGCAGGGTGAAGCGCTGGTCGAGCGCGTCGGCCGAGGCGAACAACGGTTTGCCGCCCGCGTCCTGGGCAATCGACAGGGTTTCGGCGAGCAGCGCAGTCTTGCCGATGCCGGGTTCGCCCTCGACCCACACCGAACGGCCGAGCCCGCCGGCGAGACCGGCGACGGCCTCGCGCAGCAGCAAGGTCTCGCTCGCGCGGTCGAAGAAGATCTCCGCGCGCGGCGGCAGCACCGGCAGCGGGAAGCGCGGCACGCGAGCGGGCGTCGGAGCCGGTCGCGGCGCGGGAGCCGGGGTCTCCGTCGCGGAGCCACCGCCCAGCAGGCGCTCGTACAGCTCGCGCAGCGCCGGGCCCGGTTCGGTGCCGAAGCCCTCGATCAGCTTGTCCTGCATGTCCGTGTACACGGCCAGTGCTTCCTCGCGACGGTCGCCGAGCGCGAGCGCTCGCATGAGCAGCCCGTGCAGCGGCTCGCGGAACGGGTGTTCACGCGCGGACTCGAGCAGCTCGTCGACGAGCTCCAGGTGCCTGCCGTTGCCGAGCACGACTTCCGCACGGCGCTCGACTGTCGCGAGGCGCAGCTCCTCCAGCCGCGTGCGCTGCGACGCCGCGAACGGGCCGGGCAGGTTCTGCAGCGGCTCGCCGCGCCACAGCGTGAGCGCTTCGTCGAGCTTTGCCAGCGCCGGGCCGCGTTCGCCGGCGGAGAGGTGGCGCTGGGCCTGGTCGCGCAGGGCTTCGAAGCGGTGCACGTCGACGGTTTCGGGGTCCACGCACAGCGAGTAACCCGACCCGATGGACGCGAGCAGCTGCGGCCCGGCGCCCTTCGCGCGGCCGGGTTCGAGCGCGCGGCGCAGGCCGGAGATGTAGGTGTAGATGCTGCCGTGAGCGCTGGCCGGGGGCGCGTCGCCCCACACGGCGTCGATCAGCTCTTCGCGGGAAACGGTGCGGTTGGGCGACATCGCCAGCACCGCGAGAACCGTGCGGCGGTGGGCGGAGCCCAAATCCAGCTTGGCGCTGCCGAGTTCCGTGTCACCACGCCAGGCGCGGACCGGGCCGAGCAGCCGGATCTTCGGCGCGGTGATACCGCCTGCCGCGCCGTCCGCTGCCGACATCGGTCTCCTTTCACGCGTAGACGGATCGTCACACGCCGGATGCCAGTGGTGATCTTACGCCCGAACGGGTGGTGGAGCGGGCCGGGGCCGCGTCTCGCCGGCTGCCCTGACCGTCAGTCTCCGCGCGCGGTGTTGCGGCCACTCGGCGTGACGGCGAACACCGGGGAAACTCCGCGGCCGAGACCCCGGTGGAACGGCAGGCAAGGATATCCGAAAATCGGGCATACCACCTGGTCCCCGGTTTCGCCACCCCTGTCGGTGGGTCACGCTCGGTGGTAAGCCCGGGCGGCACGGGCGCGGGTTCTGGGGACGTGTGGTGAGGAGAGCGTCGTGAAATCGATCCCTCCGACGGTGGTGCCGGACGGCATGCGAGGTGCGGCGGGTGAGTTCGCCCGCGCCATAGACTCGGCGAACGCCCATTTGAGGCGGGTCAACAGCGAGATGGCGGCGCTGCAGGCTTCGTGGCGGGGCGACGCTTCGGTGCGCTTCGGCCAGGCGATGAACGACTGGGAACAGCAGTACGACCTCATCCTGGGCCGGCTCGCCGACCTGCTCGCGGTCACCGGCGGCCCGGCCGCCGACGAGCGGGCGACGCCGTGGACGGGTGGCCTGAGCGGGGTATGAGTCCAGGGCGTTTCGACTTCACCGACGCCGACGAGATCCTCGACCGGATGGGCAGGACGACCGGCGGGATCCGGGCTGTGCTGGCGGAGCTGGAGTCCACTGTAGAACGGGGCCTGGCGGGCTGGACGCCGGAGGCGCAGGCGCGCTACTGGGCGGCCAAGCAGGCGTGGACCGAGGCCGTCGGCCGGATGCCCGACTGCGTCGAGCGGGCGCGGGAGGCATTCCGGGAAATCGCCGGGGACTCCGGCGCGGCGGGGCCGGGCGCGTGCGGGGTGTGCTCGGAAGCGTGAAGGCCGGCGTGTGAAGACCGGGCCGGCGGGCGGCTCAACCCTGCCGTCAAGATGCTCGTGAAGGCGCGCGTAGAGTGCGCTGACCTGCGATTGTCGGGAGATTCTCCACGTTCGCGGCAGGCGTGAAGAATCTTGGTAAGAAAACGTGAAGTCGTCCGCGCGAGACTTGTCACCGTCAACCTGGAGTGGTGGTAGGAGATCTCGTGAAGCTCGTCAAAGTCGCTGTTCTCGCCTCGGACCCGATCACCAAGGCCGGCGCCGCGAGTCTGCTGGGCACCCGCCCCGAGTTGCAGGTCCTCCCCGAGGACTCGGCCGCGCAGGCCGACGTGGTCCTCGTGATGGAGGAGCACGTGACCGACCGCGTGCTGTCGCGGGTCAAGGAGTTGGGTCGCGAGTCCGAGCAGCCGGCCGGACCGCACCTCGTCATCGTCGCCGACCACTTCCGGGAGAGCGACCTGATGACCGCCATCGAGTGCGGCGTCGTCGCGATCCTGCCGCGCCGCGAGACCGGTGGCGCCGAACTGGTGTCCGCCGTGCTCACCGCCGGCGATGGCACCGCCAGCCTGCCGCCGCGCCTGCAGGGCGCGTTGCTGGGCCAGGTCCAGCGCATGCGCCGCGACGTGCTCGAGCCCAACGGCCTCACCCTGTCCGGCCTCGCTGCCCGCGAGTGCGACGTGCTGCGGCTCGTCGCCGAGGGCTACGGCACCGAGGAGATCGCGACGAAGCTCTGCTACTCGGAGCGGACCGTGAAGAACGTCCTCTACGGCCTGATGACCCGCTGCGGCCTCAACAACCGCGCCCACGCCGTGGCCTACGCCCTGCGTGCCGGCGCCATCTGAACCACTCTCGCCGGGCGGCGACCGGGGCGGTGTCGCCGCCCTTGCTTCGGGCCTTCTCCCTTTCTCCGGGGAAGGCCCTTCTTGCGTCTGTCCGTTTGTGGTTCAGACATCCAGAACCCGCAGGCAGAGAGGGCGCAGGTCGTCGTCGGAGCGCTGGTCCAGTCCTCTTGGCGCGGGGCCGATGCCCTCGTTCCGCCGCGCGCCCGGGTCGGTGCGGCTGAGCAGCGAGACGGAACGATGGGCCACGACCTGATCCACGACACCGTCGACGAGCAGCTCGCGCCCGGCTGTCCGGTTTGGACCTTCGCGGCCGCTTCGAGGAGTTCGTCGAACGCCGTGATGCTGCTCTGCAGGAGCGCCGCGATGGTCTCGGCGTTCGAATGGAAGCAGTAGTAGACATTGGCTTTCGTCACGCCCACGGTGTCGGCGATCAGCTGCAGCGAAGTGGCCTCGGACCCGTGCTCGGCGAACAGCGCTTGCGCCGGCTGATGAAGTTCGAGGAGAGACTCGTGCGCGTACTGGTGACCGGCGGGACGGCTACGTCGCCGGCTGGTGCCTCGCCGAGCTGCTGCGACGCGGCCACGACGTGCGGACGACGGTGCGTTCGGCCGCCGAGGAAGCCGCCGTGCGCCGTGCGGTCGGCAGCGAGACCGACCCCGGCGACCGCCTGGAGGGCGTGGTCGCCGACCTGACGTCCGACGCCGGCTGGGCCGAGGCGGTGGCCGGCTGCACCTACGTGCTGCACGTCGCATCGCCGCTGGGTGGCGACGGTTCGCGCGACCCCGGCGCGTTCATCGGCCCCGCGCGCGACGGTGCGCTGCGGGTGCTGGAAGCTGCGACCGAGGCCCGGGTGTCGCGGGTCGTGATGACGTCCTCGCTGGCCGCCGCCGCGCCGCCGATCGGCACGCGCAGCGCGGAGGTGTTGGACGAGACCCGGCGGACCGACCCCGACGAGCGCCGCCGCAACCCGTACCGCCGGTCCAAGGCCGTGGCCGAGCGCGCGGCGTGGGACTTCACCGAGTCCTCGGGCGGCGGCACTTCGCCGGCGACTGTGCTGCCGGGCGCGGTCCTCGGCCCCGTGCTGGAAGGCCAGGCGCTCGGCTCCGTGCAGCTGATCGGCGCCCTGCTCGACGGCCGCCTCCCCGGCGTCCCGCGGCTCGGCTACAGCGTCACCGACGTCCGTGACCTCGCCGATCTCCACATTCGCGCCATGCTGCGCCCGAGGCCGCGGGTGAGCGGTTTGTCGTCGTCGGCGAGTTCCTGTGGCTGCGCGAGGCCGCGCGCGAGATCCGCGCGCAGCTCGGGCCCGACGCCGCCAAGGTACCCACGCGCGGGTTACCCGATTTCGTGCTGCGCGGCTTCGCACTCGTCAACGCGGGCGTGCGCGACGTGGTGCCTGACCTCGGCCGGAAGAACGTGTACACCTCGGCCAAGCGCAGAAGCTGCTCGGCTGGCAGCCCCGGCCCGCAGCCGCGACCGTCGTCGACTGCGCGCGGAGCCTTGGCGCTGTCCACTGAGGACGGTTAGGGTGCGGGTCATGGTGCAGACTGCGGTGGAGATCGCGCGCGCGGTGCGCGCCGGTGAGCTGGATCCCGTCCAGGTGACCAAAGAAGCCCTCGCCCGCATCGCCGCGGCCGCCGGCGTGGTCGGCGCGTTCCGGCGGGTGCGTGCCGCGGAGGCCCTCGCGGAGGCAGCCGAGCTCGCCGCCCGCCCGGACCTGCGTGATTTGCCGTTGGCCGGCGTTCCGGTGGCGGTGAAAGACGTCACGGAGGTCGCCGGCGAATACGCGGGCTGGGGCTCTGCCGCCGGCCCGCGGGCCCCGTTTTCTTCCGACGGGGTGATCGCCGCACGCCTGCGCGCGGCAGGCGCCGTGATCGTCGGCCTCACCCGCGTGCCGGAGCTGTGCCTGTACCCGATGAGTGACGACCCCACCGGCGTCTCCCGCAACCCGTGGGAACCCGCGTATACCGCGGGCGGTTCTTCGGGCGGCAGCGCGGCCGCCGTCGCCGCCGGCCTCGTCCCCCTCGCACACGGCACCGACGGTCTCGGCTCCGTGCGCCTGCCCGCTGCCATGTGCGGCCTCGTCGGCCTCAAGCCCGGCCACGGCGTCGTCCAGGAGCCAGTCGAGGGCTGGTACGGCATGTCCACGCACGGCCCGCTCGCCACCACCACCGCCGACGCGGCCCTGCTGATGTCCGTGCTGGGGGAGCGACCTGAACTGGCCGAGGTGCCGGTGCCCGGCCCGCAGCGCATCGCCTTCTCCACCCAGGTCCCGGTCACGCGCGCCCCGCTCCCGCGCCCGCTCGGGCAGGCCGTCACGCAAGCCTCGACGTTGCTGGCCGGTTGTGGGCATTCGCTGACGGAAGCCACCCCCGCCTACGGCTTCGACACCATGCTCGCCCTCGTCGCCCGCTGGTTCGCCGGCCCCGCCGCCCAAGCCGACGCGGAGTTCACCTTCCGCCACCTCCAACCCCGCACCCGCACCCACGTCCGCCTGGGCCACCTCACGCGCGCCTTCGTCCGCGACCGCTCCCGCACCACCTGGATCTCCCGCGCCGAGGAGTTCTTCGCGTCCCACGACGTGCTCATCACCCCGACGCTCGCGACCCTGCCCCCGAAAGCCCAGCGCTGGCACCGCCGCTCGTGGTTCGCTAACGCCCTGCCGGCCGTCCGCGTCGCCGACTTCACGGGCTTCTGGAACCTCGCGGGCTTCCCCGCCCTCTCCGTCCCCGTCGGCCACCACCCGACCCTCGACCTCACCACGTCGGTCCAGCTGATCGCCCCACCCGGCGGCGAATCGCTGCTGCTGGGCCTGGCTGCACAGCTGGAGGCCGCCAACCCCTGGCCCCGCAGCCGCTGACCCCGCAGACGACGAAGGCCGCTTTCCCCTGTCCGGGAAAGCGGCCTTCCGACGTGCAGGGCGGATCAGGAGTGGGACTTGCCGGCCGCCTGTGAGACGGGCTGAGGCGTGGTGCCGTTGGCTTTGCTGTTGCCGTTTGCCGGAGTGGGCTTGGGTTTCACCGTCGGGGCCGGGGTGGTCGGGGAGTCGACCGAGACGACCTCGGGCGTGGGCTTCGGGGCCGGACCGGCCTTCGGCGCGGGTGCCGGTGTGGCAGCGGGTTTGGCAGCAGCAGCCGGGGCAGGCGAAGACGCGGCAGCAGGCTTGGTGGAAGCAGCCGGGGCCGGCGAAGGCGCAGCGGCAGGCTTGGCAACAGCAGGTGCAGAAGCAGCAGGCTTGGCCGCCGCAGAAGCCACAGCCGGCTCATCCCCACCCACCAGCTTCGACGCCGAGGGGATCACCGATTCCGCCGGGAGCGCCGCCAGCAGGCTCTCACTGCTCTTCAGCACCTCGTCCGCCATCGCCAGGTTCTTGCGCGCCTGCTCGCGGATTTCGGCGAGGCGCTCGACCTTGCGGGTCGCGGCGGTGGTGCGCTGGGCGGCCTGTGTGGTGGCTTCGTCGAGGCGCCGCTTGGCTTCCGTCGTGGCCTCGTCGACGCGGCGCTTGGCCTCGGCCGTCGCGTCGGCGATGCGGCGCTCGGCCTGGTTCTTGCTCGCCGTGCGCTGGTCGGCGATCAGCTTCTCGTGCGCGGTGCGCTCGGCGGTGATCTTCGAGTCGAAGTCGCGCTCGATCTTGCGGCGCTTGCGCTCGGCTTCGTTGTCGAGGAGTTCCCGGCGTTGCGCCGCCTCGACGGTGAGCCGCTGCACCTCGGCACGCGTCTCCTTCAAAGCCGCTTCGTGTTCGGAGTGCAGCGCCTCGGCCTGCTTGTCGAGCTCGGCGACCAAGCGCGTGTAGCGCTCGCGCAGCTTCGTCGACGCCTCGGTGGACGACGCCCAGTGCTTCTCCGCCGCCACCTGCGCGCGCTTGGTGATCTCGTCCGCGCGCGCCTGCGCGAGCTGCACCGTGCGCTGCATGCGCTCGTCCAGGTCCTCGAGCCGCTCGGGCGGCTTCATCAGTTCCTCGACGCGACCCTGCAGCTTGGTCACCTCACCGCGCGCGGCCTCGAGCTCGCGCGACAGCGTGGCGACCTGCGTCGCCGCCGCGTCGCGATCACTGAGCAGCCGGCGCAGCTGCGCCTCGAGGTGATCGAGGTACTGGCGCACCTCGTTGCGGTCGAAGCCGTGCCAGGCTTGGGTGTACTCGCGCCGCAGGGGCAGGAGGCCGTTGTCTCGCTCGGGAACCATGGGCCCGACCGTACCCGCGCACATTGTGTCGTCGGCGTCAGGCGTGGTGATTCACCGCCACGTGTCCGGCCCTACCTGGTGATCGTCCCCTGAACGGCCTCACCCTCGAAACGCACCGTGACTACCAGTGGAACCCGCGCGACAGCCGGGCCAGCGCCATCGCCGCCCGCGACAGGTGTTTCTCGCCACGGCCGATCTTGAGCCGGCCCGAGCCGCCGGCCGCCGTCGAGTCGGGGAAGATGCGGAAACCCTGGTACGCGATCGCGTCGGTGAGGCCCGGGGCCAGCGAGTACGTGAGCCCGATGGCCTGCCCCGCCGGCGTGCCGATGTGCTTGGGCCGCTCGATCAGCGCCTTCATGACCATGTCGGCCGCCTGCTCCGGCGATTTCGTGGGGAACGCGTCGTAGATCTTCGTCGGCCGGATCATCGGCGTGCGCACCAGCGGCATGTGGATCGTGGTGAACGTGATCCCGTCACCGTGCGTCTCCGTCGCCGCGATCCGTGAAAAGTAGTCGAGCGCGGCCTTCGACGCGGCGTACGCGGAGAAGCGCGGCGCGATGCCCTGCACGCCGATCGACGACACGTTCACAATGTGCCCGAACTTCCGCTCCGACATGTGCGGCAGCACCGCGAGGATCAGCCGCACCGCGCCGAAGTAATTGATCGCCATCGCGCGCTCGTAGTCGTGCATGCGGTCGTACGACAGCTTGATCGACCGGCGGATCGAGCGGCCCGCGTTGTTCACCAGCATGTCGATCCGGCCGTGCTCGGCCAGCATCGCGTCCACGGCCTTGTGCACCGACTCCTCGTCGGTCAGGTCCGCCGGGTACACCGACGCCGTACCGCCGGCCGCGATGATCTCGTCGCGCACCTCTTCCAGCTCGTGCTGCCGCCGCGCCACCAGCAGCGGCACACCGCCCGCCGCCGCGACCTTCAGCGCCGTCGCCCGCCCGATGCCCGAAGACGCGCCCGTGATGATCACGCGCCGCCCGTCCAGCTCACCGCGCGGGCCGTGCTTGCGGGCGCGGAACGGGTCGAGGTGCTCGCGCCAGTAGCGCCACAGCGTGGCCGCGTAGTCCTCGAGCCGCGGCACCTCCACGCCCGTGCCCGCCAGCGCCTTGCGCGTCTCGGTCGAGGCGAACACCGAGGGGAACGCCATCGTCTCCAGCAGCACCGGCGGGATGCCGAGGCGCTCCATCACCGCGTCGCGCGCGATCGTGAAGCCCGGGATGTGCTCGCTGAGCTTCACCAGCCCGACGAGCCCCTTCGACACACCCTCGCCCAGCTGCACCGTGATCGTCGGCGCCCCTGCGGACCGCGCGAACGCGTTGTACACCGACACCACCGGCTGCGGCTCGGGGTTCACGAGGTGGAAGGCGCGCCCGTCGAGACCCGGCGTGGTCACCAGCTCCAGGAGCGCCTTGGCCACGTAGTCGACCGGCACCACGTTGGTGTCGCCGAGGTCCGGCCCAACGATCGGCACGTCGGGCAGCCCGGCGAGCTTGCTGATGGCGGGGAAGAGGTAGTACGGGCCGTCGATCTTGTCCATCTCGCCGGTCTCGGAGTCACCCACGACCACCGCCGGCCGGTACACGCGCCAGGGCACCTCGTGCTGCTCGCGCACCAGCTTCTCGGCCTCGAACTTCGTGCGGTGGTACGGCGTGATCAGCCGCTGCCCGACGTCGAACATGTCCTCGGTGAACAGGCCCTCGTGATCGCCGGCCACGGCCACCGACGACACGTGGTGCAGCGCGCCGGCGCGCAGGTCCGCGGCGAGGTCGACAACGTGCTGCGTACCGTCCACATTGGCCTTGATGCTGGTCTCGTCGTCGGCGGTGATGTCGTAGAGGGCGGCCAGGTGCACCACGTGGTCGACGCCGCGCAGGTCTTCGCGGTCCTCCTGGGACACGCCCAGCATCGGCTCGCCGAGGTCACCGGTCACGAGCGTCACACGGTCCGCGTGCGGCCGCCCGTCCACCAGCTTCGCCAGCTTCTCCCTCGACGACGCGCGCACCACGAGGGCGACGCGTTCCGCGTCCGGCCGCATGAGCAGCAGCCGGGTGAACTGGCGGCCGATCAAGCCGGTCGCACCCGTCACCAAGAACGTCGCCATCTCCATCACCCTCCGCCGTGCACCGCTGGACCCTTGCCGCATTCTGCTGCATGGAAGCCGCGCTGACCACAGCGCGCCCAAGCGATGTTACTCACTAGTAACTTGTGGCGAAATCCGGGTCCGCAGGTCGCAGGCACCTTTTTCCGGCGACAGTGTCCCGATGAGTGGCACGAAGTGACCGTTCGCGACACCCGCCGCGCAGTGCGAAGGGTCCCCTCGTACCACGCGAACTGCACGCCGTTGCCCGCCACGCGGGAGAAAAAGGCAGAAAACGGTGCCCCGGCGAAATCCCGCCGGGGCACCGATGTCGAAAGCACTCTTGAGACGCGCGGTGAACAGGATCAGACCGGATCCGCGACGACGACCCGGTTCTCCTCGTACCCGTCGGCCCCGCCGACCCACCGGCCGCCACAGGTCACGAGCACCACACGATGCGGCCCGGCCTGTCCGAAGAGGTCGTCGGCGCGGGCCGGCAGATCATTCTTGTGCACGGTGACCAGCTGCGAGATCCGGTACTTCGAGGTCTTCCCCGCATTGTCCACAATGGTCACCTCGCCGCCGATGCGCTCGTTCCACAGCTCGGCGAACGGCCCCGTAGCGCCCTTCCAGTTCACGTGCCCCGCAAAGACGCTGGCGCCGCTCACCGCGTCGAGCGCGGCGCCCCACCAGGCCGCCTGCCCGATGTCCGAGGGCACCGGCAGCGTGTTGCCCGGCCCGAGGCTCTGACGCACCATCGCGGCCGTCCCGCCGCCGGGCAGCCGGAGCGTGCCCGGCTTCTGCGGGGCGAGCGGGGGCTGCTTGTGCTCCACCGGCGCGGCGGGCGGCGGCGCGGCCGGCGCGGTGGACGACGGTGGTGAAGGAGGTAGTGAAGGAGGTGCCGAAGAAGGCGCCTCCGAAGGCGCGGCCGGCCGCAAACCCGCGAAGGCGGTGGTGGCCGGCTGAGCACTGCCGGCCACCACCGCCACCGGGGGTGCGCTGATCACGACGGTGGCGAGCGACACCACGAGAACGCTCGCCGCGCCGAGGACGAAACCGGTGATCAACCGGCTTTTGCGTGCCATACCCGTTCCGCTCTCACTACCTCCGGGACGCGCGCCGCGCGGCGAACCCGACCAGACCCGAACCGACGAGCGCGAGCACCGCGAGGCCGATCAGCCCCGGCGTGGAGAAGCTCGTCTCGACGGCACCCTTCGCCATCGCCACCGGCTGGTCGCCCGCGGGGATCGCGTGGGGAACCTCGTTCGGTGTGTTGGCGACGGTGAGCGCCAGTGTGTCGCCCGGCTTCAGCGAGCCGCACACCGAGGGCGGGTTCTTCGGGTCGAACGCGTTCTCGTAGCCCGGCGGCGGGTTCACCTCGACCACGCAGATGTCCTGCGGCGCCAGCAGATCGTCCACGGTGACCGCGCCGGTGTCGCCGGCGGTCGTGACGACCACGGGCTGCCCGTCGGGGCCGTCGAGCGGCTTGCCGTCCTGCCCGGTGGCGGCGGACTTCTTGTCCTTCCCCGTGATCCGCAGCGTCGCGCCGCCGATACCCTTGCCGGTCTTCGCGTCGGTCTTGGTCACCTGGACCTTGCCCGGCTTCGCGACGGCCACGACGCCTTCCGCGGTCAGGGTCTTCTCGCCGCCGGTGGACACCACGTTCTGGATGCCGGTGTTCACCGGGTTCTGCACGTAGGGCCGGTCGGCCGGGGCCGAGAGCGACGTCGCGAGCTTCGGCTGGTCGCCGGTCGGCGTGAGCTGCACCGAGATCGTGCCGTCGGCGCCGGTCTTGAGCGTGGTCTCCGTCCGCGCGCCCTGCACGGTCGCGCTGCCACTGGCCGTGTCGGTGGCCTGGGCGTCATCCTGCGAGTCGGAGCCGGTGCCGGTGGTGAGCGTCGCGTCGGTGGCGTCGAGCTTCACCGCGACGTCCGGGACACCGGTGCCCTTGGCGTTCTTCACGGTGACCGTCCAGGTCGCCGCGGTGCCGAGGTGCTGGTCCTCCTTCGGCGGCGTGACCGAAGCCGTCCACGGACCGCGGTTGGCCTCGGCGTCGGCGGTCAGCTTGGCGACGTCGTCGTACGCCACGGGGGCCTTGTCCTTGAGTCCCTGCAGGTGCATGGCGATGTCGTAGCCGATCTTGTCCGCGGGCAGCGCCTCGTTGAGGTCGTCGTGCCCGGGCCGCGGCGCGGAGGTCCACGAGTGCAGCAGGTGCGCGAGCGCGGCGGCTACGTTCGCGTCCTTGGTGTCGCCGTAGCGCAGCAGCAGGTACGAGATGTTCCCCGCCTTGTCGGCGGGGATCTCGTCGCCCCACTTGGTGAGCAGCTTGTCGCCGGGCTTGTACTTCTCGTTCGAGTCCGGCGCCTTCAGCTGGAAGCTGACGCAGAACACCTGCTTGCCGGCGACGAGGTAGGACCCGAGCCAGTTGCCGCTGTGATCCTTGTTGTCGAACCGTTGCGCCGGGACCTCGACCCCGATGCCCTGCTGGGTCGCGGCGTCGGCGGCGGTCTGGCCGATTGCGGTGAGGGAGAGTGCGCCGAGCACGGCCGTGGCGACCAGACCGGCGGCCGCGCGCAGGCGAGCGCGCGGGCGTGAAGACCACCCCATGGTGTGTTGACTCCTTCAACATGCTCTGCAGTGACGCCTTTGCGTCGACGCAGGTCACACGATCGAACAACGCCCCGACACGCCTTCGGTCACATCCCGAACACGCGAAGTGAAGGTTCGCGGCTGATCACCCGGATTGTCTAGGGGCTATCGGGTGACCTGCGGTGAACGGTCGTGATCTCAGTCGCATACGGTGTAGCCCAGCGCGGGCCGGTCCCCCTGATCGGGCAAAAGGGTAAAGTCTCCTTTACTCGACCGCCTCGACGGGAACCAGCAGGCCCGAGCGGTCGTTGAACCCCATGCAAGGTGCCAGCAGATCCAGGAGGATCAGGTGCGTTCCAGTAGCAACCCGGCGTTCCGCAACCTGTCCCGCGGTTCGGCCGCTTCAGGGCAGTACGGGCCGAACGTGGGCTTCGACCAGCGGCCCTACGGCACTCCGCAGGGCCAGGGTGGTGTGCCCGGCTACGGTCCCGGGCAGATCGCCGCCGGTTCCGCCGACCGGCCGATGACGGTCGACGACGTCGTCGTCAAGACCGGCCTTTCGCTGGGCACCGCCCTGGTGTTCGGCGTCCTCACGGCCCTCTGGGCCCAGACCCAGCTGGTGACCGACACGCTCGGCCGTGTCACCGGCATGAGCGGTCCGCTGCTCGGCGCGCTGTTCGGCGGCCTGATCGTCGGGCTGGTGCTCTCGCTGGTGATCATCTTCGGTCAGAAGGCGAGCGGTCCGCTCACGCTGGCCTACTCGGCCGCGGAGGGTATTTTCCTCGGCGCGCTCAGCGGGCTCTTCGAGCTCGTCTACCCGGGCATTGCGCTGCAGGCGCTGATCGGCACGGCGGGTGTGTTCATCGCGATGCTGGTGGTCTACAAGACCGGCGCCGTGAAGGTCACGCCGAAGCTGACCAAGTGGATCGTCGGCGCCTTGGGCGGCGTCGTGATCCTGATGCTGGTCAACCTGGTCACCGCGCTGTTCTTCGGCTTCAACCCGCTGCGCGACGGCGGGCCGATCGCGATCATCTTCAGCCTGGTGGTCATCGGCATCGCCGCGTTCAGCTTCCTGCTCGACTTCGACCAGGCCGACCGCATGATCCGGTCGGGGATGCCGGCCAAGTGGGCGTGGTTCGCGGCCTTCGGCCTCATGACCACGCTGGTGTGGCTGTACCTCGAGATCCTGCGGCTGTTGTCCTACCTGCGCGACTAGTATTCGCGCAGGACTCCCGAGAAGGCGCTCCGTGTACTACGGGGCGCCTTTTCTGTGCACGCGTTCTGTACCCGGGAAAATCGCTCTTCGCGCGACGGAGTGCGTACGCAGAGTGCTTGTGCGGCGCCAATTCCCGGCCGAAACGCTGCCGGTGGAGGACTTTCCGCGGGCGGGTGGAGAAGGCGAAAAGTCGTCTACGTCTTGCTTCGGGCGAAATCGATGGCTTTTTGTCGGTGGCGTCCTCTAGCCTCGGCGACGTCGCGCAAGGGGATTCATCCTGGGGCTTGCGCGTCCTTTTGCTCTCTGACGATGGGGATGGTCCGCCGCATGTCCGCACAACCGAGTCCGGCCGCGCCGGGCGCCGCCGGGCTCGACGACAAACTCGACCGCGGCGTGCTCAAGATCGCCTCCGTGGTGGTGCTCGGCGCCATCATGGCGATCCTCGACACCACGGTCGTCAACGTCGCGCTGCAGAAGCTCACGATCCAGTTCTCCACGTCGTTCGACACGATCCAGTGGGTCGCCACGGGCTACATGCTCGCGCTGGCCACGGTCATCCCGATCACGGGCTGGGCGTCGGATCGCTTCGGCACCAAGCGGTTGTACCTGCTCGCCATCGGCACATTCCTGATCGGGTCGATGCTGGCGGGGCTGGCCTGGAACGTCGAGTCGCTGATCCTCTTCCGGGTCGTGCAGGGGCTCGGCGGCGGCATGCTCATGCCCGCGGGCATGACCATCCTGACGCGCACGGCGGGTCCGCAGCGCATCGGGCGCGTGATGTCCGTGCTCGGCGTGCCGATGCTGCTGGGTCCGATCTGCGGCCCGATCCTCGGCGGCTGGCTCGTCGACGCCGTGAGTTGGCGCTGGATCTTCTACATCAACGTGCCGATCGGCGTCATCGCGTTCGTGCTCGCGCTGCGCCTGCTGCCGAAGGACAAGGCGACGAAGTCGGGCCGCTTCGACTTCGCGGGCCTGCTGATGGTGTCGCCGGGCCTCGCGGCCCTGATCTTCGGCGTCTCGCGCATCCCGTCCACGGGCACGGTCACCGCGATCGAGGTGTGGCTGCCGGCGCTCGCGGGCATCGTGCTGCTAGTGAGCTTCGTGCTGCGCGCGCTGCGGGTGGCGGACCCGTTGATGGACCTGGGCCTGTTCAAGAACCGGACGTTCTCGGTCTCGATGATCACGCTTTCGGTGTTCTGTATGGGCTTCTTCGGCGCGATGCTGCTGCTGCCCACGTACTTCACGCTGGTGCGCGGCGAATCCGCGCTGCACGCGGGCCTGCTGCTCGCGCCGCAGGGCTTCGGCGCGATGATCATGATGCCGATCGCGGGGCGCTTGTTCGACAAGTTCGCCGCCCGTCGCATCGTGCTGCCGGGCCTGGCGCTGATCGTGGTGGGCATGGTGCCGTTCACGCAGGTCACGTCGACCACGCCGTACGCGCTCCTGCTCTCGGCCGCGTTCGTCATGGGCCTCGGCATGGGCTGCACGATGATGCCGATCACGTCAGCCGCCCTGCAGACGCTGCGCTCCGAGGACATGGCCAAGGCCTCGACCACCACGAGCATCCTGCAGCAGACGTCGGGCGCCATCGGCTCCGCGATCATGTCCATCGTGCTCGCCGCCCTGCTCGGCTCGCGTTTCGGCGTCCCGACGAACCAGGGCCAGCTGGCCGCCACCGCGGCCACCCTGAACCCCGCCACGCACACCGCCGCGTCCGCCCTTGCCGCCGGCGCCTTCGCGACGCCGTTCCTGATCGCCACGGTGATCCTCGCCGTGTGCCTGGTGCCCGCCGCCTTCCTGCCGAACAAGCGCTTCATTCCGTCGCCCCCGCCCACCGGCTCGGACGACGCCGCAGCCGCGGTGCCGGTGGCGCCGCTGCACTGACTGGCTTTGCACGACGAAGGGCCGCTCGCGAAACTGTCGCGAGCGGCCCTTCTTCTGTCCATATTTCAGAAAATGCGCTCGACCTCAGGAAAGGCGCTCCAGCACCATTGCCATTCCCTGCCCACCGCCGACGCACATGGTCTCCAGCCCGAACTGCTTGTCGTGGTGCTGAAGCGAATTGATCAGCGTCGACGTGATCCGCGCCCCCGTCATGCCGAACGGGTGGCCGGCCGCGATGGCGCCGCCGTTGACGTTGAGGCGGTCGAGGTCGATGCCGAGGTCGCGGTAGGACGGGATGACCTGAGCGGCGAACGCCTCGTTGATCTCGACGAGGTCGATGTCCGAAATGGACATCCCGGCGCGGGCCAGGGCCTGCTTCGAGGCCTCGACCGGGCCGTAGCCCATGATCTCCGGCGACAGGCCCGTGACGCCCGTCGACACGATGCGGGCCAGCGGCGTGAGGCCGAGCTCGCGTGCCTTGGTGTCGGACATGACGATCACCGCGGCGGCGCCGTCGTTGAGCGGGCAGCAGTTGCCGGCGGTGACGCGGCCATCGGGGCGGAACACGGGCTTCAGGCCGGAGACGCCCTCGATGGTCACGCCGGCGCGGGGGCCGTCGTCCTTGGACACGACGGTGCCGTCGGGGAGGGTGACCGGCGTGATGTCCTTGGCCCAGAAGCCGTCGGCGATCGCCTTCTCCGCGAGGTTCTGCGAGCGCACGCCGAACTCGTCCATCTCCTCGCGCGTGATGCCCTTGAGCCGCGCCAGGTTCTCGGCGGTCTGGCCCATCGCGATGTAAACGTCGGGGAGGTTCCCCTCCGTGCGCGGGTCGGTCCAGCTGTCCGTGCCCGACTCCGCCGTGGTCTTCGTGCGCGTTTCGGCGTCGGCGAAGAGCGGGTTGTGCGTGTCGGGCCAGGAGTCCGAGCTGCCCTTCGCGAAGCGCGACACCGTCTCGACGCCCGCGGAGATGAAGACGTCACCCTCGCCGGCCTTGATCGCGTGCATCGCCATGCGGGTGGTCTGGAGGCTGGAGGAGCAGTACCGGGTGATCGTGCAGCCGGGCAGGTGGTCGTAACCGAGCTCGACGGCCACCGCGCGGCCCATGTTGAACCCGGACTCGCCACCGGGCAGACCGCAGCCGAGCATCAGGTCGTCGATGTCGGCGGGGTCCAGCTGCGGCACCTTGTCGAGCGCCGCGCGGATCATCTGCACGGCGAGGTCGTCGGGGCGCATGCTGACCAGCGAGCCCTTGGCGGCACGGCCGATCGGGGAGCGAGCGGTGGAGACGATGACGGCTTCGGGCATGGCGTGACACTTCCTCGGGTCGGCGGCACTAAGCGGTTGCTCACCATAGTGCCGCTTATCCCGCCTCCGGCAAAGCCGAAGGCGACGCGGACCACTATCGGGCGGTCCGCCTGAGTGGACAGCGCCGCAGGCCCAGCGTTTAGGCTGGGCCTGGCCGCCGAGATCCGGCGCAGAAGGGCAGGAGCGCAGTCGTGGAGTACGCCGAGCACATCGTCGACCTCGTGGGGAACACCCCGTTGGTCAAGCTGAACTCCCTCACCAAGGGGCTCAAGCCGCTGGTGCTCGCCAAGGTCGAGTACGTGAACCCGGGCGGCAGCGTGAAGGACCGCATCGCGCTGCGGATGATCGAGGCCGCCGAGGCGTCGGGCGCCCTCAAGCCGGGCGGCACGATCGTGGAGCCGACGTCGGGCAACACCGGCGTGGGCCTGGCCATGGTCGCGCAGCGCAAGGGTTACAAGTGCGTGTTCGTCTGCCCGGACAAGGTGAGCGAGGACAAGCGCAACGTCCTGCGGGCGTACGGTGCCCGCGTCGTCGTGTGCCCGACGGCCGTGGCGCCCGAGCACCCCGACTCCTACTACAACGTCTCCGACCGCCTCGTCCGCGAGATCGACGGCGCCTGGAAGCCCAACCAGTACGCCAACCCCGCGAACCCGGAGAGCCACTACCTCTCCACCGGCCCCGAGATCTGGCGCCAGACCGAGGGCAAGGTGACGCACTTCGTCGCCGGCGTCGGCACCGGCGGCACGATCTCCGGCACCGGCCGCTTCCTCAAGGAGGCCAGCGACGGCCGCGTGCAGGTCGTCGGCGCCGACCCCGAGGGCTCCGTCTACTCCGGCGGCAGTGGCCGGCCGTACCTGGTCGAGGGCGTGGGCGAGGACTTCTGGCCCGAGACCTACGACCGCGGCATCGCCGACCGGATCATCCCGATCTCCGACGCGCACTCGTTCGACACCACCCGCCGCCTCGCGATGGAAGAGGGCCTGCTGGTCGGCGGCTCGTGCGGCATGGCCGTCGCCGCCGCGCTGAAGCTCGCCGAGAGCTTGACCGAGGACGACGTCGTGGTGGTCCTCCTGCCCGACGGCGGCCGCGGCTACCTCACCAAGGTTTTCAACGACGACTGGATGTCGTCCTTCGGCTTCCTCCCGCCCGATTCCTCGGGCGCGACGGTGGGCGACGTGCTCACCAAGAAGAGTGGCTCCCTGCCCAGCCTGGTGCACACGCACCCGAACGAGACCGTGGCCGAGGCCGTCGCGATCCTGTCGGAGTTCGGCGTGAGCCAGATGCCCGTGGTCAGCGCGGAGCCGCCGGTCATGGCCGCCGAGGTCGTGGGTGCCGTCAACGAGCGCGACCTGCTCGACGCGCTGTTCACCGGCAAGGCGCAGCTCGCCGACAAGCTCGAGACGCACATGTCGCCGCCGCTGCCGACGATCGGCGCCGGCGAACAGGTCGGCTCCGCGATGAAGGCACTCGAGGGCGCGGACGGCGCGTTGGTCCTGATCGACGGCAAGCCCGCGGGCGTCGTCACCAGGCACGATCTGCTCGGGTTCCTCGCCGGGCGGTAACTGGCGACACCGCGCTCTCTGATACCAATCCGACCACAGTCACGGCGGGGATGGTTGCCGGATGCGGCACTTCCGGTCAGGTTCCCGCCCACTTCCGGCCGGATTGGTAAACGTGCTACGCGGGCCGGGGCGTTCCGAGCGCCCTGCCCCGCTATCCGATAGCGTGGGCGCGATAGAACTTTTTCGCGTCCTCGTCAAGGGGGTTCAAGACCCACATGAGTGCTCCGCAGCCACCGAACCAGCCCGGGGACGGCGGCGAGCAGCCGCCGCAGGGCCCACCGAGTGGTCCCACACCTCAGCAGGACAGTCCTTTCGGCGCGTCGGAGCCGACCCAGGTGGTCCAGCCGGGCCAGCCGTACTCGCCGGCCCCGTCTTCGGGCGAAGGCGGACTGTTCGGCGAAGCCCCCGAGCCCACGCAAGTCGTGCGGCCCGGTGACGCGAACGCCGGCGGCGAAAGCCACTTCGGCGCCGAGTCGACGCAGCTCGTCCCGCCCGGCTCGCAGCCGCCGGCCATCCCGTATTCTCCGCCGCCGAGCGCGGCCGACAACCCCGCTGCCATGGGTGGCGGGTTCGGCCAGCAGGGCTTCGGGGGACAGCCCGGTGCTCCGGGTGCTCCTGGTGGCTTCGGCCAGCCGGGCCAGTCCCAGGGCTTCGGTGCCCCGGGCGGGTTCGACCAGGGCCAGGGTGCCTTCGGTGCCCCGCCGCAGGGCGGTTTCGGTCAGTCGAGTCAGCCCGGGCAGCCGGGTCAGCCGGGCGGTTTCGGAGCGCCGCCGGCTTTCGGCGCCGCGCCCGTCGCGTCCGGTGGCGGCAACAGCATGTACGGCTTCATCGCCGGTGGCGTCGTGGCGCTGCTGGGCGTGCTGTCGCTGATCTGGTCGTTCCTGTACATGGGCGACGCGAGCGAATACTCGTCCAGCCTCGACCGGGCCCGCCAGACGGCCGGTGACGCGAAGGTCGACGAACTGCTCGGTCAGTCCGGCCTCGCCTCGCCCGGCGCCATCTGGTTCTACGTGATCATGGTCCTGGTCGGCGCGGTCGTCTCGATCGCTGGCGGCGCCGGGCTCATCTTGGCCGGCCGCCTCGGCGGCGGTATCAAGAAGATCGTGCCCATCGTGGTCGCCGTGGGCGGCGTGCTGCTGGGCGTCTTCGGCGTTCTGCTCATCGCCGGCTCCACGCCGAACCAGGAGCTCCTCGACCAGGCCGGCCGCAACGGCGCCGACAGCATCGGCATGCCGACGCTCATCTTCGGCATCCTGATCTTCATCGTCGGTCTCCTTGGCCTGATCCCGCCCACCGCGCAGTTCGTCGGCCTCGGCGGCGGCACCCCGGGCGACGCGGGCGGCTTCGGCGGCCCCGCGGGTGGCGCCGGCGGCTTCGGCCAGCCGGGCCCCTTCGGCCAGCCGCAGCAGGGCTTCGGTCAGCCGGGCTTCGGCGGTCAGCCGGGTCAACCTGGGCAGCCGGGCTTCGGCCAGCCGGGCGAGCAGCCCTCGTTCGGGCAGCCCGGTTTCGGCCAGCAGCCCGGCACGCCCAACCCGAGCAGCGGCGGCTTCCCGCAGCCCGGCGGCTACGGCCAGCCCCCGCAGCACGGCTACGGCCAGCCCGGCGAACAGCCCGGCAGCGGTGGCTTCCCGCAGCCGGGCCAGCCCCAGCCCGGCCAGCCCGGCTATGGCCAGCAGCCCCCTCCGGGCTACGGCCCGCCCCCCGGCTACGGCCAGCCCGGCCAGCAGCCGCCCCCTGGGTACGGCCCCCCGCCCGGTCAGCAGCCCCCGGGCTACGGTCAGCCGCCGCAGCAACAGCAGTGGTGACCAGCTGAGCTTCGCGTGAAAGGCCCCTTCGGTGCCCGGCATCGAAGGGGCCTTTTGCCGTCCGGCGGCTCTTTGGCTCTGCAGCGGGGTCGCCTTCGCACCGCCGCCCGCAGTCACTGCGGCCTGCCCGTTCTCAGGTGACTCACGATCGTCTTTGCGGTGCCGCGCCCACGGCGGCGGTTGTGCTGAGGGCGACGTCGTTCCGGCTCCGCCCGCCGCGCCGCCGCCGGGCAATGACTGCGGGCCGCCAGTTCGCAAGTCGCCGCGGCCGGCGCCCACCCCGCGCCGCGCGGTGGCGGACTGCCGAGCTTTGCGGGCCTTCATCGCGTCGGCACCCGACCGTCCGCGGAGTCTGCTTCGCGTCCCGGCCTGCGCTGCGAAGTCGGCCGCGGCCGTTCTGGACCGCCCGAGCTTGCTGTCGATGGCCGAAGTTGTGGGGTGCGTTGTGCGAAGTCGTGGCGAGCCACTGAGTTCTGTCGTAACGGTCGTCTGCGCCGTCGGCGTGACTCTCGGGGCTGTTCGGTTTCGCGATGCGGTGGGGCTCGCTGTCGAGAGTGGCGTTGCGGATCAGATACTCAAGGCCGCTCGTCGAATACTGATCGGTATCGCGAGCCCACCTGCTCAAGCCGGCTCCGCCCAGGCTTCGCGGGCCATTTCCCCACTGTGTTCCCCACTGTGGGCGATTCTCCCGTTGCGCTCCGGGAGCACAGCACCCGCTGTGCAGCGCCCCGTCACCCACACAGCGGGTCTTTGCGAAAAATTGAGAAATGCTGTTTTTCGGTAACACCCCTCCTGACCTCGAACCATTACCCCACCTGGACGGAACGGGCACTGATTCTTCATCGCTTCGCCATTTCTCGTCCATGATCGCGATTTCCGGGCTAGGGTGAGCCGTTCGTTTTCGCCTTCGGCCCGAGGGGGAGCAGAGTTGAGCGGCCCGCACGGATCTCCAGCGCAGCAGCGGTCAGGTCCCGCGCACGGGGAACCGCCTGTGCGGCGCGGCCGGCCGTCGGGGGCGACGGCGTTGGTTGCGGCGCTGCTGGGGCTCGTGGCGGCCGGGGCGGCGGGCTACTTGCCGGTGACCTTGTTCATCGACATCCCTTCGGGGTTCAGCCTCGGTGACCTTCCTGTGTGGACACTCGTGGATCTCGGCGGCTACTTGGGTGCCGGCCTCTTCCTGCTCGTCGGCGCGCTCGCCACGATCTTCCGCGCCACCGCCGGTGCCGTGCTGCTGATCCTCGGCGCGGTTTTCGCCATCGGCGCGATCCTGCTGGAGCCGACGCTCGGCAACGGCAGCTACGCGGCCTACTTCGAGGTCGTGTTCACGCTGAACGGCTTCACGGCCGTCGACCGGGCCGTGCTGGTGGTGCTGGCGCCGCTCATCCTGGTGCTGGCGGCGCTGCGGCCGACGTTCTCGTATCTCAGGTACCGGGCGTACGTGCCCTGACAGTGGTGATTCTCGCCCCGAAAACGTCTCCGGCCTGGCACGATACGGGTACCTCTCCCCGCAGCCGGTGGGGGCCGGATTCCCGAGGACTTCCGTGAGCTATCCCCAGAACCCCGGCCAGGGGCAGAATCCGCAGCAGCCGTACGGCCAGCAGCCGTCCGGTCCGCAGCCCTTCGCCGGCCAGCAGCCCTACGGTCAGCCGTACCCGGGCCAGCAGCCGGCGCCGTACTCCGGTCCGCAACCGATGCCGGGGCCGCCGTACTCGGGACCGCAGCCGGTGCCCGGCCAGTATCCCCAGCGGTACGGCCAGCCCAGCCAGCCCTTCCCCGCGTACCCGGGTGGTCCGGGCGTGCTCCAGCAGAAGCCGAGCGGCGGCACCGCGATCACCGCGGCCGTCCTGGCGATCCTCGGTGGCATCGTCGCGCTGATGGGGGTGGTCGGCTCGATCGTCGGGCTGTCGACGTTGCGCGGTACCGAGGTGCTCTTCATCGTCTCGCTGGTCGTTGATCTGGCGCTTGCCGGTCTCCTGCTCTACGGCGCCATCGCGCTGATCATGCACAAACCCGCGGGCCGGATGTGCGTGATCATCGGCTGCGGCGTCTCGATCGCGTTCTCCGTGATCTCGTTGATCCTGACCGCGGCCGGCGCCACCGCTCTCGGTTCGTCGGCCGAGTTCCTGGGCGTGGGCATCGCCGGCGCGATCGTCGGGCTCATCCCGCCGGTGGCCACGCTGGTCCTCGCGATCGTCAAGCCCACCCAGCAGTGGGTCGGACTCGGCGCGCCGGCGCAGCCGCAGTACCCGGGCACCTACCCTCCGCAACAGGGCTGGTGACGAACGGTCCCACCGGCGCACTGGGGGACCGCATCGGCGGGACCTGCGACGACAGGTCCGGGCCGGCGTGAATTCCGTCCCACCTGGCGGGATTGTCGGTACCGGGCCGTACCCTGGAACCATGGTCGACGACTACTCCGTGCTGGGTTTCGAAACACGCGCCATCCACGCCGGGCAGCAGCCCGATCCGCGGACGGGCGCCGTCATCGTGCCTATTTACCAGACGTCGACCTACGCGCAGGACGGTGTCGGCGGCACTCGTGAGGGTGACTACGAGTACTCGCGCACGGCGAACCCCACCCGCAGCGCGCTGGAGCAGGCCCTGGCCTCGCTGGAGGGCGCTCGGCACGCGCTGGCGTTCGCGTCCGGCATGGCGGCGTCGGACGCGGTGCTGCGCACGACGCTGCGCCCGGGCGACCACCTGGTGCTGGGCAACGACGCGTATGGCGGCACGTTCCGCCTGATCGACAAGGTGCTGAGTCTCTGGGGCATCGAGCACACCGTCGCGAACCTGGCCAACGTCGACGAGGTCCGCGCCGCGCTGCGGCCCGAGACCAAGCTGATCTGGTGCGAGACGCCCACCAACCCGCTGCTCGGCATCGCCGACATCGCGGCTCTGGCCGGCGTGGCCCACGACGCGGGCGCGCGCCTGGTCGTCGACAACACCTTCGCCACGCCGTACCTGCAGACGCCGCTGGCCCTCGGCGCCGACATCGTGGTCCACTCCACGACCAAGTACCTCGGCGGCCACTCCGACGTCGTCGGCGGGGCCGTGCTCACCAACGAGGACGAGGTCCGCGAGCAGCTCTTCTACCTCCGCAACGCGGCCGGCGCCGTCCCCGGTCCCTTCGACGCGTGGCTGACGCTGCGCGGCCTGAAGACGCTGGCCCTGCGCATGGAGCGGCACAGCGACAACGCCGAGCTGATCGTGCAGACGCTCGCCAAGCACCCGAAGGTCTCGAAGGTCTACTACCCGGGCCTGCCCGAGCACCCCGGCCATGAGGTCGCGGCCAAGCAGATGCGTCGCTTCGGCGGCATGGTGTCCTTCCGCCACGCCGACGGCGAGCAGGCCGCGCTGGAGGTCGCGTCGCGCACCAAGCTTTTCATCCTGGCCGAGTCCCTGGGTGGCATCGAGTCGCTCATCGAACACCCGGGCCGCATGACCCACGCCTCCACGGCGGGTTCCACGCTCCAGGTCCCGGATGACCTGCTGCGGCTTTCCGTCGGCATCGAGGACGGCACCGACCTGGTCGCCGACCTCACGGCCGCGCTGGGCTGAGCTCGCCCCTCAGAAACCCCCGCGCCACTCGGTGCGGGGGTTTCTGCTGCGCACACGGACCCGCACATACACAAAACCCCGCGCCGATGATCGGCCGCGGGGTCGGGATCGGGCAGGTCTGGACCGGTCAGGGCCGGTAGCTGCTCGGCTGCGGACCCGCCGTGTGGAGGGAGTGGTGCACGGCCTCCTGCTGCTCGGCAGGCGCCGGCGGGAGCTCGGAGCCGTCGATGCAGCCGCCGACGAGCTCGACGTGGTTGTCGTGGCGGATGTATTGGGGGTGCGCGCCGCAGCCGGCGGCGTCGACGGTGAAGTAGGCGGCGCCGGTGAGCGCGACGGCGGAGGCGACGCCCAGCACGAGGGGCAGGACTCCGGCCGAACGGGTCGCGCGCGACCCGCCGGCGGTCGTCGCGTTTTTCGCGCGGGCCATGGTCGCACTCCCTGATCACGTGTGGTTGCCGTTATCAGAGTACCGGTCCCGCGGCGGTGGCACCTCGGCCATCCGTCGGTGGCATCATCGCGACCTATGGAACTGGTCAGCATCGAGCGGATCGAGGAGGCGCGCAAGCTCCTCGAGGGCATCACCAGGGTGACCCCCATGGAACACGCCCGTGACCTGCGGCGCCTACACGGCGGCCCGGTCTACCTCAAGTGCGAAAACCTGCAGCGCACCGGCTCGTTCAAGATCCGTGGCGCCTACACCCGCATCCACGGCCTCACCCGGGAGGAACGCGCCCGCGGCGTCGTCGCGGCCAGCGCCGGCAATCACGCGCAGGGCGTGGCGCTGGCGTCGTCGCTGCTGGGGATCTCGTCGACGGTCTTCATGCCGCTGCGCGCGCCCCTGCCGAAACTCGCGGCCACTCGCGGCTACGGCGCCGACGTGCACCTCCACGGCGCCGTCCTCGAAGAGACGCTCGCCGAAGCCATCGCGTTCTCCGAGCGCACCGGGGCGGTGTTCATCCACCCGTTCGACCACGTCGACGTGATCGCCGGGCAGGGCACCGTCGGCCTGGAGATCTTGGAGCAGGTGCCTGGCGCGAAGACCGTGCTCGTGGCGACGGGCGGTGGCGGCCTCGTCGGGGGCGTCGCGGCTGCGGTGAAGGGACTGCGGCCCGACATCCGCGTGGTCGGCGTGCAGGCCGAGGCCGCCGCCGCGTACCCGCCTTCGCTGGCCGCCGGCTCGCCCGTGCGCCTGGGCGAGCTGCACACGATGGCCGACGGGATCGCGGTCGGCGAGCCTGGCCCGGTCAGCTACGCGCACGTGTCTTCGCTGGTCGACGACGTCGTCACGGTCAGCGAGGAGTCGCTGTCCCGCGCGGTGCTGCTCTGCCTCGAGCGGCGCAAGCTTGTGGTCGAGCCCGCCGGCGCCGCGACCGTAGCCGCGCTGATGCAGCACCCGGGCGCCTTCGAGCCGCCGGTGGTGGCGATCCTGTCGGGCGGCAACGTCGACCCCGTGCTGCTCCAGCAGATCATCCAGCACGGCATGACGGCCGGCGGCCGCTACCTCAAGCTCCACCTGCGCGTGCCCGACCGGCCCGGCTCGCTCGTCTCCGTGCTGACGTGCGTGAAGGAGCTCGGCGCCAACGTCCTCGACGTCGAGCACTCCCGCATCTCCGGCAGCCTCGCCCTCGGCGAGGTCGACGTGGCGCTCGCCCTGGAAACCCGCGGACCCGAACACTGCAAGGAGGTCGAGGCCGCCCTCGCCGACGCCGGGTTCACCATCGTCCCGTGACCGTCCTCAGTGGACTGGTTGCTCCCCGGTGACCGCCGCCAGCGCCAGCTCCCGCGCAGGCTCCCCGACCTCGGGCACCTCGAACCGCCGCCCGCGAATGTGGCTCAGCAACTCGGGGTCCGGCGTCACGGCGTGCTCCCGCAAGTAGTACGCGACGGCGCCGGGCCACACCCAGCTGCCATCGGTCCGAAACGTCAACGGCACCACGTCCACGCGGCCCGGGTCGAACGCGTCGACGTCGAAACTCCGCGACGCCAACACCGCGGGCGCGGACTCGAGGTAGGCCAGCACCCGCTCGCGCTCCGCCTCGGGCAGCGCCTCCCGCTCCACCACGGGCCGCCCGGCCTCGTCGAGCCCGTCGTAGACCCGCGGCGTCCGCATCTCGGCCGCCGTCGTCGCCGGCGGATCCGCGACGCCGGGCTCAGCCGGTGCGACGGGGCCGGCCGCTTCCGCGGACGGCACGGCGGCACCTTCCGGCAACGGTTCAGCGGTGTCCGCCGGCGTTGCGACGGCTGCTTCTTCAGCCGCCGGCACTGGTGCGGTCGAGCCCTGCTGCTGGGCCGCGGGGGTGCCCCCGCTCGCCGGATGTGCGACGGCGGGGTTCTCCTGCGGCGAGGTGGGGGCTGCGCTTCCGTCCGTCGGCGCCGGAGTGGCGGCATCCTGTCGCGGTGCGGCAGGTGCGTCGGCGTGCGACGCCGGCACAACGGGCGGCGGTGCGGCGCTCTGCGGTGCTGCGGTGGCTTCTTGCGCAGCTGCTGTGGCCGCCGGTACTGGCGCGGTGGCGTTTACGACCCCGCTCGCCGGTACCGCGGTGGCGTTGTCCTGCGGGGCGGGTGTGCGGGCGTGGGGTGTCGGCGCGACGGGTGGAGGCACCGCGACCGGGCTCGGTTGCGGAGCCGGCGCGCGGTCGGGCGGGGGCGGTGGCGTGTCCGGCGTCCACGGCGCCGGGAGCGGCGGCAGCCCCGCGCGGGTCCGCAGCCAAGGCGGGATGAAGGCCTCCGAGCGCGGGAAGAACCGCAGCTCGTCCTGGAAGCCGAGTTGCGGGGGCGGCCGGCGCCAGACCGGCTCGACGTCCGGGCGGAAGTCGAGCCGGGGTGGGTGCTGAGGGGTGAACAGGAGCGTCGCGCTGAGCCAGGTGCCGCGGCCGCGGAGGTACATGCCGCCGCGGAGGACGGAAAGGAGGCGGACGGCCTCGGGGTGGGGGCGGGCCGGGTAGTCGCGCCCGTCCGGGGCCGTGGTGACGACGTCGGCCTCGACGTGCCGCCCCACGGCCCGGTACTCGACCCGCAGCTGCCGCCACCCCGGCGGCACGGCCGAGGCGCACGCCTGGCCGATCCGCTGGACGAGGTCCTGCTGCTGCGCCGGGCTCAGGGGTACCGGCGGTTGGCTCAATGCGTCTCCCCGGGGTGGTGTCAGTTGCCGGCGGCGGCGAGCCGCTCGCGGAACCAGTCGGGCATGAACTCCTCGGTGCGGGGGAACCGCTCCTGCTCGATCGCGAACTGCTCCGCGGCCGGATACGGGTCGAAGTCCGGCTCGTTGCGCCAGTTGTACTGGATCGTGAACCGGCTCGGCGGCTCGATGCCGAAGCGCGCGGAGAACCACGTCCCCTCGCCCTCGGTGTACATCCCGCCGCGCAGGCGCTGGAACATCTTCCACACATCGACCGGCGGGTCCCACGGGCGGAACGTGCCACTGGGGTCCTTCACGCCGACGGCCACATCGACGTTGCGGCCGACCATGCGGTAGTCGATCATCACCTGCTGCCAGCCCGGCGGCAGGGCTTCGACCACGGCCGTGGTGATCTCACCCAGCAGCTCGTTCTGCTGGATCGGGTCCAGCTCCGGCCACTTGAACGGCATCGGTCGTGTCCTCCTGATCGTTCGGACTTTTCGGGCGGGCCCATCATGGCACGGGCCCCGCGGTCACTCCTGGGCCCGCAGGCGCTCCTGCTCGCCGCCCTCGTCGAGCAGCTTCCGCAGCCACGCCGGCACGTGCTCGTCGTCGCGCGGGTAGGCCTCCAGATCACGCGTGAACGCGCTGGGATGCAAGGGCGGCCACCAGTTCGGGTCGCCGTCGAGGTCGTAGGTGAACTCCGGCGGGGAATCCGGGCGCAGCACGACCTTCGCGGAGAACCACGTGCCGCGGCCGGGTTCGTACATCTCGTCGCGCAGGGCGCGGAACGCGGCCTTCACCGGGGCGGGCAGCTCCATCGAGCCGGGGGAGCCGTCGCGCATCCGCACCTGCAGCGCGAAGTCGTTGGCCACCACGGTCGCCGACACCGTGAGCACGATCTCGGCCCACCCGGGCGGTGCCGCGTTCCCCAGTGCCGTCGCGATTTCAGCGGGAACGGGATCGGTCACTGTACTGCCTGTTCTTTCCGAAGTTGATGTCCGCGGGGTTGTTCGGGAACTCGCGCTCCTTGGTCACGCGCGAGATCTCGACGGGTTTCCCGTTCTCCAGGACGACGTGCCCGTTGGCGTCAGTCTTGTAGACCACTTCCTGCCAGCGCATCGTGACGCTCTCCGGCACGCCGTTGCTGTCGCCGTGCATGGCGACCTGGTAGTTCTGGATGTCCTGGCCCTCGGTGTTCGCGAATTTCCCGAGCTCTGTCTCCTGGTTGCGCCACGAAGCCTCGTGGATCCAGCCGTCGCGGTAGTTGCCGCTGTTGGACGCCGCCATCTGCGGGTGCATGTTGACGTACTCACCCGGACCGCCCATCTCGTTGGCCGCGAGGTGGCCGCCCGCCCAGCGCACCTTCTCGTACTTGTCGCCGTACTCGGGGTGGTCGGCGAACGCCTCCTTGCCCTCACCGCCGGAGCGGTTCTGCGAGTTGGTGTCGCGGTAGGTGTCGTTGCGGCCGTCGAAGCTCGGGTCGCCCGTCATCGCGTCGGGCTTGCCGTTTTCGTCGATGTGGAACGTCCACGACTTCGCCGGGTCGTGGAAGTTCGGCACGCGGTACTGCGCGCCCGGGATCAGCGGGTAGCGCAGGTCGGGGTTGTGGTTGGGCGACGACGTGCCCGGAGTGGCCTCGACGTACGTGATATGACCGTCGGCGTCGGTGTAGAACCGCGTGCTGGCACCGTTTTCGTACGACACGCGGTACTCGGCGTGGCCCGCCAGCGGACGCTCGCCGTGCAGCGTCTGTGGCACGCCGTCCGGGTCCGGGTCGGCGTTGCTGGTCCGCGCGGGTACACCGTCGAGGTCGCGCGGCGAGTCGATGTCCGGGTGGCCGTCGCGATGGCGCGGGCCGGTGAACTCGGCGTCGCCGGCCCGGTCCCAGTCCACGAACCGCCGGTCGAACTCCGGTGAGTCCGGGTTGTACGTGCGGGTCGCCGGAGGAAGGTCGAACTCCTCCTCCGGGACGCCCCCGTTGGCGTCGCCGCCCCGCGCGTGCGCGCTGTCGGCGTCGACGTCGTGCGGGTCGTGGTGATGCGACTCGGGCGCGAAACCGTCCTGGCCGGCGTGGTGCGACGTGCCGTCCGGGTGGTGCACGGACCACTCGCCGTCCGGCGGGATCCGCGGCCGCATCCGGCCGTCGGGGCCGATCTCGTAGTCGGACGAGAAGACCCGGCCGGTCGAGTCGGTCCAGGCCGGCTTGGTGGGCGCCATGACGTCGGTGTCGAGCTCGCGCGAGAGCCGGTTGGCGAAATCGTTGGAACCGGCGTCGCAGCCGATCAGGCGGATGGGCCGGCCGTCGTAGTCCGCGTTGTGGCGCAGGACGTCGGCGAACTCCTCCGGCGTGTAGTGCCGGTCGCCGATGCGTGCGTGCCCGTCGGACGTCACGTGCACGTCGACGGTGTAGCGCCCGTCCGGATCCGGCTGCACGCGGTGGGGGAGGTCGCCCAGGTCCGTGTCGCCGCGGTGGTACGAGCTGCCCGCCGGTGTGCTTTCGGAGTGGCGCTGGTTGACCTCGTCCGGCGTCAGGGGTTCGTCGTCGTGGTGGTGCGCCCCGCCCTCGTGGTCGGGCGTGTCGTGGTGATCGGACGGACCGTGGTGATCGGGGTTGTCGTGGTGATCGGACGGACCGTGGTGATCGGGGTTGTCGTGGTGATCGGACGGACCGTGGTGATCGGGGTTGTCGTGGTGGTCGGCTGAGCCGTCGGTGTCGTGGTGAGGTGCCCTGTCATCCGGCTCGTTGTGATGGGGAGCGTGGTCGTCCGGCCCTTCGCGGTGCGGGGTCCGCTCGCCGGGCTTTCCCCCAGGAGCCCGATGCGGACTGTCGGCCTCCGGGCGGGTCGTCGTCGGCGAGCCACCACGCGCGACGGGCTCGGGCGCGTCACCTGGCCGCTGCGGCCTGCCCGCCGCCGGCTCCCCCGGACGACGCGAGCCGTCCGGGCCCTGGGGTGAGCGCGTGTTCGGGTCACTCGGGCGGCGCGGTGAACCCGAGTCGGGTCGTCGCGGCGAGGGCTCAGGACCCTCACCGGGCCGCCGCGCCGAGGGCCCGCGATCGGGGCCGGTGCGCGGACCTGAGGTCTCCGGAGTGCGCGCGCCCGGGCTGCCCGGCGTGCCGGTCCAGCCCCCGCCGCTGCCGGGCCGGGCCGCCGGTGCGCCACCGGGGGCACCGCCCGACGGCGAACCTGCCGGAGCGCCACCACCCTGCGGCGGCAGACCACCCGCGACGGGCTGGTTCGGCGTGGTGGAACCTGACGCACCAGCACCATCGCCGGTGCGCGGCGCGGGTGCGCTGGGCGCGGGTTCGTCGACCTTCGGCGGCGCGTAGCCCGATGCCGAGGTCGAGTTGTCGCCCGAGTTCTGATGCGAAGACGGCGAGCTGCTCCCGGAAGAGCCACCGGCGGAGTGGGCCGGGGCGCCGCTGCCGGATCCGCCGGTGCTGTGGGGCGCGGAGCCGCCGGACGGCGAGCCGCCCGCGTGCGACGAGCTCGGCGCGTCGCCAGTGCGGGCACTCGGAGCGTCGCCCGTGTGCGAGGGTGCGGAACTGCCGCCGCCGGACGGTGAAGAGCTGCCCGCGTGGCTCGGCGAGCTCGACGAAGAGCCGGCGTGGCTCGGCGACCCGCCGCCGGACGGACCGCTGGTGGTGTGTGGCGCGGAGCTGCTGTGGGAGGGGGATTCGCCGCTGAACGTCGACGCCGAGTTGTCGCCACCGGCCCCGCCCGTGTCGCCGTCGTGGGTGCCGTTGCCCGTGCTGCGCCGCGACGAGTCGCCGGAAGAACCGTCCCTTGTGGAGGGACCGCCACCGTCCCGGCTCGACGACGAGGAGTCCCCGTCGCCGGAGTGCGGGCCGGTGGAGTCCGAGTCACCGGAGTGCGAACTGCCGGCATTCGAGTCACCGGACCGCGAAGTGCCGGAGTCCGGATCACCGGAGTGGGAACTGTCGGCGTCCGAGTCTCCGGAATGCGAACCGTCCGAGCCGTCAGGACTGTCCGAGCCGTCGCTGCCGGGCGAGTCCCCGTCACCATCGGTGCCGCTGTGGTGCGAACCACCTCCGGAGCCACCACCGCCCGTGCGGTGGGCGAACCCGCCGGCCTTGATGTTCTTGGTGCTGATCACGTCGAGGCCCGTGACCTTGCCGGCCAGCTTGCCGAGGATCTTGATGATCTTCGCGAAGACGTCGGCCAGCTTGCCCAGCAGCGGCGACACCCGGCGCATCGTGTCGCACAGCTTGGTCAGCAGGCCGCTGATCTTCTCGCCCCACTTGGAGATCGCCGTGACGGCCTGCGCGACCACCAGCGGCGTGCCGAAGCCGAGGGAGAAGACCTCCTCCATCACCCACGAGATCAGCTTGCCCACCAGGTCGGCGATCAGCTGCCGCACGGTCTCCCGCACGAACGACACGACCTGGCCCATGATCATCGTGACGGTGCCGATCGCGCTCGCCACGGTCGCCGCCCCGCCGAGGGCCTCCGCGCATTCCGCCGCGCCCTTGCGGTACGCGTCGGCGGCGTCTCCCGTCCACTCCGCGGTGCCGGTCTTGACCGCGTTGGTGTAGTCGGTCTGCCTGTCCTGCAAGGCTTTCGCGACGTTGCCCCAGGTGTCCGCATAGGACTGGATCACGGGCGGGTTGCCCGCCACCGAGTCGAGCATGTCCTTCAGCGGCTGCACGTGCTCCATGAGGAACGACGCCACCGACGACATCAGGTAGCCGAACGGGTCGATCGCCGCGCCCGCGATCTCGCCCGCGAGGCTCAGCACGCCGAGGCCGCCCGAGACCCAGTCGCCGTCCTTGATGCCGTTGAACGCGTCCATCGCCGACTCGGCGACGCCGATGCCCGTGGCGTAACCGTAGTCGCCGTTGCCGGCCGTGAGCGGCCCGGGGCCGTCGCCGTCCTGCTTCGCCTGCGCGACGAGCGGGTTGCCGTCGGCCATCAGTCGGGCACCTTCGTGGAGGCGATGGCGTCGGTCGTGCCGGTTTCGTAGGTCTCGTACGCCTGTGCGGCGTTGCGGACCTTCTGCGCCTGCGCGTCCATCGCCGTCACGGTGTTCTGCAACGCGTTGATGCCGAACTCCTCCACCGGGTCGAGCATGGCCCGGAACGGCTGGCAGAGGATGCCGTACGCGTCGGTGGGCATGCTGACCCGGTTCGCGGCGTCGACGGCCTGCCGCAGCCCGTCGCCGATCCCGTCGAGCTGGCGCGCGTGCGCCTTGAGGTCGCTGCCGACCTCGTATCCCTTAGGTGCCATGGTGTTCATCCCCCAGGATGGCTGTGCGAAACCGGAGTCAGGAGAGGATCGAGCCGCCGAAGTCGTCGTCATCGTCGGACGTCTCGGCTCGGCGACGACGCGGAGACGGCGGTGGCGGCGCCTGCTGCCGCGGCGGTGCTGCCGGCGGCGGGGGAGGCGGGTCGTTCTCCTCGGGCCCGAACCGGTGCACGGGTGCGGGCGGCGCCGACGGCTCTTCCGGCGGTGGCGCGGGGAACGTGCTCTTCGCGTCTTCCACGAGCTTGTCGCCGGTGGCGTCACTGCCCAGCGTCTCGGACGCAACCTGCCGCAGCAGCTCGGGAATCCGCGCCTGCGCCTTCTGCACGAGCTGCATCACCTGCGCGGACACCTCAGCCATCCGCTTGCCGCCCGCGGACTCGGAAATCACGAGATTCTTCAACAGTCCCTTGGCATCCACGGTCACCGTGACCGAGCCGTCCTTCGTCCGCTCGGTCACGGTCTGACCCTGCATGCGGTCGGCCATCGCCTGATAGCGCGCTGCCGTCTCCTGCAACTGCCGCGCCCAGCCGTCCACCATGCGCTGGCTGGCGTCGACGTCGTCCGACATCGGGCCCCCGTTCCTCTCGAGCCGACTTCCCCACAGTGACGGATCCGGCCCGCCCCAGGTTCCCGCGCCGTCCGAATTGATCCGATCGGCCCAGTTTGCCATCCGGGTCAACCGGTCTGGCCGGCACCTGAAATCGACTGTACGTGCTCGCACCGACACAAAACGTGGCAAGCGGCCCGCCCGCGACTTTTTGTCGCGAACGGGCCGCTCGTACCACTCAGTCCTCGACAGCCAGGCCGATCGAGGGTTTCGTATGGTGCCGCACGGGCGGCAGAGATCCCCGCGGATGTATCCGATGGCGCGTCGGCGTCAAAGATTGCCTCGCCGCTCCTGCTCCCGCTCGATCGCCTCGAACAGCGCCTTGAAGTTCCCCTTCCCGAAGCCCAGCGAACCGTGCCGCTCGATGAGCTCGTAGAACACCGTGGGCCGGTCGCCGATCGGCTTCGTGAAGATCTGCAGGAGGTAGCCGTCCTCGTCGCGGTCGACCAGAACCTTGTGCTCCTGCAACGTTTCGATCGGCACCCGCACCTCGCCGATCCGCGCGCGCAGCTCCGGGTCCTCGTAGTAGGAGTCAGGCGTGTCCAGGAACTCGACGCCCGCGGCGCGCATCGCCGTGATCGTGGCGATGATGTCGTTGGTGGCCAACGCGATGTGCTGGCAGCCGGCGCCCTCGTAGAACTCGAGGTACTCGTCGATCTGCGACTTCTTCTTCGCCACAGCGGGTTCGTTGAGCGGGAACTTCACCCGGTGGTTGCCGTTGGACACGACCTTGCTCATCAACGCCGAGTAGTCGGTGGCGATGTCGTCGCCGATGAACTCCGCCATGTTCACGAAGCCCATCACGCGGTGGTACCAGTCGACCCAGTAATCCATCTTGCCGAGTTCGACGTTGCCGACGCAGTGGTCCACCGCCTGGAACAGGCGCTTGGGCGCACCTTCCGGCCGCGTCACCGTGCTCTCGCGCGCCTCGAACCCGGGCAGGTACACGCCGTCGTAGCGCGACCGGTCGATCAGCGAGTGGCGGGTTTCGCCGTACGTCGCGATCGCGGCCATTCGCACGGTGCCGTGCTCGTCGGAGACGTCGTGCGGCTCCTCGAGGATCGTCGCGCCCTGCGCGCGGGCGTGCTCCACGCACTTGTCCACGTCGGTCGTCTCCAGCGCGAGGTCGCTCACGCCGTCGCCGTGGCGGCGGTGGTGGTCGAGCAGCGGCGAGTCCGGCCGCACGCCGCCGGTGATCACAAACCGCGCCGAGCCCGACTTGAGCACGAACGCCTTGCGGTCGAACCGGCCCGTCTCGGGTCCGGAGTACGCGACGAGCTGCATGCCGAACGCGACCTGGTAGAACCACGCGGTCTGCGTCGCGTTGCCGGCGACGAACACCACCGCGTCGAGAGCCTTGACCGGGAACGGGTCGCCTGTGGCGTCGTGCTCGACGAGCCCCACGAGCTGACGGAGCTGGTCGAAGCTGACGTCGTCGAGTGCGCCCTGCGGATCCATGGTGTGGGTCATGCTCTGAAGCATGGATCCGTCTCGGCAAGATGAGCAACGGTCACCAATTTCACTGGACAATGTGCGCAGCGGAAACCCGTATGCTGCGGTCAACGTGGGCAACCTGTGCAGGGAGGAAACCGTGCTCGACTCGCTCGACGCCCGACTGTTGCTGCTGCTCACCGACTCGCCTCGGCTGGGTGTGCTGGAGTGCGCGCGTCGCCTCGGCGTCGCGCGCGGCACCGTGCAGGCGCGCCTGGACCGGCTCACCGACCGCGGCATCCTCGGCGGCTTCCCGCCCGAGCTCGACCTCGCCGCGATGGGCTACGGGCTCACCGCGTTCGCCGTGCTGGAGATCGCGCAGGGCCGGCGCGGTAGCGTCGCCGAGGCGCTGGCCGCCATCGAAGAGGTGTGCGAGGTGCACGCGACAACCGGGCAGGGCGACCTGTTCGTCCGGCTGGTCGCGCGTGACAACGACGACCTGCAACGCGTGATCGACGAGGTGGTCGGCGTGGACGGGGTGCTGCGCACGTCGACCTCGATCGCGCTGTCCACGCCGGTGCCGCCGCGCGTGCGCCCGCTGCTGGAGCGCACCGCGCGCGGTTAGAAGGCGTCGAGAGCGTGGGCCAGGTAACGCTTCGCCGAACGCTGCACGACCTCGTGCCCGTCGCTGCGTACGATCCGGTCCCACCACGCGCCGTAGATCGCGTCGAACGCGTACGGCTCCAGCAGTTCCGCCGCGCGGCGCACCACGCTCGGGCGTTCCGGGATCAGGTTCGGGTAGCTGTACATGAAGCCGACGTGGGTGCGGTCGGGGATGACCTGCACGATGTCGCCCGACAGCAGCGCTCCTCGGCCGTCCTCGCCCGCCGGCCAGTGGAGCACAGTGCCGCCGGTGAAGTGCACGCCGAGGTTGACCAGCCGCAGGTCGTCGGCCACGTCGAGCGTGGTGCCCGACCAGAGCCGGATCGACGGGTCGGGGCGCCCGATCCACTCCTGGTCGGCTTCGTGCAGGTAGATCGGCGCGTCGAAGGCGTGGGCCCACTCGACCATTGTCGTGTAGTAGTGCGGGTGGCTGATCGCGATGCCCGTGATGCCGCCGAGGTCGGTGACCTGCCGCACCAGCGCGTCGTCGAGGTAGGCGGCGCAGTCCCAGAGGAAGTTGCCGGATCCGGCCTGCACGAGCAGCGCCCGCTGCCCGATCGCGAAACCGGGTTCGGAACCGATGCCGATCACGCCCGGCCCCTGTTCTTCCACGCGCGGGCGGTACTCGCCGCTCGACCTCAGCGTCGCGAGGTCGGTCCACGCCTGGCCGGTGAGCGGGACGTACTGGCGTTCGTCCTCGCAGACCGGGCAGTCGTCACGGGGTCCGGCGTACTGCATTCCGCAAGCGCGGCACATCGGTTCGGTGCTCATCGTGGCCTCCCAGTGGTGTTCAGGGGCCACGTTAGTCGCGTACCCGGCTCTCGCGAGCCGGGTACGCGAAGGCCGCTCAGGCCTCGCTGTAGGGCACGGCCTTGACCAGCGTGACCTGCTGCGTACGGCCGTTGGGCAGCTCGTACTCGCGCGACTCGCCTTCCTTGGCGCCGAGCAGGGCCTTGCCCAGCGGCGACTCGGGGGAGTACACGTCGAGCGCGCCCTCGGCGCCCTCTTCGCGGGTGGCGAGGAGGAACTTCTCCTCGTCGTCGTCGCCCGCGTACTTCACGGTGAGGACCTTGCCGGGACCGGCGGTGCCGTCGTCCTCGGGAGCCTCGCCGACCTTCGCCGAACGCAGCAGCTCCTGCAGGTGGCGGATGCGCGCCTCGGCCTGGCCCTGCTCTTCGCGCGCCGCGTGGTAGCCGCCGTTTTCCTTGAGGTCTCCCTCTTCGCGGCTGTCGTTGATGCGCGCAGCGATGACCGGACGATTCTCGATCATTTCGTCGAGCTCGTGCTTGAGCCTGTCGTAGGCATCCTGGGTCAGCCAGGTCACCTTGTCGCTCACGGTCACCATCTCCTCGTCGGGCCTGCCAGGCTTGGGTGTACAAGCCGGCCTCCGCACGGGCTCACTGCGCCCGCACGGCTGGATAAAGGAAAAACACGGCCCGCCTCGGGCCGTGCTGGTGTGTCAGCTTATCACGGCAGCGTGCAGCGACGCCGGTCCATTCCACGTCGCGCGGGCACTCGCCGCGCATTTCACCCCGTTGGCCGCTATGGGGTTGACATGTAACGTGGTATGGAGTACGAGCAGCCGTACACGTCGGCCGTCACCGGTTCCCCGATGCTCTTCACCACCGTGCTCACCCGGCTGTGGCCGGCCCCGGCGGGAACCAGCACCTCTTTCCGGCCGCTCTCGGAGCCGGACCTGTCCTGCACCCGCACGACGCACACCCCGGGTTTGTCCGGGTCGTCGCGCGTGACGTTGATGGTGATCTCCATCGCGTTGCCCGGGCGGGGTTCGAACGCCACGCGCTCGGCGTCGATCGACGTCTGGCCGAGGTTGACGTAGGCGATCCACGCCACGCCGAAGCTCGCGATCACGGCGGCCGCGCCGAAAACCCAGCGCTTCCAGCGCTTCGACCCGGTCTTGGCGGGCGAGCCGTACCGGTCCGCGGGCGGCCCCGGACGGGCGTCTCCCTCGGCGGTTGCGGTCTCTCCGGTCTGCAAGTCCGGGCCTCCGGTCGTTCTTGTCGTACCCGCGGGGACAATGGGGTGAGCCCGCCTGGGGGCACCACCTGTCGTCGAGTATCCGCGAGCCGTTGCGGTGGCGTGGAGCCGGGGCAGGGTACGACGGAATAACGGGACACGAAAGGGTCGTTCGGAACATGGTGCGAGCTGACGAGCTGATGACGAGCGACCGCGCCTCAAACCTGCGTCTCATGGCGGTGCACGCGCACCCGGACGACGAGTCCAGCAAGGGCGCCGCCACGATGGCGAAGTACGTCGCCGAGGGCCATGAGGTCATGGTCGTGACGTGCACGGGCGGTGAGGCGGGCAGCATCCTCAACCCCGCCATGGACCGGCCTGAGGTGCTGGCCAACATGGCCGAGATCCGCCGCGACGAGATGGCGCGCGCGGCGAAGATCCTGGGGGTCCAGCACCACTGGCTCGGTTTCGTCGACTCGGGGCTGCCCGAGGGCGACCCGCTGCCGCCGGTGCCCGAGGGCTCGTTCGCCGTGGTGCCGCTGGAGGAGTCCACCGAGGCGCTGGTGCGCGTGGTGCGGGAGTTCCAGCCCCACGTGCTGATCACCTACGACGAGAACGGCGGGTACCCGCACCCGGACCACATCCGCACCCACGAGGTGTCGATGGCGGCGTTCGACGCCGCGGGCGACCCGAACCGCTTCCCCGAAGCCGGCGACCCGTGGCAGCCGCTCAAGCTGTACTACGTGCACGGCTTCTCCAAAGCCCGGATGATCGCGTTCGACACCGCGCTCAAGGCGGCCGGCCTGCCTTCGCCGTACGAGGAGTGGCTGAAGTCCTGGGACCCCGACCGGGCCGACATCATGGAGCGGGTGACCACCCGGATCGAGTGCGGTGAATACTTCGAGGTGCGCGACGAGGCGCTGAAGGCGCACGCCACGCAGATCGACCCGACCAGCCGCTGGTTCGCGGTCCCGCTCGAGATCCAGCGCGAGACGTGGCCGACCGAGGAGTACGAGCTGAACCGCTCCCTGGTGGACAGCACGCTGCCGGAGGATGATCTGTTCGCCGGCATCAAGGAGAAGGTGAGTCCATGAGTTTCGGTGTGCCGGCCGTCGCGGTCGCCCCGCTGACGGCCTCGGCCCTGTTCCTGGCCCAGCAGCCCGACAGCGGTGACAACGGCGGCCAGGGCGAGGACTTCGGCAAGTCCTCGCCCGTCGGCCTGCTGGTGCTGATCCTGTTCCTGATCGCGGTCGCGTTCCTCATCCGGTCGATGAGCAAGCACCTGAAGAAGGTGCCGGCGAGCTTCGACAAGGAGGAGGCTCCTTCGGACGCTTCGGGCGAAACGCCGGACTCGGACGTGGCGGGCGAGCAGGCCGAGGTGAAGGCCGCGGAGCCGGCCGACCCGGCGCGGGCCAAATCCGACTGATCTCGCTCGCCGGGCGGATTCGCCGACGCGCTTGACCGCGACCGACCAGTGCCGTGCCACCCTCGTGGTATGGCGAACCGACTGGCGGACGCGACCAGCCCGTACCTCCTGCAGCACGCGGGAAATCCCGTCGAGTGGTGGCAGTGGGGCCCTGAAGCGCTGGCGGAGGCGCGGCGGCGCAACGTGCCGATCCTGCTCTCGATCGGTTACGCGGCGTGTCACTGGTGTCACGTGATGGCCCACGAGTCCTTCGAGGACGAGGGCACCGCGGCGCTGATGAACGCGCACTTCGTGAACATCAAGGTCGACCGCGAGGAGCGGCCGGACATCGACGCGGTCTACATGGCCGCCACCCAGGCCATGACCGGCCAGGGCGGCTGGCCGATGACCTGTTTCCTCACGCCCGAGGGTGAGCCGTTCCACTGCGGCACCTACTACCCGCCGACGCCGCGGCCGGGCATCCCGTCGTTCGGGCAGCTGCTCGTGGCTGTCTCGGAGGCGTGGGCCGAGCGTGCCGAGGATCTGCGCGAGGGCGCGCAGCGGCTGATCGGGCACCTCACCGAGCAGAGCGGGCCGTTGCAGGCTTCGGCGGTGGACTCCGGCGTGCTGGCCGCCGCCGTGGAGAAGCTCGGAGCCGAGGTCGATCCCGTCCACGGCGGGTTCGGCGGCGCGCCGAAGTTCCCGCCGTCGATGGTCCTGGAGTTCCTGCTGCGTCACCACGAGCGCACGGGCTCGGCTGAAGCGCTGTCGCTCGCTTCGTCGACCGCGGAGGCCATGGCCCGCGGCGGCATCCACGACCAGCTCGCCGGCGGCTTCGCGCGGTACTCCGTAGACGCCGAGTGGATCGTGCCGCACTTCGAGAAGATGTTGTACGACAACGCTTTGCTGCTCCGGGTTTACGCCCATTTGGCGCGCCGGGGGTCTTCGTTCGCTCTGGGTGTCGCCGAGGGGATCGTCCGGTTCCTGGAGGCGGATCTGCTGACCGCGGAGGGCGGCTTCGCGGCTTCGCTCGACGCGGACACCGACGGCGTCGAGGGCCTCACGTACGTCTGGACGCCAGCTGAACTGCGCGAAGTGCTCGGTGAAGACGACGGCGCGTGGGCGGCTTCGGTGTTCTCGGTGACCGAGAACGGGACGTTCGAGAAGGGCTCCTCGACACTGCAGCTGCCGGGTGATCCGGAGTCCGCCGACCGGTTCGAGCGCGTGCGGCAGGCACTGCTGGCCGCACGGGCTTCGCGGCCGCAGCCGGCGCGCGACGACAAGGTGGTGGCCGCGTGGAACGGTCTCGCGATCACCGCGCTCGCCGAGGCGGGCGTCGCGCTGGAGCGTCCACAGTGGATCGAGCTGGCGCGTGGGGCGGCGTCGCTGTTGTTGTCCACGCACCTGGTGGACGGTCGTCTGCGGCGCAGCTCGCGCGACGGCGTGGCCGGCGTGCCCGCGGGCGTCCTCGAGGACTACGCCTGCCTGGCCGACGGCCTGCTTGCCTTGCACCAGGCCACGGGGGAGCCGCGGTGGCTGGAGGAGGCTTCGCGACTGCTGGACCTGGCGCTGACGCACTTCGCTTCGGATGCCGCGGGCGCCTACCACGACACCGCGGACGACGCGGAAACGTTGGTGCAGCGCCCTTCTGACCCCACGGACAACGCGAGCCCCTCGGGGGCTTCGGCGTTGGCGGGCGCGTTGCTGACGGCTTCCGCACTGGCCGGTCACGAGCAGGCCGGGCGGTATCGGGACGCGGCCGATGCGGCGTTGCAGCGCGCCGGCCTGCTGGTCGACCGGGCGCCGCGATTCGCCGGGCACTGGCTCTCGGTGGCTGAAGCGGCGCAGTCGGGGCCGGTGCAGGTGGCCGTCGTCGGGGAGGACCGGGCGGCGTTGGTCGCGGCTGCTGCGCGGCAGATCCACGGTGGCGGTGTGGTGCTGGGTGGCGCTCCGGATGCGCCCGGCGTGCCGCTGCTGGCGGACCGTCCGCTGGTGGAGGGCGCTGCGGCGGCGTATGTCTGCCGCGGCTACGTGTGCGATCGCCCGGTGACCTCGGCGGAGGACTTGCTCGCGCAGCTCTGAGTTCCGCCCCTGGTGAACAGTGCCCAGCCTGTCGTGTATTCGGCGTAGCTTGAGTAGCGAGGTAATCATGTAATCGCAGAGGCGATCATGTACACGCACTTCAAGGTGGTGGGACACATGGGACGAGGTTGGAAGGGCCGCGGCGGCTGGCAGCAGGCCGAGGTGCCGTCGGCAGAAGACGCGGCCGCCTGGTTCGGCGGGCGCCTCCCGGACGGTTGGTTCACGGGCGACCCGGAGGTCACGGTCGACCGTGAGGAAATCATCATCGTGGGCGAGCTGCCCCCGCTGACCGGCGAATACGCCGACGACGCGGCCCGCGCGGCCGCCGAGGACGGCCGCATCAGCCGGTTCCGCGAGGACACGCGCGACGAGCGCATCGAGATCGCGCGGCAGGCCGAACACCGCTACCAGCGCAAGGTGGCTTGGGGCGCCAAGCTGGGTGGCACCCAGGTGCTGTTCACGACGCTGTCCGCGCCCGTGATGACGCGGCTGCGCCAGCCCGAGCGCCTGGTCCTCGACACCCTCGTCGCGGCCGGCGTCGCCCGCTCCCGCTCCGAGGCGCTGGCCTGGGCCGTCCGGCTCGTGGGTGAACACGCCGACACGTGGCTCGCCGAGCTGCGCGACGCGATGACCAAGGTCGACGACCTGCGCTCGAAGGGCCCGGACCTGAGCTGACGGCCGGACACCGGCGGGGACTCTCGTGCTTCGGCGCGAGAGTCCCTTCCGTGCGTGGGGCGCCCGACTCGCGCGGAGTTCCCCGACCGTGGTGGTGCGGCGTTTCGTTCACGGTGCGGAGAGTTCCGGCGTGGGTGAGCCGACGACTGTCGGTTGTGGTGTCGCAGTGGTGTTCGGGAAGGGCCGTCGAGCACGTTCTCGCTGTGCTGGAGCGTGGGGGTGCGGGCGTTTCGCTCACGTGCGGAGAGTTCCCGATGTGGGCGAGCCGACGATGTCCGTTGCCCGGTGTCACGATGGTGTTCGCGGAGCGGCCGTCGAGCACGTTGTTGCCGCGCCCGGTGCGTGGGGGTGCGGGCGTTTCGCTGACGGTGTGGAGAGCCCCCGGCGTGCGTGAGCCGACGATGTGCGTTGCCCGGTGTCGCGGTGGTGTTCGTGGAGGGGTCGTCGAGCCCGGGTTGTCGCCGCGCCGCGAAAGTCCCCGCGCGCGGGGCCGGCTACTGATCGCTGCGGTCGTGCATTCGTCGGCCGGGTGCTCCCGTCAGGTCCGGGAACGCCACCGTCCCCGCACAGTGCGCCGGTCCGTCCGCGTCAGCAGCCCGCCGGAGTCCCGCCCCAGTGCCCGCCGTGGGAGTCGGTGAACTCCAGGCCGGGTACGGCGGCGGTGGAGTACAGGTCGTCGGGCGGGAGCTGGGTGTGGCCGAAGGGCAGGCCGCGCACGGCGGTGGCACCTGGCGGGACGATCGCGAGCCGCAGTCGGTGCGGGGTGTCTTCGTCAGGGCGCCGAACGGTGAGCGTGCAGTCGAACGCGGGGGCGTCGCCGCCGTTGTGCACGCACACGACGTAGTCCTCGGCGCGGTCGTGGCGGCGGCCCTCGTCGAGCCAGGCGGACACGGAGTGGGCCTGTTCCTCCTGCCGGATCTCGGGCTGGTCCTTGCGGTTGAGCAGCATGATCCACACGTACGACGCGAACCCGAGCAGTGAGCCGGCGCTGCCGATCGCCGAGACCCACGTGGCGGTGACTTGCGAACTCATCGCCGCGGGCTTTCCCCGGCGCGGCACGCGCCAAACGATCGAGTCGTCTTCGTCACCTCGACCTGCGACGACGAGGCCGCCGGAGCAGGCTTACCAGTGAGTAGCCAGTCACGCCGAGGAGGAGCCGTGGACATCCCTGCCGTTCCCGCGAAGGTGGACCCGGACGCGCTCACCGCCGTCCTCGACGGCCGCTGGGCCGAGCTGCGCGGCGGTGTGCGCGCGCAGATGTCGGCCGAGGAGTTCCGCGATCCCGTCGACCTGGACGTCGAGGCGCACCGCGCGCAGGTGCTCGACCAGCTGCACGAACTCGCTGCCACGGACCGGCCGGCGCTCGGGTTCGACCGCGCGTACGGCGGGCAGAGCGACATCGGTGGTTCCGTGGTGTCGTTCGAGATGCTCGGCCTGGGCGACCTGTCGCTGATGGTCAAGGCCGGCGTGCAGTGGGGGCTGTTCGGCGGTGCCGTCCAGCTCCTCGGCACGAAACGGCACCACGAGAAGTACCTGCGGCGCATCATGGACCTCGACCTGCTCGGCTGCTTCGCGATGACCGAGCACGGCCACGGCTCCGACGTGCAGCACCTGCACACCACCGCGACGTACGACCCGGCGTCGCAGGAGTTCGTGGTCCACAGCCCGGATCCGAGCGCCACCAAGGAATACATCGGCAACGCGGCGCGCGACGGCCACGCCGCCGTCGTGTTCGCGCAGCTCGTGACGGGCGGCGATTCCCGTGGCGTGCACGCGTTTCTCGTGCCCATCCGCGACGACTCCGGCGCGCCCATGCCCGGCGTCACGATCGAGGATTGCGGCCGCAAGGCGGGCCTCAATGGTGTCGACAACGGCCGGCTGGCCTTCGACCATGTCCGTGTCCCACGCGAAGCGCTGCTGAACCGCTTCGGTGACGTCGCCGAGGACGGCACGTACTCCAGCCCCATCGAAAGCGACGGCCGCCGCTTCTTCACGATGCTCGGGGCGCTCATCCGCGGCCGCGTGAGCGTCGGTGGCAGCGCCGGCAGCGCCACGAAGCGCGCGCTGACGCTGGCCATCCGCTACGGCGAGCAGCGCAGTCAGTTCAAGAGCCCCGACGGCGAGGAGGTCGTGATCCTCGACTATCTCGGGCACCAGCGCAAACTCCTGCCGGCGCTCGCGAAGACGTACGCGCTGCACTTCGCGCAGGAAGAGCTCGTCGCGAAGCTGAACGACATCGCGCCCGACGCGCCCGAAGAGGAACAGCGCGAACTGGAATCCCGCGCGGCCGGTCTGAAAGCCGCCAACACCTGGCACGCCACCGCCACGATCCAGGCCGCCCGCGAAGCCTGTGGCGGCGCCGGCTACCTGTCGGAAAACCTGCTGGCCGGCCTCAAAGCCGATACCGACGTCTTCACCACGTTCGAAGGCGACAACACGGTGCTGCTCCAGCTAGTGGCCAAAGGCCTTCTCACGCAATACAAAGAGCACTTCGAAGACCTCAGTCCACTTGCGACCGCGCGCTTCGTCGCCGAACAACTCGTGGGCGCCGTATTGGAGCGCACCTCCGCCCGCAAGTTCGTGGAGCGCCTGACGGAATCGGACGACGCCGAGGTGCTCTTCGACCGCGAATGGCAGCTCCGCCTGTTCGAGGACCGCGAGGAACACGTGCTCGACGGCGTCGCCAACCGCCTGCGCAAAGCCGCCGAAGACCCGTTCGGCGTCTTCAACGCCGCACAGGACCACGTGCTGCGCGCCGGCCAGGTGCACGTGGATCACCTTGTGCTCTCGGCGTTCGCCCGCGCGGTCGACGCTTGTTCCGATCCGGAGGCAGCGGAACTGCTCTCGCGGGTGTGCGACCTGTACGCCCTGTCTGCGATCGAGGAGGACCGGGCTTGGTTCCTCGAGCACGGCCGCCTCACGGCTGCCCGCGCCAAGGCCGTGACCGCCGCGGTGAACGGCTTGTGCGGCGAGCTGCGTCCCCACGCCCGGACTCTGGTGGACGCCTTCGCGATCCCGTCGCAGTTCCTGGCCGCGCCTATGCTGCGGGACTGAGCCGGTACTGGCCGGGGGCCACGCCGAAATGTCGTTTGAAGGCGTGGGAAAACGCGTACGGCGAGCCGTAGCCGACTTGCCGCGCGATGGCGGGCAGCGCGCGGTCGCCGTCGCGCAGGAGGCGTGCGGCGGTGGCCATGCGCCACCACGCGAGGTAGGCCATCGGCGCGCGGCCGGTGAGGGCGGTGAAGCGGCGGGCGAGCGTCGCGCGTGACAGGCCGACCTCGGCGGCCAGGTCTTCGAGCCGCCACGCGCGCGCCGGGTCCGCGTGCAACGCTTGCAGGGCCGCGGCGATTTCCGGGTCCCGCAACGCTTTCGGCCAGCCGGCTTGCGGGTGGTCGGAAAACCACGCGCGTACGAGGTAGACCAGCAGCAAGTCCAGCAGCCCGGCGACGGCGGCGTCGCGACCCGGCCGGCTGCCGTGCACTTCCCCGCCGAGCAGTGTGATGGCCGTGCGCAGCTCGGTGTGCTCGCCGACTCGGGCAGGCAGGTGCACGACGTCGGGCAGACCCTCGACGAGGAAGTGCGCGCGCGAGCGGTCGAAGCGGTACTTGCCGCAGAGCAGGTCCGTGCCGCCCCCCGGATCGTCGACGGCGGTTTCGAACGGGACGGCGCGCCGGCGGTCGGGCGTGGCGGACAGCACGTGAGTGGCGCCGTGGGGCACGAGCACGGCGTCGCCGGGGCTGAGCTGCACGGGTTCGCCTTCGGTGAGCAGCCAGCCCGTGCCGCGCAGGACCACGTGGAACCCGGCCCCGGCGTAGGGCGCGAACCGGTAGCACCACTCGCCGCCGACGCGCAGCCGGTTGGACGACGGCTCGCCGGTGCGCATCACGGCGATCGCGTCACTGAGCACATCCATGCTCACCAGCATACGGCGGTGAGACTTTCGCGCATCGAAATGCGGCTGTTGAGCATTGGAATGCTCACTCGCGGTGATTACCGTCGAAGACGTGATTCAGCTCGGTGAAGTCGAAGTGACCAAGGTCGTCGAATGGTCGGGTGACATCGCGCCCGTCTCCGCCGTTCTGCCGGACGCTCCCGCGGACCTCTGGCGGGACAACCGGGATTGGCTCGCGCCCGACCACTGGCACCCCGAGGCCGACGCATACCACGCCGCCGTGCAGACGTGGGTGCTGCGCAGCGAGGGCAAGGTGATCCTCGTGGACACCGGTGTCGGCAACGGCCGCAACCGTCCCCAGATCCCGCTGTTCGACCACCTGGAGACGGACTTCCCGGGCCGTCTCGCCGCCGCCGGGGTGCGCCCGGAGGACGTCGACGTCGTGGTCAACACGCACATCCACTACGACCACGTCGGCTGGAACACCCGCGCCGACGGCGACGGCTGGGTCCCGGCCTTCCCGAACGCCACCTACTTGATCCCGCGCGCCGACCAGGAGTGGTTCGACCCGCGCAACGCACACCGCCGGTCCGTCGAGCCGCTTCGCTTGCAGGGCAGCCTTCTCGTCTACGCCGACAGCATCGCGCCGGTCCTCGACCGCACCGTGCTGTGGGAGGACTCCTACCGCATCGACGGCAACCTGGTGCTGGAGTCCGCGCCCGGCCACACGCCCGGTTCTTCCTTGCTGCGTTTGGCTTCCGGTTCGGATCGCGCGGTTTTCGTGGGGGATTTGCTGCACAGCCCCGTGCAGCTCCTGGCACCCGAACACAGTAGCTGCTTCTGCGAAGACCGCGCTCAAGCCGCCACCACGCGCACCCGGGTCTTGAACCGCGCGGCCGACCTGGGCGAGCTGGTCGTCCCGGCCCACTTCGCAGACTCCTCGGCCGTCGAGATCCATCGCTCCGGCGCGGCCTTCTCCATCCACACATGGCGCGACGCCACCTGATCGGCCCCTCGCGCCGCCCCCGGACCTCCCGCTACTGTTCGGCCAGGCGTCGGTTCTGCGGTCGCCTGGGGGATTTCATCCCCATCACTGGAGGTCCTGGCCTTGACAGCCACCCGGGGGACCAGCCACGCCACCCGGCTCACCGCCGCCAAAGCCGGTTGGGCGACAACGGTTCGTTACGCGCTCCTGGTTCTGGTCAGCAGGGGGACTTCAGTGGCAGCGGTGTTCCTGTTGTTGAGGTGAGTCAGGCGTAGAGCACGAGCCGGATCGCGACGGGATGCGACACCGCCGCCGGCACCGTGCACGCGTGGAAGTACTCGTGGTACTCGAACGTCTCCGGCCAGTGGTTCGGCCACTTCACCGCGTGAACACCGTGCCCAAGGTGTAACCAGCAGTTTCGCGTGCCGGCGGCGATAAGCTGCGGGAATGATCAACGCCGGCGATTCGAGCTTTGCCGGGTACCTGGTTCAGTACGGCGAGGTCGAAACCGCGCACTGGGTCTTGACCTGCACGGAGGACGAGCTCCTCCGGATCGCTTCGGTGGGGGACTGGCTGGAATTGCGCGGTCCCAGTAACCCGTCGGGGGGCGGCATGATGCCGGCGAAAGCCTTGGCGCCGGCCTCGGTCTACGTGCGCGAGGGCAAGCCGCAGGACCTCATTCGTGGCCGCCGGAAGCTGACGGGAAACGTGAGCGTGGTTCCCCCGGAGCATCGGGAACGACATCCGTCCTTCGAGGCTGGGTTGGCGCGCCCGCGGGATTACGGGGTCGGAGACGAAGCTCGGGACTACGGGGAGGAGCCTTCCGCGCACCTCGCTCGGCCGTCCGTGGAAGTCGCGGCCTTGCCGAGCTCCGAACCCGCGGGCCTCGTCGTGTCGACGCGATCATGCGATGGTCGAACGGCTTCACCAGGTACCACCTCACTGAAGACCTGATCCGCAACGACGTCGGTTACCGCGGGTCAGTTCCTGATCATCGAAAGAACCGCCGCACCCGACGTGCACTACGTCCAGTCGACGCGGCGCCCGCAGGGTGATTATCAGATCGAGTACCGGGCTGGTGGCCCGCAGGAACACTTCCAGGCATACGCCAGAAATCGCCCCCAGGTCGTCGCCGCCCTGTGGGGCTGGTGCTCCCGCGACAAGACATGGCGCGAGCGATTCGAGTGGACGAACATCGGCAGCATGTCCCTCGATCCGGGCCCGAGACACCGGATCGAGGAGTGAAGGGATCAACCCCTCGAAGCCCTGGCTACGCGTACAACGCCAGCCAGATCGCGATGTAATGCAAAACCGCCGCCAACACCGTGCACGCGTGGAAGTACTCGTGGTACCCGAACGTGTCCGGCCAGTGGTTCGGCCACTTCACCGCGTAGAACACCGCGCCCATGGTGTAGAACAGGCCGCCCACGCAGATGAGCACCAGCGCAGCGACGCCGGCGTGCTGAGCGAGCTCCGGCATGACGAAGACGGCCACCCAGCCCAGGGCGACGTAGATCGGTACGCCCAGCCAGCGGGGCGCGTGCGGCCACAGCATCTTCATCGCCACACCGAGCACCGCCCCGCCCCAGACGATGGCCAGGATGATGTAGCCCGTGGGCTTCGACATGGCCAGCAGGGTGAACGGGGTGTAGGTGCCGGCGATGAAGAGGAAGATCATCGAATGGTCGGCGCGCTTCATCCACTTGTACGCACGCGGGCCCCACAGGCGGCGGTGGTAGAGCGCGCTCACGCCGAAGACGCCGAGCACGGTCAGTCCGTAGACGGACGTCGCGAGGGCGGCCAAAGGCGAGACGGTCGACGCGGCGAGGCTCACGAGGACGGCGGTCCCCGCCACGGCGCCGAAGAAGGCCCAGAAGTGGATGTGGCCGCGCAGGCGCGGGCGGGTGTCCACTGGCGCAGGGCCGGACGGTGGGGGTTCGGTCGTCACGCTCACCGACCCCACGCTACGGGAGCGTAGGTTTTTCGCCACCCCCCGTGGCGCGTCACACGTGCGACGTGGGGGTGCGTACGCTCAGCCGACGTGAGCCTCCGGTCCTTCCTGTCCGACGTCGTCTACAGCGTCTACGGCCGCCGCCTGATCCAGCAGGCGCGGGGCCGCCATCCGCGGCACATCGCGATCATGCTCGACGGAAACCGCAGGTGGGCGCGGGAAGCCGGGTTCACCGACGTGGCCGACGGGCACCGCGCGGGTGCCAAGAAGATCGCCGATTTCCTCAGCTGGTGCCGCGAGGCCGACGTCGAGGTCGTCACCATGTGGCTGCTCTCGACCGACAACCTCAACCGCGACCCCGACGAGCTCGAGCCGCTGCTGAAGATCATCACCGACGTCACCGACGAGCTCGCGGGTCCCGCCGTGCCGTGGCGGCTGCGGATCATGGGGGCGCTGGACCTGCTGCCGCTGGACGTCGCGAAGAGGCTCACCGCCGCCGCGGCCCGCACGGAGGACCGGACGGGCATGGAGGTCAACATCGCCGTCGGTTACGGCGGGCGGCAGGAAATCGCCGACGCCGTGCGCAAGCTGCTGCTTCAGCACGCCGACGAGGGCACCTCGATCCGCGAGCTGGCGAAAATCCTCGACGTGGACCACATCTCGGAACACCTGTACACGTCCGGCCAGCCGGATCCCGACCTTATTATCCGAACGTCAGGAGAGCAGCGGCTTTCCGGATTTCTGCTCTGGCAGTCGGCGCATTCGGAATTCTGGTTCACGGAGGCGTACTGGCCGGCGTTCCGGCGCGTCGACTTCCTTCGCGCGCTTCGCGACTACGCCTGGCGCCACCGCCGCTTCGGAACCTGAGGCGCCCGAACCTGGCCGGAGAAAGAACAGCGCACAGCGGAAGGGCCCCGGAGTCGGAACTCCGGGGCCCTTCCGTAGCCGAGGTCGGCTATCAGCCGTGGTGCTCCAGCGAGTGGAGGACCAGCGCCGGGGTGGTGGCGATGCCCGTGTAGGCACCGGCGACCAGCGAGGCAGCGCCGAAGCCCAGGGCCCCGCCACCCTCGATGAAGGTCGCGTAGGCGTCGCCGAACGTCGGGTCCGGGGTGTAGCTGTGGTCTGCCGGCGAGGCGAACGCCGTGCCGCCGATCATCATCAGGCCCGCAGCGGCACCGGCGACGATTCCAGCCTTCTTCAGCACTTCGCACACTCCTAGGTAGAGATATCTGGGATCCGGGGCACCGAAGTTTCCGGTGGTGTGTCCCGCAGTGAGAAAATTACCCTTGCCAAGGCGGAAATGAATGCCGGGTACGCCCATTGTGTGAGGCCGAAAACGCGTGGTTCACCCGGTCCGGTTCTGTTCTCAGGATGCGAAATGCATTCTCGTCCTTCCCGTGGTACAAGCCTTTGCGCTGATCTTGCGAACGCGTCCGGTGATCGTTTTTCCGTGATCATCCCACCGCGTGATCGCTCGATCGCTGGCATTGTGACGCAGCGTGACAGTGACGGCCTGTCGATGTCGGGCGACCTACGGTGAGGTGACGAATGAGCGAATCACCTGTGTGGCTGCCTGCACGAACCGCGATCCGTCGGTACCTTCCGGAAGTGAGGGCACGCGTTCCGTGCGGGTCCTCACGGGAGGCCCTGGTCGTGGCGTTGATCGAGGGGGCGGTACAGCCGCCCACACGATGCACGAGGGGGCCGGCACCCGGCCCTCGTGGCCGCGCGCGCTGACGTAGCCAACGTCAGGGAGTGTGGACCCAGCCAGGGAGGTGCCCGGCCCAGCGAGTGCGGGCGTGGGGTGCAACACGCCCTCGAGGGAGATGCCGTCGTGACTGCGCAGCGTTCACCCCGCAAGGCCTCTGGCCGTTCTTCGACCGGTGCCTCTGGCCCGGAGAAAGCCTCGATCTCGCCCGAATCCGGGCAGTCCACGTACGTGCTCGACACGTCTGTGCTGCTCTCCGACCCGTGGGCGGTGACGCGGTTCGCCGAACACGCGGTCGTGCTGCCCCTGGTCGTCATCAGTGAACTGGAGGCGAAGCGCCACCACCCCGAGCTCGGCTGGTTCGCCCGCGAGTCGCTCAGGTTGCTCGACGACCTGCGACTCAAGCACGGCCGGCTCGACACGCCGATCCCGATCGGCGAAGAGGGCGGCACCCTGCAGGTGGAGCTCAACCACACCGACCCGTCGGTGCTGCCCGTGGGCTTCCGGACCGACTCCAATGACCACCGCATCCTCGCGTGCGCGCTCAACCTCGCGGTGGAACGGCCGTCGGTCACGCTGGTGACGAAGGACATCCCGCTGCGGGTCAAGGCGGGGGCCGTGGGTCTGGCCGCCGACGAGTACCGCGCGGGCGAGGTCACGCCGTCGGGCTGGACGGGCATGGCCGACGTGGACGCCCCTCAGGAGCTGATCGACAGCCTCTTCTCGGGTGGCACCGTCGACCCGGTCGAGTTCGGCCTGCCCGAAGTGGGTGAGCTTCCGTGCCACACCGGCCTGCGGCTGCTCGCGGGCAGCTCCAGCGCCCTGGGCCGCGTCACGGCGGACAAGCGAGTGCGGCTGGTGCGCGGCGACCGCGAGGCGTTCGGCCTGCACGGCCGCTCCGCCGAACAGCGCGTCGCACTCGACCTGCTGCTCGACTCGGACGTCGGCATCGTGTCGCTGGGTGGACGCGCGGGCACCGGCAAGTCGGCGCTCGCGTTGTGCGCCGGCCTCGAGTCGGTGATGGAACGCCGCCAGCACCGCAAGGTCGTGGTGTTCCGCCCGGTCTACGCGGTCGGTGGCCAGGATCTCGGCTACCTGCCCGGGTCCGAGAGCGAGAAGATGCAGCCGTGGGCGCAGGCGGTGTTCGACACCCTCGGCGCGCTGGTCAGCCAGGACGTGCTCGACGAGGTCTTCGACCGCGGCATGCTCGAGGTGCTCCCGCTGACCCACATCCGCGGCCGCTCGCTGCACGACTCCTTCGTGATCGTCGACGAGGCCCAGTCCCTGGAACGCAACGTGCTCCTCACGGTGCTCTCCCGTCTCGGCACCGCGTCGCGCGTGGTCCTCACCCACGACGTCGCCCAGCGCGACAACCTCCGCGTCGGCCGCCACGACGGCGTCTCGGCGGTGATCGAGAAGCTGAAGGGCCACCCGCTGTTCGCGCACGTCACGTTGACGCGCTCGGAACGGTCGCCGATTGCGGCGCTCGTGACGGAGATGCTGGAGGATCACGCCTGATCTGCTCGTGAGCCTGCCCGTCCCGAACTGGGGCGGGCAGGCTCCGGGTAGTTGGCTCGAGATGGCGTGGCGCGACTGGGCTCGACGGGGGCCGACGCGCGTACCTCTCCCCGGGGCCGGTCGACGCGCTTTGGTTGAGGTGGCGTGGCTACTTCGCTTGGGCAGCCGGCGGGCCGCGAGCCGTGCTTCACGAAGCGAGGTGACCGGTCACCGCCACCTCCGGTGAGGTGGCGGTGAGCCTGGTCCTACCAGCCGGAAGGCAACGGCCGCCCCTCCGCGAACCCCGCAGCCGACTGCACGCCCAGCAACGCGCGCTCGTGGAATTCCTCCATCGTGCGCGCGCCGGCGTAGGTGCAGGAGGAGCGGACGCCCGAGCAAATGGAGTCGAGCAGGTCCTCCACGCCGGGGCGGTTGGGGTCCAGGGCCATGCGCGACGTGGAGATGCCCTCTTCGAACAGGGCCTTGCGGGCGCGCTCGAAGACGTTGTCGGTGCGGGTGCGGGCGCCGACGGCGCGCTTGGACGCCATGCCGAACGACTCCTTGTACGGGCGGCCCTGTTCGTCGTAGCGCAGGTCGCCAGGGGATTCGTGGGTGCCGGCGAACCAGGAGCCCACCATGGCGGCGGAGGCTCCCGCGGCGAGGGCCAGGGCGACGTCGCGCGGGTGGCGGACGCCGCCGTCGGCCCAGACGTGCTTGCCCAGTTCGCGCGCGGCTGCGGCGCACTCGGCGACGGCGGAGAACTGCGGCCGGCCGACGCCGGTCATCATGCGCGTGGTGCACATGGCGCCCGGGCCGACGCCGACCTTCACGACGTCCGCGCCCGCGTGGATGAGGTCGCGGGTGCCCTCGGCGGTGACGACGTTGCCCGCCACCACCGGCACGGCCGGCGACACCGCGCGCACCGCCTTCAGCGCGGCGATCATCTTCTGCTGGTGCCCGTGGGCCGTGTCGACGACCAGCGTGTCGACACCGGCGGCCAGCACGGCCTCGGCCTTCGCGGCCACGTCGCCGTTCACGCCGATCGCGGCGGCCACGCGCAGCTTGCCGCCGGCGTCGGTGGCCGGGGTGTACACGCCCGCGCGCAGCGCGCCGACGCTGGTCAGCACGCCGGCGAGGCGGCCTTCGGCGTCGAGGCCGAGCGCGAGGCGCCCGCCGTGGGTGTGGAGCAGGTCGAAAACCTCGCGCGGCGGCGTGTCCAGCGGCACGGCGACGGTCGCGGGCTGCGCGATCTCGGCCAGGCGCGCGAAGCGGTCCACGCCCGCGCACGCGGCTTCGTCGACAACGCCGACGGGACGGCCTTCGCCGTCCACGATCACGACGGCACCGTGGGCGCGCTTGTGGACCAGGTTGAGGGCGTCGGCCACGGCGTCACCGCCCGTGAGCACGAGCGGGGTGTCCCAGACGGTGTGGCGGCTCTTCACCCACGTCACGATCTCGGCCACCGCGGCGGTGTCCACGTCCTGCGGCAGCACCACCAGGCCGCCGCGGCGGGCCACCGTCTCGGCCATCCGCCGCCCGGCGACGGCCGTCATGTTGGCCACCACCACGGGGATCGTCGCACCGGTGCCGTCCACAGTCGACAGATCGACGTCGAAGCGGGACTCCACGTCCGAGCGGTTGGGCAGCAGGAACACGTCGTCGTAGGTCAGGTCGTGAGGGGGCAAGTGCCCGTCGAGAAAGCGCACGAGTCCCCAGACTACGTGCCTGACGCCGCGGACGCGAACTCGGCGTGACCCGTGGAACAATGCCGTCATGAACGGCCGTGACCGCGACGAATCGGGCCGAGCGCGCAACGCCCGCCCGCGCGACGGCCTCGGCCGGCCCCTGCCGTACGGCGCCGATGGTGTCGCCCGTCAGCCGGAAGGCGTGGTCCGCGCCCCGGGCGAGACGCTCACCGAAGCGCAGCGGCTGCTCGACGAGGGCCGCCCGTTCCACGCCCACGAGGTCTTCGAGGACGCGTGGAAGGCCACGGACGGCCCTGAGCGCGAGCTGTGGCGCGGCTTGGCGCAGCTGGCCGTCGGCATGACGCACGCCCTGCGCGGCAACGGCAGGGGCGCCGTCGCGCTGTTGCTGCGCGGTGCGGCGAACCTCGAGCCGTTCGCGGCTGCGCCACCGCACGGGATCGACGTCCCCGGCTTGCAGGAGTGGGCTCGCGAGCTGGCCGGCGAAGCGAAGGCGCGCGTGCGGGCCGAGCCCGTTCCGCCGCGGCTGAAAGCGGGCTGATTTCCGTCGGTGCCGGCCGCCAGGCTGCGGACCGCTGTGGGTGCCGCGCTCGCCCGCCGGCACACGTCCTGAGGTCACCAGGGCACGGGACCGTCCTCGTTGAGGAACGTCCCGGTCGGCGCCTGGGCGCCCAGCGCGACCAGGTCGAGGACCATGCGCGCGCCTTGTTCGGCGGTGCGGGGGCCGGTGTGGCCGTTGAGGTCGGAGGCGATGAAGCCGGGGGTGATGGCGTTGATGCGGAAGTGCGCGTACGCGGGGTCGGCGCGGAAGGTGGTCGCGTAGCGGATGGTGAGCATGACGAGCGCGGTTTTCGGCGACGAGTAGGCGATGGTGTCCGTCGCGGCCGCGAACTGCGAGCCCTCGGCGGTGGTGAGAGCGAGCGACGCGGAGGTGCTGGCGACGTTGACGACGTGCGGAGCTTCCGCGGCCCGCAGGAGGTCCAGCATCCGGTGCGTCACGGCGGCGACGCTGAAGAGGTTCGTTTCATAGGCGCGACGAAGGTGTTCTGCGGTCAGCTCGGCGGGTTCGACGGAGAAGCGGGCGCCGGCGTTGGTGACGAGGACATCGAGCTTGCCGTGGCGGGTTTCGAGGTGGCGGGCGACGTCGTCGATGTCCGCTGTGGACGTCACGTCGAGCCGGACCGGTGTCACGGCCAGGCCTTCGGCGCGGAGTTCGGCAGCGGTCTTCTCGCCGAGATCGAGGTCGCGGCTGCCGAGCAGGACGGTGCCGCCCCGGCGGGCCAGACCGCGGGCGATTTCGCGGCCCAGACCCTTATTGGCGCCGCTCACGAGGGCTGTGATCATGGCGGCCAGCGTCGTCGCGGGGCTCGACGGTCACCAGGCCGCACCAGGGCCACCCACGGTTAACCTGGGAATGTGAACGCCATCGGCGACTTCTTGCGCGCCCGGCGGGCGCTGGTGAGCCCCGCCGACGTCGGCCTGCCCGACGGCGGCCCGCGCCGCGTGCCGGGGCTGCGGCGCGAGGAGCTGGCCGCTGTCGCCGGCGTGAGCGTGGACTACTACGTGCGCCTCGAACAGGGCCGCGACCGGCATCCGTCGCCCCAGGTGCTCGACGCGCTGGCCCGCGCGCTCCACTTGAACGACGACGGCGCCGCCCACCTCCACCGGCTCGCGTCGCCACCCCGGGTCGCCGGCGGGGAGCTGCCGGCGGGCGTGCGTGAGCTGGTCGAGCACCACGGTGCCCCGGCGCTCGCGTGGGGCCGGCGGATGGACGTGCTCGCCGCCAGCCCGCTCGCCGTCGTGCTGGCGCCGATGTACCGCCCGGGCACCAACCTCGCCCGCGCGTTTTTCCTCGACCCCTCGGTGCGCTCGTTGCACCCGGGCTGGGCCGCGATGGCCCTCAACGTCGCGGCGATGCTGCGCGCTCGGACGGCGTTGCGTGATCCAGCGCTGGACGCCCTCGTTGCCGACCTGCTCGCCGCGAGCCCGGACTTCGCCCGCTTGTGGCCCCGCCACGACGTGTGCACCAACGCCGCGCCGCGCAAGGTTTTCCGCCACCCGGTGGTGGGTGAGCTGTCATTGGGACGGCAGGTGCTGACGGTGCCGGGTGGGGAGTGGGATGTGCTGCTCTACCACGCCGAACCGGGCAGCCCTTCCGCCCACGCGCTGGCCCGGCTGGCTTAGCTTTCGGCCGGCGGCGTGGATGCTGCCGGGCACGAGGTGCGGACGGCGCCGACCGCCATGACTGGGCGGGCGGTTCGTTCGGCCCAGGCGCCGACGTGACCGGCTCGGTTTCCGGCCGGCCCACGGCCCGGGATCAGCGCGCTCGGCTCAGCTTTCCGGCCAGTCCTTCGACGCCGCCTTCTCGTCGCCGATCGTCGTGCCCTCGCCGTGGCCGGTGCGGACGGAGGTGGCGTCCGGGAGGGAGAAAAGGCGTTCGCGGATGGACTTGACGATGGTCGGGTAGTCCGAATAGGACCGTCCGGTGGCGCCGGGGCCGCCGTGGAACAGGGTGTCGCCGGTGAAGAGGACGCCGAGGTCCCGGGCGTGCAGGCAGACGGCGCCCGGGGCGTGGCCAGGCGTGTGGATCACCTTCAGGTCGGTGCCGGCGATGGTGATGGTCTGGCCGTCGGCGAGGTCGCCGTCCGGGGCGCGGTCCGGGTGCGTCAGGTTCCAGACAACGCGGTCGGCCGGATGCAGCAGGATCGGCGCGCCGGTGCGTTCGGCGAGGGCGGGGGCGGCGTTGACGTGGTCGTTGTGGGCGTGGGTGCAGACGATGGCGCGCAGCGCACGGTCCCCGACCACGTCGGCGATCGCGTCGGCGTCGTGCGCCGCGTCGATCACGATCACCTCGGTGTCGTCGCCGACGATCCACACGTTGTTGTCCACGTCCCACCTGCCGCCGTCGAGCTCGAACACGCCCGACGTGACCAGGTTCTGCACTATCGCCGTCATGCTCTGCAGACCCTAGTGCCCCAGCGCCCGTCCAGCAGACATACCGCCGGTATCTACTTTCGGGTAGACTTACTCTCGGTAAGTTAGCCGCGACGACGGGAGCCGCCCATGATCGCCGCTCGGGATCTGCTGGCCGAACCTTTCAAGCTGCGCTGCGGGGCCGTGCTGCCCCACCGCCTGGGGAAGTCGGCGCTGAGTGAGCAGCTCGGTGATCGGCGCAACGCCCCCACGCGCGAGCTCGCCGAGCTGTACCGGACGTGGGCGCACGGCGGGTCGGGCCTGCTCGTGACCGGCAACGTGATGGTCGACCCTGCCGCGCTCGGCGAACCCCGCAACGTCGCGCTGCCCGCCGTCCCCGATCCCGCCGCGTACGAGCCGTGGGCGCGCAGCGTGGCCGGCACCGACGCGCAGCTGTGGGTGCAACTCAACCACCCCGGCCGGCAGAGCCCGCGATTCCTCTCCCGCCAACCGGTTGCGCCGTCCGCGGTGCCATTCGGGAACCGCGGGGTGCGGACCGCGTTCGCGGCGCCGCGCGCGCTGACCGGCGACGAGATCGAGACGATCGTGGACCGGTTCGCGTTGGCCGCGCGGACCTTCGTCGACGCCGGGTTCACCGGCGTGCAGCTGCACGGCGCCCACGGTTACCTGATCTCGCAGTTCCTCTCGCCGCTCACGAACCTCCGCGACGACGAGTGGGGCCGCGACCGCAGCCGCTTCCTGCTGGAGCTCGTGCGCCGCGTGCGCGCGGCGGTCGGCGACGGCGTGCCTGTGTCGGTGAAGCTCAACAGTGCCGACTTCCAGCGCGGTGGCTTCGACGAGGACGAGTCGCTGCGGGTGGTCCGCGCGCTGAGCGACGCGGGCATCGACCTGCTCGAGATTTCGGGCGGTACCTACGAAAAGGCCGTGATGATGGGCTCCGGTCGCGAGAGCACCGCGCGGCGCGAGGCGTACTTCCTGGACTACGCGGCGAAAGCGCGGCAGGTGAGCGACGTCGCGCTGATGGTCACCGGCGGCTTCACCACCGCCGCCGCAATGGCGGAAGCGTTGCGGTCCGGGGCATTGGACGTGATCGGGCTGGGCCGGCCGCTGACTGTGGACCCGGACCTGCCGGGGCGGTTGCTGGCGGGCGAGGACGCGCGCGCGGAACGGCTGTGCCCGCACACCGGGATCCGCCTGGCCGACAGCCTGCTCGAAGTCCAGTGGCACACCCAGCAGCTGCACCGCTTGGCGGCAGGCAAACCGGCGGACCGCGGCCGTGGTGCGTGGCGCGCGCTGGTGCACACCGGGATCAACGATCCGCTGAACGCGTTTCGGCGGGTGCGTGCGTGAGCCAGCCGTCGAGGACCTTCGCGGCGCTCGCCAGCGCGACGACCAACACGGCGATGAGCACGCAGTTCACGGCCACACGGCCGTAACCGAGCTCGGCGGCGTTGACGAACGGGTACGGGTAGAAACCGCCCTGCGCGCCGCGGATCAGCGTGAACGCCAGCCACGCCAGTGGCCAGCAGGCTGACCACACGACCGTTCGCCACCGCAGGATGCGCGGCGACGCGACGAGGAACCCGAGCACCGCGATGATCGGTGACACGGTGTGCAGCATGACGTCGGCGAACAGGGCCGCGCCGCTGAGGTCGGACAGCCCCGACAGCGCGACGTGGTAGACCACGCCGGTCACCGTGATGCCGATCAACGCGTCGAGCCACAGCACGCGCAGCGGCCCGCTGGCCCGTGCGCCGGCCGTGAACGCGACAGAAGCCAGCAGCACCAGCACGTTCGACTCGATCGTGAAGTACGCGAACATGTGCGCCACGCGCGCGCCCGCCGACGCGTAGCGGCCCGGCGTTCCCGCGCTCACGAAGCCCTGCGTGACGAGGCCGATCAGGACCACGAGGACCGTCGCCCCGAACCAGATCCGGGTCAGTCGCGTCGGTGGCATGCGGTGAGATTACGGTTCCGGCCTGTTCGGACCCAGCCGAAACGACCCGGTCTCACCCCGTCGGGGATGCTCAGGCACGCGGCTCGCGCAGGCGTGCGGTGACCGTGCGAAGGGTGTGCAGCTCCGCGGCGGACAGCCGGGAGGTGACCAGGCGGCGGACGCCGTCGAAGTGGGTGTCCATGGCCTTCGCGAGGAGGGCCTCGCCGATCTCGGTCAGCTGCGCGTCGACGGCTTGCTGGCCGGGCTGCGATACGCGCGCCACGAGCCCGCGGCTGCGGAGCCGGGTGATCAGCTTGGTCACCCCACCTCGGCTGACCAGCAGTTTCTCCGCGAGGTCCTTCATGCGGCAGCGGCCGCTGGGCTGGAGCCACAGCTGGTAGAGCGTGTCGAACTCGGCGATCGACAGGTCGTGATCCGCGCGCAGTTCGGCGTCGAGCACGCCGAGCACGCGGGCTTCCAGTTCGAGCAGCCCGCGCCAGGCGAGGAGCTCGTCTTCCGAGAGGTGGGGCACCGGGCGTTCCCCGGGTGTCGCGGTCACGCCCACACCGTAACCGAGCGTGCGCGTGTTCGGCCGAGAGGGTCCTTTGTGAAAATCTCGTTGACGTGGAAACAAGATTGCGCGTACTGTCATTCTCACATCGTCGGGAACAGTGAGAGGAATCGTCATGGGGATTCGGACGACCGGGTGTCATCACATGGCTTTCGTCACCAATGACATGGAAGAAACCGTGAAGTTCTACAACGGGATTCTCGGGTTTCCCATTGTGGTGACGCTGCAACTGCCCGACCCGGACCCGTTCCCCGGTGCGGTGCCGGGAAACCTTGCCGGCAGCCGGCACTACTTCTTCCGCATCAGCGAGCAGGACACGATCGCGTTCTTCGAGTTCAAGGACGCCGAGATCGCGGCGGACAACTCGTTGCTCGGGGCGGGCAACCATCTCGCGATCACGGTGCCCTCCGAGGGGGAACTGCAGCACGCGAAATCGGTGCTGGAGGAGAATGGGATCAAGGTCAACAGCGAACTCGACCACGGGTTCTGCCACTCGATCTACTTCGAGGACCCGGTGAACAAGATCGCGCTGGAGTTCGCCACGTGGCAGCACCCGTGCGACGTCGCGCAGCCCTTCCTGCAGGACCCCGAGCCGGTGCCGGCGGCGCTGGCCGCGATCGGCTCGGACGTCTACGCACAGCACCTGCTGCAGTACACGCCGGACGGCCACGGTGGCGCGGACCGCTGAACCTGCCCACCGGCCCCGCGACGCCGCGCCAGCGCAGAACCTGGTGTGGGGCAGCGGATCCCTGCGAGAACTCCCGGCGGTAGCCGACGATCTGCGTTGCCGCCGCGTGCTGGCGGTGGCCTCCCGGTCGGCGGATCCGGTCGTCGCCCGGCTTCCGGGTCTGCTCGGCGGGCGCTACCTCGGCCGGTGGTCGGACGTGCCCGCGCACGTGCCCGCCCACCAGGCCAATCTCGCCGTCGGCTCGGCACAGGAAACCCACGCCGACTCGGTCCTGGCCATCGGCGGCGGCTCGGCGATCGGGCTGGGCAAGATCGTTTCCCTCGCGCTGCGCCTGCCGTTGATTGCGGTCCCGACCACCTTCTCCGGCGCGGAGCGCACGTCGCGCTACTTCGTCACCACCGACCGCGGCAAGGAAACGGGAACGTCCGGCCGGGTTCTGGCCCGGGCGGTGCTCTACGACCCGGAACTCGTCGCGGGGCTGCCGCGCGAGGTCGTGGCGGGCAGTGGCATCACCGCCGTTGCGCATTGCCTGGAGGTGCTGTGCCATCCGGCGAGTGAGGAAGCGCTTGCGTCGGCTCGCGAAGGGCTGCTTCTGCTGTGGGGCAGCCTCACTTCGCTTGCAGCCGGGGCTCGTGATCTCTCGACGTGCCAAGACGCCTTGGCCGGCGCCGGCTTGGCCGGGCACGCGCTCCACGAGCTGGGGCGGCCCGGTGTGGTGCACCAGCTGTGCGACGTGGTGTCCACGCGGTGCGGGCTGGGGTACGGCCTTCTGTACGCGCTGTTTCTTCCGCTCGTGCTGCGGGCTTACGGAGACGCAGCCGACGGGGCGCGCGCTGCACTGGCGGAGTTGCGGCCCGGGGTGTCGGCTGAGCAGTCGGTGGCCGAGTTCGCGGTGAGGCTGGGACTGACCGCGGAGGTCGACCCCAGGCGAGTCGCGGCCTCGGTCGGCCTTGGTGCAGCTGAGCTTCGGCCGTTGCTTGCCGAGTTGTCCGCGGCAGCAGGGGATCGGGCGGAATCGAGCGTGGTCGAGCGCCTGGCCGCGAGCTGGTGACTTCCCTCGGTCACAAGTACGACGAAGGGCGCGGCCCGTGGGTCGCGCCCTTCGTCGTAGCAGTTCAGAGCCGCGTCAGCGAAGCGCCTTCACCAAGGCCGGGACGAAGACCGACGCGTCGACCGTGCCCCAGCCGCTGGCGATGTCGAAGCCCGGGGCGGCGGTGAAGCCCTCGACGCCGTCCTGGCTGTTGTCGCCGGTGGTGACGTCCACGATGCCGGCCTTGGCGCCCTTCGGGCCGAGCTTCTCGTAGAGGGCGGGGTTGATCTGGCCGAGCTTGCCGTGGTTGGCCTGCACTGCCAGTGCGAGCACGCCGGCGAACAGCGGCGCCGACTGCGAAGTGCCCTGCACGCCTTCCATGCTGATGTCCGGGAACGAGCGCATCTTGCTGCCGGTGATCTTCTTGACACTGTCCTGCCAGGCCGGGCGCGCGTAGGCCTTCGACAGGCCCGCGCCTTCGCCGAAGCCGTTGTCGGCGACGTTCACCAGGTCGTCCGGCTTCGTGCGGGCGCCGGTGGAGTCGAGGTGCAGCTGCGTGCCGCCGAGGGTGGTCACGCGCGGGTCGCTCGCCGGCCAGCTCGCGACGCGGTACGGGTAGTTGCCCGGGCCCTGCAGGAAGCCGCCGGTCGGGCCGTCGTCACCCGAGGACGCGACCATCGTGATGCCCGCCTTGCTCGCGCGCTCCAGCGCCGGGTCGAGCGTCTTGATGGACTGGAACGACGGGAAGTTCTCCTCGGTGGTGCCGAAGCTCATCGAGATCACGTCGGTGAGCTTGTGCTTCGTGAGGTAGTCGACGGCGTTCATCATCTCGGGTAGCCCGGTGAAGCCCTGCGTCTCGGCGACCGGCGTCGCGGCGACGATGATCTTCGCGTTGGGCGCCATCGCGTGCATCATCGTGACGTCGAGGTCGGTTTCGCCGCCCCAGGACTCGCAGGTCGCCGTGTCGACACCCGGGTCGGTGCACGCCGGGACCAAACCCGACGGCTGGAGCACCTCGACGTTGGCCGGGGGCAGGCCGTGGCGCTGGGAGTACTCGTCGAGCACCTGCTTCACCTGGTCGTCGCCGAACGACACCAACGTGGTGACGGTGGCGCCCGCGCCCGTGATGCCCTGGTTCCACAGTTTCGTGGCGTTGTACGCGACGCTTTCCCTGGGCAGCGTGGACATCGCCGCGTCGAGCTTCGCGACGCGGTCGGCCACCGTGTGCGCGCCGATGAACGACTTCGCCGCCGCCGAGAAGTGGTGCAGCGAGGGAGCCGGCGCGTGCGTGGCCGCGCCTGCCGGAGCCGCCACGGCCGTGACGGCCAGCGCGGCACCCGCGAGCAGGGTCATCGGCCGGACGGCGGACCGAACTCGAAAAGTCATGTCGTCTCCCCTGCGGTGAGCGTGCGGTACAGCCCACTCTCATGCATCGCCGGAGGGCGCAACATCGACTTTCGTCTGGCCTTTCGGCCCCCGCCGGGGGATTTGGCCAGTGGTGTCCGGATGTCATTCGGCCCGATCACCCCGCAGGAGACCGCGCACGGTGTCGATCGTGTCGGCGTCGGCCGCCTCCTTGTCCGGGCGGTACCGCACCACGCGTGCGAACCGCAGCGCCAGCCCGCCGGGGTAGCGCGTGCTGATCTGCGCCCCGTCGAGCTCGATCTCGACGACGACCTCGGGCCGCACGTACACGGTGTAGCTGTCGCGGTGGGTCTCGATCTCCTGGAACCGCTTCGTCTGCCACGCCAGCAGCTCGTCGGTCAGGCCCTTGAACGTCTTGCCCACCATGATCGGCGGCCCGCCGTCCGGGTCGCGCGCGCCGAGGTGCAGGTTGGACAGCGTGCCCGTGCGCCGCCCGTGGCCCCACTCCACCGCGAGCACGACGAGGTCGATGGTGTGCACCGGCTTCACCTTCAGCCACGCCCGGCCCCGGCGCCCCGCCGCGTACGGCGACGCCAGGTCCTTCACCATCACGCCCTCGTGGCCGCCCGCCATCGCCGCGTCGAGCACCGCCGCCGCGTCGGCCGGCTCCACGTCGCCGGGGATCACGTGCGCGCCCGCGACCTTCCGCAGCGCCGCGTTGCGTTCCGACAGCGGCGCGTCGAGCAGGTCCACGCCGTCGAGGTGCAGGCAGTCGAAGAAGTACGGCCGCAGCAGCAGGGCTCGCACCTGTTCCTCGCGTGTGCTGCCGAAGCGGCTCATCGTCTCCTGGAACGGCCTCGGCCGGCCGTCGTCGGTGAGCGCGAGCGTCTCGCCGTCGAGCACCACCGACTCGCACGGCAGCGCCCGCACGAGGTCCACCAGCTCGGAGACGCTGGCCGTGATCTCCCGCAACGTGCGCGTGTACACGTGCACTTCCGCGCCCTGGCGGTGAACCTGGATGCGTGCACCGTCCATTTTGTACTCGACGATCGCGTGCTCGTGTTCCGCCACCGCCTCGTCGAGCGACTCCGCGGGCGACGCGAGCATCGGCTTGATGGGGCGCCCCAGCGTGAGCCGGAATTCGGCCAGCCGCGCCGCGCCGCCCGTCATCGCCGCGTAGCCCGTGACGGAAAGCTTGCCGGACAACATGAACGCCCGCCGCACGTCCGCGGCGGCCACCTCGGCCGCCGCCGCGACGGCGTCGACCATCACGCCCTCCAGCGCGCCCTGCCGCAGCTCTCCGGCGACCAGCCGGAAAAGAAACTCCTGCTCACCGCGAGTGAGCCGCGTGAACAACGCCGTGAGCACCTCGGCCCGGCGTTTGACCGACCCCGCCCCCGAAGCCGCCGCGACCTCCGTGAGCGCCTCGTCGACCTCCCGCACCTCGACGGACGGCTCCGGGGCCGGCTCGACGGCCAGCTCCGCGAGCGTGCGCCACCCCGCGCCCAGCCGGTCCTGCGCCGTCTGCCCCGTGAGGTACGCGATCACGGCCGGCAGCTCGGCCGTCTCGGCGGCGCGCAGCACCGCGGCGAGGGTGGCGATCTTCGCCTTCCTCGACCGGGTGGCCGCCAGCTCGGCGGACGCGGTGACGATCTCGGTGAGCAACACCCGACCATCATGACCCGAAGCACCGACATTTTCGCAGATCATGGCCCTGACCTGCGAAGACGGCAGGCCGGGTGCGGCTCGGCCTCCCGCGCCGACCGCAGCGCGCCCGCCCACCAGGCGAGTTGGTCGAGCAGCGGTTTCGCGTATTCGCCGAGCTGGGCGTCGAGCGGCCGGCCGTTCTCCCACGCGGTGAAGTAGTTCGGGAAGGCCAGGCCGTCGCGGATGGTCACCGCGTGCAGCTCGGTCAGCACGTTCTCCAGGTGCAGCACCGCGTGCCGCCCGCCGGCCACGCCGCCGTAGCTGACGAACGCGACGGGCATCGCCGTCCACTGCGTGAAGTGCCAGTCGATGGCCGCTTTCAGCGACGTGGGATAGCCGTGGTTGTACTCGGGGGTGACGACGAGGAAGGCGTCCGTGCCCTCCAACGCCGACGTCAGCACCGCCAGCCCGGCGGAGCGTGGGTAGCTGTCGCCGGCGTACTTGGGGACGCCGCGGGCAGCGACAGCGGGATCTCGACGTCCGCCAGGTCGACGACCTCGGCCTCGAACCCGCCCCGCTCCCGGGCCCGCTCGGCCACCCACGAGGCGACGGCCGGGCCGAACCGGCCGTCGCGGACGCTGCTGATGATGATCACGAGTCTGTTCGCCATGGTCACCACAGTGCGCTCCGGCCGAGGTGGCAACCCGACCGCGCTCAGGCCGGCCCGCCACGGCCACGCTGAGCGCGCCCGAACCGGCTTATGTCCGGTGACCTGGGGACGCTCCTGGGGGGACTTCGTCCGGGCCAAGCGCGACAGCACCCAGCCGGAGACGCTGGGCCTGCCTTCGCGCGGCCGTCGCCGCTCGCCCGGACTGCGGCGATCGGACCTCGCCGCGCGGGCCGGCATCAGCGTCGAAAACCTGACGCGCATCGAGCAGGGCCGCGACCGCAACCCGTCCCTGCGGTGGTGCACGCCCTCGCCGGCGCGCTCAGCCTCGGCCCCGCCGAACGCACCCACCTGCGCTACCTCATGAAGATCACCGGCGGCGAGTGCACGGCCCGCACCCGCGCGGCGGGACATACGTGCCTCGGTCCTCCAGACCCTCCGGCTCCTCGAGCCCGGCAACGCCGTGGTGACCAACCGGCTGGGTAACCTTCTCACCCACGCCAGCCGCTTGGTGACGAGTGGAACCGGCCTGCTCGAGGCCGAAGCTCCGAACCTCACCGGCTACGTCTTCACCGGCCCCCGCGCCCGCGCGTTCTTCGCCGGCCGGGCCGAGGTCGCCGACGAGCGGGCGTTCGACTTGTGGCTGGGGCCCGCGGTCGAGAACGGGGAGTGGCTCACGGCGGACCTCGCGCCCGTCACCGGCCCGGAGTTCACCAGCAGTGTCAGCTCGGGCGTCGTGCCACCACGCGGGGTGCTGCGGTCGAACCACCCGGTGGGCGTTCGTTGCGGCTGCGCCGGGAGACGATGGAACTCGCGGAGGACGGGCAGCAGTTGGTCGTCTTCCTGACGGCGGACGAAAAAACGGCTCAGGTCGTCGCGGAGCTCCCCGGCAGGAAGACGACCGGGCGGCTTCGGGTCATCTCTTGACGGTTCCGGCGCGCTCGATCACCGCGCGGGGAGGGGATGGCGGCCCAGGAAACCGGCCAGCGCTCTGGCGACGCCGGCCGGATCGCGAACCTGGAGCAGATGGTTGAGCCCGGGCAACGTGACGTCTTCGGTCTGCGGGAGCCAGTCGTGCACCAGGTCACGGCCCTGCGCGAACAGGGGGAGGCTTTCCGACCCGAGGACGTAGAGGACCGGTTGCCCGATCGTCGTCGCCTGGTCCGCACCGAAGTCCCAGCTCTGCACCGCGGGCAGCTCCGACTCGAACATCGTGGCCGCGGCCTGCTCCGCCAGCCGAGGCCCGCCGGGCACGGCTTTTTCGTACTCCGCCTTCCATCCTGAGCCCCACACGGCCGTGAAGAACGCGTCCACTGCCGCCACCGGATCGCCGGCCCGGTAGATCTCGAGCACCGGTTCCAGCGCGGCGAAGAACGCGGCGCCATCCGGCACCGAAAGCAGTGCGGGTTCGAGCAGGCACAGGGTCTGGACCCGTGCGGGCTCGTCGACGGCGAATTGCAGTGCGATGAGCCCGCCTGAGGACTTTCCCAGCACGTGGGCCTTGTCGACGCCACACCAGTCGAGCACCAGCCGGCAGTCCTCGGCATGCCGCCCGACGGAGACCGGCGCGTCACCCGTGTTCCGTCGGTAGTCCCTGCGCCGGAACGAGATCAGCCGGTAGCGGCCGGCGAGCTCCGGCTCGCGGCGCAGGGGCAGCATTTCCTCGCTCGCCCCGCCTCCGTGGATCAGCAGCAGGGGTTCGCCGGTGCCGTGGTCGGCAACGTCGAGATCCGTGTCAGCCGCACTCTTCACCAGGCCGGGGCTCCCTCTTCAAGCTGGAGGAATGCTTGTCGGCCTGCGCCGACCTCGTGGTACCGGACGTGTGCGGGGTCGTGCCGTGGCGCCGCATCGTGGTCCCGTGGTGCGGGCTGCGGGAACCACACGTCCAGGCTGTCGTCGAACAGGTTCTCGGTTTCGGGAGGTGCCACGGGGCGTTGATCGTGACGACGTCGCACACCCGCACCAGCGACTGCACGTCGGGAGCACGCGATCACGGCGGGGATCGGCTCGGACCACGTCGAGCATGCCGCCGCGATCGGCCACGGGATCACGCTCGCCGAGGTCGTAGCCGTCGACCGGGTCGTCGTAGAGCACACAAGTACTTTCGCCACGACAGTCCTTCGGTCGCGTGACCGGGCAAGTCATGCGGTGTCGCGTTGCCGCTGCGGGTTACCGGACGCCGCCATGGCGTGCTCCTGGTGCGAGCGCCGCAGGTGCTCTTCAGGCGTGACAACCTTCGCGGGCGGCACCCACTCGAAGTACTTCGAAGTGTCCTTCAGCAGCACGAACGTCAGCGTGCCGAAGCAGAACGGCAGGGTGAGCGCGGGCAGGCCCCACGGCACGAAGATCGACCCGATGGCTCCGAAGAGCAAGGCCGTGAAGATCGCGCACAGGACACCGAGAATGGCCGAGCGCCAGGTCAACACGTAGAACACGCCGGCGATCGCCAGCGCGGCGTCGAACGAGTTGAAGCCCCACAGCCCGTTGTAGATCAGCACGCCGTCGGCGCCGAGGGCCATGCCGGTCAGCATCCCGACCGCCGAGCCGACCAGGGCGAAGACCGCCGCGATCCGGGAGCAGAACGCGATCCCGACGATGATCAGCACACCGGCGAGAAGGCTGTTGCAGAAGAACAGCTGGCCGATGCCGCGGAAGATCGCGTTGATCACGGCCACCACGTCGGTGTTGCCGACCGCGTCGGCGCTCGCCCGCAGTGACGTCCGCACAGCGGGCCCGTTCACCTCGGGTGCCGCCGGTGCGATCGCCTCACCGAGGCGCCCGCGCGTGATGTGCAGTGCGGTGATCAGGAACAGCAGCGTGGTGATGTTGAAGGCCAGGGTGAACGGCGGCACGCCCCACGAGCCGCCGAACGTTGCCGCCAGCGCGGCCATCAGGATCGAAGACACCCCGCTCAGCAGGATGATCCACAGAATGACGATCCCGTCCCACTCGGGTGAGAGGAACAGCGCGAGCCCGAGGCCGGTGAGCACGCCGTTGAACCCGTAGAGACCCGCGTGGATCGCGTCGCGGTCGAACCCCAGTGCCAATGCGGCCAGCGTCGAGGCCACCACCCCGACCGTGGCGCCGAACCCGAGCCACGGTTCCTGAAGCCAGGTGGCCAGCAGGATGAACGCGCCCGTGATCGGGCTGTTCATGAACACCACCTGCCCAATGCCGCGCAGGCAGTATTCGATGAACCCGATCACGGGCACCTTCAGCGCCCTCTCGTCGACCTCGGGCATGGTGCCGTTGATCCATCGCCACGGTCCGTGGTGGCCGCGTTCTGGTGGTGCTGTCGTCATGACCGCCTCCTCCGGCGGATGTGTGCTGTCTCGACGTGCCGGACCGGGCGGGAGGCCGCCTGCCTCCCGCCCGGGTCACCAAGCCGGTCCAGGCGTCAGAAGCTCGCCGTCGGCACGCTCATTCCCTGTTCGACCTGCGCCGGGCCGGAAGCCGAAGGACGCACGTCGATGTCGAAGATCGCTGTGGGCAGATACACGGTGGAGCAGGAGTTCGGGATGTCGACCACGCCCGAAAGCCTGCCCTCGATCGGCGCCGAGCCCAGGATCATGTACGCCTGGATCGCGCTGTAGCCGAACTTCTGCAGGTAGTCGATCGCGTGCAAGCAGGCGCGCTGGTACGACAGGTGCGAGTCGAGGTAGTGCTGCACTCCGTCGAGCGTGACCGAGGTGCCGGAGAACGCGAGCCACTGGCTGTACAGAGGCTCGACGTTGCCCGGCATGAAGATCGCGTTCTCGGAGACGCCGTAGGTCTCCATGCCGCCCTTGATCAGGTCGACGTGCAGGTCCATGAACCCACCCATCTCGATGGCGCCGCAGAACGTGATCTCGCCGTCGCCCTGCGAGAAGTGCAGGTCGCCCATCGAGAGTTTCGCGCCGTCGACGAAAACCGGGTAGAACACCCGGGTTCCCTTGGTGAAGTTCTTGATGTCCTGGTTCCCGCCGTTCTCCCGCGGCGGCGCCGTGCGCGCGGCCTCGGCCGCGACCCGGTCGAACTCGGCACCGGTGAGGCTGCCGAGGACCGCGTGCTCCGGCAGTGGGGGCAGCGCCAGCGGTGGCACCCGGTCCGGATCGGTGTCGATCAAAGCCTGCTCGCGCGCGTTCCACTTGGCGAGCAGCGCACCGGAAGGAGCCGTGCCCATCAACCCGGGGTGCACGATGCCGGTGTAGGAGACCCCCGGGATGTGCCGCGAGGTGGCGATCCCACCCATGAAGTCCCAGACCACCTTGTACGCGTCGGGGAACCACTCCGTGAGGAAACCGCCGCCGTTCTTGGTGGCGAAGACACCGGTGTAGCCCCAGCCCTGGCCGGCCAGCGGCCCCGAATCCTCTTGGGGGATAGGGCCGACGTCGAGGATGTCGACGATGAGGAGGTCACCCGGCTGCGCGCCCTCGACCGCGATCGGCCCACTGAGCACGTGCACGGTGGGCAGCGGTGCGTTCAGCACGTCTTCGGCCGAATCGTCGTTGTGGATCGCGCCGTCGAACCATTCGCGGCAGTCGACGCGGAACGAGTCTCCCGGCTTGACCTGAACCTGGGCGGGAATGTCCCCGTGCCACCGGTTGTGGCCGACAATTTCTTGTTCGGTGAATTTCTTTGTGGAATCGAGTGAGAAAACGACTTGCGGCATGGTATCTCCCGACGGCTTGGTGGGTGACCGACCCGGCAACGTGCGTGCTGCGCACCTCCGCAACGCGGAGCGTGGCGGCTCCGCAGAGCATCCCGGGCATCAGCCGCAAAATTGTTCTTCGCCGGCCCAGCGAGCGGGCCATTGCCCGGCGGGGCGCAGGCTGGGCCGCGTTCGGCTACGGTCTCGGCAGATGTCGCAGGGCGGGGTTCGATGTCGTCGCCGGACCGCGCGACCGGCCTTGAGCGGGAGGTACCGCGGACACCACGGCCGGCTCGTCGCGAGTTTTCTCCGTCCGGTCGATGGCTGTGACCAGCTCACGTGGTGCCAGTGACAGCATCGGCGCGCAGTAGTTCCGGGCCGCTTCGCCACCGCAGGCCGGACACTGCGTGCTGGGGAGGGCCGTCCCCATCGGCAGGCGCACCTCGAAGACACCGTCCCGGTCGCATCGATATTGGTACGTCGCCATCGCAGCCTCCCAACTGCTTCCTCTTCCTTCGCAGCGGAATTGATCAAACCGCGCCACAGAAAAGGAAATTCAGAGCGGGCAACGACGTTACCAGCCTGGCGATTCGGACACAATGAAGCCGTACGCCGCAATGAATTTGTGCGCAGAGGTACACCTTGTCCACTTGCGGTGACGGGCCGGCCGGCGCGGTGAAAAGACGCACGGCCCGCTTCCGGAAGAGCCGGGAAGCGGGCCGTGCGTCGTAAAAAAGATCCCTACTTGCCGCCGCGGGCCATCCGCAGCACGTCGAGCGCCTCGTCCAGTTGAGCCTCGGTGAGCTTGCCGTCCTTGACGAAGCCGCGTTCGATGACGACCTCGCGGATGGTCTTGAGCTCCTTGAGCGCCTGCTTCGCGACAGCCGCCGCGGCTTCGTAGCCGAGGTATTTGTTGAGCGGCGTGACGATGGACGGCGAGCCCTCGGCGTACTGGCGGGCGCGATCGACGTTCGCCGTAACGCCGTTGAAGACCTTGTCCGCCAGCAGGCGCGAGACGGCGGCCAGCAGGCGGGCCGACTCGAGGACATTGCGGGCGATGACGGGCAGGTTCACGTTGAGCTGGAAGTTGCCGGCCGCCCCGGCGAAGGCGACGGCGGCGTCGTTGCCGACGACCTGGGCCACGACCTGCAGCGTCGCCTCCGGGATGACCGGGTTGACCTTGCCCGGCATGATCGAGGAGCCCGGCTGGAGATCCGGCAGGGCCAGTTCGGCGAGGCCGGTGCGCGGGCCGGAACCGAGCCAGCGCAGGTCGTTCGCGATCTTGTTGAGGGACACGGCGACGGTGCGCAGGTGGCCGGACGTCTCGACCACGCTGTCCTGCGTCGCCTGCGCCTCGAAGTGGTTGCGGGCCTCCGTGAGCGGCAGGCCGGTGAGCGCGGCCAGTTCCGCGGAGACGGCCGCGCCGAAGCCGTCGGGGGCGTTGAGACCGGAGCCGACTGCGGTGCCACCGATGGGCAGCTCGCCCAGGCGCGCGATGCCGGACTGCAGGCGCTCGATGCCGAAGCGGATCTGCGCGGCCCACGCGCCGGCTTCCTGGCCCAGCGTGATCGGCACGGCGTCCATCAGGTGCGTGCGGCCGGACTTCACGACGTCGGCCCACTCTTGTGCGCGCGCCTCGATCGCGCCGGCGAGGTGCTCCAGGGCCGGGATGACGTCGGTGAGCACGGCTTCCGTGGCGGCCACGTGGATGGTCGTCGGGAACGTGTCGTTGGACGACTGTGAGGCGTTGACGTGGTCGTTCGGGTGCACGTCGCGGCCAAGGGCGCGCGTGGCGAGCGTTGCGATGACCTCGTTGGCGTTCATGTTCGACGACGTGCCCGAGCCGGTCTGGAAGACGTCGATCGGGAACTGGTCGTCGTACTTGCCCTCGGCGACGCCGTCGGCGGCCGCGGCGATGGCCTCGGCGACGTCGGCGTCCAGCACGCCCAGCTTCTGGTTCACGCGCGCGGCGGCGGCCTTCAACAGGCCCAGCGCGCGGATCTGAGCGCGCTCGAGACCGCGGCCGGAGACGGGGAAGTTCTCCACGGCACGCTGCGTCTGCGCGCGGTAGAGCGCGTCGACCGGGACGCGGACCTCACCCATCGTGTCGTGTTCGATCCGGTATTCCTGTTCTGCCATACCCCCGATTCTGGCCCTGTTTCGCGCTTGCGGCGGGGTGGCGTCGCCCACCTCGGTCGCGCTTCATCCGGTATTTCACCCGTCGGATCGCACTAGGATGGGTGTGTTCTCGATCACCGCCAACCACCACTGGCTGGAGCGAGCTGAATGGACTACGACCTCGTGATCATCGGCGCTGGGCCCACCGGGCTGTTCGCCGCCTACTACGCGGGATTCCGCGGCCTTTCCATGGCTGTGGTGGATTCCCTGCCGGAGCCAGGCGGCCAGGTCACCGCGATGTACCCCGAGAAGATGATCTACGACGTGGGCGGCTTCGCGGCCGTCCGCGGCCGTGACCTGGTGCAGGGTCTCGTCGCCCAGGCCGCGCCGTGGAACCCGGCGTACCTGCTGGGCCGCAAGGCCGAGAAGCTGGAAACAGCGGGAGACCGCGTCGAGCTGACCCTCGACGGTGGCGACGTGCTGAGCGCTGGAGCCGTGCTGATCACGGCCGGGATCGGCGAGTTCACGCCCCGCCCGTTGCCCGCGGGCGACGGCTGGCTGGGCCGCGGGATGGTGCACTTCGTGCCGTCGCTGCAGGTCCACGCCGGGCAGCACGTGGTCGTGGTCGGCGGCGGCGACTCGGCGTTCGACTGGTGCCTGGCGCTGCACCCGGTGGCGGCCAGCGTGACGCTGGTGCACCGGCGCGGGAAGTTCCGCGCGGCCGAGTCGATCGTGCGGCAGGTGCGGGAGCTGGGCGTGCCGCTGGTCACCGATGCCGAGGTGACGCGGTTCGTCGCGTCCCCTTCGGGCGAACTGCAGGGTGTCGAGGTGTCGGTGAAGGGTGGCGAGGACCTGACGCTGCCCGCCAACGCCGTGGTCGCCGCGCTGGGGTTCACGGCCGATCTGGGGCCGATCGAGAGCTGGGGCCTGGAGATCGACCACCGCGCCATCGCGGTCGACTCGACGATGGCGACGGCCCGCCCGCGCGTGTACGCGGCCGGGGACGTGGCTCACTACCCGGGCAAGGTGAAGCTCATCGCCACGGGCTTCGGCGAAGCGGCGACGGCGGTGAACAACATCGCGGTGGCTCTCGACCCGGAGGCGCACCTGTTCCCGGGCCACTCCAGCAACGCCGAGTGACTCAGCCGGTCTTCGACGAGATCCACGGTGCGTACGCGACCACCGAGGTGTAGATCGACGGGGCCGTCGCGCACGTCGGGGAGCCGTTGCCGGGGCGGCTGGTCACCCCGATGAGCGTCCAGTGGTCGCCGTCTCGGGTGAGTTCGGGGCCGCCCGAGTCGCCGTAGCAGGAGCCGGCCTTGCCGGAGGGGTTGTCGGTGCAGAGCTCGGTCGTGCCGTCGAAGGACGACGTGCACTTGGTGCCCTCGACGAGGTGCGTGTCGAGCTGCTGCAACGTCGGCACGGGGTCGCCGCAGCCGGACGTGGCGCAGGTCTGGCCCCAGCCCAGCACGCGGGTCGGGGTGCCCGGCGCGGCGGCGGCTCCGACGGCGATCGGCGCCGTCTTCGCGGGCGCGGCGAGGCGGACGAGCGCGATGTCGCCCGTCTGCGTCGAGGCGTTGAAGTGCGGGTTGAGCACGATTTCAGCCGACTGGACCGTTTCGCCGCCGGACGCGTTTTCGTTGGTGCCCAAGCGGAACGTGAGCGTCGCCGGGTCCTTTCCGGACACGCAGTGGGCGGCGGTGACCACCCACGTGGGGGCGATCAGCGAGCCGGCGCAGAAGAGCGTGCCCGATTCGGTGTGCATCGACACCGTGAACGGGTAGGGCTCGTCCGCGCCGGTCCCCCCGACGATGGCCGGCCCGGCGGACGCGCTGCCGGCGGTGAGCGCCGTTGCGGTCAATGCCACTGCGGCTACGAACGTGAGCAGCAGCGCGAACAACCGCTTGGGCACCTGGCGACTCCTAGTGGTCCGGATGAGCGGGTCAGGGCAGGGGCGGGACGACGTCTTCGTCCTCGCGTACGTCGAGGTTGCCGTCGAAGTTCACGGACGAGTAGGCCCGCAGCTTCTCCAGCCGGTGGTAACCGTCGATCATTCTGACGGTGCCGGACTTGGACCGCATCACGATCGACTGCGTCGTGGCGCCGCCGGCGCGATAGTGCACGCCGCGCAGCAGGTCGCCGTCGGTGACGCCGGTGGCGCAGAAAAAGACGTTGTCGCCGCGCACGAGGTCGTCGTTGGTGAGCACGCGGTCGAGGTCGTGGCCGGCGGCCAGGGCCTTCTCGCGCTCGACCTCGTCCTTCGGCCACAGCCGGCCCTGCAGCTCACCGCCGAGGCACTTCATCGCGCACGCGGCGATGATGCCTTCCGGCGTGCCGCCGATGCCGATCAACATGTCGACACCGGTCGTCGGGCGGGCCGCGGCGATGGCGCCCGCGACGTCGCCGTCGGAGATGAACCGGATGCGCGCGCCCGCTTCCCGGATCTCCTTGATGATCTGCTCGTGGCGCGGCCGGTCGAGCACGCACACGGTCACGTCGCCGACGCTCGAGTTCTTGGCCTTCGCCACGCGGCGGATGTTCTCCGCGATCGGCGCGGCCAGGTCCACCTTGCCCGCGGCGTCGGGCCCGACGGCCAGCTTCTCCATGTAGAACACGGCCGACGGGTCGAACATCGCCCCGCGTTCGGCCACGGCCAGCACGGCCAGCGCGTTGGGCATGCCCTTGGCCATCAAGGTGGTGCCGTCGACGGGGTCGACCGCGACGTCGCAGTCGGGACCGTCGCCGTTGCCCACCTCCTCGCCGTTGAACAGCATGGGGGCTTCGTCCTTCTCGCCTTCCCCGATCACGACCACACCACGCATCGAGACGGTGGAGACGAGCTGGCGCATCGCGTCGACGGCGGCTCCGTCGCCCCCGATCTTGTCGCCGCGGCCGACCCAGCGGCCGGCGGCCATCGCCGCGGCTTCGGTCACGCGGACCAGCTCCATGGCGAGGTTGCGGTCGGGTGCTTCGCGACGTGGGTCACTGGCGGTGCTCATGCGGGCCTCCCGGATCGCGGAATTCGGCGGGAGAACAGTGTCTCAGATGATCGCGTCACCTGAACGATTCAGGCGCGCATGGTGCACATCACTGTGCGTCGTCGGAGTTCTCCACGGACGCCAGCGCGGCCTCGATCCGCTCGCGCGCGCCCTCCAGGTGGCGTTCGCAGACCTTGGCGAGCTCTTCGCCCTTTTCCCACAACGCCAGCGACTGTTCCAGGCTGAGTCCGCCGGCTTCGAGCTCCCTGACCACCTCGACCAGCCGGTCGCGCGCCTGCTCGTAACCGAGTCCGGCGGTTTCGCTGCCTGCTTCGCTCACGCTCGACGCTCTCCGATGTTCCGATGCACAGGGCTGTCCGGCCACAGTACCGCGCTGAATCTCGTCCGGCGCTGTCACGACCGGTGATCGACCCGGTGCCGCCCGCCGGTTCGCGGGGGTGGCGGGGTCGGCGGTGGGGTGCGGTCCTGTTCGCGGCAGACGAGGGCGCTGGCCATCGCGTTGTCGTAGCCGACGAAGGCGAGGGCGAACTCCTGGCCGTCGCCGTCCGCGATCGCGTCCTCGAGGGTTTCCTGGGCGCCCGCCACGCGGCGGCGGTGGTCGGCGCCCTCGGCGAACCACCAGCGGGTGCCGACGTGGACGGACGTGGCCTCGGACAGGCGGCGCAGCTGGGGGCCGAGCTGGCGGCGGGCGGCGGTGCCGCAGCCGGCGAGCAGGGCGGTCCAGCATTCGCTGGCGGCGCTGTCGGTGACGCGCGCCTGGCGGAGCAGGGCGCGGGCGTCGAGGCGGGCGGCGGCGTCGACGGTGAGCGGGAGGAACGCCGGTGCCCTGGTGGTCACGGCCCGTCTCCTTCCTGGCTGGACGCTGACTCCGCGACGGCGTGGATCGCCCCGTCGGCGATCCGCACTCGCAGGCGTGCGCCGTCTTCGATCTGGGAGACGGAGCGCAGCACCTGGAGGTTGCCTGAGTCGTCGGTGAATTGCACGACGGCGTAGCCGCGGGCCATCGTCGCGGCCGGACCGAGGGCGGTCAGCCGGCCGCGCGCGCCGGCGATCTCGGCCTGGTCCTTGGCGAGCAGGCCGAGCATGGCGCGCCGGCCGCGTTCGCGGTGCATCTCGACGTCGTCGAGGCGGCGCTGGATCGGCCCGAGCGGGTCGGCGAGCGACGGGCGGCTGCGCAGCTGCGTGAGCAGGCGCGTCTGCGTGTCGACCCAGCCGTGCAGCGCGCGGCGGCCGCGGTCGCGCATCTGGCGCACGCGGGCGGTCTCCTCGCGGACGTCGGGCACGATGCGCTTGCTCGCGTCCGTCGGCGTGGAGCAGCGCAGGTCGGCGACGTGGTCCAGCAACGGCGTGTCCGGCTCGTGCCCGATGGCGCTCACCACCGGCGTGCCCGCGGATGCGACGGCCCGGCACAGCGCCTCGTCGGAGAACGGCAGCAGGTCCTCCACGCTGCCGCCGCCGCGGGCGATCACGATCACGTCCACCTCCGGATCTTTGTCCAATGTGGACAGAGCGCGGAGGATTTGCGGCACGGCCTGCGGGCCCTGCACGGCCGTGTTCACGACCTTGAACAGCACGTGCGGCCAGCGGGCCTGCGCGTTGACGAGCACGTCTCGCTCCGCCGCCGACGCGCGGCCCGTGATCAGGCCGATGCCTTGGGGCAGAAAGGGAATCGGGCGTTTGCGCTCGGGCGAGAACAGACCTTCGGCCGCCAGCAGCTTGCGCAGCCGCTCGATGCGCGCCAGCAGCTCGCCGATGCCGACGGCGCGGATCTCGTCGGCGCGCAGGCTGAGGGTGCCGCGGCCGAAGAAGAACGACGGCTTCGCGTGCACCACCACGCGGTCGCCTTCGCGCAGCGGCGTCGCGAGCTCGCGCACCAGCCACGTCGGCGCGGTCACGGACATCGAGACGTCGGCCGACGGGTCGCGCAGCGTCAGGAACGCCGTCTGCGTGCCGGGGCGCGCGTTGATCTGCGTGACCTGGCCCTCCACCCACACGGCGCCGAGGCGGTGGATCCAGTCGCCGATCTTGCGCGCGACGGTGCGGACGGGCCAGGGGTTCTCGGCGCTGGTCGAGGGGTCGCTGCTCACTGGCCTTCCGCGTCGTCGCCCTGCCGGCCCGCTTCTTCTTCCGCCTTGCGCGCGTTGCCGATGCGCCGCGCGAGCATGCCGACGAACGACGCGCGGTCGGCGTTGGCCTTCTCGTAGTCGAGGATCTCCTCGAGCTGCGGCACGGTCAGGCGGCGCAGACGGGCGCGCAGCTGGGGCAGGGTGAGATCGTCGTAGCCGGCCAGGCCCGCGGGGCCGCCGGCGCTGTCGTTCTCGCCGTCGGCGTGGTCCTCGGCCAGCGCGCGCTCTTCCTGCGTCCACGGGTCGTCGGCGTCGGCCGTGTCCGTCAGCCCGGGCAGGTTCGGGCGGTGGCCGTTGGCCTGCGGCTCGGGCAGGTCGTCGACGGGCACCAGCGTGGGACGCGTCGGCAAGTCGGGCTCGACGTCCTCGTCGAACGTCGCCCAGCTCGGGGTGTCCTCGACCGGGCGCAGGCCGGACAGCGCGTCGTCGCCCTTGATCGCCAGCTCGGTGACGTGTTGCTGGACACGCATGGACAGCTGGAGGACCTGGCTGACGACGGTCACGGGCAGGCCGGTGATCTGCTTCGGGAGCTCACGAACCCGCTCGGCGGTGGTGACGGCGAGGCCCGCGGCGACCCGGAGGGGGAGCGGGAGTGGCTTCATGCCGTCTAGCGTGCCGTATCCGTGCCATCCTGCCCAACCGAACGGGTGGGTTGGGGCACACGACGTGACTCCCGGCACAGCCCGGATGGCCGCCGGCGTCATCCGAAAGAGGACTTCGAAGCCGGTACGGCACAGCCCGTACCCTGGGGGCATGACTTCTGCGAGTCCCGGAACCGAGCCCGCCGGTACCCCGACGATCTCCCAGTCCGGCGCCGCCAAACGCGTGTTGCTCGCGAAGCCGCGCGGCTACTGCGCCGGCGTGGACCGCGCGGTGATCGCCGTGGAGAAGGCGCTGGAGCTCTACGGCGCGCCCGTCTACGTGCGCAAGGAGATCGTCCACAACCGCCACGTGGTCGACACGCTGCGCGAACGCGGCGCGATCTTCGTGGACGAGACGTCGGAGGTGCCCGAGGGCGCTTTGGTCGTGTTCTCGGCCCACGGTGTTTCGCCCGCGGTGCACGCCGAGGCGGCCGACCGCAACCTCCGCACCATCGACGCGACCTGCCCGCTGGTGACGAAGGTGCACAAAGAGGTCAACCGCTTCGCCAAGGACGACTACGACATCCTGCTGATCGGCCACGAAGGGCACGAAGAGGTCGAGGGCACCGCGGGAGAGGCCCCCGACAAGGTGCAGCTCGTGGACAAGGCCGAGGACGTCGACAAGGTTGACGTGCGCGACCCGTCCAAGGTGATCTGGCTCTCCCAGACCACCCTTTCGGTCGACGAGACGATGGAACGCGTCGACCAGCTCCGCGAACGCTTCCCCGGCCTGGCCGACCCGCCGAGCGACGACATCTGCTACGCCACCACCAACCGCCAGGTGGCCGTGAAGGCCATGGCGGCGGAGTGCGACCTGGTGCTGGTGGTGGGCTCGACGAACTCCTCGAACTCCAAGCGCCTCGTCGAGGTCGCCCTCAAGGCGGGCGCGCGGTCGTCGTACCTGATCGACTTCGCTTCGGAGGTCGACGAGGCCTGGCTCTCGGGGGTGTCGACGGTCGGGGTCACGTCGGGTGCGTCGGTGCCGGACGTACTGGTGATGGACCTGCTGGCGTGGCTGGCCGAGCGCGGTTACGGACAGGTCGACGAAGTGACGACGGCGAACGAGAAGATCGCGTTCGCGTTGCCGAAGGAGCTTCGGAAGGCTGCCAAGTCGGAGTCCTGACGGGGGATTTGGCTTTGAGGCCGCGGTGGTCGCCGGATTTGTCGGCGGGCACCGCGGCTTTTTCGTTTGGCGGTGCCGGTCAGTGGGGCGGCGGTGGTTTGGTTGTGGCGACGTGGTGGGTTTGGGCGGGGCTGGTGTGGTGTAGGCGCGCTTGTTGTTGCTGCTGTGGCTGAGGCGTGGTTTTTGAGGCTGATTGGCGTTTGAGGTGTGGTTGCGGTGGTTTGGTTGCGGCGACGTGGTGAGTTCGGGTCGGGCTGGCGTGGAGCGGGCCGCTTCTCGTGACTGCTCCAGCTTGAGCCGGGTGCTTGCCCCGGTCATGGGCGTTGTGGATTGGGGTTCTGGCGCTGTCGAGCCGCTCGTCGCGGGGACCGGCCTTGCGGTTGCCGCGGGCTGAACCTGAAGGGCGCGGCGTGCGCTCACCGGCATGGCCGCGGGCGGGCCGTGGTGTTGGGGGTGCCGTTGCTTGCTGTGCCTTCCTGCGGCTGCGTGTTGGTCGCCGGTGGACTTTCGTTGGGCTGCGATGCACGAAGGCCGCCGATCCGGGGTGGATCGGCGGCCTTCGGCGTGGTCCGGGGCCTTGAGCCCGGGCTGTCAACGAGGTCGGGTCAGGACTCGTCGTCCCAGGGGCGCGGCCGGCGCGGCGGTTCGCGGCGCGGGGGACGCGGACGGCCGGGCGGAGGTTCGTCGGCGCGGGGGCGGCGGCGGGGCGGGGGCGCGTCGCCGCGGGGGTCGCGGCGACGGGGGTCGCCTTCGGGCGGGCGGGGGCGGCGGCCGTCAGGCGGGGGCTTGCGTGCACCGCGGGGGGCGGGGTCGCCGGGTTCGCGGCGCGGGCGGGCGCCGGGCTCCGCGGGCGGGCGCGGGTGGCGCGGGGGCGGGCCGTCGAGGTCGCGGTCGCGCGACGGGCGGCGCGCGCCGGCGGGCGGCGGAGCCTGACCGGCGCCGGCCGGACGGCCCGAGCCCGGCGGGCGCGTGCGCGGGCGAGCGGGCGGCTCGTCGCCGTCGTCGCGGTCGCGGGGCGGCCTGCCGTCCTTGAGCTTCACCGGGGCGCCGGGGTCGCGTTCGCGGAAGATGCGGAAGAATCCGAACAGCAGCGTGACCCCGGTGGTGATCGCCATCGTGGGGAAGCCGTTGATCAGCGGCGTGCCGATGTTGAGCAGCTTCGACAGGGTGTCGCTGCCCGAACTGGACCCGCCGGTCACGAGCACCACGCCGGGCACCGTGACGGCCAGCACCAGCGGCGGCTGCACCATCGGTCCGAACAGAGCGCGTCTCTGCACCGCGCCCACCGCGAGCACGGCGCCCAGGAAGTAGCCCGCCTTGAAAATGAAGTCGAGGCTGCCCCTGGTCTTCTCGTCGATGATGGCGCCCAGCACGGCCAGGCCGAAGCCCACGAGGACAGCCGCCCACCAAGGCAGGCCGCGCCTCTCGCCGACGACGAGACGCTCGTCCCAGGGCACGGTGGCGTCTTCGGCATCAGGATCGCTCTGGCGATCGCGTATCGCGGTCACGAGGCAACACCGTAGCCGTTACTTGTCACGATCTTGCTGCCACTGCCGAAGACCGCCCTGACCAGCCACCCGGCAGCGTGACGTGAGTTGCCGGCGGCCGGAACACGTAGTGTCCCGCGGCCCGTTGCGCCGCACACCGCGCCCGGCCCGTGGTCTGGTCACCTGACCAGCGGATACAGCCTAGTGGTCTGGTCCGGACGGCCGGCCCGTCTCCACGCGGACGCCAGTCGCCGCTTCACGCGCCGGCTACCGCGGTCGTGGCAGCGGAACGTTCCCGCTCCCCGGAAACCTCACAGCGACGGAACCAAACCCCGGGCAGCGCACCTGCCCCATTGACCCCGAACCGGCCACGACCAGCACACACCGTGACGAGCCGTGCGGCCCCAGCCGTCGACGTTCAGCTGCCGCGACCAAGAGCGACGCCGGACAGGCTGTCGCTGTCTCGGCTTGCCACCGCCTCGGCGCGCTGTTCGTACGTCCGAGCCGACGCCGACGCCGGGCTACCGGCCGAGTGCGCCGGCACGATCACGGGCGCAGTAGATCGTCGGCAACCGCCCGGCCAGGCTGCCCGGCGAAGGGCGAAGAGGCCCGGTTTTCACCTTGGCGTGGCTCGGCTCCTTCCGTGCGTCTGGCACCGGCGATGAGCTGCCGGGCACGTCCGTCGGGCACTACAGGGTGCGTGGGTTTCGACCGCCGGGGCAGTAATCGTCGGCGACCGTCCGGGCGCGCTGTCCGGCGAAGGGGCGGAGAGGCGTCGGCCTGACTTTGGCGTTGGCTTGGCTCCTTCCGTGCGTCCGGCACCGGTGATGAGCTGCCGGCCGCGTCTGTCGGGCACTGCAGGGTGCGCAGGTTGGGCCACCAGAGCAGCAGGCCATCAGCCACGCGCACCAGGCGCGCTGTCCGGTAAGCACCGCGTAGGCGCCGGCCTAGCCGTGCTGGCTCGGCTCCCTTCCCATAGTCCGGTTTGTCCGTCCGGCACGATGCCGAGCGTCTCCGAGGTGGCTGCTGCGGGTCGTGCGAGCCCAGCCGTCGGCTGTCACCTCCGGCTGAAGGCACGGCGAGGAGCTGCCGGCCGCGTCCGTCAGAGCGCAGTGAGTCGAGCGGGCGAGACCACTAGACCATCGGCCCCCACCCGGGCAGAACTGTCCGGCGAAAGGCCGCGAACGAGCCCGCCTCAGCTGGCTGCCAACTCATCCCCCTTCCGTACCTCCGGCACCGGTGACGGGCTCCCCGACGCGTCCGTCAGGGGCGCCACCGTCGCGCGGAAGCTCTCCAGCGCCTCCAGCTCCCGCCGCCGTGCGGACAGGAAACGCTGCAGGTGCGTGCTCGTCAGGTTCAGCGCCTCGACCGCGTTCCCCGCCGAACGGTGAGCGGCTGCCGCCCCGGCCCGGACCTGCTCGACGTCCTCCACCAGTGCCCGGTCGCTCGCCGCGAACAGGGCAGCCGACGCCAGGACCCCGAAGCCCGTCGGTCCACACAGGAACACCCGGCGGTCGATCAGCCAGCGCAGCAGCTCCGGATCGGTGTCGAGCGCGGCGACCACCGCCGCGTCGGACGGGACGAACATGATCGTGCCGTAGATCGCGTCGGCCCAGCGCTGGTAGCCCTTGCCGGCGAGCTCGGCCGCACGGGAACGGATCTGGCGCACGTGGGCGCGCAGCGCGTCGAGCCGTTCCTCGGGATCGTCGGTCTCCACGGCTTCGGCCCAGATCGCCATGCTGGCCTTCGCGTCGACGGGCACAGTGCGGCCGCCGCCCACGCGCAGCACCATGTCCGGCTTCACGCTGCCACCGCCGGCCAGGTCGGTCTGCAGAGTGAAGTGCAGCTCTTCGCGCAAGCCCAACGCGCGCGCGGTCTCAACCAGCACCTGCTCACCGAGCTCACCACGGCCGCTGATCGACGCGAACGCCACCTCGTACCGCCGCAACGCCAGCTGCTGCTGGTCGTTCTTCGCGCGCTCGGCCGCCACGAGCCGCGCCGCCGCGTCGGCCCGGCGCATGCCGTCGCCGTAGAGCCGCCACAGCAGCGCGACCGCGACGCACAGGAGCAGCGCGAGCACGACGGCCGCGGTCGTGATCACCGTCTCCACCCGAGTCTCCTTTCCCTGCCCGATCAACCGGACCAGTCGGAACGGCTGGTGCCGAGCGACGCGGACATCATGGCGGACCGCACCGACAAAAACCGGGCCGCTCGGTCGCGCTGTGTTAGCTGACCAGCGCTTTCGCCGGTTCGGCGGTCGGCGTGTCCACCAGGGCCCGAAAGGGTTCGTACACACGTTCGAGTGGCTCTCCGGCGAGTCTCCGCGGTTTCGTCGTGATCGCCTCTTACCGTGGTTGCCGTGAGACTCCTCCACACCTCCGACTGGCACGTCGGCCGCACGTTCCACGGCGCCGACCTGCTCGCCGAGCAGGAGGCCGTCCTCACTCACCTCGCCGAGCTCGTGACGAGCGAGCGCGTCGACGTTGTGGTGGTCGCAGGCGACATCTACGACCGCGCGGTCCCCTCGGCCGAAGCGGTCCGAGTCGCCACCAAGGCCATGAGCCGCATCCGCCAGGCCGGCGCACAGCTCGTGATCACACCCGGCAACCACGACTCCGCGGCTCGGCTGGGCGCCTTCGCGGACTTCGCGGCCGCCGGCGGTCTGCACCTGCGCGCCACCGTCGCGGGCCTCGCCGAACCCGTGCTGCTGAACGACGAACACGGTGACGTCGCGATCTACGGCATCCCGTACCTCGAACCCGAGCCGTCACGGCACGCCCTCGGCGTACCGGAAGCGCGCGGACACACCGGCGTGCTCACCGAAGCCATGCGCCGCGTACGCGAAGACCTTGCCGCGCGGCCGGAAACGCGGTCGGTGGTCCTGGCCCACGCGTTCGTCACGGGCGGCGCGAGCAGCGAATCCGAACGCACCATCGCCGTCGGCGGCGTCGAGCAGGTGCCCGGTGACGTCTTCGACGGCGTCGACTACGTGGCGCTCGGCCACCTCCACGGCCCGCAGACCCTCGCCGAGCACCTCCGCTACTCCGGCAGCCCGCTGGCCTACTCGTTTTCCGAGGCACACCAACGGAAATCGGTATGGCTCGTCGACCTCGACGCGGCCGGGCTCGCCGAGGTCCGCCGCCACGAACTGCCCGTGCCGCGCCCGCTCGCGACGCTGCGCGGCGAGCTGCAGGAGCTGCTGGACGCGCCGGAACACGAGGAATGGCGCGACCACTTCCTGTCGGTCACGGTCACCGACCGCGTGCGTCCGGTCGACGGGATGCGCCGCCTGCGCGAGCGGTTCCCGTACGCCGTGCACCTGGACTGGGAGCCCGAAGGCGGGCTCGCCGGCGCGCAGCTGAAGTACGCCGACGCCGTCCGCGGGCGCACCGACATCGAGATCGCCCGCAGCTTCCTCGACGACTGCCGCGGCGCGCTCCCCACGGAAACCGAGGAACGGCTGGTGTTCCTCGCGCTCGAAGCGGCCAACCGGGCGGCGGTGGCGAAACTGTGAGGCTGCACCTGCTGGAGGTCGAGGCGTTCGGTCCGTACGCGGGCCGCGAGGTGGTCGATTTCGATGCGCTCGGCGCCGACGGCCTCTTCCTCCTGCACGGCGACACCGGCGCCGGCAAGACCACGCTGCTCGACGCCATCGCGTTCGCGCTGTTCGGCGTGGTCCCGGGCGCGCGCGGTGACGTGAAGCGGCTGCGGTGCGACGTCGCCGCGCCCGAGCAGCTCACCGAGGTCGTGCTGGAGCTGACGGTGCAGCGCCAGCGGCTGCGGATCGTGCGCAGCCCGGAGTACCAGCGCGCCAAGAAACGCGGCGACGGGTTCACCACGCAGCAGGCGAAGGTGTCGCTGACCTGGGTCGGCGAGCCGCCGGCCGGGCTGCCGCCCGACGGGATCATCCGGATCGACGAGGTCGCGCGAACCGTCGAGCGGCTGCTGGGGATGACGGCCGCGCAGTTCTTCCAGGTCGTGTTGTTGCCGCAGGGAGAGTTCGCGAAGTTCCTGCGCTCCGACACCACCGAGCGCGAGAAGCTGCTGGAGCGGCTCTTCGGGACCGAGCGCTTCTCCGACGTCGAGCGCTGGTTCGCCGACTTGCGCGCCGAACGTGGGCGGGCGCTGGAAAAGCGGCAGCAGGAGCTGCGGGAGCTCGTCGCGCGCTACGCCCAGGAAGCGCAGCAGGAGCCGCCGGAAGAAGACCAGGCGGAGTGGGTCGACGCCGTGCTCGCGGAGGTCGCCGCCCGAGCGGAGGCGGCGGAAACCGAAGCGGCACAAGCACGTTCGGCCGCGACCAAGGCCGAGACCACGCTGCGGGAAGCGGAGGAGGACGCCGACCGCATCCGCCGCGTCCGCACCGCGCACACGCGGCTCGCGCAGATCGCCGAGACCGCGGGCGAACGCGCGGAGTGGACCGAGGAGATCGCGGCCGCGCGGCGGGCGTCGGCGGTGGTGCCCGAGGTCGAGCTGCTGGAACGTCGGGCTTCGGAGCTGGGCGACGCGCAGCTCGCCGAGGCCGACCACACGCGCGCCTTGGCCGAACTGGGTTTCGACTCCGTCGGCCTTGCGTCGGCGGACCTGCGCGAGCGCGCCGGATCGCTGCGCGAGGAGGCCGGCGCGCTCGCCGAACTGGTCGCGGAGGCCGAGCAGCAGCGCGTGGACACCGAGCGCCGCGACGAGCGGAAGGTGGCGGCCGGTGCGGCGGCCGAGCGCGTCACCGAGTTGCAGACGCGGCTGGCGGAGCTGCCGGAGCGGCTCACCGCGCTGCGGGGCGAAGCGGCGTCGGCGGCTGAAGCGGCGGCGAAGCTGGATGGTGCGAAGGCCCGCGTCGACGAGCTGACCACCTTCGCGCGCGCGGCCGCGGAGCTGCCGGAGGCCGTTGCGAAGGTCGGGCGTGGTGAGGCGAAGCTGCGTGAGGTCGTGGACGCGCATCAGGCGGCTCGTCAGCATCGACTTGACCTGCGGGAACGTCGGCTGGAAGGCATGGCCGCCGAGCTGGCCGCGAGCCTGGCCGACGGCGCGCCGTGCCCGGTGTGCGGGTCGGCGGAGCATCCGGCGCCGGCGCGGCACGGGGCTGAGCTCGTAGCCCCTGAGGAGGAACGGGCCGCGGAGGAGTCGGAGCAGAAGGCCGGCGCCCTGCGGCAACGCGTGGTGTCCGCGCTGGAGGAGGCGAAGGCGCGGCTGGACGCGCTGCGCGAGCGGCTGGGTGAGCGGACGGCCGAGTCCGTGGCCGCGGAGCTGGCGGAGGCTCGGGCCGGCGTGGGCGCGCTCTCCGAGCAGGCCGCGCGGAAGGACCAGCTCGCCCGGCACGTCGTCAAGCTGGAGCAGGAAGCCGACCAGCTGGCGGAGCAACGGCGCCGGGCCGACCAGGCCGTCACGGAGGCACAGGCCGAGGTCCGTGCCCTGGAGGAACGGCTGGCCGAACGCTCGCAGCGGCTGCTCGAAGGGCGTGGTGAGTTCCCCGACGTCGCCGCGCGCCGGCGGCACCTGCTCACGTTGGCGGGGGCGTTGGATTCCGTCGCGGAGGCGCGCACGGCCGTGGTCGGTGCGGAGTCCCGCCTCGCCGAGCAACACGGCCTGGTCGAAATCTCCCTGCACGCCAAGGGTTTCGCCACTCTGGAGGAGATGCGTGGCGCGGTCCGTTCCGACGAGCAGGTCACGAAGCTCGAACAAGGCCTCGCCGAAGCCGATGCGACGGCCGCGGGGGCGCGGGAGCTGCTGGCACAGCCCGAGCTGTTCGGCATCTCGCCCGACGACGTAGTGGAGGTCGCGCCACTGGCCGAAGTGGCGAAGGCCGCGCGCGAGCGGGCGGAGACGGCGTTCGCGGCGCTGAAATCCGTGGCGGCGCAGCACGGCGAGCTGAAGAAGCTGGCCGCGCGGATGGGCAAGGCGCTCGCGGAATTCGCTCCCGTCGAGGCCGAATACAACGAGCTGCGCGCACTGTCCGAAGTGGTCAATGGTCGCGGCCAGAACTCGCGCAAGATGTCGCTGCGTTCGTACGTGCTCGCCGCGCGGCTGGAGGAGGTCGCGCTCGCGGCCACCGCTCGCCTGCGCACCATGAGCCAGGGCCGCTACTCGTTCGTGCACTCCGACGCGGCCGGCGCACGCGGCACCCGCGGCGGCCTCGGCCTCGACGTGCTCGACGACTACTCCGGGGCCGTCCGCCCCGCGAAGACCCTCTCGGGCGGCGAGTCGTTCCTCGCGTCGCTCTCGCTGGCGCTCGGCCTGGCCGACGTCGTCGCCGGCGAAACCGGCGGTGCGCTGCTCGACACCCTGTTCGTCGACGAGGGTTTCGGCACCCTCGATGCCGAAACCCTCGACGTCGTGATGAACATCCTCGACGAGCTGCGCGCCGGCGGCCGGGTCGTCGGCCTCGTCTCGCACGTCGAAGAACTCCGCCAACGCATCCCGACCCGCCTGCGCGTGCACAAGTCCCGCACCGGCTCACGGATCGAGCTCCGCACGGCGTAAGGCTCAGCGCGAGACGTGGGCCAACGCCGCCGTGCGGAGGGCCGTGGGGCTGCCGCCGAGAGGGCGGCGTGCCTGCTCCGGCAGCTTCGTTCGTGAGCGGCCAACGGCGACGTCAGCTGCGGCCGAAGAAGCCGATGGCGCCGTCCGCCGTGGCGACAGGGGGCCGAAGCAAGCTAGCGGTCGTGAGTTGGCTGCGAGGGCGGCGTACTCGGAGTAACTCAGGCAGCTGCTTCATGCGTCAGCAGCCAGCGCTTCGCGTCCGTGCCCCAGCGGAAGTTGCCGACCGCACCGCCGGTGCGGACCACGCGGTGGCAGGGCACGAAGAGGGCGGCAGCATTGCGGGCGCAGGCCGAGGCGGCGGCGCGGATAGCCGTGGGGCTGCCCGAGAGCGTGGCGTACTCGGCGTAGCTCACCGGGCTGCCCGGCGGGACCTTGCGCAGCATGTCCCAAGCGTGCTGGCGGAAGGCACCGGAGCGTTGGCGCACCTCGATGTCGTCGACGGCATCCAGCTCGCCCGCGTGGTAGCGGCGTACGGCGGTCGTGACGGGGCCCAGGTCGCGGCGCCGGGTGAGCGTCGCCGGGGCCAGTGCCGGGGAGATGAGCGGGGTCAGCTCCGCGACGTCGGCGGTCCAGCCGGAGGCGAGGACGGCGCCGTCGCCCGTGACCACGGCGGTGAAGGGGCCGATCTTGGTGTCCACACTGGACCAGAAGGCGGTGCTCACGAGAGGTTCTCCTCAGGGTCGAAGGTCTGCAGGTAACAGGTGGCGTACGAGCTCCACGGCCGCCAGCCGCGGGCCGCGCCGGGTAGGTCGAGGCCGAGGGCGGCGGCAGAGCGGCGGACAGCGGGGTCGGTGGTGACCAGGACGTCGGGGGCGCCGAGCACGCGCATCAGGACGTAGTCGGCGTCGATGCCGAACGAGAGCAACTCCGCCCGCAGCTCACCCGGATCCCGGCCGATGTGCGGGTCGAGGCTACCGTCCGCCAATGCCGCGGCGACGGTCTTGACGTGCGGTTTCACGTTGGCGGCGGCCACGACCCCGGGTTCCGGGAAGAGCGTGGTCAGGGTGTCCATCGGCGGCTCGCGGGGCGGAACCCGGGCGCCGAGCGCGGCGACGGAGGCGGCGGCCGAGCCGAGTACGGCGCGCAGGACCAGCTCCGGCCCGTCGACCGCGCCGGGCACGCGCAGCCCCGGCACCTTCGTAACCAGCGGCGCGAGCACCGGATCCGCGCCGAGGACACGCGCGACGGCCTCGGGGTCCGCGTCGAGGTCGAGCAGCCGCCGGACGCGGGAGACCGCGCTGCCGAGGTCGCGCAGGTCGGTCAACGCCAGGTCGCACCGGACATGGTCCGGTTGCGGCGATAGCCAGACCAGGCCGGGGCCGTGGGAAAGCCGTAGCGTGCGGCCGTATCCGGTGATGCCGTCGGCGCTCTCCTCGGCGGCCTCGACCCCCGGCAACGCGTGCGACGCGTGGTAACGCAGCACGCCCTGCGCGTCGAACGGCGCGCGGAACGGCAGGCGCAGGCTCAGCCGCGTCGAGCCGGTGGGTTCAGCGCGGCGGCCGCGACGCAGTGAAGCCGCGCGAAGCTGCGAAGGCGTCGTCGCGAAGACCTCGCGGATCGTCTCGTTGAATTGCCGGATGCTGGAGAAGCCGGCGGCGAACGCGACGTCGGTGAGGGGCAGCGCCGAGAGCTCGATCAGCAGCCGCGCGGAGTGCGCGCGGTGGGCGCGGGCGAGCGCGAGGGGGCCGGCGCCCAGCTCGGCGGTGAGGACGCGGCCGAGCTGGCGTTCCGAGTAGCCGAGCCGCCGCGCCAGGCCGGGCACGCCTTCGCGCTCGACCAAGCCGTCGGAGATCAGGCGCATGGCGCGGGCAGCCAGGTCGGCGCGCACGTTCCAGTCGGGCGAACCCGGCACGGCGTCGGGCAGGCAGCGCCGGCACGCGCGGAAGCCGCTCGCCTGGGCGGCGGCAGACGTGGGGAAGAACCGCACGTTCTGGGCCTTCGGTGTGATCGCCGGGCAGGACGGGCGGCAGTAGATGCCGGTGGTGCGCACGGCCATGATGAACTGGCCGTCGAACCGCTGGTCGCGGGCGGTGACGGCCCGGTAGCAGCGCTCGGTGTCGCGCCAGAGGGGGGCGGTCAGAGTGGCCATGAGGTCGATGGTGCCAGCAGGTCGCGGGCTTGGCTGGCGGGAATCCGACACGGCGTTACCGGGTCGGCCGGGGCGTTTGCCGGGCACGTAGACTCAACTGTCGTGAGTCTGACCCTCGGTATCGTCGGCCTGCCCAACGTCGGCAAGTCCACCCTGTTCAACGCGCTGACGCGCAACGACGTGCTCGCCGCGAACTACCCCTTCGCGACGATCGAGTCCAACGTCGGCGTCGTCCCGCTGCCGGACCCGCGCCTCGACAAGCTGGCGGAGATGTACAGCTCGGAGAAGATCGTGCCGGCTGTCGTGTCCTTTGTGGACATCGCGGGCATCGTGAAGGGTGCGTCCGAGGGTGCCGGACTGGGCAACAAGTTCCTCGCGAACATCCGCGAGGCCAACGCGATCTGCCAGGTCATCCGCGTGTTCGACGACCCGGACGTGGTCCACGTCGACGGCCGCATCGATCCGTCGAGCGACATCGAGACCATCAACACCGAGCTGATCCTCGCCGACCTGCAGACGCTCGACAAGGCCCTGCCGCGCCTCGAGAAGGAGGCGCGCACCAAGAAGGAGGCGCGCCCGGCGCTGGAGAACGCGCAGCGCGCCAAGGAAATCCTCGACGCGGGCCGCACGCTGTTCCAGGCACAGAAGGAAGTGGACTTCGAGTCGCTGCGCGAGCTGAGCCTGCTGACGACGAAGCCGTTCCTGTACGTCTTCAACGCCGACGAGGGCGTGCTGACGGATTCCGGCCGGCGCGAGGAACTGGAGAAGCTCGTCGCCCCCGCCGACGCCGTCTTCCTCGACGCGAAGGTCGAATCCGAGCTGCTGGAACTCGACGATGAGGAGTCCGTGCGCGAGCTGCTGGAGTCCGTGGGCCAGGCCGAGCCGGGCCTCAACGCCCTCGCCCGCGCCGGCTTCCACACCCTGGGCCTGCAGACCTACCTCACCGCGGGCCCGAAGGAATCGCGCGCCTGGACGATCCCCCAGGGCGCCACCGCCCCCCAAGCCGCCGGCGTCATCCACACGGACTTCGAGCGCGGCTTCATCAAGGCGGAGATCGTGTCGTACACCGATTTGATGGAGGCCGGCTCGATGGCCGCTGCGCGCGCCGCGGGGAAGGTGCGCATGGAGGGCAAGGATTATCTGATGGCGGACGGGGATGTGGTGGAGTTCAGGTTCAACGTCTGAGCCTTGCTCGCGGTCGTGGGCTCGGCGGATGACCGACGAACTGGCTGTCGCTCTCCAAGAGCACCACGCGATGCCATTTCCTGCTCCCGAGGTCGTTCGAGGTGCGGACTACGGCTCGGTCTGCGCCGTGATGATCGCCGCTGACATCGTCGGCCAGTCGCAAAGGATTGACGGCGGGGAGCTGCTGTCGGATCGGTCGTGGAACTTTCTCGCGGAGCGCGAGGCCAGGTTGCAGGGCTCGCTCTCCGAGTTCCCCGAAGCGGGCGGCCGTATTGCGAACACCTCCTGCGCATTGCGGAACTCGCGTTCAAGCGCATGGACGCACGTGCCGCTGCTCGGTCCGGGTCCGACGCGGGGCTTCAGAACAACGTCAGCTGACCCTCGGGTGGGCGGGTCCGCGCGATGATGGCGTCGCAGCGGTGGCAGGTCACGGCTTCGTCCGTCGGGTTCAGACCGCGGTAGTCCCAGCCGTTGAGGCCGGTCCCGCAGGCGGGCAGCCATTCCTCGGTGACGAGGTGGACCGTGCCGGTGGCCGTGCGGCCGTGGACGCGGGTCGTGTTCGGTGGCGCTGCCGGGCGGTGGTGCCTGAGGCGACGCTGGAACGCCGCGAGCGGTTCGCGCCGCCGGGGCAGGGCGAACAACGCCGGTGGGTCATCCTCCGGAGTCATGACCACCACGGTCGCAGGCTCTCGTGGTGATCGTCTACCGCCAACCCGGGGTTGCTCCACGCACACAGGTTCAGCATTCGTTCTTCGGCAACATGCCCTGTTCGCACAGCCAGTCGTGTTGGATTTCGCCGGAGGTTTTGCCGCGGCCAGGACCGCTGGGGTCGAGATAGCCCTGGTATTCCTTGCAGCTCGGGTTGAACTTGCGTGCGTTGACGGCTCGTTGGCCGCAGCCGGGGCGGGTGTCGCGGATCCGGGGTTTGGGTGACTTCCGGGTGGTCCGCGGCGTGGAGGCCGACGTCGTCGTGGCCGCCGGAGGGGGCGACGTCGGAGGGGGCGACGTCGGTGAAGGGGGTGGCGTGGTCGGCGAAACCGGAGCGGCAGGGGCCGCCGAAGTCGACACGGGCGCCGGCGGCGGGTCAGGTCGCGCGCAGGACGCGGCAGCCAGGCACAGCACGGCTGCCGCGCACGCGACGGAGGAACGGTTCATGCCGAGTCGTCGGCACCGAACCGTCCGGTGTTTCGGAGGGTGATGAGAACGCTCAGCTGAGCAGACCGAGCACCACCAGGGCCGCCAGTGTGAACGCCGTGGCGAACAGAGTGATCCAGGCGCGCTGGGTGGGCGAGAGGGCGGTGGGCGAGTTGTTCATCGCGTGTCCTAGCGGGGGTGGGGCGGGCGGATTCCGCTGGGATAGCGCGCTGATCAAGGGTGGTGTTACAGCCTGTGGTCGAGATCACGGTGGGCGCGGAAAGTGCGCCACAGGACCGCGCCGGCGACGGCGACCATCAGGGTGAACGCGAGAGTGCCGACAACGATTGCCTGGGTCATGAAAGGGGTCCCTCCTCGTGGAACGTACGAAGAGAGGACGTGTCAGCCCGCGGGAGGTGTCGCGACAGTAGGGCGCGTCACACGGTGAGCGCGGCGTCGATCTGGCCGGCGAGAGCGAAGTCCTTCGAGGTGAGGCCGCCTTCCGAATGGGTGGAGAGGCGGAAGGTCACCGTGCGCCAGCGGATGTCGATGTCCGGGTGGTGGTCGGCGGCCTCGGCGAGTTCGGCGACGCGGACGACGTAGGCCACGGCGTTCGGGAACGAAGAGAGGGTCACCGAACGGGTGATCGTGGCGCCGTCGCGTTGCCAGTCGGGCACGGTGGCCAGGGCGGACGAGATCTCGGAGTCGCTCAGTAGTTGCGCCATGTGTCCAATGGTGAACCCGTTTGGGCTACGCTGCACGGTTGCCACGGGAGTCCGGTGCAGCCGGGCTGAGAGGCGGGCGGTGAAAGCCCGCGACCGTTCGCACCTGATTCCGGATCATGCCGGCGCAGGGAGGGCTGCTCTCCCCGCATCCGGCGCAAGGAGGGCAGATGATTCCGCGGACCGCACGCACGGTGCTGGGACTGACCATGGTCACGGTGCTGGCGAGCGCGTGCTCGCTGTCCGGCGGCTCGGGCGGCGACGCCCAGCAGACGCCGACGGTCACGCTCGTCACGCACGACTCGTTCGTCGCGCCGCAGGACGTGCTCGACGCGTTCCAGAGGCAGTCCGGGATCAAGCTCAAGATCCTCAAGTCGGGCGACGCGGGGGAGCTCACCAACAAGCTGGTTCTCACCAAGGCCAACCCGATCGGCGACGTCGCGTTCGGCGTCGACAACACGTTCGCGTCGCGCGCGCTGGGTGAAGGCGTCTTCCAGCCGTACACGAGCCCCGAGGCCGACCGCGGGCCGCAGCGGTACTCGGTGGATCCGCAACACCGCCTGAGTGCGGTCGACGTCGGCGACGTCTGCGTCAACATCGACCCCGCCTACTTCGCGAGCAAGCACCTGCCCGAGCCCAAGACGTACGACGACCTCGCCGACCCGAAGTACAAGGACCTGACCGTCGCCGAGAGCCCCGCCACGGCGTCGCCCGGGCTGGCGTTCCTGCTGGGCACCGTGGCGAAGTACGGCGAGCAGGGCTGGCACGACTACTGGGCGAAGCTCAAGGCCAACGGCGTGAAGGTCGACAGCGGCTGGGAAGAGGCCTACACCAAGGACTTCTCCGGCTCCTCGGGCAAGGGGCCGCGCCCGATCGTGGTCTCCTACGCGTCCTCCCCGGCCGCCGAGATCGGCGACGACGGCAAGCCGCGCACCAAGGCCCTGCTCGACACGTGCTTCCGCCAGATCGAGTATGTCGGCGTCCTCGCGAACACCAAGCAGGTCCCGCAGGCCCAGAAGGTGGTCGACTTCCTGCTGTCGCAGCAGTTCCAGGCGACGGTCGCGGCCAACATGTACGTCTACCCGGCCCGCGAGGGCGTGGACCTGCCCACCGGCTGGGCCGCGGCCGCGCCGCTGCCGCAGGACCCCGCGACTCTGCCCGCCGACCAGATCCAGGCCGGTCGTGAGAAGTGGATCGGTGAATGGCGCTCGCTCATGGGCGCGTAACGCCGGCGCAAACGGCGCGCACAGCCGGCCTCGCGCTGCTCGGCCTGCTGCCCGTCGCGTTCCTGGTCGTGTTCTTCGCCTGGCCGGTCGTCGCGATCCTCGGCCGCGGCTTCTCGGCCGGCGGCGTGGACACGGTCCTGGCCGACGCGCAGACGTGGCAGCTCGCCGCGTTCACGCTGGTCGGCGCCGCCGCGTCCACGGTCGTCGCCGTGGTCGCGGGGCTGCCGGTGGCGTACGTGCTCGCGCGCGTGAAGCTGCCGGGCGTCGGGCTCGCCCGCACCCTGGTGCTGGTGCCCTTCGTCCTGCCGACGGTGGTCGTCGGGCTCGCGTTCCGCGCGCTGTGGCCCGACGGCGGCGTGCTGCCGCTGGTGCTGGCCAACGCGTTTTTCAACGTCGCCGTGGTCGCCCGGACCGTCGCCGGGCTGTGGCGCCACCTCGACCCACGGGCGACCGAGGCCGCCCGCGCGTTGGGCGCCTCGCCGTGGCGGGCCTTTCGCACGGTGACGCTCCCGGCGCTCGGCCCGGCCGTCGCGTCGGCGGCGGCGGTCGTCTTCCTCTTCTGCGCCACCAGTTTCGGCGTGGTGCTCATCCTCGGCGGCGGCCGCTACCGCACGCTCGAGACCGAGATCTACCTGCGCACGGTCGACCTGCTGGACCTCTCCGGAGCGGCCGCGCTGTCGCTCATCCAGTTCGCCGCCGTCCTCGCCGCGCTCGGGTTGGGCGCGATTGCCCGACGGCGGCGCGAGAACGCCGTGAAACTCAAGCAGTCCACGCCCCGGCGGCCGAGAAGAGGCGAATGGTGGACCGTCGGCGCCGCCGCGCTCGTGATCGCGCTGCTGATGACGCCGATCGTCGCGCTGCTGCTGGCGTCGGTGTCCACACCGGACGGTTGGAGTCTCGCCGGGTTCCGTGCGCTGGCGAGCACCGGCACGGACGACGCGCTGCAGGTCTCCGGCTGGGTGGCCGCGAAGAACTCCCTCGCCGCGGCCACCGACGCGACCCTGCTCGCGATGACCGTCGGCGTGCTGGCCAGCGTGGTGCTCGTCGCCCTGAGACGCGCACCCGGGCGCCTCGCCCGCGGCATGGGCGAGACGATGGACGCCGCCCTGATGCTGCCGCTCGGCGTCTCCGCCGTGACGGTCGGCTTCGGCTATCTCGTGACGCTCGACGCGCTGCCCGGCGACCTGCGCACCTCGCCGCTGCTCGTGCCGCTCGCGCAGGCGCTGGTGATCATCCCGCTGGTCGTGCGGATGATCCTGCCGGTGCTGCGCGCCGTCGACGTGCGGCTGCGCCAGGCCGCGTCGACGCTCGGGGCGAGCCCGGCGCGCGTGTGGCGCGAGATCGACCTGCCCCTCACCGCGCGTTCGCTCGTCGCGGCCGCCGGGTTCGGCTACGTGGTGGCGCTCGGCGAGTTCGGCGCCACGAGCTTCCTCGCCCGCCCCGACGCGCCGACGCTGCCCGTCGCCGTCGCGACGCTCATCTCACGCCCGGGTGAGCTCAACAACCAGATGGCGTACGCGGCGTGCGCGCTGCTCATGGTCGTGACGGTCGTGGCCGTCGCGCTGATCGACCGGTTCGGCTCCGTTCGCGGGCACGGCACGGTGGGGGAGTTCTGAATGGCGCTCACAGTGCGGGACCTCACGGTCCACTACGGCTCGTTCGCCGCGGTGCGCGACGCGCGCCTCGACATCACCGACGGCGAGGTGCTCGCCCTGCTCGGCCCGTCCGGCTCCGGCAAGTCGACGCTGCTGCGTGCCATCACCGGCCTGGAGCCCATGACGTCCGGCTCGGTCAGCTGGGACGGCACCGACCTCGCCACCGTGCCCGTGCACCGGCGCGGGTTCGGGCTGGTCTTCCAGGACGGCCAGCTCTTCCCGCACCGCGACGTCGCCGCGAACATCGCGTTCGGGCTGCGCATGCACGGGATCCCCAAAGCGAAGCACCGAGCGCGCGTCGAGGAGCTGCTGGAACTGGTGGGGCTCAAGGGGTTCGAACGCCGGCGTGTCACCGAGCTGTCGGGCGGCCAGGCCCAGCGCGTGGCCCTGGCCCGCGCCCTCGCACCCGAACCGCGGCTGCTGCTGCTCGACGAACCGCTCTCCGGCCTCGACGCGGGGCTCCGTGAGCAGCTCGCCATCGACCTCGCGGACCTGTTGCGGCGCAGCAAGATCACCGCGCTGCTGGTCACCCATGATCAAGAAGAGGCGTTCACGCTCGCCGACCGCGTGGCCGTGCTGGATGCCGGCGAGATCCGGCAGGAAGGCGCCGTGCGGTCCGTGTGGCGCAACCCGGCGGACGACGACGTCGCGAAGTTCCTCGGCGCCACGTCGTTCGTCGACGGGGTGGCCGCGGGCGGGGTTGTGCGCACCGAGCTCGGTGACGTCGTGCTCCCGGAGCCCGAAGACGGCCCGGTGCGGCTCGGCTTGCGGCCCCATGCGTTGCGCGTCGCCGAAACCGGCGTGACCGGCGAGGTGACGGCCGCGGTGCACCGCCGTGAGCACCTCAGGCTGGTCGTGCGACTGTCCGGAAAGCACACGGCGGACGCGGTCGCGCCCGTGACGGCCGACTTGCGTGCGGGCGATCCCGTCCGGCTCGCACTGGACCCGGACGGGATCGCGATCGTCGGCTGAAACCCCTCGAACTCAGCCGTCTCGGGTCGCCAGCCGGCCGTACGCCAGCGACAGCCCCACGACGATGTAACAAGCCGCTCGCAGCGCGCCTTCGGTGAGCATCGAGCCGCCGATCGGGTCCCGCAGGATCTCCGTCGGGGCTTCGGACCAGTTGCGGTTGAGCAGGAACGGGTGCAGCCAGTCGAGCGAGGTCAGGAACCCCAGGATCGTGAACACGATGTCGCCGGCCAGCACCGAGGCGACCACGAGCATCGGGTGTTCCGTCCAGCTCGACACGGCCAGCGCGACCGCGCCGACGGCCCACAGCTGCAGCACGATCCAGCCCGCCACCAGCAGGATCCGGCCCAGCGCCGCGCCGAGCGACAACGTCGTGCCCGACAGCGTGAACAGCGATCCGGTGCCGTTGATGATCAGCCCGGTCACTACGCCCGTGACGCACATCGCCAGCACCGCGACCACACACACGACCGCCACGCCGATCGCCTTCACCACCAGCAGCCGGCCGCGGCTGACGGGGGCGACGAGCCACGCCCGCAACGTGCCGTGGGCGGCTTCGCCCGCGAGCGCGTCGGCGCCGGCCATGGCCGAGGCCAGCGGAAGCAGCAGGGCCAGCGTCATCGTCAGCGCGGCGATGGGCAGCACCAGCGCGTTGTTCACGGCCGACGCGAGCAGTGCCGCGTCGGCGTCGGCCGGGCCGCCGTCGGGCCCGCTGTCGCCGACGAGCGTGAGGCCGATGCCGATCACGATCGGCACCACGGCCAGCAGCGCGAGCACGGCCAGCGTGCGCGGGCGCCGGAAGATCCAGCGCAGCTCGGCCGCGACGAGCCGCGGCAGCGGCACCGTGTCGTGGCCCGTGCGGCTCACCGGTGCCGTGAGCGTCGCGGTGGTCATGCTTCCCCCTCGGATTCGGAGCCGTTGGCACCTTCGGTGAGCCGCGCGAACAGGTCCTCCAGCCCGGTTCGCGCGCGAGTCGCCTCGTGCACCTCGACACCGGCGCCCACGAGCACCTGCAGCACCCGCGGCGCGGGCGTGGCGGTGAGGTCGGCGCGGACGCCGTCGGGCGTGAGCCGGGCCCCGATCCGGTTCTCCCGCAACACTTCCACCGCGTGCTCCGCGTCGGGCGTGCGCACCAGCAGCGCCGCGTTGCCCGACTCCAGCAGCTCGGCCAGCTCGCCCTGAGCCACGACCGTGCCCGACTGCAGCACGGCGACGTGGGTGCACGTCGCCTCGACCTCGGCGAGCAGGTGCGAAGACACGAGCACGGTGCAGCCGTCGGCGTGCAGCTCGGCGATGATGCGGCGGATCTCGCGCGTGCCGGCGGGGTCGAGGCCGTTGGTCGGCTCGTCGAGGATCACCATCCGGCGCGGCACGAGCAGCGCCGCGGCCAGCCCCAGCCGTTGCTTCATGCCGAGCGAATAACCCTTGTAGCGGCGGCGCGCGGCGACGGTGAGGCCCACGCGTTCCAGCGCCCCGTCCACGGCCGCGGGGATCGCGTCCGACGCCAGCCGCGGCTCGGCGGCCGCGAAGCGCAGCAGGTTGTCGCGCCCGGAGAGGAACGGGTGGAAGCCCGGCCCCTCCACGAGGGCGCCGACGTCGGGCAGCGCGTGGGGCGCGCCGTCGGGCATCGGCCGGCCGAGCAGCTCGACCTCGCCCTCGGTGGGCCGCACGAGGCCCAGCAGCATGCGGATCGTGGTCGTCTTGCCCGAGCCGTTGGGCCCGAGCATCCCGAGCACGGCCCCTTCGGGCACGTCGAGATCGACGTGGTCCACCGCGACCGTGCCGCGGTAGACCTTGCGCAGCCCGCGCGTGCGCGCGGCGAGCGGGACCGCCGGGGCGGACACCTCCTGGGAGATGCCCGCCCCGGTTACCACCGCACTGGTCGTGTCGGTCACTTCTGGCCCAGCGCCTCGTACAGCACCTGCTCCGGCACCGCACCGGCGGCGAACCGCCCGTCGTCGGTCAGCACCGCGCCGCCGACCTTGGTGGTGAACAGGTAGCCGCTGCCCCAGGTGCCGTTCACGCGCTTGGCGAAGCGGCTGAGCAGCTGCTGCGGGTCGGCGTTTCGGCCCTCGGCTCCGGCCGGCTTCTTGCCGGACAGCGCGTCGGCCGGCACCTTGCCCGTGATCACGGTGTCCCAGCCGTCGCCGACGAGCTTGGTGTCCTGCTTGGCCTCGTCGGCCAGCGCCTTGGTCTGGTCGTCGATCTTCGCGGTCTTCTCCGTCACCTTGGCGCCCTGGGGCGGCGTGAAGGTGAACAGGCCGGCCGACTGCGGCGCGAACTTCACGTCGGTGAACGCCAGTTGCAGCGCCGGCGCCGTGGTTCCGTTGCTCAGCACGGAAAGCCTCAGCGGCATGCGCGTCTGCGAGTCCACGGCCACGCGGATTTCGCGCAGCAGCGTGCGTTCGGTCGGCTTCGGGGTGAAGACCAGCTCGTAGGCCGGACGGTCGGCGACGTTCGCCGTGCCGTCCACGGAGACGGTGCTGTTCTCGCGCACCTTGGCCAGCAGTTCCTTGGTCGCTGTGGCCGGGTCGGCCATCTCGCCGGCGCCCATCTCGTGCTTCGTGGCGACGTCGGCCGGGATGGTCGTCTTCGTCGCCGAGTTGTTGCTGGAGTGGTAGTCCCACACGGTGGTGCCGTCGCGGACGATCGTCTCCTGCGAAGCGCCGTTGGTCAGCGAGATCTTGGCCTTGCCGGCGCCGTCGCTGAACACGTGCGCGGAGTCGATGTTCAGCGCGCTCATCCCCGGGACCGCGCCGCCGGCCGCGCCCATGGCGGGCAGGCCGAGGTCGTTGCTCACGCTCACGGTGCCGTCGAACGGACCGGGGTTCGCCGTCATCACGGACTGAACCAGGTCCTCGGCGCTGATCTGCGGCAGCTTCGGCGCGTCGCCGGCCGAAGCCGGCATCGCGACCACCACGAGCCCCCCGACCCCCAGAGCGGTGCCGACGACGGCCGCGGTGATGGCCTTCTTCTTCGGATCCATGTCGTCTCTCCCTGTGTTTCCGAGCCCCAGTGTGCTCGGCTCCCGGAACCGACGCTTCCCCCTCGAGGCTGAGATACCCCTGAATACTCGGCCTCCGTGGCTGAGATCGCGCTGAGAGCTCGCGCACGACCTGCGCAAACCGGCCATGATGAAGCTCGTGAAACCTCGGGTGCTGGTGGTCGACGACGAGCCGGGCGTGCTCAAGGCGCTGCAACGCGGCCTGCGCGCGGAGGACATGGACGTGGTCACGGCGGCCGACGGGCCGTCCGGGCTGCGGCTGGCGCGCACCGGCGCGTTCGACGTGGTGCTGCTCGACATCATGCTGCCCGGCCTGTCCGGCTACCGCGTGCTGCAGCAGCTGCGCGCCGAGAACGTGACGACGCCCGTCCTGCTCGTATCCGCCAAGGACGGCGAGATCGACCAGGCCGACGGGCTCGACCTCGGCGCCGACGGGTACCTCGTGAAGCCGTTCTCCTTCGTCGTCCTGGTCGCGCAGGTGCGCGCGGTGCTGCGGCGCGCCGGGCCTGACGCTTCGCGCGGCACGCTGCGGCTCGGCTCGCTGGAGGTCGATCGCGCGTTGCGGCAGGTGCGCTGGGACGGCACCGAGGTGCCGTTGTCGCCGCGTGAGTTCGGGCTGCTGGAGGTGCTCGTGAGCCGCGCGGGCACTGTCGTCACGAAGGACGAGCTGCTGCGCGCGGTCTGGGGCGAGGAGCAGGCGGTGACGCGCAACCTCGTGGAGGTCTACGTCGGCTACGTGCGGCGCAAGCTCGACGCGGTCGGCGCCGGCGCGCTGCTGCGGACGGTGCGCGGCCACGGTTACCTCGCGTCCGACGCGCAGCTGGACGAGGTCATGTGATCGGCTCACCGTCCTGGTGGCGCGGCCGGTCGCTGCAGGTCCGGATCACGGTGCTGGCCACCACGATCACGCTCGCCTGCCTGCTCGGCCTCGCCACGCTCGCCGCCAGCCGGCTCGAACCGCTGCTCGTCGACTCCGTCGACCACGAGCTCACGGCCGCGCTCGGACCCGCGTCGGCCGAGGTCGCGGCGGGACGACCCCCGGCGAGTGCGGACCCGGTTTCGGTGCGCGTGCTGGACATCTCGGGCGCGCCGGTCGACGGCGGGCCGAGGCCGCTGTTGACCGGCGACGCGATCGGGCAGCTCAAGGCGGGCGTGCCGGTGCAGACGGACGGCGACCGCTGGCGGGGCCAGGTCGTGAGCGCGCCGGACGGCAGCCAGCGGCTGGTCGTCGTGGGCGCGGGACTCGTGGGGTTCGCCGCGGCGGTGCATTCGGGCGGGTTGTGGCTGGTGCTCGTCGCGCTGGTCGGCGCGGTGGTGGCGGGGCTCGCGACGTGGCTGGTAGTGCGCTTCGCGCTGCGGCCCGTGGCGCGGATGCGGGGCTTGGTGCGCTCGTTGCCGCCGGGTTCTCGGCTGCCGCTGCCGACCTCGAACGACGAGCTGCGCGCGCTGGCCGAGGAATTCAACGCGCTGCTCGCCCGGCAGGAAGAGGTGAGCAGCCGGCTTCGCCGCTTCACCGGCGACGCGGCGCACGAGCTGCGTTCGCCCGTGGCGTCGATCCGGGTGCAGGCCGAGGTCGCCGTGACGAACCCGGATCCGGGGCTGGCGCAGGAGACGCTCGCGGACATCCTCGCCGAGGCCGAACGCCTCTCGGCCCTGCTCGACGGCCTGCTGTCGCTCGCTCGTTCCGACGCCGGCGAGGTGCCGCCCGCCGAGCCGGTGGAGCTGGTCACGGAGGTGCGCGCGGCCGTGCACCGGCTGCCGGCCGGTGCGCCCGACGCCCGGGTGAGCGCCGCCGTCGCGCAGGCGTGGGCGCTCGCGACGCACTCGGAGGTGGAGCTGGTGCTCGACAACCTCCTGCGCAACGCCTGCCGCTACGCCACCGGCCAGATCGTGGTGTCCGTGCTCGCCTCGCGCTCCGACGTCCGCGTGGTCGTGGACGACGACGGCCCCGGCATCGCGCCCGAGCACCGCGCCAAGGTGTTCGACCGCTTCTACCGGGTGGCCGACGACCGGGCGCGCTCATCCGGCGGAACCGGCCTGGGCCTGGCGATGGTCGCCGAGGCCGTGCGCCGGCGGGGCGGCCGCGTGCGCGTGGGGGAGTCGCCGGACGGGGGCGCGCGCTTCGAGGTCAGGTGGCGCGCGGATCGGGCCGCGGTCGGCGGGTGAACGCGGTGCGGGACACTGGGCCGATGGACGGGGTCATCGTCGGGGCGGCGCTGGTGCGCGACGGGAAGTTGCTCACCCAGCAGCGGGCGTGGCCGCCGCACCACGCGGGACAGTGGGAGCTGCCGGGCGGGCGCGTCGAAGCAGGCGAGACCGACTCGTACGCGCTGGCCCGCGAGTGCCAGGAGGAGCTCGACGTCGCCGTCACGGTGGGCGGGCGCGTCGGCGACGAGGTGCCCTTGCCGGGCGGGAAGGTGCTGCGCGTGTACTCCGCCGCGCTGATCTCCCCGGGCGACGAGCCACGGGCGGTCGAGCACACGGCTTTGCGCTGGGTCGGGCCGGACGAGCTCGACGAAGTGGACTGGCTGCCGGCGGATCGCGGGCTGATCCCGGCGTTGCGTGCGTTGCTGATCAGCTGACGTCCGCCCGCGGCAGGGGCGGGTTTCCCTTGCGCGTCAAGGAAAACCCGCCCGGAGTCTTCAGCCGGCGCCAATCAGGCGCAGCGCGGAGGACAGCCGGTGGTCGCCGCGTTCGGCGGCGCGGATGGCGCCGGCCTTGCGGACGCGTTCGAGCTCCGCGGTGTCGGCGAGCAGGGACATCGTCCGTTCGCGCACCGGGCGCAGCTCCTCGATCACAGCGTCGGCGACGGCGTCCTTGAGTACGCCGTAGGACGGGTACTCGTCGGCGAGCTCGTTCGGGTCGCGGCCGGTGCAGGCGGCGAGGATGTCCAGCAGGTTCGCGATGCCCGGCCGGCTCTCCGGGGCGTACGCGGGCACCGACCCGCCGTCGGTGCGTGCGCGGCGGATCTTGCGGCGCACCTGGTCCGGCTCGTCGAGCACGAAGACCACGCCCGCGGCGTCGTGCGCGGACTTGGACATCTTGCGCGTCGGCTCGGCCAGGTCCTTCACCCGCGCACCGGTGGGCGGCAGCACGGCGCGCGGCACGGTGAACACCTCGCCGTAGGTCGCGTTGAACCGCCTGGCCAGCGTGCGGGCGAGTTCCACGTGCTGGCTCTGGTCCTCGCCGACCGGGACGTCGGACGCGCCTTGCAGCAGGATGTCCGCGGCCATCAGCACGGGGTAGGTGAGCAGGCTCAGCCGGACGCCGGCCTGGCCTTTCGCCTTCTCCTTGAACTGGATCATCCGCGCGGCCTCGCCGTAGGAGCAGGTGCACTCGAGGATCCACGTCAGTGCCCCCAGCTCCTTCGCGATGTCCGACTGCACGAACACGCGCTCGGGGTCGACGCCGGTCGCGACCATCACGGCCAGCTGCTCCGTCGCCAGGGCGCGCAGCTTCGCGGGGTTGTGCGCGGTGGTCATCGCGTGGAGGTCGGACACGAAAAACAGGTCGTCCGGCTCGCTGTCGGACGCGAAGCGGCGCAGCGCGCCTAGGTGGTTGCCGAGGTGTACGTGGCCGGACGGGGTGATGCCGGATAACTGGACCACTGGGGTTCCTCTCCTGGGTGTATGCCCCGGGAGGAGACCCGCCTGACAAGCGAGAAGGCCGCCCACCGGGGCGGCCTTCGCTGGAGCTCAGCGCAGAGCAAGAGGGCCGCCGGAGGGCGGCCACCACTGGGTGCTGCGCGCGAACATGGTGAACACCTTAGAACACTTGCGGGTGCCGCGGGGCGGAACCGGGTTTACGGTCAAGACATGTTCGTCGTCTTGCTCACCTACACCGCGCCCATCGAGGAGATCGACCTGGCGCTGCCGGACCACGCCGAGTGGCTCGGCAAGCAGTACGACCACGGTCATTTCCTGGCCTCCGGCCGCCAGAACCCGCGTACGGGCGGCGTCATCATCACGCGCCCGATGCCCCGCGGGAAGCTCGACGCCATCCTGGCCACGGACCCCTTCGCGACGCAGCACCTCGCGCAGTACCAGGTGATCGAGTTCTCACCGACGAAGACGGCACCGGAGTTGCGCCTGGTCAATGAGGCCGTGGCGCACTGATCACGGCGCGCTCGCCACGGAGCCGGTCGTCCACGTCCCTCTCGAGACGTCTGTCACCAGCAAGTACGTGCGGGCGTCGGGATCCTCAGACGGCCACTGCAGCGTGAGAGCGATCACTTTTCCGGTCGCTGTGGCCTCCGGAAACCGGGCGCCGCTCCAGCCTGGTGATCGGTGACGACCGGATGCCCTCGCCGGCGGGTCAGTACGGAATCCGGTCCCGGCCGCCGTCATGGGGATCGGTCGCCGGTGTGCCGCCCGGAACGGATTGCGTGCCGCCCTCCACGGGGATTCCGAAGGTCGGCTCAGTCTTCGTTGAGATACGCGACCGCGGCCCGGGTTTCCTTTTCGTCCGCCGATCGACGGCAAACCGGTTCGCCTCAGTGATCAAACGGGTGGGGAGCGGCGGGCAATGGTTATCGATGGAGCCGTTCTGCCCTCCACCACGGCAGTAGGCCGTGACCATTCCGAGTGTGAACTGGTCCAGCGCTTTTGTGACGGCGACCGATCCTCGCTGTTCTTCGGGCCACTACGACCCTGGTGAAGCCGGACCTGGCGGCGGGGTTGTCGACGTACACCTCGGCACAGAGGCAGGGGGTCGCGCCGGTGTGGTCGGTCGCGCCCACCGGTGGCCTCGCGCGGGTCCGTCAATGCATTTCCCTCCGGATGGTGCATCAGCCGATGTGTTCACCACGGTAGAAACCGGGGTGGGTAAGATCGGTGAAATCACCCGGAAATGTCGGCAGGAAACCGCTCAAGCCGCTTTCGCGAGCTCCGTTTTCGCCTTCTTCAATGCGAGCACCGGGCACTTCTTGCACCTCGGGGACGACCGGCAGCACTTCTTCTTCACCTTGCCGGCCTTCATCAGCTTGCGGACGACCCCGGCGGCTGTGTCCGGCTGCTTCTTGCCCTTTTTGCCCACGGCGGGCTCCCACGTCCTCGGCGGCACTTCCTGACGGTCCAGGTTAGGTGAGCCTAACCGATCATGGGGCGTGGCGGTCCTCACAGTTCGGCAACAGGTATCCTTATGAAGTCCGCGTGTGGCCAAAGCCGGTCACGATGCCGGTTGAGGTGGCGAAGCCGTTTTGGCGGAGGCCACCGCTCCGCCCGCGACGCGGCCACCCACCCGCCTTCGTAGTTCAGGAGTCTTCGCGTGCCCGCAGCCAGCGCCACCGCAGTCGAAACCGGCCGCGCGTCCGGCAAGACCCGGCCCGACCTGCGCAACGTCGCCATCGTCGCACACGTCGACCACGGCAAGACGACCCTGGTCGACGCCATGCTCCGGCAGTCCGGCGCCTTCGCCGAACGCGCCGAACTCGTCGACCGCGTCATGGACTCCGGTGAGCTCGAGCGCGAAAAGGGCATCACCATCCTCGCGAAGAACACCTCCATCCACCGCCAGACGCCCGACGGCCAGGTCACGATCAACGTGATCGACACCCCGGGCCACGCCGACTTCGGCGGCGAGGTGGAGCGCGGCCTGGCGATGGTCGACGGCGTGGTGCTGCTCGTCGACGCGAGCGAGGGCCCGCTGCCGCAGACCCGCTTCGTGCTCCGCAAGACCCTCGAGGCCGGCCTGCCGGTGATCCTGGTCGTGAACAAGACCGACCGCCCGGACGCCCGCATCTCCGAGGTCGTCGAGGAGACCCACGACCTGCTGCTCGACCTCGCGAGCGACATCGAGGACGCCGACCACGACGCGATCCTCGACCTGCCCGTGGTCTACGCCTCCGCGCGTGCCGGCAAGGCGAGCCTGGAGCAGCCGGCCGACGGCGAGGTGCCCGAGAGCGAGAACCTCGACCCGCTGTTCGATACGCTGCTGCAGCACGTGCCGCCGCCCGCGGCCGACCTCGAGGCGCCGCTGCAGGCGCTGGTCACCAACCTCGACGCGTCCAACTTCCTCGGCCGCATCGCGCTGATCCGCATCCACGCCGGCAAACTGCGCAAGGGCCAGACCGTGGCCTGGATGCGCGAGGACGGCTCGGTGCAGAACGTGCGCATCTCCGAGCTGCTCGTCACCGAGGCGCTCACCCGCGTGCCCGCCCTCGAGGCCAGCGCCGGCGAGCTCGTGGCCATCGCCGGTATCCCGGACATCACGATCGGCGACACGCTGGCCGACTCCGAGACCCCGGTGGCGCTGCCCCGGATCACCGTCGACGAGCCCGCGATCTCGATGACCATCGGGGTGAACACCTCGCCGCTGGCGGGGCGCAACGGCGGCGACAAGGTCACCGCGCGCCTGGTGAAGGCGCGTCTGGACCAGGAGCTGATCGGTAACGTCTCGATCCGCGTGCTGCCGACCGAGCGCCCCGACACCTGGGAGGTCCAGGGCCGTGGCGAGCTGGCGCTGGCCATCCTCGTCGAGCAGATGCGCCGCGAGGGCTTCGAGCTCACGGTTGGCAAGCCGCAGGTGGTCACCCGCGTCATCGACGGCAAGCTGCACGAGCCGTTCGAGCGCCTGTCGATCGACTCGCCGGAAGAGCACCTCGGCGCCATCACGCAGCTCCTGGCGTCGCGCAAGGGCCGCATGGAGCACATGGGCGGGCACGGTTCCGGGCGCCTGAAGCTCGAGTACGTGCTGCCGGCGCGTGGCCTCATCGGCTTCCGCACCGACTTCCTCACCGAGACCCGCGGCACCGGCATCGCGAACCACGTGTTCGAGGGCTACTTCCCGTGGGCGGGCGAGATCCGCACCCGCCACAGCGGCTCGTTGGTCGCCGACCGCACCGGCCCCGTCACCGCGTACGCGATGATCCAGCTGGCCGACCGCGGCACCTTCTTCGTCGAGCCGGGCGCCGAGGTGTACGAGGGCATGGTCGTGGGCGAGAACCCGCGCTTCGAGGACCTCGACATCAACATCACCAAAGAGAAGAAGCTGACCAACATGCGTCAGTCCTCCGCCGACGTGATGGAGACGCTGGCCCGCCCGCGCAAGATGGGCCTGGAAGAGGCCCTGGAGTTCTGCTCGGTCGACGAGTGCGTCGAGGTCGCGCCGGAGGTCGTCCGCGTCCGCAAGGTCACGCTGGACATCGCCACCCGCGCCAAGGAGCGCTCGCGCGCCAAGAGCCGCGAAAACGGCTGACGGTTCTTCTCGAAGGGCGTCTCTCCCCTCACCGGGGCGGGGCGCCCTTCGGCGTTCACGGGCGGGTCGCGTGAGGGTCACGATGCCGCGCCGCTGATCACGAACGGGAACCAGGCGGGCTTCCCGCACGTCCACCGGTTGGCGGTATCCACTCCGGTGTCGGCCGGTCCGGCCGGATGTGGGAATGTCGGTGCCGAGCAGGCTCCGGCGTGGCAGCATGTCGGCTCGGACCACGGGAAATCGGGAGGGTACGCGTGCGGATGGGACGCAAGGCGGCGCCGGTGCTGGCGCTCGCGGGGGCGCTCCTCGCCGCGTGCTCGAACACGCCGCCCCCGCCGGTGGTGACCACGGCGCCCACGTCGAGCACCCCGGCGCAGCCCACGGCGTCGCAGATCGTGGTGGGCGTCGACGACGTGGTGGGCGGCTACAACCCCCACACGATCGCGGACTCTTCCACGGTCACCTCGGCGTTGTCGCAGCTGCTGCTGCCCTCGGTGTTCCGCCAGTCCGACGACGGCAAGCGCACGCTCGACAAGACGCTGATGACCTCGGCCGAGGTCGTGTCGCAGATGCCGTTCACGGTGAAGTACGAGATCCGCCCCGAGGCCTCCTGGTCCGATGGCGCGCCGATCGCCACCGAGGACTTCACCTACCTCGCCGACGCCATGAAGTCGCAGCCCGGCGTGATCGAGCCCGCCGGCTACCGGCTCATCAACGACATCGAGTCGCGCGACGGCGGCAAGGGCGTCGAGGTCACCTTCAGCAAGCCGTACCCGGCCTGGCAGACGCTGTTCGACAACCTGCTCCCGCAGCACCTGCTCAAGGACTCCCCGGGCGGCTGGCAGGCCGCGCTGGCCACCAGCTTCCCGGCCGTGGCGGGACCGTTCGCGATCAAGACCATCGACACCGCCCGCGGCGAGGTGACGCTGCAGCGCAACGACCGCTACTGGGACAAGCCCGCGGCCGTCGACACGCTGATCCTGCGCCGCTCCGACCCGTCGGGCATCGCGACCGCGCTGCGCAGCGGCAACGACCAGTTCTCACTCACCCGCACCGACGCCAACGGCCTGCAGCTGCTCAGCGACCTCGGCTCCGCGGTGAAGCTCACGACGCTACCGCGGCCTATGGAGGCCACCGTCCTGCTGCGGCCCGTGAGCGCGGTGCTGTCGGACAAGCAGGTGCGCCAGGGCGTCGCCGCCCTGCTCGACCGCGGCAAGCTCATCACGGCCGGCGCCATGGGCGGTCCCGCCGCCGCGCTGAAGGCCGACGCGCAAGTCATCCCGCCCACCGGCGCCGGCTACGCGCCCACCATCCCGGCCGGCCCGCCTGCGGCGCCGGACCTGGCGAAGGCCGAGAGCTACTTCAAGGCCGCCGGCTACACCAAGGAAGCCGGCGTGTGGCGCAAGGGCACCAAGACGTTGTCGCTGGTCGTCGCGTCGCCGGGCGAAGAGGAGCCCTACGCGTCGATCGCGAAGGAGCTCTCCGACGAGCTCATCGCGGGCGGCGTGCAGGTCAACACGATCAAGCCCGAGCCGCGCGACCTGTTCTCGACGTTGCTGGCCATGCCGGTGCTCAACGGCCAGCAGCAAGCCGGCCCCGACGCCAACGGCAACGTGGGCGTCGACATCGCCGTGGTCCCGCAGCCCGTCGGCGGTGACCCGGCCACGGTGCTCGCGTCGACCTTCGGCTGCGCCCCCGACCAGGCCACGGCGGACCCGACGAAGCCCGTCGTGCCCGCCAACTCCGCCGGCCTGTGCGACGAAAGCCGCCAGGCTTCGATCGACTCGGCCCTCACCGGCTCCACCACCCTGGCCGACGCCTTGAAGAACCTCGAGCCCGACCTGTGGTCGGAGAACGTGGTGATCCCGCTGTTCCAGGACGCCGAGACCCTGGCCGTCGGCAAGGGCATCTCGGGCCTGACACCGGGTCCGCCGATGCTGGGCCCGTTCGGGTCCGCGGTCAACTGGACGCGCGGCACGAGCTGAGCACCCGGGCCGCTGCGGTCAGCGCAGCCGATCCGCGACCTGCTGGAGGCCCTGCCGGATCAGCCGCCCGTACTCGTCGTCGCCGAGCGCGCCGATCGTCGCCTCCGCTTCGCGCAGGTGCTCACGGGCGCGGCCGAGGTCACCCCGCTTGCGATGACACTCGGCCAAGTTGAGGTGCAACGACGGAGACAACGCAGCCGCCGACAGCGTCAATCCGGCCTCCGCCACGCGAGCGTCCGTCAGCAGCCCGGCGGCCGCCAGCGCGCGCTCGTCCCAGAGCAGCTCCTGCCGGATGTCGTCCTGCACGTCGGCCATCGAATGCGCGAGCGTGCACCGGTGCAACGGGTCTCCTCGCTCACCACCGATTTCGCCCCAGATCTCGGCGAACACTCGACGCGCGCCTTCCCAGTCGCCGCTGTGACCGCGCTGCACCGCCTCGCCGATCCGGGTGAGCGTGGGGTCGGTGATCACGGATTACTCCTCTGCCTCACAACGAAAACGCCCCGGCGCGCACAAGGCGGCACCGGGGCGTTTCTCGTCCAGGCGGCTCAGATCAGCTGCAGGCTCTCCGCGAAGTGGCAAGCCGTCGGGTGGCCCTGGCCGCGGTCGACCAGCAGCGGCTCTTCCGTGCTGCACTTCTTGCGGCCCGCGTCGTCGATCTCGTTGGCGAACTTCGGGCAGCGGGTGCGGAAGCGGCAGCCTGAAGGCGGGTTCGCCGGGCTGGGCACGTCACCGGTGATCACGATGCGCTGGCGGCTGCGTTCCTTGCGCGGGTCCGGCACCGGGATCGCCGAGATCAGCGCCTGGGTGTACGGGTGCGTCGGGGCGTTGAAGAGGTCCTCGGCCGCCGCGGTCTCCACGATCTTGCCGAGGTACATCACCGCGATGCGGTCGGACACGTGGCGCACGACCGACAGGTCGTGGGACACGAACAGGTACGACAGCCCGAACTCGGCCTGCAGGTCCTTCAGCAGGTTGAGCACCCCGGCCTGGATCGACACGTCGAGCGCCGACACCGGCTCGTCGAGCACCAGCACCTTCGGCTTGAGCGCGAGCGCGCGGGCGATGCCGATGCGCTGGCGCTGGCCGCCGGAGAACTCGTGCGGGAAACGGTTGCCGTGTTCCGGGCGCAGGCCCACGGTCTTCATCAGGTCGCGGACCTGTTGACGGCCGCCGTTGTCGTAGAGGCCGTGGATGCGCAGCGGTTCGGCGATGATCTCGTTCACCGGCAGCCGCGGATCCACCGAGGCGTACGGGTCCTGGAACACGATCTGCATCTCGCGCCGCAGCCGCTGCAGCTCGCGCTTGCCCATCGTGCCGAGGTCGCGGCCCTCGAAGCTGACCTTGCCCGACGTCAGTGGCTGCAGCGCCAGCGCGACGCGCGCGGTGGTCGACTTGCCGCAGCCCGACTCGCCCACCAGCGCCAGCGTCTCGTGCGGGTAGATGTCGAACGACACGTCCGACACGGCCTGCACCGCGCCCGTCGTACGGCGGACGAGGCCGCCGCCGCGGATGGGGAAGTGCTTGACCAGGTTCTGCGCGGAGAGGACGGGCGTCCGGGTCGCCGTAACCTCGCTCATCGGTTCGTCTCCGTGTCGGTCGCGGCGTCGACGGTGACCGGGACGGCTGCCGTGTCGGCCGAGGTGGCGCTGAACAGCTCGGCCGGGTCGCGGCCGACGACCTGCTCGGTGAAGTGACAGGCCGCGAACTGCGAGCCGGGGCCCGCCACCAGCGGCGGTTCCTCCTTGTCGCAGATGTCCTGCGACAGCGGGCAGCGCGGGCTGAACGGGCAGCCCGGCGGCATGTTCTGCGTGGCCGGCGGCGAGCCGGTGATCGGCGTGAGCCGTTCGGTCTTCACGTCGAGGCGGGGCAGGCTGCCCAGCAGGCCCAGCGTGTACGGCATCCGCGGCGTGTAGAAGATCTCGTCGACGGTGCCGGACTCCACCACTTTGCCCGCGTACATCACGTGCACGCGGTCGGCCTGGCCGGCGATCACGCCGAGGTCGTGGGTGATGAGCACCATCGCCGCGCCCGTCTCCTTCTGCGCCGCCTGCAGCGCTTCGAGGATCTGGGCCTGCACGGTCACGTCGAGCGCCGTGGTCGGCTCGTCGGCGATGATCACGTCCGGGTTGTTGGCCATTGCGATCGCGATCACCACGCGCTGGCGCATACCGCCCGAGAGCTGGTGCGGGTACTCGTCCGCGCGCTGCTTCGGGTTCGGGATGCGGACGAGGTCGAGCAGGTCGATCGCCTGCTTCTTGGCCACGTCCTTGCGCACGTCGTGGTGCGCGGTGATCGCCTCGGCGATCTGGTCGCCCACGGTGTACACGGGGTTCAGCGAGGTCATCGGGTCCTGGAAGACCATCGCGATGCCCTTGCCGCGGACCTTGTTGAGCTCCTTCTCGCTGGCTTTCAGCAGCTCGACGCCGCCGAAGCGGATCGAGCCGGAAACCCGCGCCGTGCGGGGCAGCAGGCCCATGATGGCCAGCGAAGTCACGGACTTGCCGGAGCCGGACTCGCCGACGATGCCCAGCACCTCACCGCGCTGCAGCTGGTAGTTCACCCCGCGTACGGCCTTGACGAGGCCTTCGCCGCTCGGGAACTCGACGGTCAGGTCCTCCACCACGAGGACGGGATCACCGCTGCGTGCTCCTGCGTCGTACTCGGTCATGCGCGCACCTTCGTCTGCTGGGGGTCGAACGCGTCCCGCAGGCCGTCCCCGATGAAGTTGATCGTCAGCGCGATCAGGATGATGAAGACGCCCGGGAAGTAGAACAGCCACGGGCGGGTGTCGACCGCTGTCTGCGCGGTGCTCACGAGCAGGCCGAGCGACGTGTCGGGCGGCGTGACACCGAACCCGATGAACGACAGCGCGGTCTCGAGCAGGATGCCGATGGACACCAGGATCGTCAGGTTCACGATGATCGCGCCGAGCGCGTTGGGCACGAGGTGCCGGAAGATGATCCGGGCGTCACTCGCGCCGAGCGCCTTGGACGCCTCCACGAACTCCTTCTCGCGCAAGGAGAGCACGACACCACGGGCGACGCGGGCGACGTAGGCCCAGTACAGGCCGGCGATGACCACCGCGATCAGCCACCACGTGCCACCGACCTGGTGGGCGAGCACCGCGGCCACGGCGAGCAGCGGCAGGGTCAGGATCAGGTCGGCGATGCGCATCAGCACCGTGTCGATCCAGCCGCGGTAGTAGCCGGCGACCGAACCCCAGATCGTGCCCACGAACGTCGCGAAGATCGCGATGAGCACGGAGATCTGCAGCGAGACCTGGGTTCCGCGCATCACCTGCGCGAGGGTGTCGTGCCCGACCGCGTCGGTACCGAACGGGTGCGTGCCCGACGGCGGCGCGGAGTTGTCCTCGGTGATGTCGACCGGCGTGAACTTCCAGACCAGCGGGCCGACGTACGCGAACAGGATGATCAGGATGAACACGATCAGGCTGACCATGGCCAGCCGGTGCTGCAGGAAGCGCTTGAAGACCAGCTGGGCCTGGCTGCGTTCCTTGACCGTGAACTCGCGCTCGGGAACGGTGTCCGGCTGGGTCGCGACGTCGAGGCGAGAGTCCGCGCCGGTCGGCAGTTCGGTCGTCGATTCGTCAGGCATAGCGGATCCTCGGGTCGAGCAGGCCGTAGAGCAGGTCGGCGATGAGGTTGAGCAGGATGATGAACGTGGCGGCGATCAGCAGCCACGCCTCCACGGCGTAGACGTCGCTCTGCCGGATGGCGTTCAGCAGGAACGTGCCTGCGCCCTGCCATTGGAACACGGTTTCGGTCACCACGGCGCCGCCGAGGATCGCGCCGATGTCCAGGGCGGTCACTGTCGTGAGCGGGATGAGCGCGTTGCGCAGCGCGTGCCGGCGCGTCACCGTCCAGCGGGGCAGGCCCTTCGCGCGGGCGAGCCGCACGTAGTCGGAGTTGAGGACCTCGAGCATCGACGCGCGCTGGAAGCGGCTCCAGGCCGCGTAGCTCGTCAGCGCAAGTGAGATGGTCGGCAGGATCAGGTGGCCGGCGACGTCGCCGAACTGTGCCCCGAACCCGTCGGGTGTGATCACCGACGAGGAGCCGATCGTGAAGAACACCTGGTCGCCGACGGAGGTGTTGATCCCGATACCGATCTGCTTGAGCACGATGGCGAACCAGAACGACGGCATCGACAGGAACAGGAAGCCGAAGAAGGTCGCGGTGTAGTCGAACTTCGAGTACTGGCGGGCCGCGCTGATCACGCCGATGACGACGGCGAGGATCAGGGCCACGATCATGGCCAGCACGATCAGGCGCAGCGTCACGCCGAAGCGGACGAAGACCTCGTGGCCGATGTCGAGGTTCGACTGCACCGACGGGCCGAAGTCACCGCTGAGGACGCCGGTGATCCAGTGCCAGTACCGCTCGAGGATCGGCTGGTCGAGGTGCAGGCGGACCCGCTCGAGCTCGATCGTCTGGGGCGGCGGCGGCGGGTTTCTCTGGATCAGGTAGCTCAGCGGGTTGGCTGAGAGCGACACCATCACGAAGACGACGAACGTCGACACGATCAGGATCGGCACCGAGACGAGGAGCCGGCGCACTGCGAAGGCAAGCATGGAGGTCTTCCTGCTCTGGTGGTTCTGCCGCGGCCCGCCGCTTGTGGTGGCTGGGCCTGGCGACGAGAGGAGGCAAATCTGGAGTTCGGGACGAAGCGGGCAATCTAATCGGGCATGCAGTGAGGGGCCGGCAATCTTGCCGGCCCCTCACCGGTTGTCCTGCGCGAATCTACCGGGTGGTGATCACTTGCGGATGCCCCACTCCGCCATGTTGTAGACGGGAGCGTCGAGCGTCGAGTTGTTGCGGATGTTCGCGATCTTGTCCGAGGCCGCGATGAAGGTCGGCTTCTGGTACAGCGGAAGCACGTACGCGTCGTTGGACATGATCTGGTCGGCCTGGTTCAGCAGGTCCGTGGCCTTGGCCTGGTCGGTCTCGGCGTTGGCCTCGGCGATCAGGCTGTCGACCTGCGGGTTGGAGTACTTGCCGTAGTTGCTGCCCTGACCGGTGACCCAGTTCTGGACGGCACCCGCGAACGGGAACGGCGAGGACACCCAGGCGAACACGATGATGTCGTAGTCGCCGTTGGTGGTGGTGTCACCCAGGTCGTCGGTCGGCGACACGTTCACGGTGACGCCCAGCTGCTTGGCGGCCTGCGCGAACAGCTCGCACTCGTCCTGGCGGATCTGGTTGCCGACGGTGTAGCGGATCCGGAACGGGCCCACGTTCTTGCCGGACTTGTCCTTCAGCTGGCCGCCGGTGATGGTGTAGCCGGCATCGGTGAGCAGCTTCTTCGCCTTTTCGATGTCACCAGTGCCCTGGCCGGTCGACGAGATGACGTCCTTGAAGCCCTGCTGCTGCGGCATGAAGTTGTGGTTGTTCAGCGGCTCGACCTTGTTGGTGAACTGGCCGACCGTCTTGGCGATCATGTCCTTGCGGTTGACTGCCGTGAACAGCGCCTGGCGCAGGGTCTTGTCGGCCAGCGCCGGGGTCTTCAGGTTGAAGTCGAAGTGCTCCCAGGTGAGGCCCAGGCCGATGTAGGACGAGATGTTCGGCATGTTCTTGACCTGGTTGACCAGGTCGACCTGCGGCTGCGGGTAGATGACCTGGACTTCGTTGTTCTGCAGGGCGGTGGGCTCCTGCGTGGCGTCGGTGATGACGCGGAAGATCACGCTCGACAGCAGCGGCTTCGTGCCCCAGTACTTGTCGTTCGGGACCTCGGTCACCGACTGGTTGTTCACGAACTTCGAGATCTTGAACGGGCCGCCGGACCAGGTCGGGACGGTGTCGCCGAACCACTTGTACGACGAGGCGAGGCCGGCGGGGGTGTTGGTGTCACCGTGCTGCTTGGCCAGGTGCGCCGGGTACATCGCGCCCGAGGAGCTCCACAGCTGGCGCCAGTCGGTGAACGGCTTGGAGAAGGTCACCGTGACCGTCTTGCCGTTGTCCGAGCCGACGACCGACTGGACCTGGTCGTAACCCGAGGTCGTCGCCGGGGCGCAGTCGGGGCAGTCCTTGCCGTTTTGGACCTTCCAGTTGTAGATGAAGTCGTCGGCCGACAGCGGCGTGCCGTCGTCCCAGGACGCCTTCGGGTTGATCTTGTAGACGACCACCTGCGGGTTGGTGCTGGTGACGTCGGCCGACTCCACGAAGTCCTTGTTGAGGACCGGCTTGAGGTCAGGCGTCGCGTAGAAGGTGTAGGGCAGGATGCCCTTGGTGACCATGCCGGTCTCGAAGACGTTGCCCTCGGCGGAGGTGACGTTCCAGTTCGGGATGTTCTTCTCGATGGCGTACGTGACGTCGCCGCCCTGCTGCAGCTGGTCAGCCGTAGCCGAGTTGCAGGTGTTCACGTTCTTGTCGCAGTCGGCGAATGCCTGCCCGGTCTGCACCGCGCTGTTGCCGCCGCCACCGCCACCACAAGCGGAGAGCAGAAGGGCCGCGCCCGCGACGAACGCACCGAGCTTCGCGGCGCGCGACCTTGTCGTCACTAACATTCATTCTCCTTGCTCGACGCCGTCGCGGGTTTGCGAGGCGACCTCTTCCTGACCGCAAGCTCCGATGTAATCGAGCTAGCTCACCGTAGTCGTGCAACCTAGGCAGTGGACAGCCGTCAAAACTATCGATCCGGACACTCTCAGTGAGATCGTGATGGAACAGCAATCTCGTCTTGCCTATCTCCACCACGGGTTCTGCGGTTGATCGACTACGCAGGGTAGCTAATCTCTGATCATCGCAGGCCTCGTTCGGGGACGGCCACGGCTCGTTGGGTCATTCGGCTCGGGGGACAATAACCGACGCCATCCTCTTTGTGGACCCCGCGAATGGACTAGTCACACAGCCGTGACAAACCGGAAGTGACGAGGAATTAACCTGATCTCGTGAACGGTGGCGACCGCTTACCGGAGTGCGGGCCGCAGGGCGTGTCCGGCCCTTTCGGGGCCACTCCCGCCGGGTGGGCGGAACCCTCGCCGCGGAACGTTCCGGGACTCGGAACGCCGCGACCCCGGGCCCCGCGGCGGAGTTCATTAACCTGGTGCCGTGATCCGAAAGCTCCTGCTCGTCCACGCGCACCCCGACGACGAAACCATCACGACCGGCGGCGCGATCTCCCGGTACGCCGCCGAGGGCGCCGAGGTCTCCGTGGTCACGTGCACTCTGGGCGAGGAAGGCGAGATCGTGCCGCCGCGGCTGGCCCTGCTGGCCGCCGATGCCGCCGACCAGCTCGGCGGCTACCGCTCGGGCGAGCTCGCGGCCGCGTGCGCCGCTCTCGGCGTGACCCGCCACGAGTACCTCGGCGGGATGGGCCGCTGGCGCGACTCGGGCATGGCGGGCACGCCGGCCGCCGAGCACCCGCGCGCGTTCGCCGGCGGCAGCCTCGACGAGCAGGTGGCCCAGCTGGCCGAGCTGCTCGACGAGCTGGCACCCCAGGTCGTGGTCACCTACGACTCCTTCGGCGGCTACGGTCACCCCGACCACATCCGGGCCCACGACATCACCATGGTGGCGGCGCCGCGCGCGGCCTCGGTCGAGCGCGTCTTCCACGTGGTGCACTCCCGCGCCGCGGTCGACGCGGGGCTCGCGCGGCTGCGCGCGAGTGGCGGCTCACCCTTCCGGGTACCCGAGGACCACGAGCTCCCCGGCACCGCGGATGAGAAGGTCACGACCGTGCTCGACACCTCGGCCCACCTCTCGGCGAAGATCGCGGCCCTGCGCGCCCACGAGACGCAGCTGACGGTCGCCGACGGAGAGATCGTGCACTTCGCCCTCACCAACGACATCGCGCAGCCGATCCCGCCCGCCGAGTACTTCGTGCTCGCCCACGGCGACGCGGCCGGCGCGGACACCGACCTGTTCGGGGGGCTGTGACGTGCCGGCCCCACTGAGCTCCGGGCAGCGCCTGATGCTGGTGCTGCTGTGCCTGGATGCGCTGCTGCTGGCGTTGCTCGAAGTGTTCTTCCTGCCGCTGCGCGTCGGCGCGCTCGAGGAGGTGCCGCTGCCGCTGACAGTGCTCGTCGCCGCGGTCACCACACCGTGGCTGGTGCTGACGGCCGCGAAGCTCGTTCGGCCGGGGTTGTCGTGGGTGCCGCTCGCGGTGTGGGTGGTCGTGGTGTTCGGCATCGGCTTCGCCGGACCCGGGGGCGATCTCGTGCTCGTGCAGGACTGGCGGGCGATCCTGCTCCTCGGCGCGAGCGCGCTGCCGGCGGCGCTCGTGCTCGGCGGCGGGCTCGGCCGCGCGGCCGCGGTGAAGGGGAAGGTCCGTGGCTGAGACCATTGAGGACCGTCACGTCGTGGCGGTGTTGCGCCCGTTCGTCCGGGCCAGCGGGCCAGTGCTCGACGCGCTGCGCGAGGCGGACCCGTTCGGCTTGCAGGCGCGGGCCCGCAAGACCGAGGCGGCCGAGGAGTTCGGTGACGAGGGTTTCAAGGAGAAGGTGCTCGGCGCGCTCACGTCCGTGAAGGTGCCCGGCACCGCCGCGTGGGCCGGCATGGACATCGACGAGCGCTGCGGCTGGTGGGTCAACCGCGTCGGCCGGCTCACGGCGTTGCTTACCTCGATCCCGGGACTCGGTGGCGCGCTCGCCGACCGGCTGCCGGTGCAGGACACGCTCGGCGCCGCGTCGCAGGGGCTGTTGCTGTGCGCGATCGCGGGGGAGTACGGCGTGACCGACGTCGGCAGCCGGGTGCGACTGATCGCGTCGGTGCTGTTCGAGCGCGACCTCGACCCGGTGCTCGCCGCGGGCAAGCCCGCTGACGAGTCCGCAGAGGACAGTGCGGCCGCGCGGCTCACCGAGGAACTGACGGAATCCGAACGCGCCCACGGAAAGGTGACGGTGAAGGCCGTCGCCGGGACGCTGTGGCGGCTCGGCCGGTCACTGTGGGGGATCACCGAGGAGCTGGAGAAGCGCCCGCGCGGCCGCTTCTACCACCGGGCCCTCGGGCTTGTCCCGGTCGTCGGCGCGGCGGGCGACTACCTCGGTGAGCGCTGGGGGCTCAAGCAGATCTGGAAGCGCGCGCACGGGTGGCTGATGACCAACTCGCACTGGGCTTCTTTTTCTTGAGCCGAACCCGCCTGCGTCCTCAGCCGAGCCGCCGCCGTCACCGCCAGAAGAGGAACGCCGACTGCCCGACCAGCGCGGCCGGCCCGCTGCCGCCGAACGCCTCGAAGATCAGGCCGGCGACGTACCAAAGCGCATCGGACAGCGGGTGGAACGCGAAGAACAGCGCGAAGAGCACCAGCGGAGCCCACGGCCGCACGCGCGCGCCGAACGCCCGCGCCTGCGGCGAGAGGTACGGCTCGATCGCACCCCAGCCGTCGAGGCCGGGGATGGGCAGGATGTTGATGAGGAACGTCATCACCTGCAGCAGCGCGAGGTAGGACAGGCCGAAGAACAGGCCGGGTGACATCGGCACCAGCGCCGCCACGAGGCACAGCGCGGCGCCCACCCCGAGGTTCGACAGGGGGCCGGCGAGCGACACCCACGACGAGGTGGCCCGGTTGCGCAGCGCGCCGCGGTTGATCCACACCGCGCCACCGGGCAGCGGGATGCCGCCGATGAGGAGGAAGATCAGCGGCAGCAGGATCGACAGCACGGGGTCGGTGTAGCGCCGCACATCCAGTGTGAGGTAGCCCTTCTGGGCGACCCCGGCGTCGCCGCCGCGGTAGGCGACGAAGGCGTGGCCGAACTCGTGCAGGGTCAGCGAAGCGATCCAGCCGCCTGCCACGAGGAGTACGACGCCGGTGACGTAGAGCGGGCCCCGGTCACCCGTGAGACTCAGGGAATTACCGTAGGCGGCCAGGATTCCGCCGATGACGGCGACCGCGAGGATGCCGATGAAGACCGGGCTGGGCCGCACTGCTGATCTCTGCACCCCACCAGTCTTCCGTATGCCCGGTGTGAAGTCTTCGGCGTGTCCCCTTGCGCGATCGGCCCGAGGTATCCCCCGAACTCGCTACTCCGCTTGACCTGACCGCACTACACGGGTGTAATCACAGTGATGTCATTCGCTGTCGAGAGGGGACAGCGGATGTCGTTTCACCACCGCCAGCCTGGGGAGTGCGTAGGAGCGAGGAGGCGGACGTGCGGTTGGAAGCGGAAGGCTCGAGGACAGACTCGAGGCCTGAAAAGAGGGAGTGGGGGCACGTCGTGGGTTGGGGCGAGAACCCTGAGCAGGAGCTGGGGGATCTGACCGACCTCTTCGATGCCACCGAGGAGGAACAGGACTGGCAGGAGCGCGCCTTGTGCGCGCAGACGGATCCCGAGGCGTTCTTCCCCGAGAAGGGCGGCTCGACCCGCGAAGCCAAGCGGATCTGCCTCGGCTGCGAGGTCAAGGACGAGTGCCTGGAGTACGCCCTGGCGCACGACGAGCGCTTCGGCATCTGGGGCGGTCTGTCCGAACGCGAGCGGCGGAAGCTGAAAAAGCGAGCCATCTGACGGGCGTTCGCGAGGGGAGAGCTGTGTTCGCGGAACGCGCGAACCATCTCGCGTGGTCAGTGTTCTCCGGGGATGCGACCCCCTGACCCCGGCCGGGGGCAGGCCCCGGACCCCCGCGGTGGTCGGCTTTGCAAGTGGGCGTGGGCATCGCGCGAGGTGAGGTTGTGTTCGCAGAAGGTGCGGACGTCGGGCCGCCCGTGTGTTTTCTTGAGGCCCATCGGTGTGATCGCCGTGGTGAGCGGGCGTGGGTTTCGTGAGAGTCGAGTGGGTCCGTGCACTGCGCGGACCCACTCGCTTTTGTGGCTTTTTCGCTGGTACAGCGTCGGATCAGGCTGAGCGCGCCTGCGCGTGGGTGGGTTGCGGCCGACGTGAAGTGGGTTCGCGACCGTGGTTTTTCGGTGTTCCTGAGCTGTGGTGTTTGAGGCCGAGGCGGGGTGGGTAGTCCGGCCGCAATGGAGTGAGCGCGGGAACCTTGCCGCTGTGGTGGGGTTTCGGCGCGAACCAATCCCAGCCTGGCGGTGGGGATCGAAGTGGTCGACGACGGTAGTTGTGCCGTCGTGATGTGTCGCATGTGGTCGGTGCGTCCCGAGGAGTGGACGCGTGTGGCGGAGACATCAGTGTGATCCACGCGGCGGCGTTCCGCGCGAAACGTTCGAGGCCGCGACGGCGAAAAGGGTGGGTGCGGGTCCGGCGCCGCGTGCGCGGGTGAAGCCGTAGGGTGACCGCACCCGCCCGCAGCCTGACCAGGAGTGGTTGTTGACCCGCACCGTCGCACCGTCGCTCGTGAGGACGTTGCCCGTTCTGGCCATTGTGGTCTGTCACGACGGCGAAGAGTGGCTGCCGCTCGCGCTTTCTTCCTTGCGGCGCAGCACGGTCCGGCCGCGCCACGTGCTCGCGGTCGACACCGGGTCCACGGACCTGACCGCGAAGCTGCTCGCCGAGGCGGCCGAGCCGGGCGGGGTCGCGGCGGGCCCCGATTCACAGCCGGTGCTGTCGGGCGTCATCACTCTTTCGAGTGAAACTGGCTTCGCTGCGGCGATCGCGGCCGCCGTGGCGCACGCGGTGGAACGGTGGGGTGACCCGGGCGCGTGGCTGTGGCTGCTGCACGACGACTGCGCGCCCGAACCCGACTGCCTCGAGCAGCTCCTGCAGGCTGCCGAAGCGGCGCCGTCGGCGAAGGTGCTCGGGCCGCTCGGGCTCGACTGGGCCGAGCCGCGCCTGATCGTGGAGGCGGGGCTGTCCACGGACGCGTCCGGGCACCGCCAGCAGATGGCCGCACCCGGCGACGAGCCCGGCGAGGTGCTCGCCGTGCCGAGCGCGGGATCGTTGGTGCAGCGCGAACTCTGGGACGACCTCGGCGGCTTCGACGAGGACTTCTCGTTGCTGCGCGAGGATCTCGACTTCGGCTGGCGCGCCAACGCCGCCGGCGCGCTCGTGCTCTCGGTGCCCGCCGCCCGCGTCCGTCACGCGCGCGCGCTCTCGACCGGCCGGCGCACACCCGACGCGGCGGCCCGCTCGCTCGCCGCCGTGAACCGCGCGCACGGGCTGCGCGTGTTCCTCGTGAACTGCTCGCCGTTCTCGTTCTGGTTCGGCCTCGTCCGGCTGCCCGTGCTCCTGCTGCTGCGCGCGTTCGTCTTCTTCGTGCTGAGGCGCACGACGGAAGCCCGAGCTGAACTCGCCGCGCTCGCCTATCTCACCAGTGGCCGCGGGAAACTCCGGGCAGCGCGGGCGAAACGGCGGGAATCGCCGCGCCCCGGCACGGTGCGCGGGTTGTTCGTGGGCCGATACACGCGGCTGCGCAACGCCCTGCGCGCCGGCGTTGTCGGGCTCGTGCGCCGTGGTGTGGAGAGCGACGTCGCGCTCGGCACGGTTCCCGAAGACCTCGCCGAGGAGCCGGCCTGGATCGCGCCGGAGGCGCTCGGCGCCGTGGACCGGCGGCCCGTCGGACCCGAAGCGTTGCCCGCAGGAGCCTTGCGCGGCTTGAGTTCCCGTGGTTCGGGGTTGCGCCGGCCGGGCACGGTCGTGGCCGTCGCCGTGCCGCCGGAACACGACACAGCACCGGAACGCGAGGAAACTCGGGAAGACATCGTCGCCGAGCCCGACGACGGCCCGAAGCCCTCACCCACACCGCGCCCGGCGCCGGCCCGTGAACCCGGACTCGTCTTCGTCGAGGTGAACCGCCGCCGCGTGCTGGGCGCGACGATCTTCGCCCCGCCCGTGGTCCTCGTCGTCCTGCTGACGGCGCTGGCATTCGTGGTCAACCGCAGCCGCCTCGGTCTGGACCTCTCCGGCGGCGGGCTGCTGCCCGTCGGCGGCCTCGGCGAACTCTGGTCCACCTACCTGGCGCCGTGGCACGCGGTCGCGGGCGGCACCGGGTCGCCCGCCCCCGCGACGCTGCCCGTGCTCGGCACCATCGGCGCGATCTTCGCGCCCGTGGGCGGCCCGCCCGCGCTCGTGGCGATCCTGCTCATCGGCGACATCCCGCTCGCCGCGCTGAGCGCGTACGCGGCCACGCGCAAGCTGCCCGTGCGCCGCTGGGTGCGCGCGGTCGTCGCGGCGACGTACGCCCTGCTGCCCGCCGCCACCGCGTCGGTCGCGCAAGGTCGCCTCGACGTCGTGGTGGTCCACCTCATGCTGCCGTTGGTCGTCGCGGGAATCGTGCGGCTGCTGACGCGCCCGGGCACGCGCTGGCTGCACGTTTCCGCGCTGTCGGCGTTCGGTGTCGCGGTGCTCGGCGCGTTCTCACCGCTCGCGCACGCCCTCGCTCTCGTGGGCCTGCTGCTCGGGTTCGTGGTCCTCCCCGCGCCGACAGGCCTCGCGCGCCGCGCCGCGTCGGTCGGGATCGTGGTGATCCTGCCGCTCGTGCTGCTCCTGCCGTGGCCGACGGTGCTGCTCAAGCACCCCGAACTGCTCCTGCACGGCCTCGGCGGTCCCGCCGCGCCCGCGTCCGGCGCCGACCTGGCCGGGCTGACGCCGGGCAGCCCCGGGGCGTGGCCCATCGGCGTCGCGGTGCCGGCGGCCACGCTCGTCGCACTCGTGGTCCGGCCGACGAAGCAGGTGGCCGGCGGTCTCGCGCTCGCCGTGCTCGGCGTCGTCGCGGTGGTGCTCGTGCGGCAGGTTCCGGTGCCGCCGATGCAGGGCGGCCCCGCCGCCACCGGCTACACGGGCGTGCCGCTGCTGGTCGTCGGCGCCGGGCTGTTGTGGGCGGTCCTCGCGACCTGGCAACGCGGCGGCTCGGCGGGCGTGCCCGCGCCGTGGCTGCCGAAGGTCGCCGGTGCCGCGGGGGTGCTGGTGCTGATCGCGTTGGGCGCCGGCGCCGTCGGCGCCGGGCACAACGGGCCGCTCACCGCCCAGCCGCGCCCCGCCCTCGCTCCGGAGGTGGCCGCCGACATCTCCGGCAGCGGTCGCGCGGTCCTCGACCTGGGCCGGCTCACCCGGCAGACCGGCGGACGGCTCGCCCGCTTCGGCGACGACCAGCTCGCCCCGACCCCGGGCACGCCCGACCGGCTTGAGAACTGGCGCCGCGACCTGCTCACTGGTGACGCCAATGCGGTCAAATCAGCCGTCGCGGCCGCCGCGGTCTCCGGTGTCGAGTACGTGATCCTCCCGCCCGGCGGCAATCCGCAGGCCCTCGTCTCGCTGGCCGGCGACCTGGTCACCTCGGCGGCCCCGATGTCCGACGGCCGGCCCGTGGTCCGGCTCCTGCCGAAGGCCGGCGAAGTCACGCTGATCTCCCCGGAGCTGGCCAAGGCGGCCGTCACGGGCGGCGGCGCGCCTGGCGCGTCACCCGGGGTCTCGCCCGTGGACGCGCGGCTGCCCGACGTCCGCGTGCGCGCCTCCGACGGCCCGACCGGCCGGCTGCTGGTGCTGGCCGCCGAGCAGGAGGCCGGCTGGCAGGCGAGCGTGAACGGCAAGGCCGTGCCGATCGTGCCCGCCTGGGGTCACCAGGTGGCGGTGTCGATCCCGCCGCAGTCATCGGAGGTTTCGCTGGCGTTCCCGGGCACCGAGCGCGGGCTGCTGCTGCTCGCCCAGCTCGCCGCGGTGCTGTTCACGGCGCTCACCGCGGTGCCCTCACGGCTGCGCCCCTGACCACCCCAATGCGGCATTGGGTGCGTTGAGCGCACCGAACGCCACATTGGGGCGCAGCGGAGCCACCGAACCAGCGCGCGAAGCGGTTATCCGACGGCAGAACCCGGCCACCTCCGACGGGCACCAGCCCAAATCGACTCAGTCGCCCTCGATCACGTCCGGTTCGACGCCGAGGTAGCCCGCAACCTGCTCCACCAGCACGTCGTGCACGAGTTCCGCCAGCTCACCCGGGTCCTTGGCCCGCGCCTCGAGCGGCCGCCGGTAGAGCACGATGCGCGCCCGCGTGGGCAGCCCCGCGCGGTCGACCCCGGCCGGGACCAGGCGCGACAGGGGAACGGAGCCGTCGTGGAGCACGCCGTCGGCCGGCGCTCGGCCGTCCGGGCGCACCTCGGGCACCTCGTCCACCGCCACGTCGAGCTTGGTCAGCTCGTGGCGCCAGCGCGCTTCGATGGGTTCCAGCGCGTCGAGCACGAGCGCGTCGAACTTCTCCGCCCGGCTCGCGGCGGCGGGCAGGGACGCGGGGTAGAGCGCTCCGCGCAGGCCCCGGCCGTGCCGGTCCCTCCGCATTCGCTGCCGCTGTCGGTAATCACGAGCCGTCGCCACCGCGCAAGTCTATGCGGTCGCGAAGGTCACGCGCGTGTCGCCGGGGCCCCCTTGCGGCGACGCGCTATCGTTCTGGATCGTGCGGAGCGTACGGAAATGTTCGCGAACGGGTTGTCCAGAGCCCGCTGTCGCCACGCTCACGTATGCGTACAGCGATTCCACCGCCGTCGTCGGTCCCCTCGCCACTGCCTCTGAGCCGCATTCGTACGACCTGTGCGAGGCCCACGCGCTGCGGCTGACCGTGCCGAAGGGCTGGGAAGTCGTGCGCCACGAGGGCACGTTCGCCACTCCGGAGCAGTCGGCCGACGAGCTGACCGCGCTGGCCGAGGCCGTCCGCGAGGCGGGCCGCTCGGACCGGCCGGCGCCGCCGCCCGAGCCGGACGGCCCGTCCGGCAGGCGCGGCCACCTCCGCGTGCTCCCCGGGCGCGCCTGAGCCCTGCTCCCGCCGGTAGGCTTTCCGCGCGGCGCGACCGGCGCCGCGACGAGAACTGACGGCGGGGAGACGGCGTGCCAGATCTTTCGGGCATCGTAAAGGCCTACGACATTCGCGGCGTGGTCGGCGAGCAGCTCGACGCGTCACTGGTACGCGACTTCGGCGCCGCGTTCGCGCTGCTCATCAAGGCCGAGTCGCCCTCGGTGGTGATCGGCCACGACATGCGTGACTCGTCCCCGCAGCTGTCGGCGGCGTTCGCCGAAGGCGTGACCTCGCAGGGCCTCGACGTCGTGTCGATCGGCCTGTGCAGCACCGACGAGCTGTACTTCGCCTCCGGCTCGCTGAACATGCCGGGCGCGATGTTCACCGCCAGCCACAACCCCGCGAAGTACAACGGCATCAAGATGTGCCGCGCCGGCGCCAGCCCCGTCGGGCAGGACACCGGCCTGTCGGAGATCCGCGACACCGTCGAGCAGGGCGTGCCCGCGTTCGAGGGCAAGCCCGGCAGCGTGAGCGAGCGCGACGTGCTGGGCGACTACGCCGGCTACCTGCGCAACCTCGTCGACCTCACGCACTCGCGGCCGCTGAAGATCGTGGTCGACGCCGGCAACGGCATGGGCGGCCACACCGTGCCCACCGTGTTCGCCGGCCTGCCGATCGAGGTCGTGCCGATGTACTTCGAGCTCGACGGCACGTTCCCGAACCACGAGGCCAACCCGCTGGACCCGGCCAACATCGTCGACCTGCAGGCCAAGGTCCGCGAGGTCGGCGCCGACGCCGGCGTGGCCTTCGACGGCGACGCCGACCGCTGCTTCGTGGTCGACGAGCGCGGCGAGCCCGTGTCGCCGAGCGCGATCACGGCGCTGGTCGCCGTCCGCGAGCTGGCCAAGGAGCCGGGCGGCACGGTCATCCACAACCTGATCACGTCGAAGGGTGTGCCGGAGATCGTCGCCGAGCACGGCGGCAAGCCCGTGCGCACGCGCGTGGGCCACTCGTTCATCAAGGCGGAGATGGCCCGCACCGGCGCCATCTTCGGCGGCGAGCACTCCGCGCACTACTACTTCCGCGACTTCTGGCGCGCCGACACCGGCATGCTGGCGGCCCTGCACGTGCTCGCGGCGCTGGGCGAGCAGGACGGTCCGCTGTCCGCGCTCACGCAGGACTTTTCGCGCTACGCGGCCTCGGGCGAGATCAACTCGACCGTGACCGACCAGGTCGCGCGCATGCTCGCCGTGAAGGACGCGTACGCGGACAAGTCGGGCGTCCAGATCGACGAGCTCGACGGCCTGACCGTGCAGCTCCCGGGCGGCGCGTGGTTCAACTTGCGCCCGTCGAACACCGAGCCGCTGCTGCGGCTCAACGTGGAGGCCGCCGACCGCGCCGCCGTCGAGGCGCTGACCGACGATGTACTGGCAATTGTCCGGGGCTGAGCAAGCCACGCTGATGGCGACCGACCGAGGCGAACTGTGTCCGGAAGGTGCCGTAACGACCCACCTACGCGTGGTATGGAGGAACCATGGCCATCACGCTTGACGCCCAGCTGCTCGAGATCCTCGCGTGCCCGTCGCCGGATCACGCACCGCTGCGTCCGGGCACACCGGACGACGCGGATGCCGAAGCACTGACCTGTACCGAGTGCGGCCGGATGTACCCGGTCCGTGACGGGATCCCAGTGCTGCTTCTCGACGAAGCGGTACTCAGCGGTGACCACACTCCCGGTGAGCCGGATGACAGCCATGCCGACAGTGCTTGACGATTCGCTGCTCGACGACCCCGCGCGCCTGGCCGAGGCGGACAGCGCGGGGCTGCTGCGTGCCGCCGCCATGGCCGGGGCGCAGGTTCGGGCGACTGCCGAGGCCGCGGCCGAGCTGGAGCTGAGCGACCGTCTCGACCTGGGACGCCCGCGTTCGCTGGTCCTCCTCGACCGGCCCGGCGTCAGCCGCACGCTCACGCGGCTGCTGGCGGCGCTGCTCGCGCCGGCGTGCCCGGTGCCGGTGGTCGTGGCCGAGATCGTGCCGCCGTGGATCGGCGCGCTCGACGTCGTGTTCGCACACACCGACGACGCGGGTGACCGCGAGTTGGCCGCGTCGCTGGAGCGCGCGGCCCGGTTCGGCGCGACCGTGGTGCTCTCCGCTCCGGCGGAGGGTCCCGTCGCCGCTTCGGTGGCCGGCAAGGGCGTGCTGCTCGCGCCGCGCATCCCGGTGCCGCCGGAGCTCGCGTTCCCGCGCGGGCTCGCCGCCGGGCTGCTCACGGCCAACGCGCTGGGCCTGCTGGTGGCCGACGTGCAGGCCCTGGCCGACCAGCTCGACCTCGAAGCCGAGAAGGACTACCTCGCGCGCGAGTCGTTCGCGAACCCGGCCAAGGCGCTCGCGTTGCGCGTCGCCGACCGCGTGCCGCTGCTGTGGGGTCTCGATCCCGTGGCGGTGGCCGTCGCGGAGCACGCGGCGCACGCTTTCGCGGCTCACTCGGGCGTGGTGTGCGACGCGGAGGACTTCCGGCAAGCGCTTGCGCGGCCCGCGCTTCGCAGAGTTGCGCAATCGGGCGGCCAAGAGCGTGACATCTTCGCCGATCCGGACGACTCACCCGGTGGAACCGCCACGCGGGTGCTGTTGCTCTCGGTGCGGACCGGGCCCGCAGCCGAGGCGGCCCGCTTCCAGGCGGAGGAGTTCCTCCCGGACGCGGACGTGATCGCGCCCGCGGAGGAATTCGAAGCGGACGAGATCGTCCGGGCCGCGGTGCTTGCGCTGCGGTTCGAGCTCGCCGCGGTGTACCTCGGGCTCGCGGCGGGCAGCATCGGTGGCGCCGGGAGGTACGAGCCGGCCACCGCCTGACGGCTCACGGGATCAGGGGGAGGAAGTGCGGACGGGCGCCGTGGGGACGGCACCGCCCGCACGACATCGGCTCCGGCCGGTGGGAAGGATTGGGAGTTGAGGTGACAGTGGAGCTGTTGCGCAACGCCGTACGGCCCTACGCCTGGGGATCGCGCACCGCGATCCCGCAGCTGCAGGGACGTCCGGTGCCGGCGCCGCACCCCGAGGCAGAGCTGTGGATGGGTGCCCACCCGGGCGACCCGTCGCGCGTGCTCGGGCCGGACGGCACCGAACGGAGCCTCCTGGAACTCGTCAACGCCGATCCGGTCGGCCAGCTCGGCGAACGCTGTGCGAAGCGCTGGGGCGGCCGCCTGCCGTTCCTGCTGAAGATCCTGGCGGCCGAGGAGCCGCTGTCGATGCAGGCGCACCCGTCGGCCGCGCAGGCCGCCGAGGGGCACGAGCGCGAGGAGCGCCTCGGCATCCCGCGCGACGCGCCCAACCGCAACTACCCGGACCCGACGGCGAAACCCGAGCTCGTCTGCGCGCTCACGGAGTTCCACGCACTGGCCGGCTTCCGCGATCCGCAGCGCACGGTGAAGCTGCTCAAGGCCATCGAGACGCCAGGGCTGGCGAAGTACACCGGGCTGCTCGAAGCGCAGCCGGACCCGGCAGGGCTGCGCGCGCTGTTCACCACGTGGATCACGCTGCCGCAGGCCTCGCTCGACGAGCTGCTGCCCGAGGTCCTCGACGCGTGCGTGCGCCACGTCGCCGACCACGGCGAGTTCGGCGTGGAGTGCCGGACGATCCTGGAACTGGGCGAAGCGCACCCCCGTGACGCCGGCGTGCTGGCCGCGCTGCTGCTCAACCGGCTGACGCTGCGGGCGGGCGAGGCGATCTACCTGCCGGCCGGCAACCTGCACCTCTATCTGTCCGGCACGGCCGTGGAGATCCTGGCCAACTCGGACAACATCCTGCGCTGTGGCCTCACGCCCAAGCACGTGGACGTGCCCGAGCTGCTGCGTGTGGTCGACTTCGCGTGCGGTGAGATGCCGGTGCAGCAAGGGGAATGTGCCGGCCGGCGCATGGCCGTGTACCACACGGACGCGCCGGAGTTCGAGCTCTCGCGCGTGCAGTGGGAGCCCGGCGACGACACCGAGCTCGTGGTCGACTGCACCGGCCCGCAGATCCTGCTCTGCACGGAAGGCGACCTGCTCGTGACGGCCGACGACGGGGAGCAGATCGAGCTGCTGCGCGGCCAGTCGGTGTGGCTGCCCGCGGCCGACCCCGCCGTCTCGGTCCGCCCGCTCGCGGGCCGGCCGGCCCAGCTGTTCCGGGCCACCGCCGGGACCTGCGAAGACTGACTTACGACGGTTTGTGAAGGACCCTCGAGGGACTCCGGTTCCCGCGAAGTGCCCTTCACCGTCTGCAGGGTTCGAGCGCAGAACGTTCACCTGGCCGAAGCGGTGGCGCGGTGATCGGTCCTCTAGGCTCCCGATCGGGCATTTCGGGAATCCATTGCGCAACAGGCAGGGGAGCACGCCGTGTCAGCAGGTGGCGGTACCAAGGCGATCATCGCGGCGCTCGCGGCCAACGCCGGGATCGCGGTGGCGAAGTTCGTCGGGTTCCTGGTCACAGGCTCGTCGTCGATGCTGGCGGAGTCGGTGCACTCCCTGGCCGACACGTCCAACCAGGGTCTGCTGCTGCTCGGGCAGAAGACGTCGCGCCGGCGTGCCACGAAGGCACACCCCTTCGGTTTCGGTCGGGAGCGGTACTTCTACTCGTTCATCGTCGCGCTGATGCTGTTCACGCTCGGCTCGGCGTTCGCGCTGTACGAGGGCATCCACAAGATCATCGAGCCCGAGCCGCTCGAATCGCCGATCGTGGCCGTGATCATCCTGCTGGTGGCGACCTGCTTGGAGGGCTACAGCTTCTACACCGCCATCGGCGAGTCGCGCAAGATCAAGGGCAACGCCGGTTGGTGGCGGTTCATCCGCCAGGCCAAGGAACCCGAGCTGCCCGTCGTGCTGCTGGAGGACACCGGCGCGCTCATCGGCCTCGTGTTCGCGCTGCTCGGCGTCGGCCTGTCCACGCTCACCGGCGACCCGGTGTGGGACGGCATCGGTACCGTGATGATCGGCCTGTTGCTGGGCGTGATCGCGGTGATCCTCATCGTCGAGATGAAAAGCCTGCTCATCGGCGAGGGCGCGACGGACACCGACCTCGCGACGATCGTCGACGAACTGGCGGCCGGCAAGGTCGAGCGCGTGATCCACATCCGCACGCAGTACCTCGGCCCGGACGAGCTGCTCGTGGCTGCCAAGCTCGCGCTGGTGCCCGGCCTCGACACGTCCGAGGTCGCCCTGGCCATCGACGACGCCGAGGCCCGCGTGCGTGCGAAGCTCCCCGTCGTGTCGCTGATCTACCTCGAACCGGATCTCGACCGCAACGTGCGGTGATCACCGTCCACCGCGCCGTCTGCGGAATGCCGCGTTAGGGTGATTCACCCCGTTTTCACGCAGGTCGTCCCGAGGAGGTCACGGTGCCCGGGCAGGGTTTGTGGCGCACGAAGTCGATCGAGCAGTCCATCGCGGACACCGACGAGCCCGAGACCAAGCTCCGAAGAAACCTGGGCGCTTGGGATCTGACCGTGTTCGGCGTCGCGGTCGTCATCGGCGCGGGCATCTTCACGCTCACCGCGCGTACGGCGGGTGACTTCTCCGGCCCGTCGGTGTCGGTCGCGTTCGTGTGCGCCGCGATCGCGTGCGCGCTGGCGGCGCTGTGTTACGCCGAGTTCGCCTCGACCGTGCCGGTCGCGGGTAGCGCGTACACGTTCTCCTACGCCACGTTCGGCGAGTTCATGGCGTGGATCATCGGCTGGGACCTGATCCTGGAGCTGGCCGTCGGCGCCGCCGCCGTGTCGAAGGGCTGGTCGGTCTACCTCGAGACCGTGCTCGGCTACCTCTTCGGCAAGGGCGCCAAGACCACGATCGACCTCGGCTGGGTCACCATCGACTGGGGCGCGCTCGTGGTCGTGGTCGTGCTGACGACACTGCTGGCCATCGGCACGAAGCTGTCTTCGCGGTTCTCCATGGTGATCACGGGCATCAAGGTCGCCGTGGTGTTGTTCGTGATCATCCTCGGCATCTTCTACATCAAGGGCGCGAACTACACGCCGTTCATCCCCGAGGGCAAGCCCGGCGCCCCCGGTGACAGTGGTGTGGAGCAGTCGCTGTTCTCGGTGATCGCCGGTGGCGGCAGCAGCTCGTTCGGTGTCTTCGGCCTGCTGGCCGGTGCGTCGCTGGTGTTCTTCGCGTTCATCGGGTTCGACATCGTGGCGACCACCGCCGAGGAGACGCGCAACCCGCAGAAGTCCGTGCCGCGCGGCATCTTCGGCTCGCTGGCCATCGTCACGGTGCTGTACGTGGCGGTGTCGCTCGTCGTCGTCGGCATGGTCCCCTACACCGATCTGGCCACCTCGGCCGGCGACGGCAGCCACAAGACGCTTGCGACGGCCTTCTCCGTCAACGGCGTGGACTGGGCCGCGAACGTCATCTCCGTCGGCGCGCTGGCGGGCCTCACGACCGTGGTGATGGTGTTGATGCTCGGCCAGGTGCGGATCATCTTCGCGATGTCGCGTGACGGCCTCATGCCACGCGGGCTGGCCAAGACCGGCAGCCACGGCACCCCGAAGCGCGCGACGCTGCTCGTCGGCGGCCTGGTGGCCGTGGCGGCCACGTTCTTCCCGGCCGACAAGCTCGAGGAGATGGTGAACGTCGGCACGCTGTTCGCGTTCATCCTCGTTTCGGCGGGTGTGCTGGTGCTGCGCCGGACGCGACCGGACCTGCCCCGCGCGTTCCGCGTGCCGGCGGTGCCGCTGATCCCCATCTTGGCGATCCTCGCGTGCCTGTGGCTGATGCTGAACCTGACGGTGCTGACCTGGCTGCGGTTCGTGGTCTGGATGGTCGTCGGGGTCGTCCTCTACTTCGTCTACAGCCGGCGCCGCTCGCTGCTCGGCAAGCGGATCGCCTCGGGTGAGGAACCGGCCGGGAAGTCCGCTTCGCCGGAGTCTCCGGCGTCTTCGGAGGACTGAACCACTGCTCGCAACGGCCCGCCGTCCGACCCGGGACGGCGGGCCGTTTTGCGCCACTGACCTGCGAGTTTACCGGAGTGCGAGAAGGTTGCGTGATGTGGCCGAGTTGTCATCTAAATCAGAATGATCACGAAAAGGCAACGTCGACGTCTCGGTTTGGATCGCGACTCGAACGCAGGGTGAGCGAGTGAGCCGTTTGCGATACCGTCCGCCTCGGCTTCCCTCTGACGGGTTAATCACTCGTGTGTGATTCATACGGTAAGTGGTTTGGATCCTCACTGGGAGTGCGCTGATCTTCGCTGTATACCCCCCGTTCGGTACAGGAGTTCTCTGAATGCCCACCATCACCAGACGACCCCTTCGCGCAGGTCTGACAGTCGCTGCCGCCACCGGCTTGGCGCTGCTGGGCACTGCCACCTCCGCGCTGGCGTGCCACTCCGACGACACCCGCGCGAACCCGGTCGACCGGAACGTCACGACCTGCGCCGGCGCGCACCTGCCGGGCACGTTGGTGACGCAGGAGGACGCCGCGTCGGTCTTCACCTTCACCGGTGGCACCACCAAGGACAAGTACCTCAACATCACGAAGGTCGCCGACGGTGTCACCGTCGAGGCCGTCGTCGTCAAGGGCGGCGACGGGTACAACGTCTACGAGCCCGGCAAGCGCGAGCTCGCGACCACCCCGCCGTGGGAGAAGCTCCGCTCGCCGCTGAACGGTGGTGGCCAGCAGGCGACGATCAGCCATTGGTTCGCCTGTATCGGCAAGGCGGCGCAGCCGACTGAGACGACGCAGCCGACCAAGCCGTCGGAGACGCCGACCACGCAGCCGACCGAGACCGAGACCCCCTCGGCCCCGGCCACGTCGCCGGCCGAGACCGTCGCGCCGACCAGCACCTCGGCCGTTGTCGCCGCCCCGGCAGGCAACGAGACCGGTGGCACCGGCGGCCAGCTCGCCAACACGGGCTTCGACAACGCGTGGCTGATCTACATCGCCGCGGCGCTGCTCGTCGTCGGTGGTGGCCTGCTCGCGCTGCTGAAGTTCCGCCGCCGCAGCGCCAACTGATCTGCTTTTCGGGTTCCTGAAACCGGAGAGGAGCCGCACCCGTTTGCCCACGGGTGTGGCTCCCCTCCGGTCTTTTTGTTACCGCACAAGGATTTCACCGCGGGCGAGGCAGGTCGCCGAACAGCGCGCCTTGTTCGCCGAGCAGCCGCGAGCGTCCGCTCGGGCGGCCGAGGCCCGCGGCCATCGCCACCGCCTGGTCCCATTCGGCGTCGGCCAGGTACTCGGTGTGCTTGAGCACGCCCGCGGCCCAGCGGTGGCGGGCGTCGGGGGCGAGCAGCGGGTCGGGCAGCCAGTGGTCGCCGCCGAGCACGAGTACGCCGGACTCCTCGGGCGTGGCTTCGAGTGGGCCGGAGCCGCCTTCAGGCAGGTACCCGTCGCCGATGAAGTGGCGGCCGGACACGTTGTGCCGCCAGGTCGTGACGCCGCCGCCGAAGATGTCCGTGCCTCGGCACAGCGCGCGCCAGCGGCCGTCGAGGTCGCCGAACAGTGTCGCGAGCGCATCCTGCGGAAGCACCGCGGGGAACGCGCGCTGGTAACCCCACTGCAGGGGCGACCCCGCGGTGAGCAGGCCGACGCGGTCGCGTTCGTCGGGGGTCAGCTCCGTGAACAGGCGCGCGGCGGTGAGCACGGTGAGCAGGCTGCCGAGGTTCTGCCCGGACAGGACCACGCGAGTGCCCGGTTCGGTGAGGTGTTCCTTGACGCGTTCGGCCAGCTCGGGCACCACTTTCAGCGCGTAACACGGCGGCACGGTCGGGTGCGCCGCGCGCGGCCAGAACGACACGAGATCCGACAGCGCGCCGAGGTGGCGGTTGCGTTCCGGCGTGCGCGCGGCGGAGTAGACCACCCGCAGCAGGCCCGCCGCGAAACCGCCGAGCGCGAACACGCCGACAGCCGACACCGGCGTGAACCACGAGGGCCGCAGGCCGAAGCCGAAGCGCACGACCAGCAACGTGAGCCCGGCGACGCCGAGCCCGATGGTCACGATCATCGCCAGCTGGTGCAGGTGCCGGCGTTCCCACGCCGAGCGCGCCCACGCGCGGGCCGCGGCCTTCTCCTGCTTCGCGTCGAGCTGCACCAGCTCGACCAGCGCCGGGATCCCGCGGCGCCGCCGGCGCAGCGGCACCGCGACCGCGTAGCCGGCCACGGCGAGCACCGCGATCAACGCGAGCCCGGCGCCCCACAGCACGGTGATCAGCTCGTAGGTGTCGGGCAGCCGCAGCCCGCCCGTGCCCAGCAGCCGGCGGACGGCGATCCCCAGCCCGGCGCCGAAGCCGCCGCCGAGCAGGCCCGCGAGCGCGACCACGGGCGCCGCCGCCCAGCCACCGAGCCACGGGCGCAGCCGCTTCGGCCGCGTCTTCCAGGTCACCCGCGCGAGCAGCGCCATCGGCACGAGGGCCAGCGCGAACAGGATGGTGATCGCGAGCAGTGCCGCGCCGAGTCCTTCGACCGTGCCGTCGGTGCCGCGCAGGCCGCCGCGCGCGGGCAGCGGAGCGGCGAGCACGGCCGCGAAAATCACGAGCGCCGCCGCGAAGGTCATCAGCGTGCGCCGGGCGATGCGTCCGGGGTCGCTCCCGATCGCCGCGCCGACGATCACCGCGACCACCAGTCCGAGCACGCAGATCCAGCCGATCAGCCGGGGCACCTCGTCGGGCACGTGGAACGGGCCGCCGAGCAGCAGCAGTGCGACGCAGGCCAGGGCCGCGACCGTGTGCGTCGCGGACATCCCGGGCGCCTCCGGGTCGGCCAGCAACTGCAGGGGAGAGCCTCGCCGGGCGCGGGGTTCAGGAGCGTGGACCTGCCAGTTCGACGACGAGATCCGGTGCAGCAGGACCACCACCGCGAACAACACGGCGACGCCGATCGTCAGCCGGGCCGGGTCCGAGCGCAGCCACGAGGGCGCCCACGGCAGGCAGCCGCTGCCCGGCGCGAGGCACTGGGTGGCGAACAGATCGAGCACGGTCGCGGCGACCTGCCCGATCAGCAGCATCGTGAGCAGCACGGCGACCACGCGCAGCAGCCCGCGGCACAGCCCGCCGAGCCACCGGGCGCGGTGCACCGGCGGCAGCATCCAGAACGCGACGTTGGCCAGCGAGAACGGGAACAGCAGCGCCCACGTGGCCTTGGCGGCGCCGCCCGAGGTCATGCGGCTCCACAGGTATCCTTCGAGCGTGCGCGGGATGGACCGGCCCAGCGCGGGCACCATCGGGCCGGGGGCCGGACGCCGCAGCCGGTCCGCCGGGCGCACGACTCTGCCGATCCCGTCGCCGGCGACGTCGACGGTGGACACGGCGTCCAGCAGCGTCTCGCCGCTCGTGCCCGCTAGCCCGGCCACCCTGAGCTCGACGATGCGGGTGTCGGGGCCGGGCAGCGGGGCGGGCACGGTAAGGGTCTCCTAAGCCGGTCGGGGGGACGTCAAGCCGACAACGGTACTGTTCAGATGCCATCAATCCTTGGAGGAACCGCACTATGACCCCCGAAAGCGTTGCCAAGCGGCACGACACCCGGGGCGGCATCGAGTTCGCCGTCGCCGACCTCGAGGCCGCCGAGTTCGGCCGCAAGGAGATCCGCCTCGCCGAGCACGAGATGCCGGGCCTGATGTCGCTGCGCCGTGAGTACGCCGAGGTCTACCCCCTGCGCGGCGCGCGGATCTCCGGGTCGCTGCACATGACGGTGCAGACCGCCGTGCTCATCGAGACGCTGGTGGCGCTGGGTGCCGAGGTCCGCTGGGCCTCGTGCAACATCTTCTCCACGCAGGACCACGCGGCCGCGGCCGTGGTCGTCGGCCCGCACGGCACCACCGAGGAGCCGAAGGGTGTGCCGGTGTTCGCCTGGAAGGGCGAGTCGCTGGAGGAGTACTGGTGGTGCACCGAGAAGATGCTCACCTGGGACGGCGAGGGTCCGAACATGATCCTCGACGACGGCGGTGACGCCACCATGCTCGTGCACAAGGGCACCGAGTACGAGAAGGCCGGCGTCGTTCCGCCCGCCGACGACGAGGACCCCGACGAGTGGAAGGTCTTCCTGGAGCTGCTGCGCGCGTCCGTCGCCGCTGACTCCTCGAAGTGGACCACCATCGGCCAGGGCGTCCGCGGTGTCACCGAGGAGACCACCACCGGCGTGTTGCGGCTCTACCAGCTGGCTGCCGCGGGTGAGCTGTTGTTCCCGGCGATCAACGTGAACGACGCCGTGACGAAGTCGAAGTTCGACAACCGCTACGGCATCCGCCACTCGCTGATCGACGGCATCAACCGCGGCACGGACGTGCTGATCGGCGGCAAGGTCGCCGTGGTCTGCGGTTACGGCGACGTCGGCAAGGGCGCGGCGGAGTCGCTGCGCGGCCAGGGCGCGCGCGTGATCGTGACCGAGATCGACCCGATCTGCGCGCTGCAGGCGGCGATGGACGGCTTCCAGGTCAAGAAGCTCGAGAACGTGCTCGGCGAAGCCGACATCGTGATCACCACCACCGGCAACAAGAACGTGGTGATGGTCGAGCACATGGCGAAGATGAAGCACCAGGCGATCGTCGGCAACATCGGCCACTTCGACAACGAGCTCGACATGGCCGGCCTCGCGCGCTACCCGGGGATCCGCCGCGTCAACATCAAGCCGCAGGTCGACGAGTGGGTGTTCCCCAACGGCAACACGATCATCGTGCTGTCCGAGGGCCGGCTGCTCAACCTCGGCAACGCGACCGGGCACCCGTCGTTCGTGATGTCGAACAGCTTCTCGAACCAGGTCATCGCGCAGATCGAGCTGTTCACCAAGCACGAGGAGTATGACAAGGAGGTGTTCCGCCTCCCCAAGAAGCTCGACGAGAAGGTGGCGCGCATCCACCTCGAGGCGCTGGGCGGCGAGCTGACCAAGCTCACCAAGGAGCAGGCGGAGTACATCGACGTGGACGTGGAAGGCCCGTTCAAGTCGGACCACTACCGCTACTGAGGTTCTCGCAGTGCCGAAGCGGCGCCTGGGGTTTCCGGGCGCCGCTTCTGTGTTCCGGATGTGCTTGCCCTCCACAGTGGACGCCCAGGTCGCTCGGGGCCACCCCGCCGTGCACTCCGGTTCCTCGACCGACGACAAGTCCCCGACGTCCGATGTGCCCGAAGATTCGCTCCGGGTCTGCCTCCTGGGCTCCGGCCTCTCCGCGTCCGGACCCGTTCGGCGCGGTCCCGTGGCTCCTTCGAAGAAGCGCGGTCGCGCACGGCGGCCGGGGGATTGTCGAAGTGAAGGGGATTTGCCTTGTCCGCAGGAGAAGTGGGTCGAAGAGGGGTACTCGCCGGAGGGCTGGCCGCGGTGGCGGCGGGGGCGATGAGCACCCCCGCGTTCGCCGAGGACGCCACGACCACGCCGGTGAACGAACGGCTCAAGGGCTACAGTTATCCGCTCAGCGCCCGCGGGGTGGCCAACCTCGCGCCGACGCCGCCGTGGCACTACGTGGGTGACGTGGTCGGCGTCGAGTTCTGGACCACGCCGGCCGCGGCCGCCGCGTCGCTGCCGACCGGTCTGGACCCGGATCCGGCGAGTTCGGGGCACGGCTACGCGCTGTTCATCGACTGGCAGTTTTTGGCCGGTGACAACGAGTACCTCGACCCGGTGCGCAGCCAGTACAGCGAGTTCCTCGTGCTGCTCGACGCCGTGCACCAGGGTTCGCCCGTGGCGTGGTGCCCGTTCATCTACGTGGACAACGACGAGGCGCTGGCCCGCGGCTGGATCCAGGGCTTCCCGAAGAAGATCGGGGCCGTGCACCAGACCCGCGCGTTCGGCGTGCCGAGCCAGGCCGGCCCGGTGGTCGGCGCCGGCGGCCGGTTCGGTGCCACCCTGTCGTCGAACGGCCGGCAGCTGGCCGAGGCGCGCGTGACACTCGAGAAGACCGCGCCGACCATCCCGGCGCTGGGGCGGCCGATCGTGAACCTGCGCTACTTCCCGCGGCTCACGGCCGGGCAGCAGCAGAACCCCGCCGTGCACGAGCTGACGCAGTCCGTTTTGGACACTCCGCAGGTCGCCGGCACCTGGACCGGCACCGGCGAGCTGTCGTTCTTCCCGGCGCAGGCCGAGGAACTGGCCGACCTGGCGCCGCAGCGCACCGGCGCGGGTTTCCGCGGTTCGTTGTCCTACAGCGTCACGGATCTGATCATCCTCTGACGCGGTCGCGGCCGGGTCGTCCGCCCGGCGCCCGGCCGCTCAGAGCCGCTCGTCCCGCATCACCTCGAGGTTGTGGAACACCGGCGGTCCGTCGCACAGCTTGCCGATCCGCTCGGCGAACTTCGCGGTCTCCGGCAGCTCCGAGTTCCGCATCGCCTCTTCGTACGACGGGAACTCGACGAACTCCATGTACGTCCCGGGGTTGTCGCGGTCGCTCATCACCACCGCGTGGGTGGCCGTGCGACTGCCTTGCGTCGCGGTTTTCCACTCGTCCATGAGCTCGTTCAGCTCGTCCGGGTGTGAGGTCTTGAACTCGATGACTTGCACGAAACTCATTTTCGGCTCCTGGTGAGGCTGCCCCGAAAACTCATCGTGCGCGCGGTACCGGGGACCGTCAACGCAGGTCGGGGGCCCCGTTGTTCACCGGCCGGCTCAGTTCCACTCGACGGCGATGCCGGCCAGCCCGGGTCCCGCGTCGCGGAAGTAGCCGCTCGTCACGCCGCCCGTGTCGAGCGGGAGCTCTTCGGCTTCGACGGGCAGCGCGTCGTCGCGCGCGCGGACCTGGCGGGTGCAGCGCGCGGGCATCGCGGTGGGCGCGAACTGCAGCTGCAGCAGGTAGCTGGCGGCCTGGTCGCGCAGCATGCGGTAGTAGCCGGGGAACAGCGCGCTGGAGTCGTCGCGCACCTCGAAGCAGAAGACGTGGATGTCGCCTTCGCCGAGTTTGCGGTCGAAGAGCAGCTCGGTCGCCATCGTCTCGCCGCCCGGGTGGCGGCGGATCCGCCCGACGCGGCAGCCCTCGGCGGTGATCAGCTCCACGTCGTCGATCTTGCAGCCGGGGTCGCCGTTGTACACGGTCACGTAGCGGTCGGGGCCGTGCCGCCGCGCGCGCGTGACCAAGCGCGTGCGGATGCTGACTTGTCGGCGGCGCTCGTCGACCGTGATGCGGTCGTGGACCGAGAGCAGCTCCAGGTCGGCGTTGGAGTGGTTGGACGAGGGCAGCACTCCCAGATCGGTGAGCAGCTGGTCGACGATCGAGCCCATGTCGCCCGAGCGCAGGTCGTGGAACGACACCGCGGCCTGGTGCCCGCGCGGGCGGGTGGTGCGCGGGCCGATCAGCACCACCAGCGAGTCCGCCGGCAGCTGCAGCACCGACTCCAGAGCGCGCACGGCCGGCAACGCTTTGGGCACTTCGGGCTGGCGCAGCCCCCGCTGCCAGTAGCTGAGCGTCGACTGTCCAATCTGGACGCCGCGGAGCGCCAGGTGGGCGCGCAGGCGGGCCAGCGACAGTCCCCGGTGCGAGATGGCCGTGCGCAGGGCGTGGTGGAACTCGCCGGTGCGCAACGCGTCGGCCAGCTCCGCGGGCAGATCGCCCGACCCACGGCGAACAGGTTCGATGATCAGTGCGCCTTCCCCGTCTCGAGACACCGCTTGTCCCTTCACCAGACCAGTGTGGAGATCACTGCGTGCGCCGGCCGTGAACACCGCGGAACGTTCACGTTAGCAGCGCACGGTAGCCGCTCCGACCCCCGTTCGGGGTGGTTGGCCACGCAAGGGTGCCATTCCGTGTTCCAGAACTGACCCGGAACGCGTTGATCACCGGAAGAGCAGCTTGCTCCGCGTGACCGCACTGTTCACCGTTGTGACGACCGAGGGTCACGTCGTGGGGGTGGGGAGGTCCGTGCCGGTGTCCGCCGAGCAGCCACTTGCCACTACCCGGGCCGCCGTCCACCGTGGCCGGGTCCGGATCGAGAGAGTACGCACCGCGGGCCGGGTCCTGGCACTCGTGGTGCTCGTCGGCATGGCGTTGCTGACGTCGGCACCGGGCGCGAGCGCGGCGCAGCCCTCCGGCGTCGGCAACGCCCACCTCGTCCCGCAGTCGGCCACCGGTGACGCGCAGGCCGTCCGGCTTGTCGCCGACGTCCTGCCGCGCGGCGACACCCCGCCGCCCGAGGACCACGACTCGGGCTGGCTGCCGCTGCTCATCCTCGTGAGCCTGCTGCTCACCGGCGGCGGAGGCTACCTGCTGCACTCGCGGCGCGAGGCCGCCTGAGGCGTACCGGCCGGCCCGGCGGTGCCGTTCCTCCCGCCGGGCCGCCGGTCGACCACCTTCTCGTCCGGCGCGACCGCCACGGCGTCGAGTGCCGCGTGCAGGTACGGGATCAGCTCTTCGGCGTCGGGGCCGGTGAGCACGGTCGAGCCCAGCAGCAGGCGGTTCAGCGGCGTCCCGGCGCAGATGGCGATCAGCAGCGCCGAGCGGCCGGTGGCGTCGGTGCCGGGCAGCGCGTCGGCGAGCCGGGTCTGGTAGTTGCGCTCGATGCTCGCGCGCATGATCGCCGCGGCGCGCGGGTTGGCGACCGAACGGAGGGTGAGCAGCATTCCGTCGGACGCGTGCGGGTCGTCGCCGGTCAGCAGTGCCCGCGCCGCCTCGGCGTTGAGTTCGGGCGTCATCGTTATCGACTTCTCGAACGCGACCTCCACGACCTCGGCGAAGAGCCCTTCCTTCGAGCCGAAGTACTTGCCGAACAGCCCGTGCGTCCACATCGGCGGCGCGGGCGATCTCGCGGGCGCCGGCACCGTCGTAGCCGTGCTCGGGCAACGCCTTGCGGGCGGCTCTCAGGATCGCCGCGCGGGTGGCCGCGGCGTCCCGGCGCTTCGGCGTTGGATGGCTACCGCGCGATGGGCTTCGCCCGCCCCTACGGGCAGGCCGAGGACCACGCCACCGACGACACGGCCGACGCCCTGATCGGCCGGTCGCTGGACCTCGGCGTCACCCTCGTCAACAGCTCCGACGTCTATGGCGGCAGCGAGGAGGCCATCGGCAAGGCGATCGCGCGCCGCCGCGACCAGGTCGTGCTGGCCACCAAGTTCGGCATCGTCCAGGGTCCGTTCGACGGCGCTCCAGCGATCATCAACGGCCGCCCGAAGTACGTGCGCGAACGCATCGAGCGCTCGCTGACCCGGCTCGGCACCGACCACGTCGACCTGTACTACCAGCACCGCGTGGACCCGGACACACCCATCGAGGAGATCCGGCGCGCGCACGCCGTGCACCCGATCACCGCCGTGCAGACCGAGTGGTCGCTGTGGTCGCGCGACCTCGAGGACGAGGTGTTCCCGCTGTGCCGCGAGCTCGGCATCAGTGTCATCCCGTACGGCCCGCTGGGCCGCGGGATGCTGACGGGCAAGCTCACTTCGTTCGACGACCTGCCGGAGAACGACTACCGCCGCAAGATGCCGCGGTTCGCGCGGGAGGTGTTCGAGGCGAACCTCGCCGCCGTGGAGATCGTGCGTGACATCGCCACGGCCCACGACGCCGCGCCCGGCCAGGTTGCGCTCGCGTGGCTGCTCGCGCAGGCGCCGGACGTGGTCCCGATCCCGGGCACGTTGCACGTCGGGCGGCTGACGGAAAACGCCGGTGGCGCTTCGCTGGCGCTCACCGGCGACGAGCTGAAGCGGCTCGACGCGCTCACGGTCGCCGGCGAGCGCGAGGTCTCGCTGGACGACAACTGGTCCTACGGCGTCACCCCGCCACTGGGCCGATAGCACTGTCGTGGGCCGCTCGGGCCTGTCCTAGGGTGAGCCCCGTGGGGCGACTGGTCGTGATCGAAGGTTTGGACGGCGCCGGCAAGCGCACCCTCGCGGACGGGCTCACCGCTGAGCTGCACCGCGGGGGCGCGCGGGTCGGCAGCCTGGCGTTCCCGCGTTACGGCCGCAGCATCCACGCGGACCTCGTGCGCGAGGCCCTGCACCGCGGCCACGGCGACCTCGCCGACTCCGTCTACGGCATGGCCCTGCTCTACGCCCTCGACCGCAGCGGCGCGGCCGACGAGATCCGCGCGCTGCTGGCGGACAACGACGTGGTGCTGCTCGACCGCTACGTCGCCTCCAACGCCGCGTACGCCGCCGCACGCCTGCGGGAGAACGCCGACGGCGACGTCGTGCGCTGGGTGTGGGGACTCGAGGTCGACCGCTTCGCGCTCCCGCGGCCCGACGCGCACCTGCTGCTGCGGGTGTCCCCGCAGGTCGCCGCCGAACGCGCTGTCCGCCGTGCCGCCGCGGACAGCGGCCGGGCGCGGGACGCGTTCGAATCCGACGACGCCCTGCAGCAGCGCTGCGCCGCCGTGTACGACGAGCTGGCCGCGGCCGGCTGGCTCGCGCCGTGGCACGTGCTCGACGGCGTCACCGGTGTCGACTTGCCGACGCTGGCCAAGTCGCTGCTGTCCTGAGCGGTCATCGTTCGTCGAATCGTGCCGGGTCGAAGAGGGCGATGGGGTGCGGCGTGCTGCCGTCGACGACCAGATCGGCCACGATCTCCCCGACCACGGGCACGAACTTGAAGCCGTGCCCCGAAAATCCGCACGCCACGACCACGCGTGGGTGATCGGGATGCCGCGCGATCACGAAGTCCTCGTCGGGCGTGTTCGTGTACAGGCAGGTCGCGGCGCGGCGGAACGTGCCCAGCGCCGGCAGCCGGGAGCCGACGAGGTCGGTGACGGCGCGCACCTCGTGGTCGTGCACGCGGCGGTCGATCGTGTCGGCGGTGCACGGCGTGCCGGCGAGGTGCGAAGCCACCTTCACGCCCTGCGGTGAGTGCGCGGGAAAGCCGTAGAACTGTTCGCCCTGCTCGGTTTCCCACAGGTACACCGGGTGCCGGTCGGCCGCGAACGCCGCGGCGTCCGCCGGTTCGAACCAGTACTGCACCTGCCGCTGCACCTCGAAGTCCACGCCGAGGTTGGCCAGCAGCGACGGCGCCCACGCGCCCGGGCACAGCACCAGCCGCGAAGCCGTGTAGTAGGTCGACGTCGTCCCCACGCGCACACCCGACTCCGACGTGCTCCACGTGAACACCTGCTCCTCGTGGTGCAGCTCGGCGCCGTGGCGCGCGGCGAGCTGCAGGTGCGCGGCGACACTGCCCTCCGGCGACACGAACCCGGCGCCCGGTTCGTACAGCGCCACCTCGTCGTCGCGCGGGGCCATCGTGGGAAAGCGCCGGCGGATCTGCGCCGCGTCGAGCAGCTCGTGCGGGATGTCGAACTTTTCGGCCGAGAGCACGCTGCCGGTGATCGTGCGCGAGTCCGGCGGCCCGGCCATCAGCCCGCCGCAGCGCGTGACCAGGTGCCGTCCGGTGTCGCGTTCGACCTCGTCCCACAGCTCGTGCGCCCGCAGCAGCAACGGTACGTAGTCCGGGCCTTCGAGGTAGGCCTGACGCGTGATGCGCGATCCGCCGTGGCTCGAGCCGAGGTTGTGCACGGGCGCGAACTGGTCGATGCCGAGCACGCGTTGTCCGCGCTGCGCGAGCCGGTACGCCGCGGCGCTGCCCATGCCGCCGAGGCCGATCACGATCACGTCGTAGTGCGTCAAGCGGTTCTCCTCGTCTTGCGCGGCTCCGGGGGTTCCACGACCGCCGGTACCCGCCGGCCGAAGTACTCGATCTCCACCGGTGTACCAGGTTTCGCGCACTCGACGGGAAGCCAGGCGAACGCCAGGTTCTTGCCGACGGTGTGGCCGCGCGCCGCGCTCGTGACGTAGCCCGCCGGATGGCCCTCGAAGTACACGGGTTCCTTGCCCAGCACCAGCTCGTCGGTGACCAGGGACGTCAGCTCGCGTCCGACGGTGGCGGCCGACCGGCCGAGCAACGCGTCGCGGCCGAGGAAGTAGCCCTTGTCCATCCGCACGGCGAACCCGAGCCCGGCCTCGTACGGATCGTGCTCGGCGGTGAAGTCGGTGCCCCACGTGCGGCCGCCGTTCTCCCGTCGCAGGCTCGTGAACGCCTCGTGCCCGGCGGCGGCGATCCCGTGCGGCTGCCCGGCTTCCCACAGCGTGTCCCACAGCAGACGGCCGAGGTCCGCGCTGGTGTGCAGCTCCCAGCCGGGGGCGCCGGACCGACGCAGCACGAGCACCGGCACGGTGCCGATGAACGCGGTCACGGCGCCGTCCGTCGGCAAGTCCGTTGTGGACAGGGGGGCCAGCACCCGCGCGGCGAGGGGACCCCACACGCCGAGACAGCACGTGCCCGCGGTGGTTTCGTGGATCTGCACCGTGCCGTCGCCGGGCAGGTGGCGGCGCAGCCAGTCGACGTCGAGCGGTCCGTTGGCGCCGACTTGGAACCGGTCGGCGCCCAGGCGCGCCACCGTGAGATCGCTGCGGACACCCCCGTCTTCGCCGAGCAGCAACGTGTACGTGACCGCACCCGGCGCGTGGCCGAGCTCGTTGGTGGTCATCGTCCGGAGGAACGGCAGCGCGCCCGGCCCGGTGACCTCCAGCCGGGTCGCCGGGGTCAGGTCGAACACCGCCACCCGCTCGCGCGCGACGATCGCTTCGGCGCCCGCCGTCCGCGCTTCGGACGACGCCGGTACGCGGGATGTCTCGGGCAGGGTTTCGTTGGCGGAGAACCAAACCGGTCGCTCCCACCCGCCGGTTTCCGCGAAGCGCGCACCCAAGGCGACGTGCCGCTCGTAGAACGGCGAGGTGCGCAACGGCGGGCGTGGCTCGTCGTGCCGGGTGCCGGCGAACGTCCGGATCGCGCGTGCCCGCACGTGGTCCGGCGCGAGCTGCACTCGCTCGAACCGGGCCAGGTCGCTCGCGTGCAGGTCGAGGCGGGGCTGCCCGTCGACGAGCCACCGCGCCACCTCCCGCGCGACGCCGGCGGTGTGCTGGAAGGCCACGGCCTCGGCGACCCAGAAACCGTCGAGATCCGGGTGCTCGCCGAGCAGCGGCTTGCCATCCGGGGTGGCCGCGACCAGGGTGGTCAAGCCCTCCTCGACTTTCGCGTGGGCCAGCGCGGGCAGCAGGCGCACGGCCTCGGCCCAGAGTGGCTCGAAGTCTGTTGGGGCGAACGATTCGGCCGGGCGGGGCGCGGCGCTGCCGAGGCCGAGCCGGCCGACGTGCTCGCGCACGGACAGCCCGCCGTGGCGCAGGATCGGCTTGCCTGCCTCGGTGAAGTCATCGTTGTCACCGGCGAGCGCGGGTAGCGGAATGGTGCGCGCGTAGTGCTGCGTCAAGGGCACCAGCGGCACGGCCAGGTCCACGAGCCGCCCGATCGCCGGCGCGTCCACCCCCACGCAAGAGACCACGACGTCGGCGCGGAACCGGTCGGTCTCGGTGCGCACGTCCCTCACGCGCCCGCCGCCGCGTTCGATCGCCACGACCCGTTGTCCCGCCAGGAACCGCGCGCCGCGGTCGATCGCGCGCCGGGCCTGGGCCTCGGCGGCGCGCAGCGGTTTCGCGACGCCGTCACCCGGGGTGTGGAGGCCACCGAGGATCTGCGCCGGGTCCAGCAGCGGGTGCAGTTCGGCGCATTCCCGCGGCGAGCGCAGGTACGCGCGCACCCCCCACGACGTCGCCCAGCCGTGGCGCCGTCGGAGCTCCGCCAGCTGCGGAGGCGTGGTCGCGAGCTCCAGACCGCCGACGGGCTGGAAGCACCACCGGCCCTCGAGCGTCAGCGAGCCGTACTTGGCCACGGTGTACTTCGCGAACTCCGTCATGGTGCGGTCCGCGTCGGTATGGCGTACGAGGCCCGGTCCGTCACCGGTGAAGAGCGGCCCCTTCTCCAACACCGTCACGTCGGTCCAGCCGCGGTCGGTCAGCTCGTCGGCCAGCGCGCAGCCGACGAGCCCGGCGCCGATGACGACCACTCGCGGTCGGGCTGCCATCGCGGTACCTCCTGGCCGATGTTCACCGGGCGCGCCGAACGACCCGGCGGGCACGGGCCAGGTTGCGGATGGGGGTGTGTGTTCCGTCTTCTGCAACAAAGTGCGGGATCGCGGGGGCACGTGTCAAGACCGCGCGCGGAAGCGGTTTTTCGCTTGCGCCCGGGCAGGTGAAGCCCGTAACGCGGACGCCGGCAGAGGCGATCCGACGCCGGGGAAGTGTCAGCTGGCGTAGTAGCCCAGCTGTGCCGAAAGTTCTTTCGCCGCATCGGTCATCGGCCGCACGATCTGCTTGATCCGCTGCTTCGACAGCCGGTACGACGGCCCCGAAGCACTCATCGCAGCCACGACCTCACCGCCCGGGCCGTGGATCGGCACCGCGACCGCGTGCATGCCGAGCTCCAGCTCCTCGAAGCAGGCCGCGTAGCCGTCCTCGGCCACACGCTCGACCTCCGACTCGAGCTCCTCGGGGTCCACGGTCGTGCGCGGCGTGTACTGCTCGAGACCGTGGCCGAGCACGCGCTTGCGGTCGGCCTCGGTCATCGCGGCCAGCAGCACCTTGCCGCTGGAGGTCGCGTGCAGCGGCGTGCGCTGCCCGGTCCAGTTCTGCGTGGTGATGGCGGCCGCGCCGCGGGCCTGGCTGATGTTGATGGCCACGCCGTCGTCGGCGATCGCGATGTTCACGGTCTCGCCCAGTTGCTCGGCCAGGGCCTGGCAGGTCTGCCGGCCGAGCTTCGCGAGGTCCATGCGGCCGGTGGCCGCGCCGGCGAGACGGACGATGCCGAAGCCGATCGCGTACTTGCCGCGCTCGCCCAGCTGCTCGACAAGCCCGTGCTGTTCCAGGACGCTCAGCAGCCGGGACGCCGTCGACTTGTGCACCCCGAGCTGCCCGGCGATCTCCGTGATCCCCGACTCCCCGTTGCGCGCGAGCAGTTCCAGCACGTGAATCGCGCGGTCGACCGACTGAACTTGACTTCCCGTTGCGTTGTCCGAGTCGTGGTTCCGCATAGCGCAACACTAACGGCTGGGCGGCGATCTGTTCGGCTGAGCGGGCGAATCCCTTGACGACGAGGGTGAGCGAGCCGCACCGTTGCGAACAGTGCACATCAACGCGTCATGCGCAACATTCACGAACCTTGCCCGGTTCCCGTGACCCGTTTCCCGGAGGCTTCCCGATGATCCGTGCCTGCGCCGTCGCCGACCTGCCCGAGGGCGAGTCCCTCCGCATCGACGGCCCGACCCCGATCGCCGTCTTCCACGCCGCCACCGGCTTCTACGCCATTGACGACACCTGCACCCACCAGGACGCCTCGCTCGCCGACGGCTGGCTCGAAGGCTGCTTCGTGGAGTGCCCGCTGCACGCGGCCCAGTTCGACCTGCGCACCGGCGCGCCGACGTGCCTGCCCGCGAAGAATCCCGTCCGCGCCTACGCCGTGGTGGTCACCGACGGTGTGGTGTTCGTCGACGCGCCGGTGCCGGCCGTCGTCGGCGAGGGCAGCGGCCAGCTCACTGCGTAGCTCGTCCCACCCGAGGCCCGTGGGGGTTCCCGAGCGCGTGCCCGGGAACCTTCACGGGCCGTCCAACGCCTGCTCGCGCGCGCCCGGATGGAGCAACCCGGGCTCGCGATCTTGATCTTTCTGGTGGTCAAACGCGCGGGTCGTGCTCGACGGCGGCGCAAGTAGTGCGAACATGTGCTCATGAAGGCACGTGTCTTGGTGGTCGACGACGACCCCGCGCTGGCGGAGATGCTCACCATCGTGCTCCGCGGTGAGGGGTTCGACACCGCGGTGGTCGCGGACGGTTCGCGCGCGCTGCCCGCGCTGCGCGAGCTCAAACCGGACCTGGTTCTGCTGGATCTGATGCTGCCCGGCATGAACGGCATCGACGTCTGCAAGGCGATCCGCGCCGAGTCCGGCGTGCCGATCGTGATGCTGACCGCCAAGAGCGACACCGTCGACATAGTGCTAGGCCTGGAGTCCGGTGCCGACGACTACGTGGTCAAGCCGTTCAAGCCGAAGGAGCTCGTCGCGCGCGTGCGCGCCCGCCTGCGCCGCACCGAGGCCGAGCCCGCCGAGTCGCTGACCATCGGCGACCTGGCGATCGACGTGCCGGGCCACGAGGTCACGCGCGAGGGCAAGGCCATCCCGCTCACGCCGCTGGAGTTCGACCTGCTCGTGGCGCTGGCCCGCAAGCCGCGCCAGGTCTTCACCCGTGAAGTACTGCTGGAACAGGTGTGGGGCTACCGCCACGCGGCCGACACGCGGCTGGTCAACGTGCACGTCCAGCGTCTGCGGTCGAAGGTCGAGAAGGACCCGGAGCACCCCGAGGTGGTGTTGACGGTGCGCGGCGTCGGTTACAAGGCCGGCCCGCCGTGATGAACCGATGACGGCTTCCGCGGCAGCCGGCCCACCCGCCGGGACGAAGAGTCACCCGAAGGTGGGACGGCCGACCGCTTTCGCCCGAGCCACGGTGCGCCTCGTGCGGCGCCTCGTGGTCTTGGCACGCCGCCGGGTGGTGGCGTTCAACGACCTGTGGCGCCACTCGCTGCAGTTCCGCGTGACGATCTCGACGCTCGCGCTGTCTGCCGCCGTCGTCTTCGTGCTGGGCATGGTGCTGCAGAACCAGATCACCGAGCGCCTGCTCGACACGAAGCGCAAGGCCGCCGTGGAGCAGACGCAGGCGCTGGCCGACACGGCGGCGCGCGAGCTGGTGGGCGTCGGCGGCGAGTCGCCCGACGCGCTGCACACGCGGCTCGAGAACGCGTTGAAAAAGATCTCCACGACTTCGGCGTCGCCCACGGGGTCCACGGCGGGCACGTTCGAGCCGGTGCTGGCGAGCGTCGGGCGCGACCAGTCCGACGCCGACCCGGTGTTCGTGGGGCCGTTCACGTCCGTTCCGGTGCGGCTGCGCCAGTTCGTGGAAGGCGGCAACCTCGCGCGGGTCGAGCACACCGTCTCCGAGAACAACGCGAACACCACGTACCTCATCGTGGGCACGCCGCTGAGCTCGGTGGCGAGCCCGCTGCAGCTGTACTTGCTGTTCCCGCTGACCAGCGAGCAGAACACCGTGTCGACCGTGCAGAACACGCTGCTCGTGGGCGGGCTCGTGCTGCTGCTGTTGCTGGCCGGCATCACGAACCTGGTGGTCCGGCAGGTGGTGCGGCCCGTCCGGCAGGCCGCCGCGGCGGCCGAGCAGTTCGCGGGCGGGGATCTCGAGCAACGCCTCGCTGTGGTCGGGGAAGACGATCTGGCGAAGCTCGCCGTGTCGTACAACGGCATGGCCGCGAGCATCCAGCGCCAGATCCGCCAGCTCGAGGAGTTCGGTGGGCTGCAGCGCCGGTTCACCTCCGACGTCTCCCACGAGCTGCGCACTCCGCTGACCACGGTCCGCATGGCCGCAGACGTGCTGCACGCCTCGCGCGAGCAGTTCCCCGCCGGGCTCGCGCGGTCCACGGAGCTGCTGGTCGACGAGCTCGACCGCTTCGAGGCGCTGCTCGGCGACCTGCTGGAGATCAGCCGGCTCGACGCCGGCGTCGAAGAGCTGTCGGCCGAGTACATCGACGTGCGGCCCATCGCCACGCGCGCGGTGGAGCAGGTGCGCGTGATCGCGGGGACCGCGGGCAGCTCCGTCGAGCTGATCCTGCCCGAGGAAGACGCCTCCGCCGAGGTCGACGCCCGGCGTGTGGAGCGGATCCTGCGCAACCTGCTGGGCAACGCCGTCGACCACAGCGAGGGCAAACCCGTGCAGCTCACGGTCGCGGTGAACGAGACGGCGGTGGCCATCACCGTGCGGGACCACGGCGTCGGCCTGCGCGCGGGCGAGGCCGACCTGGTGTTCAACCGGTTCTGGCGTGCCGACCCGTCGCGCAACCGGCGCACCGGCGGCACCGGCCTCGGCCTGGCGATCAGCCAGGAGGACGCGCGGCTGCACGGCGGCGTCCTCGACGCATGGGGCGAGCTGGGACAGGGCGCTTGCTTCCGGCTCGTGCTGCCCCGCCACCAGAACGTGCCGATCGAGGAGAACCCGCTGCGCCTGCCGCCACCCGACGCCACACCGGAGATCACGCTGTCGCCGTCGTCGGTGCTCGAGGTGCAGCCGGCGCCCGACGCGATCCTCGCCGACCGCGAGGAGGTCGGCCGGTGAAGCGAGTGCTGCTCGCGCTGGCTTGTGTGCTGCTGCTCGCCGGCTGCGCCAACGTGCCGCTGGAGTCGCAGCCGCTGGTCGTGTCCGTGGACTCGACGCCGCCGCTCGCGAACGACGCGCCGGAACCGAAGGCCGACCTCGACCCGCTCTCGCTGGTACGGGAGTTCGTCAGGAACAACGGCGACCCGCGCTCCAACAACGCGGCCGCGCGCGCGTACCTCGACGACCAGCAGCGCAGCGCGTGGAAACCCAGCCGCGCGATCACGATCATCGACAACACGTTCAGCACCGTCTACGACACGCCGCCCCCGTCGCCGTCCACGTCGACGCCGCCGGACCCGAACGTGCGCAACGTGGGGGTGCGCGGGTTCACCCTCGGCACGTTGAGCGCCGACAGCGCGTTCATCCCCGGCTCCGGTCCGGCCGAGCTGACGATCCAGGTGCGCAAGCAGTCCAATGGACAATGGCGGATCTCCAGCGCCCCCGCCACGCTGCTGGTGACCGACGACGACTTCGAGGCGAACTACATCCGCGTCGCCGTGAGCTTCTACTCGCCCGACTCGGGCGCCTTCGTGCCCGACCTGCGCTACGTGCCCGCGAAACCGCAGTCGGGCCTGCCCGGGCGGGTGATGGACCTGATCCTGCAGGGGCCGTCGGCCGGGCTGGCCGGAGCCGTGAAGAACCTGCTGGGCGACCAGGTCACGCTCGACACCAACGTGAAGAACATCGACGACGGCTCGTTGCTCGTGCAGCTCTCGGGGCTCACGGGGGCGAGTCCGGAGACGAGAACGCTGATCGCGGCGCAGATCATGCTGTCGATGCAGGCCGTGACGTCCACTCGCGTCCGGCTGCTCGCCGACGGCCAGCCGCTCGTGCGCGGCCACGAGTACTGGCGCAGCAGCGACGTGCCCTCCTACAGCGCGGCCTCGTCGCCGAGTGCCGACCTGCTGGGCCTGATGACGGTGGACGGGCGCATCCGCTCGCTCGGCGACGGCGCGCCGGTGGCGGGGCCGGCCGGCAACGGCGGGTACGCCGTGGTCAGCGCCGCGCAGTCGATCGACGGCAAGCGGCTCGCGGTGGTGGAGCGCAGTGGTGGCCGCGTGCAGCTGCGCGTCGGCGACCTGGGCCGCGACCTGCCGTTGGTGGACCTCTCCGGTGGCTCGCTGAGCCGTCCGACGTGGCGGCCCGCGTCGAGCGGGGCCGGTCCGTCGGGCGAGGTGTGGACGGTGGTGGACCACTCGATCGTCGCCCGCATGGTCCTCGACCCGAACGGCCACTGGCTGCGCCAGAGCGTGAACGCCAACGACCTGCTCGCGCTCGGCACCGACATCGACGCCCTGCGCCTGTCGCGCGACGGCGCCCGCGTGGCGGCGATCGTCAACGGCCAACTCGTCGTGGCGGCGGTCGTGCGCAACGGTGACACGGTGACGCTGCGGGAGCCGCGCGTACTCCAGCCGGGGGAACTGTCGGACGTGGTGGACCTCGACTGGGGTTCGACCGCGGACACGCTGGTCGTCGCGACGTCGTCCACTTCCCAGCCCGTGCAGCGAGTTTCGGTGGACGGGCGCCGGATGGACGCGTTCAACAGCTCCAACCTCACGGCGCCGGTCACGGCGGTCACGGCGGCGCCCAGCCGGCCCATCGTGGTGGCCGACCCGGGCGGGCTGTGGAACGCCACCGAACTCGGTGAGGTCTGGCGGCCCCAGGCCCACACGATGCTGAACGCGACGCCGTTCTACCCCGGCTGACGAGGGTTTTCCGATCGTTTTCGGCGGGTGCGCCTTGAGGGACGCCGAAACTGTCGGTGCCCGGGTGCACACTGCGAGTCATGGTTCTCGATCTGCTCGTCCCCGCCCGTTGCGCCGGCTGTGGCGCCCGGGGTGTCCCGTGCTGTGCGGAGTGTTCGCGGGTGTGGGGGTCACTCACGGAGGTGGTCCGCGCGCCGCTGGCCGGGCTGGCGCCCGCGTACGCGCTGGCCCGTTACCAGGGCGTCGCCAAGCGCGTCCTGATCGCCTACAAGGAGCGTGGCCGCCGCGATGTCGCGCCGGCACTCGGCAGGGTGCTCGCGTCGGCGCTGGCCGCCTTGCCCCGCGCCGGTGCGCCCCGCGCCGGCCCGCGCCGCGAGGGACACTCACTCGGTGGACCTCCGTTCGATGAGCCGACCTTCGTCGGGTCTTCGCGAACCGGTCCCGGTCTCGAAAAGCCCGTGGTTGCCAGGGATTCCACCGCCGACGCCGATTTCGTGCCCGTGGGGCCGTGGTGCCTCGTCCCGGCGCCGAGCCGTCGCTCGGCTTCACGCCTTCGTGGTGGCCCGCACGTGCAGCGTCTCGCCGAGGCCGCTGCGCGCTGTCTTGCCCAGGCGGGCACCGAGGCCGTCGTCGCCCCCGCTCTCGCGCTGAAGGGCGCCCGCGACGCCGTGGGGCTCAGCCGGGCGGAGCGCGTTGCCAACCTGGCCGGGCGGTTGCGGTTCGTGCCCGCGGGCCGCCCACCGCCGGGCAGCCGGGTCGTGGTGCTCGACGACGTGGTCACCACGGGTGCCACGGCGGCCGCGTGCGTGCGGGCACTGGCCGACGCCGGGGTCTCCGTGTCGGCTGTGGTCGCGTTGCTCGCTGCAGGGTGAGCAGACGTCACCTACACGAGTGGTGTCAACAGGGAACGCGGCACGACGGCCACCCGTTGTCGGGACATGAGGGTCTGGCTCGGAATCACGCGGGCGGCCGAACACTCCACCGGGGTGGCGGCTGTGGCGCGGCGGGCCGTGACTCTCGGCTTCCGGGCTCCCGCACCGTTGCGCCGTACGCGTGAAAATGCATCGCTCGCGTCCGGCCGTCAGGGGCGGGATTTCGGGCTGCGCACGGGGGTTTCGCTGCGCGCCGTAATGGGTTCCCGACTCGTGACATCCCCCGGCCCGGGGGCTGTTGCGAGAGGCGTGAGGAAGCTAACGTGCTCCGCTATCAGCAATCCCCGCAGGCAGGGAGGTGCGCAGCCCATGTCCCTGGCGTCGGAGGCGCGCTGAGTCCGCGCTCGAGCATCCGCCACGAGACGTCGTGACCGGCCATCGAGTTCTTCTCAGCCCGCCAGATCCGGGCTCCGTCCCCGCACTACCGGCGCCGTGTGAACACACAACAGCTCGCAGTCATCTCAGCGAGGGAGGTCGTGTATGGACATCGTCGTAAAGGGCCGCAACGTGGAGGTGCCCGACCACTACCGGGCACTCGTCAGCGAAAAGCTGGCCCGTCTTGAGCGCTACGACAAGAAGGTCATCCGGTACGACGTGGAGTTGTTCCACGAGCCGAACCGCCGGCAGGCGAAGAGCTGCCAGCGCGTCGAGATCACCGGAAAGGGCCGCGGTCCGGCCGTGCGCGCCGAAGCGTGCGCCGCGGACTTCTACGCAGCGCTCGACTCCGCCGTCACGAAGCTGGAGAACCGGCTGAGGCGGACACACGACCGGAGGCGCGTGCACTACGGGCGCAGCCGCCCGGAGTCGGTCGCCGAGGCGACCTCGATGGCGATGGCCGGCGGATCGCCGGACGCCGTCGCCCGTCCCACCGCGAGCACGGCGGTGCTGGAGGCACCCGCCGCGGACACGGCTGAACCGATCACGGATGGGTTCGCGGCCGCCAGCTCCGGTGAGATCACCCTGCCCCAGCAGAAACGCTGGGAAGACGACGATCTGGGCTACCAGCCCGGCCGCGTCGTCCGCGAGAAGAAGCACAACGCGGACCCCATGTCGGTGGACCAGGCTCTCTACGAGATGGAGCTGGTCGGTCACGACTTCTACCTGTTCAACGACTCCGAGTCCGGGCGGCCGAGCGTCGTGTACCGGCGGAAGGGTTTCGACTACGGCGTGATCCGGCTCGGCTGAGACCGTCGAACCGGCGCGGCCGGGGGGAGCCGGCCGGCGCCACGGGTGGCCCGCCCGCGAGCGCGTGCGGGCCACCCGCGTGCCGGGAGTAGGGTGCGAAGGGGCCTCTCGTGACCTTCTGCGAGCACGTGCGTGCGCGGACCACTGTGTGTTCCCTACGATGTGGTGAGACGGCGGCGCCGCACTACGAGTGCGCGCCGTGCCCACAAGCCCGGGACCGGCTCGGGTGCGATCATGATCAGCTAGTGAGGTCGACCGGATGGTGCTGAACCGCCTGCTCCGCGCGGGTGAGGGCAAGATGGTGAAGCGGCTGCGCAACATCGCCGATCACATCAACACCCTCGAAGACGACGTGAAGGACCTGTCGGACGCCGAACTGCAGGCGAAGACCGACGAGTTCAAAGAGCGGTACGGCAAGGGTGAGTCGCTCGACGATCTGCTTCCGGAGGCCTTCGCGGTCGCCCGTGAAGCCGCCAAGCGGGTGCTCGGGCAGCGGCCCTACGACGTGCAGATCATGGGTGGCGCCGCGTTGCACCTCGGGCAGGTCGCCGAGATGAAGACCGGTGAGGGCAAGACGCTCACCTGCGTGCTCCCGGCGTACCTCAACGGGCTGTCCGGCAAGGGCGTGCACGTCGTCACCACCAACGACTACCTCGCCAAACGCGACGCGGAGTGGATGGGCCGCATCCACCGCTTCCTCGGGCTCGAGGTCGGCGTGATCCTCGCCGAGCAGGACCCGCAGGAGCGCCGCCGGCACTACAACGCCGACGTCACCTACGGCACGAACAACGAGTTCGGCTTCGACTACCTGCGCGACAACATGACGTGGTCGCTCGACGAGTGCGTGCAGCGCGGGCACAACTACGCGATCGTGGACGAGGTCGACTCGATCCTCATCGACGAGGCGCGCACACCGCTGATCATCTCGGGCCCGGCGGACCAGTCGTCGCGGTGGTACATGGAGTTCGCCCGCCTCGCACCGCTGATGCAGGGCATCGACACCACCACGATGGGCTCGCGCGAGCGCGTCGAGAAGGCCAACCTGATCAACTCGAAGTACCACTACGAGATCGACGTGCGCAAGCGCACCGTGGCGGTCACCGAGAAGGGCGTGCGGTTCGTCGAGGACCAGCTCGGCATCGAGAACCTTTACGAGGCCGCGAACACGCCGCTGGTCGGCTACCTGAACAACGCGTTGAAGGCCAAGGAGCTCTACAACAAGGACAAGGACTACATCGTCCGCGACGGTGAAGTGACGATCGTCGACGAGTTCACCGGCCGCATCCTGGTGGGCCGCCGCTACAACGAGGGCATGCACCAGGCGATCGAGGCCAAGGAGAAGGTCGAGATCAAGGCCGAGAACCAGACACTCGCCACGATCACGCTGCAGAACTACTTCCGCCTGTACAACAAGCTCGCGGGCATGACCGGTACGGCCGAGACCGAGGCCGCGGAGTTCCACCAGACCTACAAGCTGGGTGTGGTGCCGATCCCGACCAACCGGCCGATGGTGCGCGCCGACCGCGCCGACCTGATCTACAAGACCGAGCAGGCCAAGTTCGAGGCCGTCGCCGAGGACATCGCCGAGCGGCACGAGAAGGGCCAGCCGGTGCTGGTCGGCACCACGAGCGTCGAGAAGTCCGAGCACCTCTCGAAGCTGCTGCTGAAGCTGGGTGTGCCCCACGAGGTGCTGAACGCGAAGTACCACGGCCGGGAGGCGCTGATCGTCGCGCGCGCCGGCAAGCTGGGCGCGGTCACGGTCGCCACGAACATGGCCGGCCGCGGTACCGACATCGTGCTGGGCGGCAACCCGGACATCATCGCCGACCAGGAGCTGCGCGAGCAGGGCCTGGACCCGGTCGAGAACTCCGAGGAGTACGAGGCCGCGTGGCCGAAGGTGCTCGAGGAGATCAAGGCCGGCGCCAAGGAGGAGGCCGAGCAGGTCCGCGAGGCCGGCGGTCTCTACGTGCTGGGCACCGAGCGCCACGAGTCCCGCCGCATCGACAACCAGCTGCGCGGTCGTTCCGGCCGTCAGGGCGACCCGGGCGAGTCCCGGTTCTACCTGTCGCTGGGCGACGACCTCATGCGCCGGTTCAACGCCGTGATGGTGGAGCGCGTGATGACCACGATGCGCCTGCCCGACGATGTGCCGATCGAGCACAAGATGGTCTCCAAGGCCATCAAGAGCGCGCAGACGCAGGTCGAGCAGCTCAACATGGAGACGCGCAAGAACGTCCTCAAGTACGACGAGGTCATGAACGAGCAGCGCAAGGTGATCTACGCCGAACGCCACCGCGTGCTCGAGGGTGAGGACCTGCGCGAGCAGATCGAGCACATGCTCGTGGACGTCGTCGGCGCGTACGTGGACGGAGCGACCTCCGAGGGCTACGCCGAGGACTGGGACCACGAGCAGCTGTGGACCGCCCTCAAGACGCTCTACCCCGTCGGCCTGAACTGGGACGACCTGGTGGAGAACGGCGACCTCGACGCCGAAGGCCTGCGCGAGGCGCTGGTCAACGACGCGATCGACGCGTACAACAAGCGCGAAGCGGAGATCGACGAGCTCGTGGGCGAGGAGGGCGCGATGCGCCGCCTCGAGCGCCAGGTGATGCTCACCGTGCTGGACCGCAAGTGGCGTGAGCACCTCTACGAGATGGACTATCTCAAGGAGGGCATCGGCATGCGGGCGCTCGCCCAGCGCGACCCGCTGATCGAGTACCAGCGCGAGGGCTTCGACATGTTCCGCGCAATGCTCGACTCGCTGAAGGAGGAGGCCGTCGGTTTCCTGTTCAACCTCCAGGTCGAACGCAGCGAGCCGGCACCCGCGCCGCAGCTGGACCCGTCGGCGCTGCCCGCCGGCGTCACGTCTGCCACCGCCGCCGCGGCCGCCTCCTTCGGCGACGACAGCGGCCGCCACTCGCGCCCGACCCCGCCCCAGCCGCCCACCACCGACACCGAGTCGGTTCCATCGGCCCTGCGCGGCAAGGGCGTCGGCGGCGGCGTCCAATCCGGACTGACCATGTCCGGCCCCGCCGAGGGCGGTGGCGTGGAGTCCCATTCGGACAGTGCCGGCACCGACGCCGCCGGCGCGGGCAACACCCGCCGCGAACGCCGCGCCGCCGAGCGCGCGCAGGCGAAGAAGGGCAAGAAGGGCCCGCGTCGCTGACGCAGGTTTCCTGGAGGGCGGGCCGCATTCGTGCGGCCCGCCCTTTTTGCGTGCTGCACGGGGTGTGGCAGGCGGCGTCGCGTTCGGACAATGCCGAAGGATCGGCGCGCGTGGCCCGGGGCGCCCGACGCGGTTTTTGTGTGGTGGGGCCGCGTTCCGACGTTGCGGCGGGCGATTGTCCGGGTGTGGGCAGCACTCGTCGTGAGCATTACCCGGCCGCGAGGGAAGCGCGTTTCGCGCGCTGGGCCGGTTTGCCCCCGGTGCGGTGGGTGGCGCGCTGAGCGGCGTCCGGACGATGCCGAGGTCGGCGGCCCGGGCGCCGGCGGCGTGCCTTCACGTGACGCGAACCGGGTTCGCGCCTAACGTGGTCGGTGGTGCCGTCGAGGGGGAGAGCCGTGGCTGACCTGGAAACCTTCACGCAGATGTTCGCGCCGGAGCACAAGGCGGACCCGTATCCGCTGTACCGCAAGTGGCGCGAGGCGGAGGCCGTCGCCGAGATCGCGCCGGGGTTCCTCGTGGTGAGCGGCCTGGGGGAGGCGACGGACGTCGTGCGCGATCCCGCGTTCGGGCATCCCGAGCCCGAGGTCCTCGACCCGGCTGCCCGCCACCCGGACGACCTGGTCGACGCCGAGGGCCGGCCGGTGGTGTCGTTCCTCGGGCTCAACCCGCCGGACCACACGCGCCTGCGCCGGCTCGTGTCGAAGGCCTTCACGCCGCGGATGGTCGAGCGCCTGCGCCCGCGCGTCGAGGACATCACCGCGCGCCTGATCTCCGACCTGATCGACGCCGGTTCGGCCGACCTGATGACCGCGCTGGCCGCGCCGCTGCCCGTCGAGGTCATCAGCGAGATGCTCGGCGTCCCGATGGCGGACCGTTCGCGCTTCGCCGAGTGGTCGCACGCGCTGGCCCGCGCCCTCGACCCGGCGTTCCTCGTCGCCGACTCCGTGCTCGAAGAAGCGGGCGAAGCCGGGCGCGAGTTCAACGCCTACTTCCGCGAACTGGCCGCCGAACGCCGCCGCAACCCCGGCGAAGATCTCCTGTCGGACCTCGTGGCCGTCACCGACCAGGGCGACAAGCTCACCGAAGCCGAGCTCCTGGTCACGCTCACCCTTCTACTCGTTGCCGGCCACGAAACCACCACCAACCTCATCGGCAACGGCGTCCTCGCCCTGCTCGCCACCCCCGCCGGCCTCCGCTCCCTCGGCGACGACGGCGCCTTCGCGTCCAACGCCGTCGAAGAAGTCCTCCGCTACGACTCCCCAGTGCAGCTCACCAGCCGCGTGGCCCTGCGGCCGACGCGCGTCGGCAGCACCGACGTCGCCCCCGGCGCCCAGGCCATCGTCCTCATCGGCGCCGCCAATCGCGACCCGGCCACCCACCCGGACCCGGACACCTTCGACCCCACCCGCGAGCCCTCCCGCCACCTCGCCTTCGGCCAGGGCATCCACTTCTGCCTGGGCTCACCGCTGGCCCGCCTCGAAGGCCAGACCGCCCTGCGCGAGCTTGCCGTCCGCACGCCCACCCTCCACCTGGCCGGCGCCCCGACCTGGAACCCGACCGTCACCATGCGCGGCCTGTCCGAATTCCCGGTGGCGATCGGCTGAATCCGCGAGGTTCACGCGACGATTCGAGCGGCCGCCGGCCCTCCTGCCCGTGTCGCCACCCGTCGCCGATTCCGGCGATGGGCTCCTCGCGAAACCAAGAAGCCCGTCGCCGAGCTGACGCCGTGACCCGCGGTTTGGGACACCCGTCCCGTCAGGCAGCCGACGGACGCACCGGCACCGCACGCGCCGGACCCAGACGCGGTGCCAGCAGGTGGAACCGAGTGCAAACCCACCCTGTCCGCGTCCGTTTGAACCGGGCGGCCAGAGCCAGCACCCGAGGCCCGCTCCGGATGGTCGTCGCGGCCTCCAGGGCGAGATCCGTCGGCTGACACAGGTGCAGCGTCCCGATCCGGTGGCGCGTGCTCGGCAGGCGGCTGTGCGTCAGGAGCCGCGCGAACAGGGCCGGGTCGACGAGGTTCTGCACCTGCGCCGCGGCGCGGCGGCCGCCGAGGACTTCGAGGATGGCGTTGAGGCGACCGGTCAGCTGGCGTTCGCTCGGGGGTCCCAGGAGCTGCACCACGTTGTGGCCCGCGGGTGGCAGGTCACGGACCTGCGGGCGGCGCCGCGCGACGCGGTGGGCGGGGCGGGGCCGGGCGGCGGGCTCGCTGTCCGCGAGGCCCCGGAGGCGGTGGGTCGTCATGTGTTCCTCCCCTGAAACGCGGACGATCCGCTGCAGGTAGTGCCCGGACAAACCCGGAACCGGGACCGCCTGCGCCTGATCCGGCGAATTCCGCGAATCCGCCCATTCCGATCCGCAAGATGCGCTACGCCTGTTGCCGCACACGCGGATCGCTAGGGTGAGCCCGTGCTCAAAGGCTTGCTGGTCGACTACGCCGGCGTCCTCACCGACCCCGACGCCCACCTGCTCTACGACTACCTGCGCGCCATCCGCTCCGGCGGCAAACGCACCGGCCTGGTGTCCAACGCGCCCGGCGCCACGTCAGCCGTCCGCCACGAGCTGGCCGGCTACTTCGACACCCTGGTCTTCTCCGGCGAGGTCGGCGTCGCCAAACCCGACCGCGAGATCTACCTCGTCGCCGCCGAACGCCTCGGCCTCGCCGCCGCCACCTGCGCGTTCGTGGACGACGCCGCCCGCAACGTCCGCGGCGCCGCCGAGGCGGGCATGGTCGCCATCCACCACGTCACGATGGAGGACACCCTCGAAGAGCTGGCCGCTCTGTTCAGCTAGACCGTCGCACCAGCTCGAACGACAGCACCGCGGCCGCCGCCGAGACATTCAGCGACTCGACGTCGCCAGGCATCGGGATGGAGACCCACTCCGTCACCAGCTCGGCCACCGCCGCCCCCACACCTTCGGTCTCCCCGCCCAGCACGAACGCCGCCCGCTGAGGCAGCGCAACGTCGAACACCGTCGACTTACCCGACGCACTCAGCGCGTACAGGCTGTATCCCGCTTCAGTCAGCATTTCCGCCGCCTCACGCGCGCTGCCGCACCGCAGCACCGGCGCGCGGAACGCCACTCCGGCCGAAGCCTTGACCACCATCGGGTCCAACGCGGCCACTCCCCGCCGCGGCACGATCACGCCTTCGAGGCCGGCGGCGGTGGCCGTGCGCAGGATCATGCCGACGTTCGCCGGCGTCGTGATGCCGTCGAGCAGCAGGACCCGCGCGGGCGGGCGGCGGTCGTCCAGCGCGGCGGCCAGCGAGCGCATCCGCGGCGCGACGACGTCGGCCAGCACGCCTTGGTCCTGCTTGCCGTTGCCGGCCAGCACCTTCACACGGTGGGCGCTCGCTCGCTGCACCGGCACCCCGGCGTCCCTCGCGGCGCGCTGGATCTCGGTGGCGGCCGGGCCGCGGGCGGTGTCGGCGAGGATGACCTTGTCCACCTGCAGTCCGTCGTCGGCCAGCGCTTCGAGCACCGGCTTGCGCCCGTAGACGGTCAGGAACCGGTCTTTCGGAGAAACCTCCGCCTCATCACCCACGCCGGTCAGTCTCGCACTGTGTAAGGATCGGCCCATGCCCGACCGCCTGTCCGCGCTCGACGCCTCGTTCCTGTACGTCGAGGACCACGCGACCCCGATGCACGTCGGCGGCGTGGCGATCTTCGAGCGCCCGCGCAGCGGGTTCGACTACGCGCACCTGCTCGACCTCGTCGGCTCGCGCCTGCCGTTCCTGCCGCGCTACCGCCAGCGCGTGCTCGACGTCCCCGGGCACCTCGCCCGGCCCGTGTGGGTGGACGACGTCGACTTCGACCTCAACTACCACGTCCGCCGCTCCGCGCTGCCCCAGCCGGGCACCGACGAGCAGCTGTTCGACCTGGTCGCGCGCCTGATGTCACGACGGCTGGCGCCCGAACGCCCGCTGTGGGAGGCCTACTTCGTCGAGGGTCTCGCCGGCGATCGGGTGGCGCTGGTGACGAAGACGCACCAGTCCGTTGTGGACGGAATCGGCACCATCGACCTCGGTCAGCTCATCCTCGACGACGCCCCGGTGCCGCCCGAGCCGTACGAGGACACCTGGACACCGCGCCGCGAGCCGAGCCGCGCGCAGGTGGTGTTCGACGCCGTGAGCGAGGCCGTGCAACGCCCCGGTGAGCTGGTGGAGAACGTCCGCTCCGCCACCAACGACGCCCTGACGTCGGTCGGCAAGGTCGCCGAGACGCTGGGGGACGTGGCGTCCACGCTGCGCACCGTCGTCAACCCGGCGCCGCAGGGCCCGCTCAACGTGCGCGTGTCGGGCGGCCGGTTGTTCTCCGTGGTGCGCACACGGCTGGAGGACTACCGCAAGATCCGCGCGGAGCACGGCGGGACCGTCAACGACGTGATCCTCACCGCGATCACCGGCGCGCTGCGCGAGTGGCTCCTTTCGCGCGGGGTGAACCTCACGTCCACGGCCACCGTGCGCGCGCTGGTGCCCATGGCCGTGCGCGATGCGGAGACGGCCGAGTACTCCACGCCGGCGCTCGTCGGCAACCAGGTGGCGGCCTACCTCGTCGACCTGCCGGTGGGCGAGCCGAACCCCGTGCTGCGACTGCAGCACGTCGGCCACGCGATGACCGAGCACCTCGACTCCGGCCGTTCGGTCGCCGCGCGCGGGCTGCTGAAGGTGAGCGGCTTCGCCCCGGCGACGTTGCATTCGCTCGGCGCGCGGGCCGGCGGTTCGCTGTCGGGCCGGATCTTCAACCTCATGATCACCAACTCGCCGGGGCCGCAGGAACCGGTGTACGCGGGTGAGGCGAGACTGATCGAAATGTTCCCCGTGATGCCGCTGATGCGCACCCAGGCGCTGGCGATCGGGGTCACGTCCTACCACGGCGGTGTCTACTTCGGACTCAACGGCGACCGCAAGGCCGCGTTCGACGTCGACCTGCTCGGCGGGATGATCGAAGAAGCGTTGGAAGAGCTGAAGGGTGCGCACTGGTGAGGGTCTACATTCCGGCGACGATCGCGATGCTCCGTGAACTCGAGTCGAACGGCGAGTTCCGGGCCCGCAGCGGCACGGCGTTCGCGCTGACGCCCGCGCTGCGCGAGGCGTACGTGAGCGGCTCCGACGAAGAGCTGGAGTACGCCGCGTTGCTGGACGCCGCCCGCGCGTCGCTGCGCCTGATCAACGCGGAGGAAAAGGGCGAGCCCCGCCGCGCGGTCGTGTCGGCCGACGTGGACAACGTGACGCTGCGCGCGGACCTCGACGCCGCCGTCGTCCGCCTCGACGGCCCCGTCGCGCTCAGCCAGATCGCCGCGATCCATGTGGACTCCGCGGAAGCCGCCGACGCCGTCTCCGCGGCCGCCGCCGTGATCGACGCCGCCGACCTGGGCGACGAGGACGCCGAGTTCGTGCTGGGTGATGCGGAGGACCACGAGCTGGCTTGGTATGCGCCGCAGGAGCTGCCGTTCTTGCTGGAGCTGATGTAGTCCCCGGTTTTGTCGGACCCGGCCGGCAGAGTTCGGTCTCGTGACGGAACTCGACTTCTGGCAGCTCATCGACGCCACTCGTGAGGATGTCGCCGCCCGCGCCGCCGACCTGCTCGCGGCTGCCCGCGCACGGAAATCGTTGCCGCGCGCGGGTTTTGGGCGGGCTCCTCACGGAGTCCTACCGCAGCTCCCTGTGGGCCGCCGCGTGCCTCATCAACGGCGGCTGCTCCGACGACGGCTTCGACTACTTCCGCGGCTGGCTCCTCACCCAGGGCCGCGAGGTCTTCACCCGCGCGCTCGCCGACCCCGACTCGCTGGCCGACGTGCCGGCCGTCCGCGCCGCCGCCGCTGAAAGCGAGGAGCTGCAGTGCGAAGAGATCCTGTACTTCACCTCGGCGGCCTATCTCGCGGCTACCGGGGAACCACTTCGGGAGGACTCGGTCGTGTTGCCGCCGCTCGACCCGGACTTCGACGTCGAGGATCCGGAGTACGTACAGCAGCGGTTGCCGCGGTTGTCTGCGCTGTTCACCGCCTGAACGAAGTCAGCGGCGGAGCTCGGCGCGGTCGAGGACCCAGGCGGTGTCGTCGCGGGTTGAGCGACGGCCGACGATGGGGAGCTCCCGGCAGTAGGACGCGACGTACGGCAGGAGCCCGTCGATGGCCCACGCGGCCGTCTGCGGCGCGACACCGCCGGTGAGCAGGATCGCGAGCATGCCCTCGTGGACGCGCACGGCTTCCCGGTCGGTGGGGACCATGGCGAACGCGGCGCTGGAGACGGCGGGGTAGCGCGCAGGTACTGGTCGCCCAGCTGCTTGCACACGCCGCGGATCTGGCAGCGCCCGTCCTCTGCGGCAGGCGAAGGCAGCGTGAGCTCGGAGCACAGTCGTCCGATGAGCAACTCGCCGAGGTTGGCCTTGTTGAGCATGTGGTTGTAGAGCGAAGGGGGTCCGGTGTCGAGGGCGTCGGCAGGCGCCGCATGGTCAGGACCTCGTGGCGCTCGCCTGGGTCACGGACACCCCCACCCCCGGCCTCGCCACGGCCCTGCACAACTGGGCCGGCGAGACGGCCGGCGAGGCCTCGCCCGAGCACGCAGCCGTGGGCTGAGCCTCTGTGGGCGTCAACCGCCGATGAGCGTGCCGACCTGGTCCGCCGCCGGGGCGGTCACGTTGACCGGAGAGCCCCACGCCGAGTAGCGGGCGGTGATGCGGGCGCTGCCCTGGCCGCCGGAGCCGCGCACGACGGGGGACAGGTCGAGGACCAGCTGCAGGGGCCGGTTGTCCTCGTCGAGCCACAGGTCGAGGGGGACCTTCGTGTTGCCCACCTGCGCGTCGACCGGGAGGCCCGCGGGGAGTTCGGCGCCGAGGTGGGCCAGGTCGACGTCGACGCGGTAGTGGAAGGCGTCGGTGCCGTCGAGGGTGGTCGCGTCGCCGCCGGTGAGGGCGCCCGCGGTGCGGACCTGTTCGAGCGTGCGCGCGGGGTCGTTCTGTTCGGCGAGCTGCGCGAGGCTACCGCCGAGGACTTGGGAGAAGGGGTCGCTGCCGTCGGGCGAGACCTTCACCCAGGGTTTGCGCCCGGTCACTTGGTCGAGGGCGCTCGGGGGGACCTTCGCGTACAGCGTCTGCGCGACCAGGCGCAGCTCCAGCGGCTCGCCGACGTAGTCCGTGGTCATCTGCAGCGACGTGCCACCGGGGCCGAACACGGCCTCGCCCTGGCCGTGGGACACGAGGGCGCCCGCGACGACGTCGGTGGTGAACTTCGCGGAGTGACCGGCGTTCGTGGCGGCGACGGCCGCGTCGGCCAGGGCGCGGGCGTCGGAGAACCGCTCGGGCGAAGCCGAACACCCGCCGATCACGAGCAGCGCGGCGCACGCCACGGCCGTCCTGCGCATCCGGAAAACCCCGTCCTGACCGCGGAAAGAGACCCTACAAAAGCACAGGTGCACCCGAGAACCCGTTCGGGGGAAGTGGCACTACCCGTAGTAACGCGAAGGGCGCCCCAACGGTTGTCGAGGCGCCCTTCGGGCCAAGCAGCGAGCGGTCAGCCGCCCATGTGCTTCGCGATCTCGTTCACGTCCGCGATCTGGTCGGCCGGCGGAGCGGTGACCTCGACCGGGGCGCCCCAGTCGCTGTACTTGACGACGATCTTGCCGGAGCCCACGGCCGAGGCCGGCGCGCCCATCGCCTTCATCACTGCGCCCTCGTCCATCGTGATCTGGAGCGGGAGCTGGTCCTTGTTGAGCCAGATCTCGGCCGGCATCTTGATGTCCTTGCCCGTGAGCAATTCCTTGGCCTGGGCCCGGGACTCGGCCGGGACAGTGGCCAGCACCTTGTCAATCGACTTGGCGATGTCGATCTCGACGTTGTAGTGGTTCACCTGCTGGCCGTCCAGCGTGGTCTGGTCCGAGCTGACGATCTTGCCGCCCTGGCTGATCTGGTCGAGGATCTTCGTCGGGTCACCCTGCTCGGAAGCCTGCGACAGGCTGCCGGAGAGGGCCTTCGAAATCGGGTCGTCGGAGCCCGGCGAGACCTTCACCCACGGCTTGTCGGTACCGGCCTGCGCCATCACCGCAGCCGGAAGCTTCATGTACATCGTCTTGTCGATGAGCCGGACCTCGATCTGCTGACCGTGGGTGGTCATCGTCATCGACATCTTCAGGTTGGCCGGGTCATAGGACGCGACCCCCTCGACGCTCAAGTTCTCGCCGCCGGCCGACATGGTCATCGACATCTTCGACGACTTCGACTTCGCGGTGCCTTGCTTGGACGCGCTCGCCAGCTCCAGCACGTTCGCGAACGGGGCGGCGATCCCCGAGGCAGCCTTGTCACCCGCCGGCGCCGCGATCCCGTTCTCAGACTTCGAACCACAGCCCGTCAGAACGAGCGCCAGCGCGGCACCCGCTGCGACGACGAAAGTGGTTTTGCGCATGCAATCCCCCTATGAAGGTCATTACTCCACCCGCAGTATCGCTGGATCGGGGCAGCGGTTACGCCCTTCAGGTCACAATTTGGGTGACCAATCACCCGATGTGCCGTCCACCTGCGGAGTAATCATGGGACGCGCGGGGACCGTCGCCGGTTCCCGCCTACTCCGCGCCACCCGCTCGGGAAACGAGCAGCCGCCGCAGCGACGCCAGCCGCTCGCCGCTCGCGCGGCCTTCGGTGACGACGGCGTCGAGCGCGCAGTTCGGGTCCTCCGGCGGGCCGAGGTGGCCGCAGTTCGTGGGGCACTCCTCGGCGGCCTCGGCGAACTCCTCGAAGGCGTTCACGATGTCGTCGGCCGTCACGTGCGCCAGCCCGAACGACCGCACGCCCGGTGTGTCGATCACCCAGCCGCCGCCCAGCAGGGGCAGCGGCAGCGCGATAGCCGCCACGGAAGTGTGGCGCCCCTTGCCGACGGAGCTGACGACGCCCGTGGCCAGCGCCGCGTCGGGCACCAGGCGGTTGACCAGCGTGGACTTGCCGACGCCGGAGTGCCCGACGAGCGCCGTGACGCGGCCTTGCAGGCGTTCGGCCAGGCCTTCGGGCTTCTCGTCGTGGCGCGTGACGACGGCGGGCACGTCGAGGCCGGCGTAGCTCGCGAGCAGCTCGTCGGGGCTGGCCAGGTCGGCTTTCGTGAGGCAGAGGACGGGTTCGAGCCCGCCCGCGTAGCAGGCGACCAGGCAGCGGTCGATGAACCCGGTCCGCGGCGGGGGATCGGCGAGCGAGGTGACGATCAGCAGCTGGGCGGCGTTCGCGACGACCACGCGCTCGTACGGGTCGGTGTCGTCGGCGGTGCGGCGCAGCACGCTGGTGCGCTCGTCGACGCGAACGATGCGGGCGAGGGTGTCCGGCAGGCCCGAAACGTCGCCGACCACGGCGACCATGTCGCCGACGACCACGGAGACGCGTCCCATCTCGCGGGCGCGCATGGCCGTGACCACACGGAGCGGATCGGCGTCGATGGCGCACGTCCAGCGGCCGCGGTCCTTGCCGATCACCATGGCGGTGACGGCGTCCGCGTGCTCGGGCCGACGTTTGGTCCGGGGCCTGGTGCCCTTGCCGGGACGGACCCGCACGTCGGATTCGTCCAGCTTGCTCCAATCGCCTCGCGCCAAACCGCCCACCGTCCTCCCGGTCAGTCCTGCCTGGTCGAAATGATCCCATGCCGGTCGCGCCCGGCCGGGCCTGCGTGTAACGATGGCGTCTTGAGAGGTGCGAGGAGGCTGGCATGTGCGGCCGTTACGCGGCGACCAAGGACCCCGCGAAACTGATCGACGAGTTCGCCGCGGTCGATTTGACCGAGGGTGCGGCGCGCGAGGACTACAACGTCGCGCCGACCAAGAACGTCGTCACCGTGGTCCAGCGCCACCCCCGCGACGCCGAGGGGCAGGTGCTCGAGGACGAGCCCGCCGAGCGGTCACTGCGGATCATGAAGTGGGGCCTCGTGCCGTTCTGGGCGAAAGACCCCTCCGTGGGCTCGCGCATGATCAACACGCGCGCCGAGACGGCGGCTGAAAAGCCGGCCTTCAAACGCGCTCTGAAGTCGCGCCGCTGCCTGGTGCCGGCTGACGGCTGGTTCGAATGGCGGCGCACGGGCAAGGAGAAGGAGCCGTTCTACATGACGGATCCTTCCGGCGCGTCGCTGGCGTTCGGCGGGATCTGGGAGAGCTGGCGGCCGAAGGACGGTTCGGCGGACTCCGAACCGCTGATCACTTTCTCGATCATCACGACGAACGCCGAGGGCCGGCTGCGGGGCATCCACGACCGCATGCCCCTGATCGTCCCGCGCGAGCACTGGGACGGCTGGCTCGACCCGGATCAGTCCTCTGTGGACGGTCTCCTCGTCCCGACGCCGCCGGACTTCGTCGAGTCACTTGAGCTGCGGCCGATCTCCACGCTGGTCAACAACGTCCGCAACAACGGCCCACAACTGCTCACCCGCGCCGAGCCCTCGGTGGATTCGGACGCGCTTTTCTGATGGCCACCCTCGAGATCGACACTCCCCACGGCCCCGCGCGCGCCGAGCTCCACTGCGCGAAGGACGGCGCCGCGGTGCTCCTGCTCGGCCACGGCGCGGGCGGGGGGATCGGGGCGAAGGACCTGGTCGCGGTGGCGCAGGCCGCGAAGGCGGCCGGGGTGCACGTGGCGCTGGTGGAGCAGCCGTACCGGGTGGCGGGACGCCGGGCGCCTGCGCCGGCGAAGCAGCTGGACGCGGCTTGGCTGGCGGTGGCGGACGAGCTGTCGGCGCACTTCGGCGACCTGCCGTTGGTCTTCGGTGGGCGGTCTTCCGGTGCGCGGGTCGCCTGCAGGACGGCTTCGGCTGGTCAGGCTGTGGCGGTGTTGTGCCTGGCGTTTCCCGAGCACCCGCCGGGCCGGCCGGAGAAGACGCGGCAGCCGGAGCTGGACGCGGTGGACGTGCCGACCCTGGTGGTGCAGGGCGAGCGCGATCCGTTCGGCCGCCCTTCGGCGGGGCCGCACCACGAGGTGGTGGTGGTCTCGGGGGACCACACTTTGTCGGCCGACTTGGACGCGGTGTCGCGCGCCGCGGCGGAGTGGCTGGGACGGGTGTTGAGGCCGCACCTGTGAGTGATCATGCGTGGTGGCTGCCCGGTCAGGGGCCAAGGCAGTTGCCCACAGGCGTCCCCAGTTGTGGACAACCAGGGCGTGTCTGACAGTGCTTCAGTCCAGCGAGTGGCCAGGCCGCGCCATTGTCTGCGCAGGTTGCCGCCGCGCTCGACGACGATGCGGCCGCGGTAGTCGACCGGATCGGACACGGGCGGACGAGTCGCCGCGAAGAGTGCGCCTTGTCGCCTCAGACCCGGTCGGGACGAGTGCGAGACCGGCCGCGCCCGACACGGGCGATCCGCAGGTGCCGCATCAGGTGCGGAAACATGGTCGGTCCCCGGCCTGCCCGGGACCGACCAACACCACCGGCGGTCGGCCGCTCCCGTCGACAAAGTGGTGGATTTCCGTGCTCCACCCGCCGCGGGAGAGGCCGACCGCGTGATCAGGCGGCTCGGTGAGCAGATCCGTGTCGTTCGCCCAGCCCCCGGCGCCATGGATGGTGGTGGCGTGCGACACGTCCCGCCAAGCGATCCCGCACCGATACCGGCAGATGATCCAGCGCAAACCGGCAACAGGTCCTCGATCAACGCCCCATTGCTCGCTGAGCGCAACTGAAACCGCGGCACGACCGGCAGCATCCCGGCAACACAGCGCAGCTCCTGTCGGACATGCCTCAGGCCCGCGCGGCGGCTTATCACCGGTTTGTCGGAGGGGGTCGGTATAGCGGAACGAGGGCGCGCCCAGAAGGGTGACGGTTTGACCGGCAGTGGGGGTCTGTCCGTCGGAAGAAGCCATCAGCCGGCGATCGAAGCCACCACGGCCCCCGTCAACCGCACGAGATCACCCGGCGCCAACTCCACCTCCAGCCCCCGCCGTCCGGCCGAGCAGTACACCGTCGAAAACCCCGACGCCGACTCGTCCACCACCACCGGCAGCCGGCTTCGGTGCCCCAGCGGCGAAATCCCCCCGAGCACATACCCGGTTGCCCGCTGCGCAGCCGCGGGATCCGCCATCCGTGCCTTCTTGCCCCCGGCGGCAGCAGCCAGCGCCTTCAGGTCGAGCGATCCCGTCACCGGGACGACGCCCACCGTGAGCTTGCCGTCGACGTCCGCCACCAGTGTCTTGAAGACGCGCGCCGCCTCCAGTCCCAGGGCCTCCACGGCCTCCAGGCCGTACGACTCGGCGCGCGGGTCGTGGTCGTACGAGTGGAGCGTGTGTGCCACCTTCTGTTTCGTGAGCAGCGCCGTCGCCGGTGTTCCCTTGCCCGCCATGGGATCGGAGTCTACGAAGAGGTCGGGAATGGACGCCCGCCACGTTCTGTTGAAAGAAACGTGACCACGACGCTTACCACTGCCCGCCCTCGTAGGCGCAGCACCGAGCAGGGCGTTCCAAGCCCGCGCGTAAACTCGGCGTTGCCGTATGCGCAAAAGCGCATCGACGCCGAACGGGAAGGGAACGGTTTGCCGAGCACCCCGAAGACCGCGCCGGAGACGGCGGCCGACGAGCTGGAGCTGGCGGAGCGTTTCGAGCGCGACGCGATGCCCCTGCTGGACCAGCTGTACTCGGCCGCGATGCGGATGACGCGGAACCCGTCCGACGCCGAGGACCTGGTCCAGGAGACCTACCTCAAGGCATACGCGGCGTTCGCCTCCTTCAAGGCCGGCACGAACCTCAAGGCGTGGATGTACCGCATCCTCACCAACACGTACATCAACGGCTACCGCAAGCGTCAGCGGCAGCCGGTGCAGCAGCCCACTGAGGAGATCACCGACTGGCAGATCGCCAAAGCGGAGAGTCACACCTCCAGCGGGCTGCGCTCGGCCGAGGTCGAGGCGATGGACAACCTCCCAGACGCCGACGTGAAGCAGGCGCTGCAGAAGCTGCCCGAGGAGTTCCGGCTGGCCGTCTACCTGGCGGATGTCGAGGGCTTCGCGTACAAGGAGATCGCCGAGATCATGGACACGCCCATCGGCACCGTGATGTCCCGTCTGCACCGCGGTCGCGCCCAGCTGCGCGACCTGCTGGCCGACGTCGCGCGCGAGCGCGGCTTCATCCGCGGTGACCGCGAGGAGGTGGCGAAGCGATGAGCACGGGTGACGCGCCGGAGACCGAGGACAAGGTCCGCTGCGAAGAGGCGCTTTCGGAGATCTACCTGCTCCTCGACAAGGAGTGCAGCCCTGTGCGCGACGCCGAGCTGCGGCGCCACATCGAGGACTGCCCGCCGTGCCTCGAGGAGTACGGCATCGACGAGCAGATCAAGGAGCTGCTGCATCGCAAGTGTGGCGGTGACCTGGCGCCGGCGGAGCTGAAGAGCCGCCTGCGCGCCTCGATCCGCCAGACCGTGGCCACGCGCGGCGGCGTGACGGTCGAGCGGACCGAGATCACCGTCGAGCAGCGCACCGGCGAGTAACCCACGCTCTGAACACGACGACGGCCCCCGTACCAGCTGGTGCGGGGGCCGTGTCGCGTCCGGACGCCGGAATCAGGCGTTGGGCTTCTTGCCGTGGTTCGCGCCGTTCTTCTTGCGGTCGCGACGCTTGCGGGCGCGCTTCGACATGCTTCACTCCTCGTATTCACACCGGATGGCCCGGGTGCGGGGTGCCGGAGCACCTGCCGGGCTCGGGTCAACCGCTCCAGTCTGTCATGCGTGCCCCGGCTCACCTGCGGCGCCCGTGCTGATCGGCGTCCGCTCTGGTTTGATGGGCGGATGACCGGAGGAACCGCGCACCACGCACTCGTGGTCGCCGAGTAGCTCGTGTCCACGCTTTCCGACCTGCTCGCCGAGAACACCGGCCTTCCGGGCGAGGCGGCCGACCACCTGCAGACCGTCGTCGCCGAGTGGCAGCTGCTGGCCGACTTGTCGTTCGCCGATTTTCTGCTCTGGGTCCCCGTCGCGAAGGACCTGCAGCCCGAGGGCGGCGATTTCGTGTGCGTCGCGCACGCCCGGCCCACCACCGCGCCCACCGCGCACCCCGAGGACGTCGTCGGCACGCGGTTCACCGTCGCCGAGCACCCGGAGCTGGCGAAGGCCGTGCGTGAGCGGAAGATCGGCCGCGAGGAAGACCCGCACTGGTACCGCGACCTGCCGATGCGCCGCGAGGCCGTGCCGGTGACCTTCGGCGGCGAGGTGATCGCCGTGCTCAGCCGCGAAACGAACCTGGCCGCCCCGCGCGTGCCGAGCCCACTGGAGATCGCGTACCTGGGCAGCGCGGGCGACCTGTGCCAGATGATCGTCGACGGCACGTTCCCGCCCCCGGGCGGCAACCAGGCCGACACCCACACCAGTCCCCGCGTCGGCGACGGCCTCATCCGCCTCGACCCGAGCGGCACCGTCGTGTTCGCCAGCCCCAACGGCCTGTCCGCCTACCACCGCATGGGCCACGAGTCGGACCTGGTGGGACAGCGGCTGGCGCCCTTGACGCGTTCGCTGATCCGCGACCCGTTCGACGCCACCGAGGTCTCACACCGCATCATCGAGGCTCTCGACGGAAAGCCCTCCACCCGCACGGAGGCCGACTCGCGCCGCGGCGCCGTGGTGCTGTTCCGTGCGCTGCCGCTGCGGCCGTCGGGCCAGGCGGCGGGCGCGCTCGTGCTGGTCCGCGACGTCACCGAGGTCAAGCGCCGCGACCGCGCGCTGCTGTCCAAGGACGCGACGATCCGCGAGATCCATCACCGCGTGAAGAACAACCTCCAGACCGTCGCCGCGCTGCTGCGGCTGCAGTCGCGCCGGACCACGAGCGAAGAGGCCCGCCTCGCACTCGGTGAGTCCGTGCGGCGCGTCTCGTCGATCGCGATGGTCCACGAGGCCCTGTCGATCTCCGTCGACGAGCGCGTGGACCTCGACAAGCTGCTCGACAACGTCCTGCCGATGGTCGGCGAGGTCGCCACCGCCGAGTCGCAGGTGGGGCTCACGCGCAAGGGCTCGTTCGGCATCGTCGTGGCCGAGATCGCGACGCCGCTGGTGATGGTGCTGACCGAGCTCGTGCAGAACGCCATCGAGCACGCCTTCCCCCAGGGCCGCCCGGGCAAGGTCGAGATCATCGTGGAGCGTTCCGCACGCTGGCTCGACGTTCTCATCCGCGACAACGGCCGCGGCCTGCCCTCGGGCTTCTCCCTGGAACGCAGCGACGGCCTCGGCCTGCAGATCGTGCGCACGCTGGTGGAGTCGGAACTGCGCGGGTCCCTGTCGCTGCGCAAGGTACGCACGGACTCCACCGGCGCGCGCGTGCCGGGCACCGAGGCCGCGCTGCGCATTCCGCTGTCTCGTCGGCTCTAGCGCCAGTACTCGACGCGCTGCCCGTCGGTGTCGGCCACGAAGATGACCGCGTCGGCGCCGTCGACCTGGGCCGGGCTCAGTGGGAGGTGCCCGGGCAGGATCGGCTCGCCCGTGCCGGTCGACGCGGGCAGCGCCGTGCGCAAGGCCCCCGCCGGGAACAGCGCGCGACGGGTGGTGGCCGTTGCCAGCTCGCCCTGGAGGGTGCGGGGTTCGGCGTGGGGGTTGGCGTCGGCGGCGACGAAGACGTACCGCTCGCCCAGCGTCAACGCGACGAGCGCGCCCGCGCTGCCCCACGTCGCCTCCTCCGGGCCCATCTGCAGGGTGGACGGCACGCGCTGCAGGTGCACGTTGTGCGCGAACACCAGGCTCGGCCCGCGGTCGCGCTCCTGCGAGCGCATCGCGAGCAGGTTGTCGGCCATCATCTCGGCGCGCAGGCTGAGCAGGGTTCCGAACCGATCGGGCGCGGCGAAGGCCATCGCCGCGTGGTAGCGGAGCAGGCCCACGGCGGTGCGTGCGTGCGCGGCGGCGAGCGCGTAGCCGGTGGGATCGACAGGCTGGAGCACGGGTGCCGCGCGGTGGAGGGCACTGGCGAGGTCGTCGGCGACGATGCGCAACGCGCGGGCGCGGTCGGAGCCGCCGATGGACGCGGCCGCGTCGTACACGGCCTGCTCGTTCGTCCAGTCGTCGTCTTCGCCGAGCAAGGCGTCCAGGCCGTGGATCGAGGCCGGCCGCAACGTCGTGGGCAGGTAGTCGATCACGGCGGTCAGCGCGTGCCGCGGGCTCGGTGCGGAGGTGGTCTCGGTCGGCGCGTCGAAGCCGTGGAACCGTACCTGATCCTCGGGCGCGCGGCCGGCGTTGTGCTCGCGCAGCCACTCGACGAGCTCCCGGTTGCCCGGCACCCGATCGAACGAGTGGCTGAAGCCGGTCTTGAGCACCTCGTCGAGGTCCGCTTCGCCGCCGGTCACGTAGTCGTCGACGATGGACGCGGCGAAGACGTCGGTCTCCAGAGAGACGGACCGGTAGCCCCGCTCGACGAGGTGAGCGAGAAGTTCGTTGCGCAGCAAGGGAAACGCTCGGATCCCGTGCGTCGGCTCACCGAGGGCGAGCAGCGCGGGACCGGCCTCGGCGAGCAGCTCGTCGACGGCGCGGCCCAGGCTCGCCGCGTCGCCGATTTCGCGGCCAAGCCCGCGCAGGGTGGTGGCGGTGGACATGGAAAACCCCTTCCAGAGAAACCTCTCCTCGACCGTATCGTTGAAGAATCGAGTGAAACCTCGCCGCGGTTCACCTGCTGTTGACGACCGAAAGCCTCAAACGGAGGTTCACCCTGCGCCCCATCGACCTCGCGCGGGAGCACGGCTTGTCCGCCCAGGCCGTTCGCAACTACGACGACGCCGGCGTGCTCCCGCCGACCGAACGCAGCGACACCGGCTACCGCCGCTACACGTCTCTTCACGCGCAGGCCCTGCGTGCCTTCCTGGCATTGCGCGCGGGCCACGGGCACCAGCCGGCAGTGGAGATCATGCGCTGGATCCACCGCGGCGACGCCGAATCCGCCTACCGGCTCATCGATGCCGCGCACGTCGCCCTGCTCACCGAACGCGACACCCGCACCGAGGTCGCGACGGCCCTGAGCAGCCTGTCCACGGCACCGGTGAACCTTCAAGGCGCGCCGCTGACCGTCGGCGAGCTCGCCCGCCGTCTCGACGTGCACCCGGCGACGCTGCGCGCCTGGGAAACCGAGGGCATCCTGCGTCCTGAACGAGACCGCGCCACCGGCTACCGCGAATACGGACCCGACTGCGTGCGCGACGCCGAGATCGCCCGGCAGCTGCGCCGCGGCGGCTACCGGCTGCGCCAGGTCGCCCAGCTCCTCGACTCACTGCGCGAAGCGGGCGGGGCCGACGCGTTGAGCGCCTTCCTCGACGTCTGGCAGCAGCGGCTCACCGCCCGCAGCCGCGCCCTGCTCGCCGGCGCGGCCCAGCTCGACGCCTACCTCACCGCGTGCGGCTCGTGAGTGCCGAAGCCGGCACTCACGAGCCCTGATCACGCCTGGCTGAGCTCGACGACCGGGAACTCGACGCGTTCCGGAGCCCGCCCGGCCTGCAGCATCCACGCCTCGCCGGTGCCCTCGCCCGCGGCGATCGTTGCCACCGCGGACGCGATTTCCGCCGGAGAAGCCACGGCCAAGCCGTTCGCCACGAGCGTGTCCTTGAGCCCGCCGATCATCCGCGTCTCGACGAACCCCGGGCACACGGCGTTGAGCGTGATCCCCGAATCGGCACAGGCCGGGGCCAGCGACCGCACCAGGCCGATGATCGCGTGCTTGCTCGCCGAGTACACCGGGTCGAAGGTGGCCGGCGAGATGCCCGCGAGGCTCGACGTCACCACGATCGCGCCACCGCCGTGAGCCCGCAGCGCGGGCACTGCGGCGCGGAGACCGAACAGCGTGCCGTCGACGTTCACTGCCAACGTACGGCGGTAGCGCGCGAGGTCGATGTCGTCGAGGCCACCCGCGCCGCCGGTGCCGGCGTTGAGGTGCACGACGTCGAGACCGCCGTACTCGGCCACCGCCGCGGCCACGGCGGCTTCGTTGTCCTCGGGCCGCGTGACGTCGGTGCGCACGAACAGGCCCCCGACCTCGGCGGCGACCTCCGTGCCCGCGGCTTGGTCGACGTCGGCCACCACCACCCACGCGCCCTCGGCCGCGAAGTGCCGTGCGACAGCGGCACCGATGCCGCTCGAACCCCCGGTGATCAGCACGACAGTCATGCCGGCGTCTCCTCTCCGACTTCGGCCGCGATGGCGGCGGCGACACTCTTGCGGCGGGCGTAGACCCGCGTGGCGACCTCGAGCGCGAGGTACACGGCCACGTACTGCAGCCCGCTGATCAACGGCACCCGGTCCACGGGCAGCGCGTAGGCCAGCACTACGCGCACCCCGGCGTCGAGCACGAGCACCACGCCCCACATCGCGGTGGTCACGCGCAGCACGTGGCGGTAGGTGGCCGAGCCGAGCCAGTTGCGCTCGATGCGTTCGCGCGCCTCCTGGCCGAGGAACGACCGCAGCACCTGGTACAGGAACGGTGTGCGCAGCAGTGTCGCCAGCATCCAGAGCCCTGCGGCCGCGGTCATCCAGCCGTCCTTGGCCAGCAGGAACCGCGGGCTGCCGGACAGGAACGACGTCGCCACGCTCAGCACCAGGATGGAGAGCGTGAACACCGCGAGCGTGTCCACGCGCCGCTTCGTGAGCATCGTCTGCACGGCGCGCACGGCCGGCGGGACGACACCCGCCAGCAGCGCCAGCCACTGGTTCACGCCGAGCGCGCGCAGACCGTAGAAGAGCGCGGCCGGGGCGACGAGGTTGATGGCAAGGTTGACGACCAGCTCCCGGCGCAGTCCCGGGGGAGCGGCAGGCTTCTCGGGAGGGGCCAGTGTGGTCATCACTGAACCTCGATCCGCTGACGGTCGCGGTGGCGCCAGGTTTTGGCGAGCACGGCGACGGTGATGGCGGCCAGGACGACCAGCGCGAGCCAGCCGATCCAGCTGCCGGTGGAGGTGAAGACGCTGCCGAGCGCGGGGTTGAGCACGCGCGCTTCGAAGAACAAGTACGCGAGCGGTCCCGTCGCCGCGAGGATGAGCACGGTGCCGGCGACGGCCGTGGCGAGCGTCCAGCGGCCCAGGCGCAGGTTCGCCACCGCCAGTGCGAGCGAAAGCACCAGCACGACAACGAAGAACGGCACCCAAAACCCCCACAACGCGGGGTCGAGCACCGGCACCCGGGCACCGGACGCGGTGGCCACGAGCGTGGCCGAGCGCTGCACGAACAGCGCCACCACCAGCAGGACCGCCAGCACGATCCCGCTGCCGACCTCGCTCCACGTGGTGGTCGCCGTGGCGTCGGAGAACGGGAGCTGGTCGGGTTTCCAGTCCTGGTCGGGTTCCCCGGGGCCGCGTTCGCTGCCGAAGCGATCAACGAGTACATAAAGGACGGTGACCCCGGCGAACAGGTACACCGCGGCGGTCAGTGTCACGCCCAGTGGCGAAAAGATCGCCGTCGCGACGTTTTCGCCGCGCACCCAGTGCCCGATCGCGTTCACGAGGTAGGTGATCGGCAGCACGGTCGCGCTCAGCAGCCGCATCGCTTTGGCGTAGTACGGGTAGTTCGCCGGCCCGATCAGCACGGTCGCCTTGTCCGCATACCGCGTCGCCAGCTGGGCCGGGTCGCCGAGCTCGGCCAGCGCCGCGTACTCGGCCTGGCCCGGGCGCTCCCCGAGCGAGACCCGTGCCTCGACGTCATCGGCGATCGCGGCGCGCAGCTCGCGGTCGATCTCGCCGCGGTGCTTGCCCGAGACGTGCCGCACGGCGGCGGCCACATATCGGTCGGTGAGTGTGGTGCTCATGGTTGTTCCCCCAGTTCGGTGTCTGCTTCGGTGTTCGTCTCCGGGTCCGCTTCGGTGTCCAGCCGGCTCAGCGCGGTGTCGATGGCGCGCCACTCCTTCTGCAGCTCCCGCGCGAGCCGCAGCCCGTCGCGGCTGGTGCGGTAGAACTTCCGCGGCCGGGTGCCCGAGGTGTCCCACTCGCTGGTCAGCAGCCCCTGACCCTCCAGGCGGCGCAACAGCGGGTACAGCGTGTTGGCCGGCGCGGGCACCCCCGCGCGCTCCAGCGCGTCGAGCAGTCCGTAGCCGTACCCGGGCTGCTGCAGCGCCAGCAGGCTCGCCAGCACGACCATCCCCCGCCACAGCTCCTGCCGATGCGCGTCCAGCAAGTCGGTGTCTTTCACGCTTGCCACGATAGTGTGTGAGACACGGTATCGTCAAAAGGTAATGATGTGTGAGATACCAGGGTGCGCGAGAGAGGGTCCCGCGCCGGCGCGGGTGGCATCCCGTCAAGGTTCCGTTCGGCCAACGTTCAACCGACGGCGCGCCGCTCATCGGGACTGCGGGCGACGACGGAGAGAACTCAGGCCGGCGGCGGGGAGTGTCGAACGCGAAAGATCTTCTACCTCAGGGCAACCGGCCGAGCGGATCAGTCCACAACGGACGGCCGGCGGGCGGCTGGGTCGGCGGCACCGAAGAGGGCACGGCGAAGGCCGCTGGGCACACCCGAGGGAGGCGGCGACACGGCCCGATGCGCCGGCGGGGCACGCCGGATGAACCCGAAGGGGCGCGCCGGAAACCGGGTTGTGCCAAGAGCTGGTGCCGCTGCGGATGTGGTCGGCCCGAGGGGGCGCGAAGACAGCGCGGCCAGAAAAGCCCCGGACACGCCGAAGGGCCGGTACCGAACGAATCGGTACCGGCCCTCACGACGTTCCGCGGGAGGACTTGTTCAGTCCTGGTGAGGTGCGGCGCACCCGGGTTCGGGTGGTTTCACCTCGGTTGTTACGCTTAAACCGGATGGGTATCGCCCCAAGTCGCAGGCGGAGAGGTCAAAGAGACCCTCTGCGAGAAATCCGGTTCGGGTGGTGCTTCTGAGCCTTCAGGCTCAGGCGATGGTACGCGTGCCGATCTGCGTACGGCGGCGCTTGAGCGCGCGTCGCTCGTCCTCGCTCATGCCGCCCCACACGCCGGCGTCCTGGCCGCTGGCCAGAGCCCAGGCCAGGCAGTCGGAAGCGACGGTGCAGCGGTGGCACACGGCCTTCGCCTCGGAGACCTGCAGCAGAGCCGGACCGCTGGTTCCCACCGGGAAGAACAGCTCGGGGTCCTCGTCTCGGCAGGACGCGTCGTGGCGCCAGTCCATGTTCTTGAGCTCCTTCATAGTGGCGCGGGAGGGCCGCGCCACAGTCGTCATGGCGGTCGTGTTTTTGGGTGCTTGTGAATGCTTTCACGAAGCACCGCGTTCGACAAGGGTTTCCCGAAGATCGGTGAGTCAGCTCACCCGGCCGAGCGACGCCTCTGACCTGCGGTTTCTGTCCGAAACGGACCGTGTGGCGGAAGCGCGATGCGGTGAGTGGAGGTTCTGCGTCGACGAGCGGCAAAATGCACTTTGCCGCAGGCGATCAGTGGTCGCACCGTCACACGATTACTGTGAGTGCGTCCGGCACGCTGTGGAATTCCACTCGCGTCCGCTGCCCGACGAGGTCCCCGTCGACCTGGAAGTTCACCGGTTCAGCTGCGTCGATGCGGATCATCGGCACGTCGTCGTGGCGTAACAAATGACGCCCGTGCTGGTCGCTCTTCGTGAGCAAAGCTTGTCGTACATGTGTGAATACGGTGGGCAACCGCAGACCGTTCAACGCGAACAGGCCCAATCCGGTCTCGAACGAGCAACCCGAGTTGAGGTGGACGGGGCGATCACCCAGGTAGGTCCACGGATCGGTGTTGGACACGAACGCGGTCACGACCTCGGCGGGTTCCTCGCCCGGAATCCGCACGGTCAGGGTCGGCCGGCCCAGCGGCGGCCGGAAGTAGGAGCGCATCGAGGCGCGGAGGTAGAGCGCCGCGCTCGTTTCCTTGCCCCGCCGCTTCGCGACGCGGCCCACCACGTCGGCGTCCCAGCCGAGTCCGGCGTTGAAGGTGAACCAGTGCCCGTCGGCGAGCCCGAGGCCGATGCGGCGGCGCCGGTCGTTCTCCAGGGCGTTCAGCACCTGGTGCGTCGCCTCGACGGGATCCACGGGAAGGCCGAGGGCGCGCGCGAACACGTTGGCCGAGCCGCCGGGCACCACGCCCAGCATCGGGACGCACCCGAGCTCGCCCGGGTCGCCGGTCGAGTCAGCGAGGAGACCGTTGACGACCTCGTTGACCGTGCCGTCGCCGCCGTGGGCCACGACCAGGTCGAAACCGTCACGCGCCGCCGAGCGCGCCACGGCCATCGCGTGGCCGCGGTAGTCCGTCTCGACGACGTCGAGCTTCACCTGGCTGGCCAGCGCGTGCGCCAGCACGTCCCGGCCACCGGCGGTGGTCGAGGTGGCCTGCGGGTTCACGACGAGGATGGCGCGCACTTCCGCAGCGTAGGTGACGTTCACCCGGCTGGAGAACCTTCGACGGCACAAGGTGACGCGAAGCTCAGCACGGTGAACGGCGCTCCGGAGATGCGCCGGTGCTGCGTTCAGGAGTGCGCCAGTACTGCGTCCGATGACCCCTGTGGCGGGCGACCCCCCTTGCGTACGGCGAACATCCGCTCGTCGTGACAAGTGCACCCGGGCCGACCGCCCGCTCATCGACGACAACCCCGATTTTCACGTGCCCGGCGCCCCGCGAAAACGGCCGACCGGGTGGCATACGATCGAAACCGCTCACCCACCGTGACCCGTGCAGGTCGGGTCGCTGTGCTCCCGCAAAGCAGCTTGGAAGGCCGCACCCGTGTCGCTCGACGAGAACCAGCCGCTCACCCCGTTCGAGGTCCGGCTGGCCGGGATCCTCACCGCGCTGCCCGGTCTCGGGCTGCTGGCGCTGGGCGTCGTGATCCTCGTGCGCGGACTGCGGGAACCCGCGCAGCCCGGCAACAACATCTGGGCCGAGTTCGGCACCTACGCCGTGCTGGCGATCGCGTTCCTGGCGGCCTCGGCGGGGCTGGTCCTCGGCCGGCAGTGGGCGCGTTCGCCCGGGGTCGTGGTCGCGCTGCTACTCATGGGCGTCGGCTGGTACGTGCTCGGCCCGTCCGGTCAGCCGGCCTGGGGCGTGCCGATCGGCGTGTGCGGACTCGCGGCGCTCGTGCTGCTCTTCCGCCGTCCGGCCCGCGCTTGGGCGCTCGGCCTGCGCGAAGGCGAGACGGAAGAAGAAGCAGCCGAACGCGGTGGCCTCGCCGGGCGCCGCGAGGAACGCGAGCGCCACGAAAAAGATTGACGTGTCCGGCGGTGTCAGCTTCCGGAGGCCAGCGCCTTCAGCGGCGCGTTCGTGAGGCGGTAGGTGGTCCATTCGTCCTGCGGCAGCGCACCGAGCGCCCGGTAGAACCCGACGGCCGGGTTCCAGTTCAGCACCGCCCACTCCAGCCGCTCGTAACCCTGCTCGACGCACTCGGCGGCCAGTGCCGCGAGCAGTGCCTTGCCCAGCCCGGAGCCGCGCAGCTCGGCGCGCACGAACAGGTCTTCCAAGTAGATGCCGTGCGAGCCGCGCCATGTCGAGAAGCTCAGGAACCACAACGTGAACCCGGCCACCTGGCCGTCGACTTCCGCGACGTGACCGAACAACGCCGGCGCTGGACCGAACAACGCTTTGTGCAGCTGTGGCGCCTCGAGGTGGCATTCGTCCGGCGCGCGCTCGAACTCGGCGAGCGCGTAGACCAGTTCCACCACGGCGTCGACGTCTTCGGGCCGGATCCGCCGGATACGGGGGTCGGTCAAGCGCTCAGCCTTCCAGTGCGGGCAGCAGGTTCAGGTGCTCGACCTGGGGCTCGCCGCGTTCGTCGCCCAGCACGGCGATGCCGGCCGGGTCCAGTCCGAAGTGGACACCCGCGGTGGACGGCAGGCCGACCCAGCGCGCCACCAGCACGCGGCTGAAGTGCCCGTGGCCCACCAGGACCACGTCGCCGTTGTCGATCTCCCGGCGCGCGCGGTCGAGGACCTTGTCGGCGCGTGCGGCCACGTCCGCCGCGCTCTCCCCACCCGGGATCGCGTGGGTCCACACGGTCCAGCCCGGGTCCGTTTCGCGGATCTTCGGCGTGGTGACGCCTTCGTAGTCGCCGTAGTCCCACTCGGCGAGGTCTTCGGTGAGCTCGTCCACGCGCAGGCCGGCGAGCTCGGCCGTGCGCTTCGCGCGTTCGCGGGGGCTCGAGATCACGAGCTTGGGGCCGCCGAGCAGGGTGCGCAGGGTGCCGCCCGCCGCGCGCGCCTGGTCCTCACCGGCCGCCGTGAGCGGGATGTCGGTGCGCCCGGTGTGCCTGCCGTTGACGGACCACTCGGTCTGGCCGTGCCTGAGGAGGAAAAGCCGATGTGCCACGAGGCCGAATATAGCCCCGCACCCGATTGCGGGCAGGTCGCGTACTGTGCTTACCTACTGGCGAGTAGGTAGATGGGGAGGTTCGGATGGACACGAGCCCGACATTCGCGCTGTGGCGCCGGCTGGTCGGCAAACCGGGCGGTAAGCAGCTGTTTTCCGCCGCGATGTGCCTGCGCGTGCCCTACTTCGGGACGGTGCTGCCGGCGGTGCGGCAGTTGCGTCCGGGGCACTGTTCGGTCGCCGCGCCGAAGTGGTGGGGTGTCCACAACCACATTCGGACCTTTCACGCGATCGCCGCGTGCAACCTCGCGGAGATCGCGATGGGCATGCTCGCGGAGGCGACCGTGCCGCCGTCGCACCGCTGGCTGCCCAAGGGGATGGACGTGCGGTACCTCGCCAAGGCGACCACGGGCCTGCGTGCCGTCGCCGAGCTGCCGGAGCTGCCCGAGTTCGGCGACGAGGGATTCGACCTCCCGATACCGGTGCGGATCCTCGACGCGCGCGGGACGACCGTCGTCACGGCGACCATCACGATCTGGGTGACCCAGAAAAAACAGCGAGCGGGGTTGTTCGCGAATTGACCCGGCCGCGGGAAATGTAACGCCGTTTACTGATGGCTGCGAGCCCTGCTCATTTTCGGCCTTGTCCACTCCTGACCCGCGCCGACACCATGCAGGCATTCCAGCCTGACGCGCCGTCGGTTCCCCGGCCTTGCCGCGCTGGACACCGCCGCGGCCTTCGGGCTGACCGGGATTTCGGCTGCCACCGCCCGCGCCGCCGTGAACCCGGCCCTGGCCGAGTACTCGCCCGCCGTGATCATCGGGACCGGACGGCGCCGCGGCCACCTCTTCGTCGGCGCCGGCAACGTCGGTGTCGCCGAATTCCTGGTGCGGGCAAGGGAAACGGACCGCCTGCCGGACCTGCCCGACGCGGTGGGTCAGGGCTGGGGCACCAAAGGAACCCGGAACGTGGGCACTTCACTTACGATGTGGCTTCAGGGTTCGGCGAAACTGCAGCGGACGCCCACGCAGGGCGGGCTGTCGATCGACGCGGCGGAGGCGCTGTTCGACAAGATCAACGCGGCCATGTCGCGACCGACGACGGACGGGCGCGTGAAGGGCTACTGCAATCTCTCCGTGACGGACGGCTCGCATCCTGGGCAGCACGGGCGTGAACTCGTTCGTCACGATCACGGTCCTGGCGGAGCGCAACGTCGAACGGGTGCTGGCGGAAGACGTGGCGGCCTGAGCCCTCACGTACCGAGCTCGGCCAGCGCGGACACGAACCCACCGCTCCGCTCGCCCAGTCCGCCGAAGAACCGCGCGTCGGCGTCTTCGACGTCGCGCAGTGCTTTCGCGACCAGCGCCGTGCCGGCTCCGGTGAGCTGCAGCCGCTTCGCGCGGGCGTCGGCCGGGTCGTCGGTGCGGGTCAGCAGTCCGCGGTCCGCGAGCTTGCGCACGACCTGGCTGGTCATCATCGTGTCCGTACCCGCCTGTTCGGCGAGCTGCCGCTGCGTGGGCGGCTCGCCGGAACGCGTGAGCCACCACGTGGTGGTGAGCAGCACGAACTGGACGTGCGTAAGGTCGTGCGGCGCCAGCGCCGCGCGCATCACGCGTTGCCAGGCCAACGTGACGCGCCACAGCAGGAAGCCGGGGCTCGCGTCGGGGCCGGGCAGGCGGGACTCCGGAGCGGTCATGCCCGCAAGGATGCCTCGGCCAGCCGCGCCAGCGCGCGCACGGCGTCCGGGGTGTCCTCGGTGACGGCCGGGCCCAGCTCCGGTGGTCCGTCCACCGTCACTCGGTAGACGATGCGGGTGCCGTCTTCGGCGTCCGCCAGCCAGTGCTCGAAGACGAGCGTGGCGTCGGGCAGCCGTGTCTCGTCGGTGAACCCGCGGCCGTCGTCGACGGCGGTGAGTGTGAACGGGATCGGCGGCAGATCCGGCATCGTCATGGTGCCACTGGTGCCCGCCTTGAACGGGCCTTCCAGCACGACTTCCCGCAGGCCCGCGTCCCATTCGGGCCAGCGGGAGGTGTCCGTCCACAGTGGCCAGACGGCTGACGCCGGCGCGGTGGTGATCTCGGCGTGCTCGTACTCGTACAGTGTCATGCGGGCATATTATATGTGCGCATATTAAATGGTCAACGGCCAGAGCCGGCCACGGGCCGGCCGAAACTCAGCGCTGGGCCGAGCGCAGCTTCTCGTAAAACGCGGTGCAATCCGCGTACGACGGCAGCAGCCCCTGCTCCTCGGCCTCCGCCAGCGTCGGGGCGGAACGGTCCTTTTCGGACACGATCGGGGTGAGGTCCGCGGGCCACGGGAGCTCTAGGGCGGGGTCGAGCGGACTGATGCCGTGCTCGCCCGAGGGGTTGTACGGCTCCGAGCACAGATACGCCATCGCCGTGTTGTCCTCGAGTGCCACGAACGCGTGGCCCAAGCCCTCGGCGACGTATACGGCGCGGAAGTCCTTCGCGTCGAGCAGGACGGAATCCCACTGGCCGAAGGTGGGTGAGCCCGTGCGCACGTCGACGATCACGTCGAGCAGGGAGCCTGCCGGGCAGTAGACGTACTTCGCCTGGCCCGGCGGTACGTCGGCGAAGTGCACGCCGCGGATGGTGCCGCGGCGGGAGACGCTGTGGTTGGTCTGGCCCACGCGCATCGGATGCCCGATGGCGCTCAGGAGCGCCTCTTCCTGGAACGGCGCCACGAAGAGCCCGCGCTCGTCGGGGAACGCGCGGGGGGTGAACTCGTAGGCGTCGGCGACCTTCAACGGGCGGAATTGCATGCGCTCACCTTATCGAGTGCTGTGCGGCGCGAAATGTGGGTGGGCGTGATCACTGAATCGGTTCGGAACGCTTCAACAAAACCGGACGGACGTCTTGGGAATAAGGAATTTTCGGGGGTTTTCCTCGGAAAGCCCGCGGAATCTGTGACATGAGCCGCACCGAGGGTTCGCCTCCGGAGGGGCTGCTGTCATGATTGGGAGACCGCAGCGTCCGCGGCCATCAGCCACACCCCACGGATCGGATGGCCGCTGTGACGCCTCGCCGACAGGCCGGCGCTACCGCGCTGGGCTGCCGTCCGGAGGACAAGTTCCAAGGGTGCGCGGGTGCGCCTTCGCCTGCCGCCAGTGGTCCCCCGCTCGCAGTCCCAGGAGTAATTCAGTGACGCAGATCCACCCCGCGAGTTCCGCGATCGCCGAGGGGCGAACGCCGGAAACGACGACAGGAACCCCGATGACCGACCAGGCCAGCACGGCCGTCACCGCCGCGCCGGTGACGGACGCCGAGATCTTCGCCGGGCACGAGGGCGGCAAGCTCTCCGTGGCGGCCACCCGGCCCATCTCCGACCCGCGCGACCTCTCGATCGCCTACACGCCCGGCGTGGCGAAGGTGAGCCGCGCGATCGCCGAGGACGCCGCCCAGGCGAAGCGGTACACCTGGGCCGACCGTCTCGTGGCGGTCGTCAGCGACGGCACGGCGGTGCTCGGCCTCGGCGACATCGGCGCGAGCGCGTCGCTGCCCGTGATGGAGGGCAAGTCGGTGTTGTTCAAGACCTTCGGCGGCCTCGACTCGATCCCGCTGGTGCTCGACACCACCGACGTCGACGAGATCGTCGAGACGCTGGTGCGCCTGCGTCCGTCATTCGGCGCGGTGAACCTCGAGGATGTCTCGGCGCCGCGGTGCTTCGAATTGGAGGACAAGCTCAAGGCCGCGCTCGACTGCCCGGTCATGCACGACGACCAGCACGGCACCGCGATCGTCACGCTCGCGGCGCTGCGCGGAGCGAACCTGGTGCTGGACCGCGCGATCGCCGACCAGCGCGTGGTCATCTCGGGTGCGGGCGCGGCGGGGGTGGCCTGCGCGAAGATCCTGCGGGAGGCCGGCGTCGGCGACGTCACGGTGCTCGACTCGCGCGGCATCATCCACGCGGGACGCGAGGGCCTGAACCCGATCAAGGAGCAGCTGGCCGCGACGACCAACAGGTCCGGTCTCACGGGCGGTCTCGAGGCCGCGCTGAAGGGCGCCGACGTGTTCCTCGGCCTGTCCAGCGCGACGATCGACCCCGAGCTGCTCGGCTCCATGGCCGACGGCCCGATCGTGTTCGCACTGTCCAATCCGGACCCAGAGGTGCACCCGGCCGACGCGGCGCGCTATGCGGCGATCGTCGCCACGGGCCGCAGTGACTTCCCGAACCAGATCAACAACGTCCTGGCGTTCCCCGGCGTCTTCCGCGGCGCCCTCGACGCCGGTGCGCGCGCGATCACCGAGAACATGAAGCTTGCCGCGGCCGACGCCATCGTCGCCGTCGCGACCGACGACCTCGGCCCCGACCGCATCGTGCCGAGCCCGCTCGACCCGCGCGTGGCCCCGGAGGTCGCGGCGGCCGTCGCCAAGGCCGCGGTGGCCGACGGCGTGACCGACTGATCTCGGGCACCGAAAAAGGGGCTCCCCGGCGAGGGGAGCCCCTTTTTGGACTTGCCGGTCCATTTTGCGCTCGGCGCGCTGAGGGGCATGACGATCGACCTCGGCGCCTACGGCGTCTGGCAACCGGCCGCTCTGACCACCCCGGCGATGGCGAAGGAGATCGAGCAGCTCGGCTTCTCCACGTTGTGGGCCGCCGGCCCACCAACGGACCTCGCGGGCCTCGACGAACTCCTGGAAGCCACCTCGACGCTCGTGGTCGGCACGAGCATCCTCAACATCTGGCACGGTGACCCGGCCGTCGCCGCGAAGGCGTACCACCGGCTGGTCTCGCGGTTCCCCGGCCGGTTCTGGCTCGGCATCGGCGCGGGGCACCCGGAGCAGACGCAGGAGTTCACCAAGCCGCTCGCCGCGATGAAGCGCTACCTCGACGGCCTCGACGCCGGCGGCGTGCCGGTGGAGGGCCGCGCGATCGCCGCGCTGGGGCCGAAGATGCTGGAGCTCACGGCTTCGCGTGCGGGCGGGTCGGTGCCCTACCTCGTGCCGCCGTCGCACACGCGGCTCTCGCGTACCGCGCTCGGCCCGTCCGCGCTGCTGGCGCCCGAGCACAAGGTCGTGCTCGACTCCGATCCGGCGCGCGCCCGCGACACCGCGCGGCCGCGCATCAAGCACCCGTACCTGGGCCTCACCAACTACACGAGCAACCTGCGCCGCTTGGGCTTCACCGACGAAGACCTGGCCGGCGACGGCAGCGACCGCCTCATCGACGCGGTCGTCGCCCACGGTGACGCGGCCGCGATCGCCCGGCAGCTCGGCGAGCACCACAACCAGGGCGCGAACCACGTCGCCATCCAGGTGATCACCACCCACCACGCCACCCACCCGGCCATTCCGGACGTCGAGCTGCAGGTCTACGACGACGAGGTCCTCAGTGTCTACAAGGCACTGGCGGCCCGGCTGTTCTGAGCCACCGCGGTCCCGGGCTTCAGCGCAGCAGTTCCACCAGCCGGTGCCGCGGTACGTCCACGAGCCGCAGGTCCACCAGCTCACCCGGCACGTCGAGCGCGACGTTCGCCAGCCGCGCGTGCGCCCGCGTCAGGACCTCCGACGGGTCGTCGACCATGTCCGCCGTGACCACGGCGTGGCGGTTGTCCGGTGTGCTGCGCAGGAACCGCAGGCGGTACTTGCCGGCCATGAGGTCGGTGAGTGCCGCCTGCGAGGCCGCGTCGGCGAGGTCCGGGTGGTTGTTGGGCACGAGCAGGGCCAGGCGGCGCGCGTTGGTGCCGAGCAGGGTGCGCAGCAGCCACGGGCCGGGGTCCGCGGTGAGGTCCATCGCGACGGCGTCGCCTTCCGGCGCGGACATCGACCAGTCGACGGGCCGGGTTTCCAGGGCGAGCCCGCCTTCGGAAGCGATGTCGCGCAACGCGGACAGCAGCGTCGGTTTCGTGCCGGTGGTCTCCACGGACTGCGGCCCGTGGGTGTAGATGGCCGACTTTCCCTTGCCTCGCCCTGTTTTGCGGGCCTTCGCGGTGGGCTGGCAGACGTAGAGGTCGGCGGCCGCGCCGATGGCCTGGGCGCCGTCGTAGCGGTTGAAGTCGGGCAGGATCGCCTCGAACGTGAGCCCGAGCGTCGCCAGCGACCGCTGCACCTGGGCGCCGAGCGCGGGGTGGCGGGGGCTGTAACCGTAGGCCAGCAGGACGCGGCCCTCGGTCGGCTCGCGCAGCGCTTGCACGGCGCGGGCGGCGAACAACCCCATGCCGTCCGGGGTGTAGGGCGGATCACTGAAGACGAGGTCCGCGCGGCCCGTGACGGCAGGCGGCAGGCCGACGCGCAGGTCGGCGTGCGCGGTGGCGACGGCGCGCGAGCTGGTGGAGTCCAGGTAGGACAGAACTCGCTCGTCGAGGTCCACCACGGTCAGCTCGGCCTCGGGGCACACGGCGTGCACGGCAAGCGAGGTCAGGTCGTGGTCGCCGAGGAACAGCAGACGGGAGCGGCGCAGGTCGTAACGGGCGTTGAGCCACAAAGCACGCCGCAGCACCGTCTCGGGTGTCGCCTGCACGTGGTCGAGGGCGGCGAGCGGCGCCGGCACGCCGGCGACCCAGCCGGAGATCGACGCAAGGAGCTCGGAGTGCGCGGCCACGGCGTCGTCGAGCGGATCTGGCAGCCGGGGCAGGCGGTACTTCTCGTATTCGGGCAACGCGTCCGGTGCGATCCGGACCCCCGCGGCGGAACGCTCCAGATCACGCTCCAGCGCGGCCAGCACGTCCTCGACGCTGCGCCGGGGCGCCGCGGCCAGGCGCACCAGGTCGGCCAGCTCGCGGGGACCCGTGCGGAGCAGGTCGATCACCTCGTACAGCGGGCGTACGCCGGCACCGTGCGCGATCAGGAGGTCGTCGAGAGCTGTCACAGGCACCGAGCCTACTGTGCTGCTCGTTACCGACCCGACCACAGCCACGGCGGGAATGGTTGCCGGGCACGGTCACGTCCGGTTGAGTGCCCGCCTGCTTTTGGTCGGATCGGTAACAGGCCACTGTGCGGGAAAGGCTGCCAAGCCCCGCCGAGTGGGCTACGGTCGATCTGCATCTGACGTGGGGAGAAGTCCGTGACGATCGAGTTCCGCGATGTGACCAAACGCTATCCGGACGGCACGGTGGCGGTGAACGGACTCTCGCTCACCGTCGACGACGGCACCATCACCGTGCTCGTCGGCCCTTCGGGCTGCGGAAAGACCACGTCGCTGCGCATGATCAATCGCATGGTGGAGCCCACGTCGGGTGCCGTGCTGCTCGACGGCAAGGACGTGAGCGAGGGCGACCCCGCGCTGCTGCGCCGCGGCATCGGCTACGTGATCCAGCACGCCGGCCTCTTTCCACACAGGACGGTGCTCGACAACATCGCGACCGTGCCCCTGCTGTCCGGCTGGGACAAGCGCAAGGCCCGCGCCCGCGCGGCGGAGCTGCTGGAGACCGTCGGCCTGCCGAAGGAACTGGGCAAGCGGTATCCGGCGCAGCTCTCGGGTGGCCAGCAGCAGCGTGTCGGCGTGGCGCGGGCGCTCGCGGCCGACTCGCCGGTGCTGCTGATGGACGAGCCGTTCTCCGCCGTCGACCCGATCGTGCGCGAGGAGCTGCAGGACGAGCTGCTGCGGCTGCAGTCGCAGCTGGGCAAGACCATCGTGTTCGTCACGCACGACATCGACGAGGCCGTGCGGCTCGGCGACAAGATCGCGGTGCTGCGCGTGGGCGGCGTGCTCGCCCAGTACGGCACCCCGGCCGACGTGCTGCGCCACCCCGTGGACGACTTCGTGGCATCGTTCGTCGGCCGTGACCGCGGCTACCGTGGACTGTCCTTCGTGTCCGCCAACGGCGTCGAGGTGTCCCCTGTGGACGTCGTGGAGCTCGGCACGAAGCTGCCGGAGCCGACGAAAACCTGGCAGCTCGTGGTGAACTCCGAGAAGCAGCCCCGCGGCTGGCTGGCGCCGAGCTCCACTGTGGACGGCGAGCTCGCCGAGGGCGACCTTGTGGCCGGCGGTTCTCTCTACGTGCAGGGCTCGCCCATCCGCGGCGCGCTCGACGCCGCCCTGTCCTCGCCCGCGAGTCTCGGCGTGGTCGTGGACGAGGGGCACCGCGTGGTGGGCACGGTCGTGGCCCACCAGGTCCTGGACGTGATCGAGGCCGCCCCGCAGGCGTCCTGATGGGCGGGTTCTTCGACGAGCTCGGGCGCTACCTGGGCAGCGCGAACAACCGCGGCGAGATCCTCGGCGACCTGGGCGAGCACATCTACCTCGCGCTGGTGCCGCTGATGATCGGGATCGTGCTCGCCATCGTGCTGGGCTGGCTCGGGCACCGCCGGCAGCCGGTGCGCAGCGTGCTGCTGGTGGTGGCGAACCTGCTGTACACCATCCCGTCGCTGGCGCTGTTCGTGGTGATCCCGGGCCTCATCGGGTCGAAGATCCTCGACAGCGTCAACGTGATCGTCGCGCTCACGATCTACACCACGGCGCTGCTCGTGCGCCCGGTGCTCGACGCGCTCGACGCCGTGCCGCCGCACATCATCGCCGCCGCCACGGCCGTCGGCTACCGGGCGCCGCGGCGCTTCCTGGGCGTGGAGCTGCCGCTTTCGGTGCCGGTGCTCGCCGCGGGCGTGCGCGTGGCGTCGGTGAGCAACATCAGCCTCGTGAGCGTCGGCGCGCTGATCGGCACCGGCGGGCTGGGCGTGCTGTTCACCGACGGCTTCCAGCGTGAGTACTTCTCGCCGATCGTGGTCGGCGTCGTGCTCACGTTGCTGCTGGCGCTGGTCGTCGACGTGGTGCTCGTGCGACTGCGCAACGTCCTCACCCCGTGGGAGCGCGCCGGCCGCGCGCCCGTGCTCGCGGAGGTGGCGTGAACGTCTTCGACTGGTTCACCACGGTCGCCAACTGGCAGGGCCCGGACGGCATCGCCACGCGCTTGGGCGAGCACATCGGCTACGTGCTGATCGCGCTGGTCATCGCCGTCGTGATCGCGTTCCCGCTCGGTCTGTGGGTCGGGCACACCGGCCGCGGCGCCGTGGTGGTGGGCGCGGGCAACGCGGTCCGCGCGCTGCCGACGCTGGGGCTCGTCACGTTCCTGTTCCTGCTCTTCACCGAGAGCACCACGGCCACGATCATCGGGCTCGTGGTGCTGGCGATCCCGCCCGTACTGGCCGGCACGTACGCGGGCCTGCAGGCGGCCGAGCACGACGTGGTCGACGCCGCCGAGGGCATCGGCATGACGGGCTGGCAGCAGCTGTGGAAGGTCGAGCTGCCGATCGCGTTGCCGCTGGTGCTGGGCGGGATCCGCAACGCCGTGCTGCAGCTGATCGCGACGGCGGCCGTCGCCGCGTATGTCGGGCTCGGCGGCCTCGGCCGGTTCCTGCTCGACGGGCTGGCCATCCTGGACTACACGGAGGTCGTCGCGGGCGCCATCCTCACGGCGCTGCTGGCGATCGTGTTCGACCTGGTGCTCGCCGCGGCACAGCGCGCACTCGTGCCGAAGGGCGTCCGGCTCGCCGCGCAGGTGAGCACCGGCTCGGCCGCGGCGGCGGGAGGTGTGGTGTGAGGCGCTGGGGTTGTGTGGTCTTGTCCTTGGCTTTGGTTGTTGCGGGGTGTGGCAACCCGCTCGCCGGCGGCGGTGAGGGCGGCACGGCGGGCGACATCATCATCGGCGCCTCCGATGTCGGCGAAAGCCTGCTGCTGGCCCAGATCTACGCCGGCGCGTTGCGCAACGCCGGCGCTTCGAACGTCACAGTGCGCCCGCCGGTCGGCAGCCGCGAGGTCGTGGTGAAGGCCTTGCAGGACAAGTCCCTCTCGGTGGTGCCCGACTACAGCGGCAACCTCCTGCGCTACTTCGACAAGGACACGCAGGCGACCACTTCGGACGACGTGTACGCGCAGCTCAAGCAGAAGCTGCCCGTCGGGTTCGAGGTTCTCGACCAGGCGCCGGCGCAGGACAAGGACTTGCTCGTCGTGCGCCCCGAGCTGGCGGCTGCGGGCGTGCGGACGTTCTCGGACCTGGGCCGCCGCTGCGGCGAGCTGGTGATGGGCGGGCCCGGTCAGTGGAGCAGCCGCTGGAAGGACCGCGTCGAGCAACTGTACGGCTGCTCCTTCAAGGAGATCCGCACCACCGACACCGGCGGCCCCGTCACCGTGGCCGCGCTGAAGTCCGGCGAGGTCCAGGTGGCCGACCTGTTCAGCACGTCGTCGACGATCAAGTCCAACGGCTTCGTGCCCCTCGACGACGACAAGAACATGTTCCCGGCGCAGAACATCGTGCCGCTGGTCGCCCGCGGGACTCTGTCCCCGGGCGAGGTCGCCGCCCTGAACCGCGTCTCGGCGGCCCTGACGACCGACGAGCTGACCGAGCTGAACGTCCAGTTCACCGACGAGAAACGCAACCCGCTGGACATCGCCGACGACTTCCTGGCACGCAACCACCTGAAGGCTTGAGCGGTCAGCGGAACTCGCGCACGACCTCGATCTCACCGATGATGTGCCGGTTGAACTCCGCCAGCTCCTCGGCGGGCACCCACAGCTCGAGGATCGTCTCGCCGCCCGCCTGCCGCACCGGGTAGCGCTCCAGGAACTCCGTCACCACCTCGAACCGCGTGACGAACCCGGCGCCGTCGTGGCGCACGTTCCAGTCCCTCGCGATGCGCACCGCGTAGTCCTCGTTGAGCACGGGGTAGAAGATCGGCTGCTCCGGCAATCGGGGCGGCCACGCGCGCCACCGCAGCTCCCGCACGAGCTCCAGCTCCACCGGCCCGGTGGGTCGCCAGAGGATGGTCATCGGCTTTCCTTCACAGTCGTTCGAACGCGGGCGCGTACCGGAAGGCGCCCCGGTTTTCCGGTTTGTGGGCGGTCAACGTGCGAGCCTGGAAGTGCTGCGCCCATTCGGGCACCGGCGGCGTGATCCCCAGCTGCTCGGCCGGCACGAACCCGAACCTGCGGTAGTACCCCGGATCGCCCAGCAGAACCACCACCGCGAACCCGAGCGCATCGGCGGCCTCGAGTGTCGTGTGCATCAGCGCCGACCCGACCCCACTGCGCTGGAACTCCGGCAGCACGCTGAGCGGCCCGAGCCCTGCGGCGCTGCTGCGGTCTTCGTCCAGCTTGCCGGGGCTTGAGCAGACGTGGCCGACGATGTGGCCGCCCTGCTCGGCGACCAGCGACAGCGCGGAAATGAGGTCCCCGTCCGCGCGCAGCCCGTCGACGAGCACGGCCTCGGGCACCGTGGTGAGCCCGGGCTGCGCGAACGCGGCCGTGTGCACGGCGCGAATCGCGGTCTCGTCGGCGGGAACGGCTTGGCGGATCAGCACGGGTGAATTCTTCCTGGCTGCGCGTGCGCGGGTAAAACCGTTTTCCGACCACGCGGAATGGTCCGAACAGCGCAACGCGGTGAAAACCTCCGAGACGGCTCTTCTTCCTGCGACCAGTGCCGCGCACCTAGCCTCAGGCCAACTGGTGTTCGCGCTGGTCGAGGAGGGACGAACTGTGCGCAAAGCTCGGGGAACAGTGACCAGAAGCCTGACGATCCTGGGGAGTGCCGCCTCGATCGCGACCGTCACCGTGTTCGGGAGCGGCGTGGCGTCCGCTCAGGAGGGCGCGATCGTCGGTGCGGGCGGTGCCGGTGCGGTGAAGGACAGCTACCTCGTGGTGCTCAAGGACGGCGCCTCGGTGGAGTCGACGGCGAAGGACGTGACCGGCCGCCACGGCGGCTCGGTCGAGCGCACGTTCTCGAAGGCGTTGCGCGGCTTCACCGGCACGATGTCCGAGACGCAGGCCAAGCGCACCGCCGCCGACCCCGCTGTGTCCTTTGTGGAGCAGAACCGCGTGGTCCACGCCTTGACGGACCAGCAGGACCCGCCGTCGTGGGGCCTCGACCGGGTGGACCAGCGTGAGCTGCCGCTGGACGAGGACTACACCTACAGTACGACGGCCGCCGACGTGCACGCGTACGTGATCGACACCGGGATCAACCTCACCCACTCCGAGTTCGACGGCCGCGCCGTCTCCGGGTACGACTTCGTGGACAACGACTCCGACGCCACCGACTGCTACGGCCACGGCACTCACGTGGCCGGCACGATCGGCGGCACGACCTACGGCGTGGCGAAGGAAGTCAGCCTGACCGCGGTCCGCGTGCTGGACTGCACCGGCAGCGGAACGCTCGACCAGGTCGTTGCCGGCATCGACTGGGTCACCGAGAACGCCGAGTTGCCGGCCGTGGCGAACATGAGCCTCGGCGGCGCAGTGTCCACTGTGGTGGACGAGGCCGTGCAGCGGTCCATCGCCGCGGGTGTCACGTATGGCATCGCGGGCGGCAACTCCTACGGCGGCAGTGCGTGTGACGCCTCGCCCGCCCGCGTGCCCGAGGCGATCACCGTCGGCTCCACCACGGACACCGACGCCAGGTCCGCCTTCTCCAACACGGGCTCGTGCCTCGACCTCTTCGCGCCGGGCACCGACATCACCTCCGCCTGGATCGGCGACGACACCGCGACCAACACCATCAGCGGCACGTCGATGGCGACTCCGCACGTGGTCGGCGCCGCGGCGCTGTACCTGGCGGACCACCCGTCGGCCACACCCGAAGAGGTCCGCGACGCGCTGGTGGACGCGGGGACGAAGGACGAGATCACCGACGCGGGCACGGGATCGCCGAACGTCCTGGTGTACTCCGGTACCGACGGCACCGGCGACCCCGACTGACGAGGTACCCGCCGGGGTCATCCCTCCGACGAGGAAGCGGGCAGTTCCCCTTCACGTCGCGTAAGCACCAACGGCTCGTCCTGCGTCACGGCCACCGTGTGCTCGGAGTGTGCCGTCCGTGAACCGTCGGCGGAGCGGATCGTCCAGCCGTCGGGGTCGTACACGATCCGGTCCGTCGTGCGCGCGAACCAAGGCTCCAGCGCGAGCGTGAGACCAGGCCGGAGTTTCAAGCCGCGCCCCGCCGTGCCCTTGTTGGAGACGTGCAGGTCCTCGTGCATGGTGCGGCCGATGCCGTGTCCACCGAACTCCGTGTTGACCGGGTAGCCGTACGAAACGGCCACGGCGTAGATCGCCGCGGAGATGTCGCCGAGGCGGTTACCCGGCCGAGAGGCCGAGATCGCCGCCTCCAGCGCTTCCTCCGTGGCCCGGATGATCCGCAGGTCCTCCTCGGCCGGAGTCCCGACGATGACCGTGCGCGCCGAGTCGGCGACCCAGCCGTCGACACCGACCGCGAGGTCCGCGGTGAGCACGTCGCCGTCGCACAGCACGTAGTCGTGGGGCAGGCCGTGCAGGACCGCGTCGTTCACCGAAAGGCAGATGACGTTGCGGAACGGCCCCTTGCCGAACGAAGGCGCGTAGTCCCAGTAGCACGACTCGGCTCCGCGCCGCTTGATCATGCCGCGCGCGTGGTGCTCGAGGTCCAGGAGGTTGACGCCCACGTCGGCGAGCCCGCCGACCTCGGTGAGGACCTCCGCGACGAAGCGGCCGGCCACGTGCATGCGGTCGATCTCCGCAGGCGTCTTCAGTTCGATCACGAAAAACCTCGCAGCACAAAAGGTATAGTTATACCGCCACTTTAACACTGGCCGGTATAGAAATACCACCCGCTCGAGCCGCAGAAACGCCCGGAGGCCACCACGGGTGAACCGTGGTGGCCTCCGGAGAAAAACCGGCGATCAGTCGAACGCCTTCGAGATCAGCGCCTTCTGCTCCACCTCGTGCACCTTCGACGAACCCGCCGACGGCGCGGCCATCGGGCGGCGCGAGACGACCTGCAGACCGGCGAAGACCTCCGGGAACTTCCGCGGCAGGTTGAGACCGAAGAACGGCCACGCACCCTGGTTCTCCGGCTCCTCCTGGACCCACGCGATCTGCTGCGCGTTGCTGTAGCGCTCGATGGCGGCGAGCAGCTTGCGCTTCGGCAGCGGGTAGTACTGCTCGATGCGCACGATCGCGACGTCGTTCGCCTCGCGCTTGGCGCGCTCGGCCACCAGCTCCCAGTACAGCTTGCCCGAGGTCAGCAGCACCTTTCGGACGCCTTCGGGGTTCTGGGTGGTGTCGTCGATGACGGACATGAACCGGCTCTGGCCGGTGAAGTCCTCGACCGCCGACGTCGCGGCCTTGTTGCGCAGCATCGACTTCGGAGTGAAGACCACCAGCGGACGCTGGATGCCGTCGAGGGCGTGGCGGCGCAGCAGGTGGAAGTAGTTCGCCGGGGTCGACGGCACGGCGACGGTCATCGAGCCCTCGGCGCACAGCGAGAGGAAGCGCTCGATGCGGCCGGACGTGTGGTCCGGCCCCTGGCCCTCGTGGCCGTGCGGCAGCAGCAGCACGACGTCGGAGCGCTGGCCCCACTTGGCCTCGCCCGAGGAGATGTACTCGTCGATCACGGTCTGCGCGCCGTTGACGAAGTCACCGAACTGCGCTTCCCACATGACCAGCGACTCGGGGTTCGCCACGGCGTAGCCGTATTCGAAGCCGACGGCCGCGTACTCCGACAGCGCCGAGTCGTAGATCATCACGCGGCCCTGGCCCTCGGCCAGGTTCTGCAGCGGCGAGTACTCCTGGCCGGTCTTGCGGTCGATGAACACCGAGTGCCGCTGCGTGAACGTGCCGCGGCGCGAGTCCTGGCCGGACAGCCGCACCAGACGGCCCTCCATCGCCAGCGAACCGAACGCGAGCAGCTCGCCGAACGCCCAGTCGACGTCGCCTTCGCGCGACATCTTGTGGCGGCGCTCCATGACCGGCTTCACGCGCGGGTGCGGGGTGAAGCCCTCGGGGACGTTGAGGAACGCGTCGCCGATCCGCTCCACGACGTCCTTCGAGACGGCGGTGGTGACCTTTGCCGGCACCTGCTGCTCTTCCTCGACCGAGGGGCTTGCCTTCGCCGGGTGCTTCTCCAGCTCGCGCACCTCGTTGAAGACGTGCTCAAGCTGGCTGGAGAAGTCGCGCAACGCGGCTTCGGCCTCTTCGACGGAGATGTCCCCGCGGCCGATCAGCGCCTCGGTGTAGGTCTTCCGGACCGAGCGCTTCGTGTCGATGATGTCGTACATCGCCGGCTGCGTCATCGAGGGGTCGTCGCCCTCGTTGTGGCCGCGGCGGCGGTAGCAGATCAGGTCGATGACCACGTCCTTGTGGAACGCCTGGCGGTAATCCACGGCCAGCTTGGCCACCCAGTGGGCGGCTTCGGGGTCGTCGCCGTTCACGTGGAAGATCGGCGAGCCGATCATCTTCGCGACGTCGGTGGCGTACTGCGACGAGCGCGAGTGCTCGGGCGCGGTGGTGAAGCCGACCTGGTTGTTCACGATCACGTGCACGGTGCCGCCGGTGCGGTAGCCGCGCAGCAGCGCGAGGTTCAGGGTCTCGGCCACGACACCCTGGCCCGCGAACGCCGCGTCGCCGTGCATCAGGACCGGCAATACCGAGTAGCCCCCGGTAGTGCTGTCGCCCTTGTCGAGGATGTCCTGCTTGGCGCGGACGATGCCCTCGAGCACCGGGTCGACCGTCTCGAGGTGCGAAGGGTTCGAGGCCAGCGACACCTTCGTCTCGCCGTCGCCGAACATGCGGAAGTACTTGCCCTCGGCACCGAGGTGGTACTTCACGTCACCGGAGCCGTGGGCCTGGCCCGGGTCGAGGTTGCCCTCGAACTCCTGGAAGATCTGGCTGATCGGCTTGCCGACGATGTTGGCCAGCACGTTGAGGCGGCCGCGGTGCGGCATGCCGATCACGACTTCGTCGAGCTCGTGCTCGGCGGCCTTGTCGAGGATGGTGTCGAGCAGCGGGATCGCCGTCTCGCCGCCTTCCAGCGAGAAGCGCTTCTGGCCGACGTACTTCGTCTGCAGGAAGGTCTCGAACGCCTCGGCGGCGTTGAGCTTCGACAGCACGTACTTCTGGACGGTGGAGTCCGGCTTCTCGTGCGGGATCTCCACGCGGTCCTGGATCCAGCGCCGCTCCTCGGGGTCGAGGATGTGCGTGTACTCGATGCCGACGGTGCGGCAGTACGAGTTGCGCAGCACGCCCAGGATGTCGCGCAGGGTCATGCGCTCCTGGCCGGAGAAGCCGCCGACCGGGAACTCGCGGTCGAGGTCCCAGAGCGTGAGGCCGTGGGAGATGACGTCGAGGTCGACGTGGCTGCGCTGGCGGTAGTTCAGCGGGTCCGTGTCGGCCATCAGGTGGCCGCGCGTGCGGAACGCGTCGATCAGCTCGATCACGCGGGCGGTCTTGTCGACCGGGCCCTCGGGGATGTCGGCGACCCAGCGGATCGGCTCGTACGGCAGGCGCAGGCTGGTGAAGACGTCGTCGTAGAAGCCGTCGCCGCCGAGCAGCAGCTCGTGGATGCGCTTGAGGAACTCGCCGGACTCGGCGCCCTGGATGATGCGGTGGTCGTAGGTCGACGTCAGCGTCATGATCTTGCTGACGGCCAGGTCGACCAGCGTCTTCTCGCTCGTGCCCTCGAAGGCCGCCGGGTACTGCATGGCGCCGACGCCGATGATCGCGCCCTGGCCGGCCGACAGGCGCGGCACCGAGTGGTTGGTGCCGATGCCGCCCGGGTTGGTCAGGGAGATGGTGGTGCCGGCGAAGTCGTCCGCGGTGAGCTTGTTGTTGCGGGCCTTCTTGATGATGTCCTCGTACGCCTGCCAGAACTGCAGGAAGGACATGTCCTCGACGCCCTTGACCGAGGCCACGACGAGGGTGCGCGCACCCTCCTTGCCCTTCATGTCGATGGCGAGGCCGAAGTTCACGTGTTCCGGCGTGACCGCGAAGGGCTTCCCGTCGATCAGCTGGTAGTGGCGGTTCATGTTCGGGAAGTCCTTCAGCGCCCGCACCATGGCGTAGCCGATGAGGTGCGTGAAGGAGATCTTGCCGCCGCGGGTGCGGTTGAGGTGGTTGTTGATGACGATGCGGTTGTCCGCCATCAGCTTCGCCGGGACGGCGCGCACGCTGGTCGCGGTCGGCACGGACAGCGAGGCGTCCATGTTCTTCGCGATCGCCGCGGCGGCGCCGCGCAGCTGCTTGGTCTCGGGCTCTTCCTTCGCGGCCGGCGCGGCGGCGGGCTCCTTCGCGGCGGGCTTGGGAGCCGGCTTCGCGGGCGCGCTCTTCGGAGCCGGAGCCGGGGCGGGGGCCGCGGCCGGCTTGGCCGGCGCCGACTGCCGGGCGGCCGACTCGGCGTTCTGGACCGCCTTGGCGGACGGTTCCGTCGCGTGGCCGTTACCGCTGGCCGCAGTGGTGGCGGCGGCGCTCTGGCGCGCACTGTCGGCCTTAGCCTGTGCCGTCTGCGTCGGCTTGAAGTCTGCGAAGAAGTCGTGCCAGGCGGCATCGACTGAGGAAGGGTCCGCGAGGAACTGGTCGTACATTTCCTCGACCAGCCACTCGTTGGGGCCGAACTGTGACGCAGGGCTGCTGCTGGACACGGCTTGGGCTCGCCTCTATCCGTCTCGATCTTGTCTGTGCTAATGCGCCTACCAGGCTAACCCCCTCTGTGACGGCCGTGTGATGGAACTGCCCTGTGTGAGGCCTGGCGCACTAGGGGATCGATCACTGACTCGATCAAGTGTCCCGAGGAGCGGACTCTTGAGGTAAAGAAATTCGCCTGTCACGACTATTTCGGGCAACGTTGGTGCCTCCTTCGCCGAGGCGCCCGCACGTGTTCACGCCTGCCCGGTGCACTGTCGGGAGGATGCGGCCCACGTCGGCTGTGCGGCCGCCCTGGCGCTCCGAGGTGGTGCTGCACGATGTGGCTCGTCGAATGTCCCTCGTTCTGGGACCAGGGGCTCATCCGCCCCCTGGTCGTCGAGAACGGCAAGGTCGTCCTCAGGTGCGACTCCTGCGGCGTGGTCTGGCACACCCCCGCCGGCATCGACGACTTCGAGCACGTCGAACCGGGTGAACCCGACTGGTCCATCGGCCAGGACAGCCACGTGCGCCCGGGCACGGTCCGCTGGGCCTCCGCGGCGGAGGTCACGTCGGCCGGGTGGGGCGAGCTGGCCTGGCGCGAGCTGCCCTAGCTGTCTTCGCTTGCGTGGACGGCCTCGGCGAGCTCGGCGGACAACGGGTACCGCGGCTCGACCGGTACCAGCGCCCGGGCTTCGGCGACGCGCCCGTCGACGAGGTGTTCACGGACGGCGCGCATGACCGGCGTGATGTCGGTGACCGCGGTGATCCACTCGTCCACGTACCGGTCCACGGCCTCGCCCCGCAGCCCGAGCTGGATCGACCGGTGCGGCAGCGGGCGGTGGTGAACGTCACGCTCGGGGTCCCATTGCACGCGGACCGGGCTGGTCCGCACCGCCGCCTTCCACGCCGTCTTGTCGCGGTGCACCCGCGGGTCGAAGTGGCTCAGCGCCGCGTGGGCGAGCACCCAGGCGAAGCCCGCACGCGTCAGGTCGAGTGCCAGGGCGCGCTCCTGGCCGGGCTTGGTCGCCCAGCCGCAGCGGTAGCCCATCCACGTGAACGAGGGCTTGATCCACGTCATCCGCTCCCGCTTGAACGGCGCTACGAACGTGCCCGCCGCCAGCGCCGCGTCGGCGATCTCCGGTGAGTACGCCTGGTACACGCGGATCGTCCGGTCGTCGTGCCGCGCGCGGATTTGCCGGGCCGGGATCCGGGCCTCTTCGACCGCCTTCTCTTCGAACACGCTCCTGATTCTCGTGGCGTGCGCCGTTGCCTGGCGAAGGCTTTTCCGCGCGGCGTCAGCCGAGGGACCACAGGCGGGCGTAGTGGCCACCGGCTGCCAGGAGGTCGGCGTGGGTGCCCTGTTCGATGATGCGGCCGTGGTCGAGGACGACGATGCGGTCGGCCTTCGCGGCGGTGGCCAGGCGGTGCGCGACGACGAAGGTGGTGCGGCGGCGCGCGAGGTGTTCGGTGGCGCGCAGGACCGCGGCCTCGGTGGACGGGTCGAGAGCGGCGGTGGCCTCGTCGAGCAGCAGGACGTCGGGGTTCACCAGCTCGGCGCGGGCGAGCGCGACGAGCTGGCGCTGGCCCGCGGACAGCGACCGGCCGCGTTCGCCGACGGGCTGGAGGAAGCCGGCGGGCAGCGCGGCGACGCCGTCGAGCGCGCCGACCGAGCGGACGGCCGCCTCGACCTCCGCGTCGGTTGCGCCGGGGCGGCCGTAGCGGACGTTGTCGGCGACGGTGCCGGAGAACAGGTGCGCCTCCTGCGGCACCACGCCCATGCGGGCGCGCAGGCCGGGCAGGTCGTACTCGCGGACGTCGACGCCGTCGATCAGCACCGCGCCGCCCGTGGCGTCGTAGTAGCGCGCCACCAGCTTCACCGCCGTGGACTTGCCCGCGCCCGTCGCGCCGACCAGCGCCACCGTCTCGCCCGGCGCCACGTCCAGTGACAGCTTTTCCAAAGCCGGCTGCTCGGCACCCGTGTAGGAGAAGTCGACGTCCTTGAACGTCACCTCGCCGCTCAGGTGCTCCGGCAGCGCGATCGGGTGCGCGGCGGGCGGCACCGACGTCGGCGTGCGCAGCAGGTCGCCGATCCGGGCCATGCCGACGCGCGCCTGCTGATAGCCGTCGAACACGGCCGACAGCTGCTGGATCGGCGAGAAGAACTGCTGCAGGTACAGCAGGAACCCGAGCAGCACCCCGGCCTCCAGCGTCCCCGCGGCCACGCGGTTGGCCCCGATCACCAGCACCGTCGTGGTCGCCAGGTCCGACAGCAGCGCCACGAGCGGGAAGTACGTGGCGATGTAGCGCTGGGCCCGCAGCCGCGAGCGCCGGTACTCGTCACTGCGCGACGCGAACGCCGCCGCCGAACGCTCCTCGCGCGTGTACGCCTGGGCGACCCGCAGGCCGCTGACGTTCTCCTGCATGTCGGCGTTGACCACGCTGACCTTCTCGCGCGCCTCCGTGTACGCCCGCGAAGCGACCCGGCGGAACACCAGCGTGGCGACCAGCAGCACGGGCAGCATCGCGAGCGCGTAGAGCGCCAGCGACGCGTCGGTGACCAGCAGCGCGACGGTGATGCCCACCAACGTGAGCGCGCTCACCACGGCCGTGGCCAGACCGGTCTGCAGGAACGTGGACAACGCGTCGACGTCCGTGGTCATCCGGGTCATGATCTTCCCCGACAGCTCCCGCTCGTAGTAGTCGAGCCCGAGCCGCTGCAGGTGCGCATAGCTGCGCACGCGCAGCGAGTACAGCACCGTCTCGCCGACGCGCGCGGTGAGTCGCGTCTGACCGCGCACCACGAACCAGTCGGCCGCGACCACGACTGCGCCGATGCCCGCCATCAGCCAGACCACGCCGACGACACCCGGCTGCACGCCGTGGTCCACCCCTCGCTGGTACAGCGCGGGCAGCGCCAGCGACGCCAGTGCGTCGGCCGCCACCAGTGCGATCACCGCGACCAGCGGCCACCGCACGGGCCGCAGCAGCCGCGAAAGCCGGAACCCCGGGTCGGCGGCCGTGATGTCCACTTCGGACAGTCGTGGCTGGTCGTCGGCGGGCGGCAGCTTGCGCACGCCCTCCAGCAGCTCCGGCGTCGGCGGCACGTCGGCCCCGGCCCCGCCGCCGGCGAAACCGGTTCCACCGCCCGGCGTGCCCCCGCGTGCGGCGGCGGCCTCGGCGAGCGCGTCGACCTCGTCGCGGTCGTCGTCGCGGGGCCACAGCACCGGTGTGATGCCGTCGGCGTCGGGCTCGAGGTCCTCGCAGCGGTGCGGCTTCTCGACGTCGTCGCCCGGGCCTGCCACGAGCTCGCGGAACAGCGGGCAGCGCGCCTGCAGCTCCTCCTCCGTGCCGACGTCGACGACCTTGCCCTGGTCGAGCACGGCGATCCGGTCGGCCAGCTGCAGCGTGGAGCGGCGGTGCGCGATGAGCAACGTGGTGCGCGAGGCCGTGACCGAGCGCAGCGTGTCGTGGATCGCGGCCTCGGTGACGGTGTCGATCGCCGAGGTCGCGTCGTCCAGGATCAGCACGCGTGGGTCGGTCATCAGTGCCCGCGCGAGGCCGAGGCGCTGGCGCTGCCCGCCCGAGAGCGTGAGGCCGCGCTCGCCGACCTCCGTGTCGTAGCCGTGGGGCAGGGCGCGGATGAACTCGTCGGCCTCGGCCGCGCGGGCCGCTGCGTACACCTCTTCGTCGCTTGCGTCGGGACGGCCGTAGGCGATGTTGTCGCGCACGGACGAGGAGAACAGGAACGCCTCCTCGAACACCACGCCGATCGCCTGCCGCAGCTGCTTCAGCGGCACGTCGCGCACGTTGAGGCCGCCGACGCGGACCACCCCCGCGTGCGCGTCGTAGAAGCGCGGCAACAGGAGGGAGATCGTGGACTTGCCCGACCCCGCCGTGCCGACCAAGGCGAGCGTCTCGCCCGGCCGCGCCGTGAGCGTGAGGCCGTCGAGCACCGGCTCGCTGCGGGTGTAGCCGAACCGCACGTCTTCCAGCTCGACGCCGAGCGGGCCCTCAGGCAGCGGCCGCGCGTCGGGGCTGTCCACGACGTCGGGTTGGGCGTCGATGAGCTCGTACACGCGCTCGGCGCCCGCGCGCGTCAGCTGCGCCTGCACCACCAGGCTCGACAGCATCCGCGCGGGCCCGATGAGCGTGGCGAGGTAGGTGGCGAACGCCAGGAAGGTGCCGAGGCTGATCTGCCCGTTCAGCGCGAGGACACCGCCGATCGCGAGCACCGCGACCTGGCCGGAGGCCGGTAGCGCGGTGGTCGTGGCCGTGGGCACCGCGGACAGCTTGGCCGCGCGCAGCCGCTCGGCGAACAACCGCCGCGCCGTGCGCTCAAGCCGCGAGACCTCACGCGATTCCTGCCCGAAGCCCTTCACCACGCGCACGCCGGTGACGGTCTCTTCCACCTGCTGCGCCACGTCGGCCGCGCGCTGCTGCGCCGACCACGTGGCCGGGAAGAGCCGTTTGCGGCTCAGCGTCACGATGATGCCGACGGCCGGCGCCACCACGAGCGCGATGAGTGTGAGCAGCGGCGACATCCACAGCATCGCCCCCAGCGCGAGCAACGCGAAGATCACCGACCCGGCCGACAGCGGCACCTGCATCAGCAGCCCGGTGACGAGCTGCAGGTCGGAGATCGCGCGCGAGACCACCTGGCCCGTGCGCAGCGCGTCCTGCTTGCCGCCGTCGAGCCGCGAGACGGAGCCGAAGACCCGGTTGCGCAGGTCGTGCTGCACGTCGAGCGCGAGCCGGCCCCCGACGTAGCGGCGCAGGAACGCCGACCCGAACGCCACCACCTGCAGCGTGACCAGCGCGGCCGCGATGCCGCCGAGGCCCGAGGTGTGGCCCGCCACCGCGTCGTCGACCGCCGCGCGCACGAGCAGCGGGCTCGCCGCCTGCACCCCCACGGACAGGATCGCCGCGGTCATCGCGAGCACGACGACGCCCCGGTGCTCCCAGCACGCGGCCGAGAGCCGCCGGACCCAGCCGACGGGAGGAGCCGGCGTCTCAGCCGCCGGGCGGTCTTGACGCGCACGCGTCGCAGTGGTGGTCACGTTCTCAATCTAGGCACGGGGACCGACTTTTTATTCCGCCTTGAAGGGATGACGAGTCCCTTCACCCTTCAGCCGCCGCCGCGCCACCGCGCCACGCCGCCGAAGAGCCGTTGTGCCGCAACGCATCGCGGCCGCCGCAACCACGCCGGGTCGGCACCGACCGCACCGTGGGGGTTCCGGAGGCGGCCCCGGGCAGTACCTCGCCCCTTCCACGGGGGCACGAAGAGGGAACAGGAAGGGGACGAAAGGGGCGACCCGCTCAACCAGCCTGGGGGTCACTGGGAGCGGGTCGCCGAGTACCAGCTTAGGTAATAAGTGCGGACTTCGCTCCTCGGGGTCTTCAACGAACACCGATTACTTCTTCACAGAGTGAGCCCGCAACCGGTGAACAAGCACGTTCAGAACCGTGAAACCCCTCGTCAAGGGCACTTCTATCGACGAACGGGTACCGCTGAACGGGACGCGCGGCGTGACGAACGTCGCTCCGGCCAGAGGTTCCTCCTCGGCCCCATCGCGATGCCCGGAAAGAACACGAGGGGCCCCCGCTGGTTCGCGGAGGCCCCTCGAGGCGCCAGGTGGATCGGAAGGGTCACGCCAGGGCGGCCGCCAGGGGCGTGTGCGGCAGGCCGTGCGCGGTGGCGACGGGCTCGTTGGTGAGGGCGCCGCCGTGGGTGTTGAGGCCCTTGGCGAGCGACGCGTCGGCGTTCAGGGCCGCGTGCCAGCCGCGGTCGGCGAGCTGCAAGGCGTACGGCAGCGTCACGTTGGTGAGGCCGTAGGTCGAGGTCCGCGGCACGGCACCCGGCATGTTGGCGACGCAGTAGAACACCGACTCGTGGACGCGGTAGGTCGGGTCGTCGTGCGTGGTCGGGCGCGAGTCGGCGAAGCAGCCACCCTGGTCGATGGCGATGTCGACCAGCACGGAGCCCGGCTTCATGCGCGAGACGAGGTCGTTGGAGACCAGCTTCGGGGCCTTCGCCCCCGGCACCAGCACGGCGCCGATCACGAGGTCGGCCTCCAGCACCGACTCCTCGACCGAGAGGCGGTTGGAGGTGACCGTGCGGATGCGGCCGCCGAAGTCGTTGTCGATCTGGCGCAGGCGGTCGACGTTGGTGTCCAGGATCTCGACATCCGAGCCCAGGCCCAGCGCCACGCGGGCGGCGTTGAGGCCCGCGACGCCGCCGCCGATCACCACGACCCGCGCCGGGTGCACGCCGGGGATGCCGCCGGGCAGCACGCCGCGGCCGCCACTCGGCTTCATCAGCGAGTACGCGCCCACCTGCGGCGCCAGCCGGCCCGCGACCTCGGACATCGGCGCCAGCAGGGGCAGGGCGCCGGTGGCCGTCTGCACCGTCTCGTACGCGATCGCCGTGGTGCCTGCCGCCAGCAGAGCGTCGGTCAGGGGCCGGTCGGCCGCGATGTGGAGGTAGGTGAACAGCACCAGGTCCTTGCGCAGCCGGGGGTACTCCTCGGTGATCGGCTCCTTGACCTTGAGCACCAGCTCGCCCTCGGCCCACGTCTCGTCGGCGGTCGCGAGCACCTTCGCGCCGGCGGCCACGTACTCCTCGTCGCTGATCGACGACCCCACCCCGGCGCCGGTCTCGACGAACACGTCGTGACCACGTCCCACCAGCTCGTGCACGCCGGCCGGGGTCAGGGCGACCCGGTACTCGTGTTTCTTGATCTCACGGGGAACGGCGATACGCACGGCGGCCTCCTGGCGGCGGGTTGGTTCGAGGTGCTGCCACTCACGGTGATGCACCCGGACGGTGGTGTCATCATGCGCGTGGGACAGTTCTTCCGCCATTTCATGGTGCCACCGGCACAAATCGCTTGACCTCGACCGCGCTCGAGGTTGTTGGCTGTCGCACCTGGTCGCGGAGGAGGGCGTGCATGCGTGCGGTGTGGTTGAGGGAGTTCGGTGGGCCCGAGGTACTGGTGGCGGGGGAGGCGCCCGACCCGCTCCCGGGCCGGGCCAGGTACTGGTCGAGGTGGCGTTCGTGAACGTGACGTTCGTGGAGACGCAGTTCCGGGCGTCGGGCTTCGGCCCTTCCTCGGCGGCGTTGCCGATGATCCCCGGCAACGGCGTCGGCGGGGTGATCAGCAAGGTCGGCGACGGCGTGGACCTGGCGCTCGTGGGCCGGCGGGTGGTGACGTCGACCGGCGGCAGTGGCGGCTACGCCCAGCGCGCGGTGGTCGACGCGGCCCTGGTCTTCCCGGTGCCCGACGCGCTTTCGCTGGATGCCGCGGTCGCACTGCTCGCCGACGGCCGGACAGCCACCGGGCTCGTTCACGCCGCCGCCGTCGCACCGGGCGACCGCGTGCTCGTCGAGGCTGCCGCCGGTGGCGTCGGCAGCCTGCTCGTGCAGCTCGCCAAAACGGCCGGTGCGGAGGTCGTCGCGGCGGCGGGCAGCGCTGAAAAACTCGCGCGGGCCCGCGAACTCGGCGCGGACGCGGCGGTGGACTACACGACTGCTGACTGGGCCGCGGCGGTCGGACCGCTCGACGTGGTCTTCGACGGGGTGGGCGGCTCCATCGGGACCACCGCGTTTTCCTTGCTGCGCCCCGGTGGCCGCATGGCGGTGTACGGACTGGCGAGTGGCGCGTGGGCGGAAGTGTCCGAAGAGGACGCTCGCGCCCGGGGCGTCACGGTGATCCGCTCACTCGGCGACGCGGCCGCGTTGCGCGCATTCACGGTGTCCGCCCTCGACGCCGCTTCAGCCGGCCACCTCACTCCTGTGATCGGACAACGGTTTCCGCTCGCTTCCGCCGCCGACGCCCACGCGGCGATGGAAGCACGCGACACCGTTGGCAAGACGCTGCTGGTCGCATGACGCCGTTCGACGTCGACGAGTTCCTCGCCCAGCCGCTCACCGCGCGCGTCGCCACCGACGGTCCCACGGTGCGTCCGACCTGGTACCTCTGGGAGGAAAAGGCGTTCTGGCTCCTCAGCGGCCCGTGGTCCCGCTTGCCCGGCCGCGTCTGTGCCTCCCCGCGGCTCGCGCTGACGGTCGACGTGTGCGACCTCACGACCGGCCTGGTGCGCCAGGTCGTCGCGAGCGGTCCCGCGGAGGTCATGGCGTTCGACGTACCGCGCGGACGGCGGAAGCTGGTGCGCTACCTGGGGCCTGACGCGCAGCGGTGGGATCCGCGGTTCCGCGCTTACCTGAACGAGACCGCGCGGGGCACGGTCTGGGTTCGGCTGACGGCGGAAAGCCTTCGCGCCAAGGACCTGTCCTACGACGTCAGCTCCACCGCAGAGCCACCAGCTGCGTGAGCAACGCCAGCCGGACGGGTCCGGGTCTTGGCGTTCGACGCGGGGCGCATCGGGCGCAGTTGGGGCGCAGTGGGGCGCATTGCGCCAGTCCCCGAGCCCCAAGGACAGCCGCGCTTTTTAAGGCAAGTTCAGGCAAAGTCTTTGCATTGGTCGAGCGGGTATTCCGAGCGGGTAAGGGCTCTGGTGGTGTGGCGGAGCGTTGCCGAGACGGTGGTGGTTCTCCATGACGGTGAACACGGAGTCCACGCCGCGTTGAGGCAGGCAGTGGGCGTGTTCGGCGGTGGCCCTGGAGGGCGTCGGCGGTGAGCGCTCGTCCGGCCAGACCGACCTGGCCCGGGGCCAGGCACGATCGCGCAGCGGGCACAACTCGCTCACATGAGCATGGATTGAGGCGGTAATACGATAGCCGGGAGTCGTGCCCGACCTGAGCCCCACGCCGAGGACTTTGCTGGAACCCTGCCCTCCACGGTCGTTGTTACGAGAGGCCCCGCGAGGGCGTTCGACGTGGCGCAGGGACGGCGGACACTCGTGCCGTACCTGGGATCTGAAGTGCAACGGCGGGGCCCGCGCTTACCCGAACGAGACAACCACGGGCACCGGCTGACGGCGGAAAGCCTTCGCGCCAAGGACCTGTCCTACGACGTCAGCTCCACCGCAGAGCCACCAGCTGCGTGAGCAACGCCAGCCGGACATCAGGATCGTCCAGATCGAGTGGCACGAGTTCCAGCAGGCGTTTCATGCGGTACCGCAACGTGTTCGGGTGGATGCGCAGCTCCGCGGCGGCCGCGCGGGGATCGCCGGGGTGGCGGAGCCATTCGTAGAGCGTGTCGACGTAGCCGGCTTTCGTGGTTTCGTCGTGGGCGCGCAGCAGGCCGAGCGGGCCGAGGTCCGCGACGCGCGCGGTGGCCGAGCCGGTGGCGGCTCGGTGCAGCACCAGCGAGGTCCAGGCGTCCTCATACGCGACGACGCGTCCTTCCACCAAGCCGGCGCGCAGCAGGCCCAGGGCTTCGTCGGCTTGCGCGCGCGAAGTGGCCAACGCGGAGACGGCCACGGGAGCACCGGCGGCGGCGCGGGGCACGCCGCCGCGGCGGGAGGCGGGCTGCGCGGCGAGCGCGTCGCGCAGTTCGGCCCAGGCGCCGCCGTCGGGGACCACCGCGTAGAGCAGGCCGCCGAGCTCGGTGGCGACGGGGCGGCGGCCGATGCCCTGGGAGATGCGTTCGAGCAGCGCCAGTCGCAGGCCCTCGGCGTCGCGCCCGTCGCCGCCGGTCACCTCGATCGCGACGACGCGGTGGGGCTCGTCGGACAGATCCAGCTCGGCCACGACCCGGCGCTGGCCGGCGTGGCCTTCGAGGACCGCGCGCAGCAGCTCGGCCGACGCGCGGCGCTGCGCGTCCGTGTGCGCGCGGCGCCGAAGCAGGTGCAACGCGACCACCGGCGCGGCGTCGGCGAAGGCGGCCGCGCGCTCCTCCGACACCGGCCCCGCGACGACGGCCCACATCGACCCCAGCAGCTCGCCGCCCATCCGGATGGGCACGATCAGCCGCGGCAGCGTGCCGTCGCGCTGGGCCGGCACGAAGATCGTCTGCCGCCCGCGAGACAGCTCGCGGAACACGCCGCGCGAACGGAACCGCGCGAGCACGTCGTCCGGGATCCGGCGGCCCATGATCGTGGCGACGCGCGCCGGGTCGGTGAGGTCCTGGCGCGCGGAGTAGGCGAGCACCCGCGAGTTCGTGTCCTCGATGGTCACGGGTGCGTCGACCACGGACGCCACCGCGTCGGCGAGCCGGAACAGATCACCGGAGCCGGGGTCGCCGCCGTCTTCGAGGGACTCCGATTCGTCGCCCAGCGCGTCGAGGACTGTGCGTAGCAGCCACACGAGCTGGGCCCACGACGTCGCCGAATGGACCTGGATGAGCGCGATGCCGGCGGATTTCGCCCCGCGGCGCACGGCGGGTTTGGCCGCCAGTGGCGGTTTCAGCAGGACCGCGGCGGCGCCCTGCGCGGCGCTCACGCGCACCAGCTCGGCCGCGTCGGCCGGAGCCGCCGTGGCGACGCCGAGCACGAGGTCGCCCGCCGCGATGCCCGCGGGCACGCCAGGCTCGGCGATCACCACGTCGCCCGCCGCCGGGCAGTCGTCGGGCAGCTGGAGCGCGTGGAGCAACGTCGGCCCCACCCGGTCGACCACGCTGCGTACCGAGACCACGGGATACATCCTCGCCGAGACGCGTTCGGGGCGCTCGGCGCGGGTAGCCTTCGGGCGACGGTCGAACGGAGGGGGACCAGGCCCATCGTGGGTGTCGGCAAGATCGTCGTCGGCGTGGCGGACCAGTCGCCGGCGAAGAAGTTCTGGTCGGCGATCGTCGGGTTCACCGCGACCGCCGACGGGCCTACGACGACGAGACCACCGCTGGGTCGACGGTGACCGCACCCGACGGCACGATCCTCGTCCTGAGCCCGTACCCGGAGGACCGGCGCCCGATCGAGGTCGGCGTGGGGTTGGTGGGCGATGTTCACCGGCCCGGAGGGCAACTGGTTCGCGCTGCAACAGCGTGACTGAGTCCGTTATGGACGGTCACCCGAACGGCCGTGTCCGGGCACACTCTCGGGTGATCGACTTGCACGGTAGGTTGACGGAGTACTCCCAGCCCGTGGGAACCCTTGGGTGAGCCGTTCAGGGGAGCTAACTTCGTCCGAGGAGCCGATCCCTTTGAGCCGCAAGGAGAAACTGATGCCGGAAGACAGCTCGGCCTGGTCCTTCGAGACCAAGCAGATTCACGCCGGCGCGGCACCCGACCCCGCGACGGGCGCCCGCGCGACGCCGATCTACCAGACCACGTCGTACGTCTTCCGCGACACGCAGCACGGTGCAGACCTGTTCAGCCTGGCCGAACCCGGCAACATCTACACGCGCATCATGAACCCGACGCAGGACGTGCTGGAGCAGCGCCTGGCCGCGCTCGAAGGCGGCGTCGCGGCGCTCGCGTTCGCCTCCGGCTCGGCGGCCACCACCGCGGCGATCCTCACGCTGGCCGGCGCGGGTGACCACTTCGTGTCCAGCCCGTCGCTGTACGGCGGCACCTACAACCTGTTCCACTACACGCTGCCGAAGCTCGGCATCGAGGTCACGTTCGTCGACGACCAGGACGACCCCGAGCAGTGGCGCGCGGCCGTGCGGCCCAACACGAAGGCGTTCTTCGCCGAGACGCTGGCCAACCCCGGCAGCAACGTGCTCGACATCCGCGCCGTCGCCGACGTCGCCCACGAGGCCGGCGTGCCGTTGATCGTCGACAACACCGTGCCCACGCCGTTCCTGCTGCGCCCGATCGAGCACGGCGCCGACGTGGTCGTGCACTCGGCCACGAAGTACCTCGGCGGTCACGGCACCACGGTGGCGGGTGTGCTCGTGGACGGCGGCACGTTCGACTTCGGCAAGGATCCGGCGCGGTTCCCGGGCTTCTCCGAGCCGGACCCGAGCTACCACGGTCTCAAGTACTGGGAGGCTCTCGGCCCCGGCGCGTACGCGGCGAAGGCGCGCGTGCAGATCCTGCGCGACACCGGTGCGGCCATCTCGCCGCTCAACAGCTTCCTGATCCTGCAGGGCATCGAGACGCTGTCGCTGCGGCTCGAGCGCCACGTCGCCAACGCGCAAGCGCTCGCGGAGTGGCTGGAGGAGCGCGACGAGGTCGAGAACGTGTACTACGCCGGCCTCCCGTCGAGCAAGTTCTACGCGGCCGCGCAGAAGTACCTGCCGCGCGGCGCGGGCGCGGTGCTGTCGTTCGACCTGCGCGGCGGAGTCGAGGCCGGGCGGAAGTTCGTGGACGGCACCACGCTGCACAGCCAGCTGGTGAACATCGGCGACGTGCGCAGCCTGATCGTGCACCCGGCGTCGACCACGCACAGCCAGCTCAGCCCGGAGGAGCAGCTCGCGAGCGGCGTCACGCCGGGCCTGGTGCGGCTCGCCGTGGGGCTCGAGGGCATCGAGGACCTCAAGGCCGACCTCGAGGCGGGCTTCCGCGCCGCCAAGGCGGAACTGTGACGGATTCCGGTGCGCATCCCCTGCCCGTCACCGGTGCGTGGCGGGCAGGGGACCCACCCGGCAGGCGGCAGTGGTTCACCGGTCCCGGCGCACTGTCGCTGGAGGCCGGCGGGTCGCTGCCGTCCTACACCCTCGCGTACGAGACGTGGGGCACGCTCAATTCGGACGGCTCCAACGCGGTCCTCGTCGAGCACGCCCTGACCGGCGACAGCCACATCGCCGGCCCCGCCGAGCCCGGCCACCCCAGCGCGGGCTGGTGGGACGGGCTCGTCGGGCCCGGCAAGGCGCTGGACACGGACTCGCTGTTCGTGGTGGCGCCCAACGTGCTCGGCGGCTGCCAGGGCTCCACGGGCCCGTCGTCGCCCGATCCCGACGGCCGGGTTTACGGCAGCCGCTTCCCGGCCGTGACCGTGCGGGACCAGGTGGCGACCGAGGCGGCGCTCGCCGACGCGCTCGGCATCGAGCGTTGGGCCGGCGTCGTCGGCGGCTCGATGGGCGGCATGCGGGCCCTCGAATGGGCGGTGACTTTGCCCGATCGGGTGGCGTCTGTCCTGGTTCTCGCTTCGACGGCCCGCGCGTCGGCCGAGCAGATCGCCTGGGCTGCGCCACAACTGCACGCCATCCGCTCCGACCGGGGCTGGCACGGCGGTGACTACTACTCGGCGGCGCCGGGCGAGGGCCCGCACGCCGGCCTCGGCGTCGCCCGCCGGATCGCCCACGTGACCTACCGCAGCGAACCCGAACTGGCGCAACGCTTCGGCCGCCGGCCGCAGGGTTCGGAGGACCCCCTGCGCCGCGGGCGCTTCGCCGTGGAGTCCTATTTGGACCACCACGCCGACAAACTGGTCCGCCGCTTCGACGCCGGTTCCTACGTGGTCCTCACGGAGTCCATGAACACCCACGACGTGGGCCGCGACCGCGGCGGGGTGGGGTCGGCCCTGGGCCGCGTTCGCGCGCGGACCGTGGTCGCCGGCGTGGACAGCGACCGGCTCTATCCGCTGTACCAGTCGGCGGAGATCGCGGAGGGCGTCGGCGGTGAGACGGCGGTGGTTTCGTCGCCGTATGGGCATGATTCGTTCCTGATCGAGACGGGGCAGATCGCGGCTTTGGTGAAGTCCTTGCTGGGTTGACCGGGCGTGGGGTGGTGATCCGAGGCACGGTGAGGTGGTGGACGACGCCTTCACCTCACGCTTGGAGATCACCGATGGCCCGGTCGGCGCGCGATCCGGACCCACCGGCCGGCCGCTCTCCGTCGACCTGTACCCAATCCGGCGCGACTTCGCCCACGCCACCGGCTCGGCTTCGCACCACGCTTGGCTGGGCGGCCTCACCTGGACCGCCCACCTCAACGGCTCCATGGTCCTGGTCACCGTGACCGCGCCGGGCGGCGCTTCGTTCGGCTTCGGCCTTGCGGACGCGCCCGCCGCCGCCCTCCTCGCCGCGGCGGCGGATCGCCTGCAGGACTTCGTGGTCGAGCACCTCCGCGCCGGCCTGCCCACGGTCCCCGGCACCGCGCGCCCGGCTCGCGCCCGCGCTCACGACGACACGGCCCTCTGGTCCGACGACCGGACAACATGGTCGTGCCCGATCGGTGCTTACCCGTGACGCGGGCGAGCACCCGCAGCTGTTCATCGCTGCGGCACAACCCTCGCGCGGCGGCATAACCCACCCTCCCGGGGGCTGCCCAGGATCCATTTTATCGGCGGCCAGGGACAAAACCCCGTGCTCAGCCGGAGTTGTCCACACCAGCCCGTGTTCAGTCAGGGTTGTCCACAGCACCCGTTCGGTGGACCGCGCTCGCGCCGGGACAACCCCACCCTCCGGCGCGACCGCCGAACCCGGCACGACCACCCCATCCGGCGAAACCGCCGCGCGAGCGCCAAAACCGCCGTGCCACATCGAACCGGATCGATACCCCCGACAACAAGAAAGGGCGCCCCACCACGGGACGCCCCTTCCGAACGAGCAACAGGCAGAAAGATCAGCCGATCGCCGACGTCAACGGGTTGTAGTAGCCACCCCGCTGGCCGGCCGCCGTCGGGTGGTACGACTCGTCCACCGGCCAGGTGAGGCTGTGGAGGTAGTCGCCGGCCGACGAGCAGATGTTGTGCCCCACGAAAGCCGAGCGCACGTCCACGAACTGGGCGCCCGCGGCCGAAGCGCGGGAAGCCAGCACGGAGGCCAGCGTGTCCGCACCGGAGTTGATCGCGGAGCGCTTCGTGTCACTCAGGCCGACGTTGCAGGAGCCCGGCACGGTGTAGAAGCGCGGGTACGACAGGACCACGAGCTTCGCGTTGGGCGCCTTGGACTTCACGGCGCGGTAGACGTTGTCGAGCAGGCCCGGGAGGGTGTTCTGCACGTAGGTCTTGGCGGTGTCGACCCGGTCGATGCAGGTCTGGTCGCCGTTGAGGGTGCAGGTGGTGATCACGTCGGTGAAGCCGGCGTCGTTGCCGCCCACCGTGAGGGTGACCAGGGTGGCGCTGGACGGCATCGAGTTGATCTGGTTGAGCACGTCACCGGTCTTCGCGCCGGAGCAGGCGAGGAAGGTGAACGTGGTGCCGGAGTGGGCGTTGGCCCACAGCTGGCCGTAGGCGTTGGCGCTGCGCTTGCAGCTGCCCGAGCTGCCGTAGCTCCCGGCGCCCACCCCGGAGGAGTAGGAGTCGCCGAGTGCGACGTAGTTGGCGGGCGCCGCCTGGGCGATGCCCGCGAGGCCGAGAGAGGCGAGTAGAGCGACCCCCAGGGCCGCGCACATCCGGAGGAACGATCGTGAGGTGGGACGGGTGGCTTCAGCCATGGGTCACTCCTGGTCGTGACGGCTCGACGAGGAATACGAATACCAGGTGGAATCCCCACACGGCACCCCGGAATTCGCAGGTGACTCACTTGGCTCAAGCAGTAAGTAGGGCCGGAAGTTAGCGCTCGCTAACCGGCCGCCCTACTATGGCCAGATGCCGGCGAACCCCACCCCACTCGTGAACGGCGAGAAGGCGAACAGGCGTGAACAGATCATGGCCGCTGCTGCCGAGCTGTTCGCCCACCACGGCTTCCACGGTGTCGGGATCGACGACATCGGCGCGGCCGTCGGCATCTCGGGCCCGGCGCTCTACCGCCACTTCCGCAGCAAGGACGCCATCCTCGGGGAGATGCTGAACTCGATCAGCCACTACCTGCTCGAAGGCGGCACCGCCCGCGCCGAGACGGGCGGCACGCCGCTCGAGCTCCTCGAAGCGCTGGTGCGCTTCCACGTCGGTTTCGCGCTCGACCACCCGGCGCTGATCACCGTGCAGGAGCGCAACCTCGCGAACCTCACCGACAGTGACCGCAAGCAGGTGCGCGCGCTCCAGCGCCAGTACGTCGAGGTGTGGGTGCGCGCGATCCGCGACGCGATCCCCGGCCTCGAAGAGCGCGAAGCCCGCTCGGCGGCACACGCCGTGTTCGGCTTGATCAACTCGACGCCGTACAACCGCCATCTCGGTGACGTGGAGCTGTCCGAGCTGCTCTGCCGGCTCGCTCTGGGCGCACTTTCCGCGGCGGGCTGATCACCCGGATTCGGGGTATCCCCACGGAAGCCGGTGCTGGTGTTTGATAGGCACGTGACCCCGGACCGGAACGAGGACGAGCAGCGGCTCGTGGAGAAGGCGCAGCGCGCGCTCGTCGCCATCAGTCTCGGCGAGGACGCCGAGGCGCTCGAGGAGGTCACCCCGTCGTCCGACGAGCCGCAGGCGCGCTCGGAGGAGACCAAGGAGCTCATGCTGCTGCTGTTCGGCGAGTGCAGCGCCATGGTGTCCACGCTCGGTGACGGCGGTACAGCTCCGGTGAAGGTCCAGGTCTTCGACGAGGACGGTGAAGAGGTCTCCATCGACCAGGCCGACCCGCCCGTGCGCACCGCCGTGCGCACGCTGCTCGCCGAGGTGCACGGCAACACCGCGGCCGCGCGCGAGCAGGTGGAGATCGCCTTGGCCAGCGCCGCGCCCAACGAGGTCGACAGCCTCGTGCTCCAAGCGCTGCGCTGGACGATCCGGCTGTCGGTCGAATGCCTCGACCGCGACCTCCCCGTCGCCGACTGGATCTCCGACGCCGTCACCGATTGAGTCCCGGCTTCCGGGCAAACGCCCGCCGCGCCGGCAGGATCACGCCCGTGGAACGCGTGCTCGGCGTCAGCGGCTACCTCATCCGCGCCGCGGACCCGGCGGCCCTGGGCGCCTGGTACCGCGACTGCCTCCACGCCGACGGGACCGGGGTGTGGGAGCAACAAACCCGGCCCCACCCTGTTCGCCCCCTTCGAGGCCGACACCGTCTGCTTCGGCTCGAAGTCGCAGCAGACCATGGTCAACTTCCGCGTCCGCGACCTCGACGCCATGCTCACCCAGCTGCGCGACAAGGGCGCCGAAGTGGCCGAGGAGACGCAGGAGATGGCAGGCGCAGGGCGCTTCGGCTGGGTCACCGACCCGGAGGGCAACCGCATCGAGCCGTGGCAGACCGTCTGATGCCCGGCCGGTCGCGGTGACGCGGACGAACGGGGTCGAGCAGAAAACCCTCGTCGCGGCCCGCACGCGCCTCGGCCGGGTGCTGCCCGGTGTCGTGCGGTTCCCGGCACAGACCCGGGCCGACGGGTCCGTGTGGCTGCGCGCCCGGGCGCGCTGGTCGGTGCCGGACACCGAGCCGGGCCGCGCGGTGTCCGAAGCGCCGGCCGGGAGCTTGTGCACCGTCGAGGCGGCAGCCGATTTCCGCTCCTTGGCCTGGCGCAAGCTCATGCAGAATGCGCTCGCGGGGCTGATGGCCATCACCGGCCGGCGCGCCGGCATGTTCGCGCGCGCCGACATCGCCGAGCTCGGGCGCGCCTACCTGCGGGAGTGCCTCGCCGTGGCGCGGGCCGAGGGCGCCGACCTCGATGACGAGGGCTCCGGGAAATCATCGACGCGGTCCATGCCTACCCGGCGGACACGGGCACGTCGATCCTGGCCGATCGCGAAGCCGGTCGGCCGCTGGAATGGGACGTCCGCAACGGGGTCGTGCTGCGCCGCGGGCGCCACCACGGCATCCCGACACCCGTCAGCGAAGTCTTGGTCCCGCTGCTCGCAGCCGCGAGCGACGGGCCGGGCTGACGCAGGTGTGAGCGCCCGGACCCTGGCTGGACACTCCGGTTAGCGGTCGCTAACATCCGATGGGGAGTTAACGACCGCTAACGTCTTGGATCACCAACGTCTCGACGGGGAGTCATGGACACGCCGGTACTGAGCAGTTCCGCGGATCCGCGCAGCGACGCGTTCGCCCGCAGCGTCACCTCGCACGGCGAACTCGTGGAGGACCTGCGCAAGCGCCTGGACACCGCCCGCCTCGGCGGGCCCGAGAAGTCCCGTGCTCGGCACGTGGAACGCGGCAAGCTGCTGCCGCGCGACCGCGTCGACACCTTGCTGGACCCGGGTTCGCCGTTCCTGGAGCTCTCGCCGCTCGCGGCCAGCGGCCTCTACGACGACGACGCGCCGAGCGCCGGGATCATCACGGGCGTCGGGCGCGTCTCCGGGCGTGAGTGCGTGATCGTGGCCAACGACGCCACCGTCAAGGGCGGCACGTACTACCCACTGACGGTCAAGAAGCACCTACGCGCTCAGGAAGTGGCGCTGCACAACAACCTTCCGTGCATCTACCTGGTCGATTCCGGCGGCGCGTTCCTGCCGCGCCAGGACGACGTGTTCCCCGACCGCGAGCACTTCGGGCGCATCTTCTACAACCAGGCCACGATGTCCGCGCGCGGCATCCCGCAGATCGCGGCCGTGCTCGGCTCGTGCACCGCGGGTGGCGCGTACGTGCCGGCCATGAGCGACGAAGCGGTCATCGTTCGCAACCAGGGCACCATCTTCCTCGGCGGCCCGCCGCTGGTGAAGGCCGCGACGGGAGAGGTCGTCACGGCCGAAGAGCTGGGCGGCGGCGACGTGCACTCCCGTCAGTCCGGTGTCACCGACCACCTCGCCGACGACGACGCCCACGCACTGCGCATCGTCCGCGACATCGTCTCCACGCTCGGCCCGCGCACGCCGCGGCCGTGGGACGTGCTGCCCGTCGAGGAGCCGGCGGTGGACCCGCGCGAGCTCTACGGTGTGGTGCCCACGGATTCGCGCACGCCGTACGACGTGCGCGAGGTGATCGCGCGCGTGGTGGACCGCAGCCGGTTCTCCGAGTTCAAGAAGGAGTACGGCTCGACGCTCGTCACCGGCTTCGCGCACATCCACGGCCACCCGGTGGGCATCATCGCCAACAACGGCGTGCTGTTCGCGGAGTCGGCCATGAAGGGCGCGCACTTCATCGAGTTGTGCGACCGCCGTTCGATCCCCTTGGTGTTCCTGCAGAACATCACCGGCTTCATGGTCGGCAAGGCCTATGAGGCCGGCGGCATCGCGAAGCACGGCGCCAAGATGGTCACCGCCGTCGCGTGTGCGCGGGTGCCGAAGTTCACCGTGATCATCGGCGGCTCGTTCGGCGCCGGGAACTACTCGATGTGCGGCCGGGCGTACTCGCCGCGGTTCCTGTGGATGTGGCCCAACGCGCGGATCTCCGTGATGGGCGGCGAACAGGCGGCGTCGGTGCTTTCGACGGTTCGCCGCGACGCGATCGAGGCCCGTGGCGACGAGTGGTCGGCCGAGGACGAGGACGCGTTCAAGGCGCCGATCCGTGACCAGTACGAGCACCAGGGCAGCCCGTACTACTCCACTGCGCGGCTGTGGGACGACGGCGTGATCGACCCGGCGGACACCCGCACGGTGCTCGGGCTCGCGCTGTCGGCCGCGGCCAACGCGCCCCTGCCCGAGGTCAACTATGGCGTCTTCCGGATGTGATGAGCGTGTCTGACGGTTCTTTGTTCACCACGGTCCTGGTCGCCAACCGCGGTGAGATCGCGGTCCGCGTGATCCGCTCGCTGCGGGAGCTGGGTATCCGCTCGGTCGCGGTGTACAGCGACGCGGACGCCGACGCCAAGCACGTGCGCGAGGCCGACACCGCGGTGCGCCTCGGCCCAGCCGAGGCGGCGAAAAGCTATTTGTCGATCCCGGCCATCGTCGCTGCGGCTCAGGTGACGGGCGCGCAGGCCGTGCACCCGGGTTACGGCTTCCTCGCCGAGAACGCCGCGTTCGCGCGAGCGTGTGAAGAGGCGGGGCTGGTGTTCATCGGCCCGCCCGTCGCCGCGATCGAGCAGATGGGCGACAAGATCCGGGCCAAGGCCACGGTGTCCGCGGCCGGCGTGCCCGTCGTCCCCGGCGTGTCCGATGTGGACATTCCCGAGGGCGGGTTCGCCGAGGCCGTGGCCGGGGTGGGCTACCCGGTGCTGCTCAAGCCGTCCGCCGGTGGTGGCGGCAAGGGCATGCGACTCGTGCACGAGGAATCGGAGCTCGCTGCCGCGATCGAGTCCGCGCGCCGCGAGGCCCGGGGTTCCTTCGGCGACGACACCCTGCTGGTGGAGCGGTTCGTCACCACGCCGCGCCACATCGAGATCCAGGTGCTGGCGGACAAGCACGGCAACGTCCTGCACCTAGGCGAACGCGAGTGCAGCCTGCAGCGGCGGCACCAGAAGATCATCGAAGAGGCACCGTCGGTTCTCCTCGACGAGGCCACGCGGCAGAAGATGGGCGCCGCAGCCGCCGAGGCCGCGCGGTCGGTGGGCTACGTCGGCGCGGGCACGGTCGAGTTCATCATGTCCGCGCACGACCCGGACGAGTTCTTCTTCATGGAGATGAACACGCGGCTGCAGGTGGAGCACCCCGTCACGGAGATGGTGACCGGGCTCGACCTCGTGGCGTGGCAGGTACGCGTGGCCGCCGGTGAAGCGCTCACGGTGAAGCAGGAGGACGTGCGCCTCGAAGGCCACGCCGTCGAAGCCCGCGTGTACGCGGAGGATCCCGCCCGCGGTTTCATCCCGACCGGCGGCACGGTGCTGGCCGTGCACGAGCCGTCGGGCGACGGCGTGCGCGTCGACTCGTGGATGACCGAGGGCGCGGTGGTCGGGTCGAACTACGACCCGATGCTGGCCAAGGTGATCGCCTACGGTCCTGACCGCACGGCCGCGTTGCGCAAGCTCGACCGCGCGCTGGCGGACACGGCGTTGCTGGGCCTGGGCACGAACATCGCGTTCCTGCGCAGCCTGCTCGCCGACGAGGACGTGCGTGCGGGCCGGCTCGACACGGAGCTGGTGGACCGGCGGCTGCCCTCGCTGGTGTCGTCGGAAGTGCCCGAAGGGTTCTTCGTGGCGGCGGCGCTCGACCGGTTGCTTTCGTTGCAGCCCAGGGGTTCCGTGGTGGATCCGTGGGACGTGCCCAACGGGTGGCGCATCGGTGGCGGGGGCGGCGTCACGTTCCGCCTGCGCGCCGGCGAGATCCAGGCCGTGGTGCGCGTGACGGGGCCTGTTTCCCAGGCGAGCGTGCAGGTCGACGACCACGAGCCGGTCGAGGCGGCCGCGACCCGTGTCGGCGACGTGCTGGAAGTCCGGCGGGACAGCGGAATTGAGCGCTACCGTCGCGCCGATGGTCCGCAACGGACGGTCTGGCTCGCCCGCGACGGCTTCGGGTTCGCGTTCGCGGACCAGGAAGTGCGCCTGGCCGCCCGCGGTGAAGCAGCGGGCGCCGGGCCGGTGAAGAGCCCGATGCCGGGCACGGTGCTCGTGGTCAAGGTCGCCCAGGGCGACGTGGTCGCGGCCGGCACGCCGTTGCTGGTCGTGGAAGCGATGAAGATGGAACACACCGTGACCGCGCCGATCGACGGCGTGGTGAGCGAGCTTTCGGCGCGCGTGGGCCAGCAGGTGGCGTTGGACGAAACCCTGGCCGTGGTGACCCCGAACGAGGAGCAACGATGATCGACTTCCGGCTGGACGAAGAATACGAAGCGCTCCGCAAGACGGTCGAGGACTTCGCGCACAACGAGGTCGCGCCCGTGATCGGGCCGATGTACGAGAAGGAAGAGTTCCCGTACGAGCTCGTCGCCAAGATGGGGGAGATGGGCCTGTTCGGCCTCCCCTTCGCCGAGGAGTTCGGCGGCATGGGCGGCGACTACTTCGCGCTGTGCCTGGCGCTGGAGGAACTGGCGCGGGTCGACTCGTCGGTCGCGATCACGCTGGAGGCCGGCGTTTCCCTCGGCGCGATGCCGATCTACCGCTTCGGCACCCAGGAGCAGAAGGAAACCTGGCTGCCCGCGCTGTGCTCCGGCGAGGCCCTCGGCGGCTTCGGCCTCACCGAACCGGGTGGCGGCTCCGACGCCGGCGCCACGCGCACCCGCGCCAAGCTCGACGGTGACGAGTGGGTGATCAACGGCAGCAAGGCCTTCATCACCAACTCCGGCACCGACATCACGCGATTGGTCACCGTCACGGCGGTCACCGACGTGATGGAGAACGGCCGCAAGGAGATCTCCGCGATCTTGGTGCCCTCGGGCACGCCGGGCTTCGGCGTGGCGCCCAAGTACTCCAAAGTCGGCTGGAACTGCTCGGACACCCACGAGCTGTCCTTCACGGACGTTCGCGTGCCGGCGGAGAACCTGGTCGGCATCCGCGGCCGCGGCTACGCGCAGTTCCTGTCCATTCTGGACGAAGGTCGCGTCGCGATCGCCGCCGTGAGCGTGGGCCTGGCCCAGGGCTGCGTCGACGAGTGCCTCAAGTACGCGAAGGACCGCGTCGCGTTCGGCCACCGCATCGGCGAGTACCAGGCGATCCAGTTCAAGATCGCCGACATGGAGGTGCGCACCCACACCGCGCGCCTCGCGTACTACCAGGCAGCGTCGAAGATGCTGCGCGGCGAACCTTTCAAGAAGGAAGCGTCCATCGCGAAGCTCGTCGCCTCCAACGCCGCCATGGACAACGCCCGCGACGCCACCCAGATCTACGGCGGCTACGGCTTCATGAACGAATACCCGGTCAGCCGTTTCTACCGCGACGCGAAGATCCTGGAGATCGGCGAGGGGACGAGCGAGGTGCAGCGGATGCTCATCGCCCGTCACCTCGGCGTCGCTGCGGGCTAGTGCGTCAGCTCGCGGTCAGCACGAAGAACAGGAAGCTCGGGCTGATCGTGAGCAGGCGGTAGTCCTCGGGCCACAGCTCGCGAGCCTCCGGCGCGGGCATGGGTTCGCTGATCACCGAGATCTCGAAGCCCGCCGCGGTGAAGGCGGCGGTCATCGCGTGCAGGGGGCGGATCCAGACGGACATCGGGATCGTCTGGCTGCCGAACGTCCAGTCTTCGGTCCAGTTGTACGTCCCGAAGTAGTTGGTCTTGATCCCCTCCCTGCGCTGCAGGGCGTGGATGGCGAAGGGGTGGTCGACCGAGACCAGCAGGCGGCCACCGGGTTTGAGGGTGCGCCGCAGCTCCGTGAGCGACGGGCCCCAGTCCTCCAGGTAGTGCAGCACGAGGGACGCGATGACGTCGTCGAACGCGTTGTCGGCGTAGGGCAGCGGCTCGGCCAGATCGGCGACGCGCAGGTCGGCCTCGGGCCCGAGCCGGCGGCGGGCCAGCTTCAGCATGCCGGCGCTGAGGTCGAACCCGGACATGATCGCGCCGCGATCGCGCAGTGCCGCGGACAGGGGTCCGGCGCCGCAGCCGGCGTCGAGGATCCGTCTTCCGGCGACGTCACCGGCGAGCTGGAGCATCGCGGGCTGCTCGTAGTAGGCGTTCTGGATGCCGCCCTCGTTCTGGGCCGCGTACGCCTCGGCGAAGCTGTCGTAGTCGTTGGCCTGCAGCGTGCGGTTGTCCGGGGTCATGCGAGCGATCATGGCAGAAGACGCCTTCCTGCCCGTTGATCCCCTTTCACCACAACCCACCTGGCAAGCCGGACATCGGTCGGCGGGGCGAGTGGACCGCGGCCTGCACGTGGTCCGGTTCGACAACCGCGATTCCGGCCGGTCCACGCATTTCGACGACGCGCCCGCGCCGGATTTCCCGGCCGTTCTCGCGGGGGATTTCACGACGGCGGCCTACACGCTCTCGGACCTCGCGGGTGACACGGCCGGGCTGCTTGATGGCCGAGATGGGACAGCGGCCGAGTGTGCGGGCGGCGGTCGTGGCGTGGCAGGTGCGAGCGTCGCGGATCACGGGGTCGCCTGGGTTCGAGTTCGACGAGGCTGCCGTCGCGGAGCGAGCGGGGCGGACGTTCGACAGGGGCTGCCCCGCGCCGGGCATGCCATCGCCGTGCTGGCGTCGGGCGACCGCACGGATCGGCTGCGACGGCCGGAGGTGCCCACACTGGTCATCCACGGCGACGCCGACCGAATGTGCGACCTCAGCGGCGGGCGCGCCAGGGCGGCGGCGATCCCCGGGGCGCGTGGTGGTGCCCGGAACGGGGCACAGCCTGCCGCGTGAGCTGGGGGCGGACTTCGCGACGCGGATCGCGGAGCTGGGCTTCAACCGATGACCGCGGCCAGGGCTCGGCTCGCGCCGCCGAGCATGAAGCGGGGCGGCGACGCCGCGGTGAGCTTCGTCGTCGGCGCGGCGGACCCGGCGAGGCCGGGCAGGTGGTCCTGACGCTGCCCTAGGGGTACAACGTCGAAGATGGGGACTTTCACGATCCGCCCGGGCGAGCCCGGCGACGCCGACACGTTGCTGCGCTTCTTCGACGAGGCCGTCGAGTGGCTGGTGGCGCGCGGCAACTCCGGTCAGTGGGGTGATCAGCCGTGGAGCAGTATTCCGCACCGGGCCTCGCGCGTGGCCGACATGGCGAAGGAGCCGGGCCTCAGCGTCGCCGAGGTCGACGGTGAGCCCGCTGGCGCGCTGATCGTCAGCGAGCGGTGCCCGAAACACGTGCCGCCGGCCGGGGAGCGGGAGCTGTACATCGGGCTGCTCATCACGTCACGCCGGTTCACGGGCCACCGCGTGGGCGCGCGGCTGCTGGCGCACTCGCTGGAGGTGGCCCGGAAACGCGGCATCGGCCTCGTGCGGGTCGACTGCTGGGCCGGTGGCGACGGCGGGCTGCAGCGCTACTACGAGCGCCAGGGCTTCACGCCGACGGTCCGCTTCGACGTCGGCGGCTGGATCGGTCAGGTCTTCGAACAGCGCCCCTGATCGAGGCAGTCGACTGGCGCTCGGCGCCGCGCCGGGGCACGATATTGACACGACGCCAATAGTGTTCCGTCTCCGTCGACGCAGGAGGAGCCCGCCATGGCCAAGCAGCCGCGAACGCTGTCCGGGAAGGTCATCGTCATCACCGGAGGCGCACAGGGCATCGGGGCCGCCACGGCGACCGCGCTCAGGCGGCTCGGCGCGCGGGTGGTGCTGGGCGACCTCGACCACGTCCGCGCGGAGAAGACGGCCGGCGAGCTGGGGCCGGAGGCCGTCGCGTTGCCGCTGGACGTGACCGACACGAAAGCGTTCACCGAATTCCTCGACGAGGTCGAGCGCCAGATCGGGCCCATCGACGTGCTGATCAACAACGCTGGCATCATGCCGCTGGCGCCGCTCGACGAGGAGGACGACGCGGCGACGCGGCGGATGCTGGAGATCAACCTGCACGCCGTCATCCACGGCACGCGCGAAGCCGTGAAGCGGATGAAGCCGCGGGGGACCGGGCATATCGTGAACGTCGCTTCGATGGCCGGGAAGTCCGGGTTCCCGGGCGCGGCCACCTATTGCGCGACCAAGCACGCCGTGGTCGGGCTGTCGGAGGCGGTGCACCTCGAGCTGCGCGGCACGGGCGTGTCGGTGTCGTGCGTGATGCCGGCGGTGGTGCGCACGGAGCTGGCGTCCGGGCTCGGCGAGGCGAAATTCATCAAGTCCGTGGGGCCCGAAGACGTCGCCTCGGCGATCGCGGATGCCCTGAAATACCCCAAGTTCGATGTTTTCGTGCCGAAATCCCTGGATTTCACGGGCCGGATCACGCGGCTGTTCCCGCGCGCGTTCGGCGAATGGTTCGTGCGGGCGCTCGGTGGTGATCAGCTGCTGGCGTCGGCCGCGCATTCCCCGGCGCGGGCGGAATACGAGTCCCGTGCTGCTCAGAGCGCTCCGGCGGCCGACGCGGGGAACTAGGTTCCCGGTCACCGGACACTGTCCGAAATGGACGTGGTTGCCGGGTACTCGCAAGTGTGGCGGTGTTGATGCCGCCCGCTGCCCCGGGCAAGATTGCCTCCGAGACGTCGAGCTCAGGAGGCACGCATGGTTTCACCCACGGCACGGCTGGCCGCGGCGGCGTCGAACGTCGTGGGGAAGGTGCTGCACGGTGGCGTCGCCGACCTGCGCCCCATGCCCCGGGTGCTCATCGACCAGGGCCCGAACCGCTCGCTGTACCGGATGACCCACAGCGGCGCGCCCGTGTCGGGGCCGCCGATCCTGCTCGTGCCGCCGCTGGCCGCACCCGCGCTCTGCTTCGACCTGCGCCGCGGCTGCAGCCTGATCGAGCACCTCGTGGAGGCCGGGCGCAACGTCTACCTCGTCGACTACGGCAACGTCGCGTTCTCCGACCGACGCCTCGGCATCGAGCACTGGATCGACGAGGTGCTGCCGCGCGCGATCCGCAAGGTGAGCGAGGACGCGGGCGGCGAGGGCGTGCACCTGGTGTCGTGGTCGCTGGGCGGGATCTTCTCGCTGCTGGTGAACGCCGACCAGCCGGAGCTGCCGATCGAGTCCGTCACCGCCATCGCGTCGCCGGTCGACTTCACGGCGATCCCGATCGTCGCGCCGTTCCGCCCGCTCGTCGACCTCACCGGCGGTCACCTGCTCACGCCGGTCTACCGCGCGTTCGGCGGCGCACCGTCCTATTTGGTCAGCCGTGTGTTCCGCGCCACGGGCATCAGCAAGGAGATCACGAAGCCCATCGCGATCCTCAAGAACCTCGACGACCGCGACTACCTCGCGCAGATCGAGGCCGTGGACCACTTCATGGACAACATGTACGCCTATCCGGGCCGCACGTTCGGGCAGCTCTACCACCGGCTCTTCCGCACCAACGACCTCGCCGAGGGCACCGTGGACCTCAACGGGCGCAAGATCAGCCTGTCGGGCGTGAAGGCCCCGGTGCTCGTCGTCGCGGGCGAGAACGACACCATCGCCCCGCAGCCTTCCGTGGAACGCGTGGTGCGGCTGCTGGACAACGCGCCGGAGGTGCGCTTCCGCACCGCACCCGGCGGTCACCTGGGTGTGCTCACCGGGCGCAAGGCGCGGGGTACGACGTGGACGTACCTAGACGAGTTCCTCGACGACCACGCGTAGTTCCGGCAACGAAAGCGGGCCACCCAGGTGGCCCGCTTTCGGGATTCGAGTCAGATCGCGGGCGCGGGACCGCGCTGGGCAGCGATCCACGCGCGGACGTCCTTGTGCATCAGGCCTCGCAGCGCGAGCGCCGCCAAGACGATGGGCAGCACCCCGACCACGCCCGAGTTGATGATCGTGATGATGCCGTTGATCACGACGATCGCCTCGACCACGATCGCCGCCACCCACGGCCACTGCTTGCCCGACGGCAGCGTGAGCGCGCACACGACGAGGACCACGATCATCACAACGTCGATCACGAGGTTCACGATCAGCAGCCCGGCGACGCCGGTGTCGCCGGCCGTCGTGGCGGCCAGCCTGCCCGCGAGGACCAGCAGCAGAATCGAGCCAAGCGCAAGGATGCCGGCCTGGATCCACATGAAGATCCGCGCCTGGCCCACGCCCTTCGGCGGGCCGTAAACCCCAGGGTTCGTCATGCGGGGAAGGTTAAGGCAAGGGTGCGGAAAACGATCGTTCGGAGATCAATCCGATATTCCGCACCTTGGCCGCTCATTGTGTAGTGGGTTGGGGAAAAACTCACTTGAGCACGCAGTGTGCCTCTTCCAGTCAAGCGCGACCACGCCGACGTGCTCGCCCGCGTCCGCGGGGACACCCTCGGCGCCCGCTCGGGAACGTCCGCGGGACCGTTCACAGTGGACACCCGGCGCGTCTTGCCGGCGGCCGGGGCGGCCTGCTGCGCGGAACAGGGGGGCAAAGCGAGCACAGCACCCACGCCGATCCCGCCGGCGAGGAAGCCCCGTCGGGTGAGCGCGTCTTCGAGCGTGGTCGCGGCGAGTCTCGGGCGCTCCAGGAGCAGCGTCGGGGCGGATGTTAGCTGTGGCTTCCTTGGTTGGGCTTTGTGACGCTGAAGCCGGGAGCAGGGCTGGGTCTACTTCAGCTGCGCCGAGGTCTTCCCCAGCACGCGTCGGGCCACGATCAGCTGCTGGATCTGCTGCGTCCCTTCGAAGATGTCCAAGATCTTCGCGTCGCGGGCCCACTTCTCGAGCAGCGATTCCTCCGTGTACCCATAGACACCTGCCAGCTCGACGCACTTCAGCGTCACGTCCACGACCGTCCGGCCGGCTTTGGCCTTTGCCATGGAGGCTTGCAGGGAGTTGGGCTTGCGGTTGTCCGCCATCCACGCCGATTCCAGCGTCAGCAGGTACGCGGATTCGAAGTCGGCCTCCAGTTCGAGCCAGGTGGCGGCGGCCGGGTGCTGCGGAGGGCGGTCGTAGTCGATCGTGACGCCCGCCGAGGACAGGATTCGGCGCGTCTCCTCCAACGCGGCACGGGCGACACCCACCGCCATGGCCGCGACCAAGGGCCGGGTGTTGTCGAAGGTCTGCATGACGCCCGCGAAGCCCTTGGCGGTGTCGATGTCCGGCGTGCCCAGCAGGTTCTCTCGGGGGACGCGGCAGTTCTCGAAGCGCAACACGGCCGTGTCGGACGCACGGATGCCCAGTTTGTGTTCCACGCGAACGACTTCGAAGCCCGGCGTGCCCTTCTCGACCACAAAGGACTTGATCGCGGAGCGGCCCTTCGAGCGGTCCAAAGTGGCCCAGACCACGACGGCGTCGGCGCGCTGGCCCGAGGTCACGAAGATCTTCTCGCCGTTGAGCACGTAGTCGTCGCCGTCGAGGACGGCGGTGGTGGTGATGGCGGCGGAGTCGGAGCCGCAGTCGGGTTCGGTGATGGCCATCGCCGCCCACAGACCGGAAAACCGGGCGAGCTGCTCGTCCGTCGCGACGGAGCTGATGGCCGCGTTGCCCAGGCCCTGGCGCGGCATGGACAGCAGCAGGCCCACGTCACCCCAGCACATCTCGATCGTGCCGAGGACGACGTTGAGGTTGGCGCCGTTGCGGTTTCCGTCACCGGCCGAGTCACGGGAACGGCGCACGCCCGCCGCGCCGGCGCCGCCTTCGCCGGAGGAGTTGAGGCCGTCGAGCAGGGCGGCGAACATGTCGAGCTCGGCGGGGTAGGTGTGTTCGGCGCGGTCGTACTTGCGCGAGATCGGCCGGAACACTTCGGCCGCGGCCTGGTACGCCTGGTTGATCAGCGTGCCGGCCTTCTTCGGAACTTCGAGGTTGATCATCGGAAAGCCTTTCTAGAGGAGGACGGCGCCTTCCATCACGCCGATCGCTCGCAAGTCCCGGTACCAGCGCTCCACGGGGTGCTCCTTCACGAAGCCGTGCCCGCCCAGCAGCTGCACGCCCGCATTGCCGATGCGCATGCCTTTGTCCACGGCCAGCTTGCGGGCCAGCGCGGCCTCCCGCGCGTAGTCCTTGCCCTGCTCGGCCCGCGCCGCCGCGCGCAGTGTGACCAGGCGCAGGCCCTCCAGCTCGATGGCGATGTCGGCGACGGAGAAGGCCACCGCCTGCCGGTGGCTGATCGGCTCGCCGAACGCGGTGCGCTCGTTCACGTAGGGCACCACGTAGTCGAGCACGGCCTTCGCCGTCCCGGCCGCGAGCGCCGCCCAGCCCAGCCGCGAGAGCCGCACGACCTCGGTGAACACGTCGGCCTTCCCACCGCCGAGCAACGCACCCGCCGGCAGCGCGACCTTCTCCAGGTGCAGCTTGCCGGTCGCGGCGCCGCGCAGGCCCATCGCCGGCTCCGCCTCCACCGTGACGCCCGCCGACGAAGACTCCACGAGGAACAGCGCGGGGCCGCGGCCTTCGAGATCGGCCGAAACGAGGAACAGCTCCGCCTCCGCCGCGCGCGGGACCAGCGACTTCACACCGTCGAGCTGGTAGCCCTTCGGCGTGCGCTTGGCCTTGGTGGCGGGCTTGAACGGGTCGAACAGCGGCGTGCGCTCCAGCAGCGCCAGCGCCGCGGCGGGCACCTGGTCGCCGGCGAACGCGGGCACGTAGTCGGCCTGCTGCTGCTCGTCGCCCCAGGACACGAGCGCCGTGCTCACCGCGGACGGCGCCAGAACCGCCACGGCCAGCCCCATGTCACCGTGCGCGAGGGCCTCGGCAACGAGCGCGTTGGTGACGACCGAACGCTCCGTGCCTGCCCCGCCCAGCTCCTCCGGGATGCCGACCAGGCTGATGCCCAGCTCAGCCGCGCGGGTGAGCAGGCCTTCGGGCGCCGCGAGCTTGGCGTCGGCGTCCGCGGCGGCGGGCCGCAGCTGCTCGGCGGCGAACTCGGTCACCGTTTCCGCGATGAGCTGCTGGTCTTCGCTCGGCGTGAGGTCGAACAGCCCGACGTCGTCCTGCGCGGGAGCCAGCCGCGCGGGTTTGCCGAGCCGCCGCACCGACTTGAACGACCGCGTGGCCGCTCCCGCCGCGCGGAAACCGTTGCGGGTGCCCGCTTTGACCAAGTTCTGCACGGGCCCGCGCAGCCCGGCCCTGTCGATCACTTCGCTCCCGGCCAGCCGGGTGAGCGCGGCCAGGCCGAAGCCCATCGCGTCTCGTTTCCTCGCCGCAGCCATGTGGCCTCTCCCTCGGGGTACCTACTCGTGAGTAGGTTAGCGGGTGGCGGAGGAGATCGCCAGTCGGGTGTGGCGGTGCGTCACCGGCGCCGGTTCGAACGGCCGAACTGCTGCGCTTCTCCGGTGAATTCGCCGGGTGACGGCAATTGCACTCTTTAGTGTGGAAACGGTTTCATGATCACCCGGGGCTCGGCACACTTCGATGTGGAATTTTCGCCGGAATGATGTGGGGAGTCATGGCCGCCACTGCCGAAGATCGGGTTAGGGTCGTTTTCGACTTGTTCGATGTTGATCACAACGACTATTTGGAGGAGAGCGATTTCGCCGCGATGTCCAGCCGCGTCGAGCAGGTGGCGGACGGCTCGAGCCCCGAGGCGAAGGCCGCCCTGAAGGCCTCCTTCGCCAAGTGGTGGACCACTGTCGAACGTGAACTGGACACCAATCGTGACGGCAAGGTGAGCTACGCCGAGTTTTCCGCGTGCGTCCTCTCGCCCGAGAAGTTCGACGACACCGTGGCGTTCTTCGCCGACGCCCTATCCGAACTCGGCGACCCCGACGGCGACGGGCTGATCGAACGTCCGCTTTTCACCGCTTTGATGCTGGCCATCGGATTCAGTCCGGCAAACGTCGACGCATTGTTCGATTATTTCCAACCCGACGGTGCAGACCGAATCGCCGTTCGCGTCTGGCGCGACGGCATCGTGGAGTACTACCACCCGACCAAGCCTGATGTCGCCGGGAACTACCTGGTTCCCTGAGCGGGGAGATTTTGCGAGCACCGCGGCATCCACTGCCGCGGTGCTCGTGTTTTCTCCGCCTCACGGAACCGCGCACTCCAGCACCGCATGCAGCAAAGCCGTCAACTCCGCCTCCAGATTCGCCCGCCCGCCAACCCGACGGGTCCGCGTCAGGTCGTTCGCGATCGTCAACGCCGCATGCACTCGGATCTTCGCCTCACGGGCCGGCGAGGTGGGGTCGATGGCCGCCAGCAACGCCACCCACTGATCCACATAATCCCGCTGCACACGCAGTAGATCGGCCTTGTCGCGGTCCGGCATGGTGACGCGGTCGGCCGTGAAGGAGACCAGCAGCTCGGGCGTGTGCAGCAATGTGTGGACGTACGAAGCCGCCAGGCGGCGCAGGGCCGAGCGTTCGTCCGGCGCCCGCAGGGCCTGCTCGGCAGCGAGAGCCAACCGGTCCGCCGCGCGGTGACCGATGGCCACCATCAAAGCCGCCTTGCTCGGAAAATGCCGGTACACGCTGGGCCCGGCAATACCGGCCGCGGCGCCGATGTCCTCCATGCTCACCGCGTGGAACCCGCGTTCGCCGAACAACGCCGTCGCCGCCGCCAGCACCTGTTCGCGACGTGAGGGCGTGCCAAGGCCGTCGCGGACCGGCTCCGCGGAGCCGCCGGACGGGAGTGTGCTGTTCAACACAGCCGTGGCCAGCTCGACGAGCAGCGGAACGAATCTGCGACGGGCCACCGTCGTGTGGTGCACGGCCACACTGCCGAACACCGAGAGCGCTCCCCAGCACAGGAACTCGGCGTCGTCCACGGACAGGTCGGGCCGCGTGGCCAGCAGGGCCTTCGTCCACGCGTCGAGTACCGCGCCTGACCGGCGGCGGATCTCGCGCCGCTCGTCGCGGGGCAGATGAGGGCCTTCCCAGCGCCACAAAGCAGCGATCTCGCGCCGCTCGACGGCCTGCGTGGCCAGCCCTGTGAGCAGCACTTCCAGCTGGTCGGAAGCGCCCGACAACGCCGAAGCGGTCACGGCCTCCATGTCGTCGATCCCCGCCAGCACGACGTACGCCAGGATCGCCTGCTTGTCCGCGAAGTGCCGGTACAGCGCCGGCCCGGTGACGCCCGCCGCGGCCGCGATGTCGTTGATGCCGACGCCGTGGAAGCCGCGCGCGCGGAACAGCCCCGCGGCCACCGCGGCGAGCTGTGCCTTGCGGTCGCGGGGGCGCGACCCGCGGGCTGGAGTCCTCATGGTGAACCGACGATAGCGCGAATCGGAACGCGGGCAACCCATTGACACCATCGGGTTCGCCAGGCTTATGTTAATGGGCATTAGCACCCATGGCTCGGTATGCTCGGCCGTGAGATACACCGAAGTGTCCAACCACGCCGCTGCGCGGAGGAGTGTTCAGTGAGTAGCGAGGCCTACATCTACGAGGCGATGCGCACGCCTCGAGGTAAGAACAAGGGCGGTGCCCTCCACGGCACCAAGCCGCTCGACCTGGTGGTCGGGCTGATCGAAGAGCTCAAGGTCCGCCACCCGAACCTCGACCCGAAGGCGATCGACGACATCGTGCTCGGCGTGGTCTCGCCGGTGGGTGAGCAGGGCGCCGACATCGCGCGCACCGCCGCCCTCGTGTCGGGCCTGCCGGAGACGGTCGCGGGCGTGCAGCTCAACCGCTTCTGCGCGTCGGGCCTGGAAGCCACCAACATCGCGGCGCAGAAGGTGCGCTCGGGCTGGGACCAGCTGATCATCGCCGGCGGCGTGGAGTCCATGTCGCGCGTGCCGATGGGTTCCGACGGCGGCGCGCTGTTCATGGACCCGACCACGGCGTACGACGAGTACATCGTGCCGCAGGGCATCGGCGCCGACCTGATCGCGACGATGGAGGGCTTCAGTCGCGAGGACGTCGACCGGTTCGCGGTGCGTTCGCAGGAGAAGGCCGAGGCGGCCTGGTCCGGCGGCTACTTCGCGAAGTCCGTGGTGCCCGTGAAGGACCTCAACGGCGTCACGATCCTCGACCACGACGAACACCGCCGCCCCGGCAGCACCGTCGAGGGCCTGGCGAAGCTCAAGCCCGCGTTCACCACGATCGGCGACATGGGCGGCTTCGACGCCGTCGCGCTGCAGAAGTACCACCAGGTCGAAAAGATCGACCACGTCCACACGGGCGGCAACTCCTCCGGCATCGTCGACGGCGCGGCCATCGTGCTCGTCGGCAGCGAAGAGGTCGGCAAGACCTTCGGCCTCACGCCGAAGGCGCGCATCGTCGCCACCGCCGCCATCGGCTCGGAGCCGACGATCATGCTCACCGGCCCCACGCCGGCCACGCAGAAGGTGCTCAAGACCGCGGGCCTGACCCCGGACGACATCGACCTGTGGGAGCTCAACGAGGCGTTCGCCTCCGTCGTGCTCAAGTGGATGAAGGACCTGCACCTGCCCGAGGAGAAGGTCAACGTCAACGGTGGCGCGATCGCCATGGGCCACCCGCTCGGCGCCACCGGCGCGATGCTGGTCGGCACAGTGGTCGACGAGCTGGAACGCCGCCAGGCGCGCCGCGCCCTGGTGACCCTGTGCATCGGCGGCGGCATGGGCGTCGCGACCATCATCGAGCGGGTGTGAGGACCACTGTGTCGGACCAAAAACTGGCTGAAAGCAAGACCATCCGCTGGGAGCAGGACGCGGACGGCATCGTCACGCTGACGCTGGACGACCCCAACCAGTCGGCCAACACCATGAACTCCGCGTTCCGCGAGTCGCTCGGCGTGATCGTCGACCGGCTGGAGGCGGAGAAGGACGACATCACCGGTGTCGTGATCACGTCGGCCAAGAAGACGTTCTTCGCCGGTGGCGACCTGCGCGACCTGATTCAGGCCACGCCGGAGCAGGCCGAGGCGTTCACCGCGTCCAGCACGCTGATGAAGAGCCAGATGCGACGCATCGAGCAGCTCGGCAAACCGGTCGTCGCGGCCATCAACGGCGCCGCTTTGGGCGGTGGCCTCGAAATCGCGCTGGCGACGCACCACCGCATCGCGGCCGACGCCAAGGGCAGCCAGATCGGCCTGCCGGAGGTCACGCTGGGCCTGCTGCCCGGTGGCGGCGGCGTTGTGCGCACCGTGCGGCTGCTGGGCATTCAGAGCGCGCTGCTGAACGTGCTGCTGCAGGGCACGCGCCACAAGCCGCGCAAGGCGCTGGAGCTGGGGCTCGTCCACGAGGTCGTCGACACCGTCGAGGAGCTGGTGCCCGCCGCCAAGGCGTGGATCAAGGCCAACCCCGAGGGCGGCGTGCAGCCGTGGGACGTCAAGGGGTACAAGATCCCGGGCGGCACCCCGTCGAACCCGAGCTTCGCGGCGAACCTGCCCGCGTTCCCGGCGAACCTGCGCAAGCAGCTCAAGGGTGCGCCGATGCCGGCGCCGCGCGCGATCCTGGCCGCGGCCATCGAGGGCGCGCAGGTCGACTTCGACACCGCGATCAAGGTCGAGACGCGCTACTTCGTCAGCCTGGCCACCGGGCAGGTCTCGAAGAACATGACCAAGGCGTTCTTCTTCGACCTGCAGTCGATCAACTCGGGCGGCTCGCGTCCGGACGGTTTCGAGAAGTACACCGCTCGCAAGGTCGGTGTGCTCGGCGCCGGGATGATGGGCGCGGCGATCGCCTATGTGTCGGCCAAGGCCGGCATCGACGTCGTGCTCAAGGACGTCTCGCAGGAAGCCGCCGACAAGGGCAAGAGCTACGCGGTCAAGCTGGAGGAGAAGGCCCTCTCGCGCGGCAAGACCACGCAGGAGAAGTCCGACGAGTTGCTGGCCCGGATCAAGCCGACTGCCGACGCGGCCGACTTCGCCGGCGTCGACTTCGTGATCGAGGCCGTGTTCGAGAGCGTCGAGCTCAAGCACAAGGTCTTCGGCGAGATCGAGAGCGTCGTGAACTCCGACGCGGTGCTGGGCTCCAACACTTCCACCCTGCCGATCACCACCCTCGCCGAGGGCGTGAAGCGGCAGGAGGACTTCATCGGGATCCACTTCTTCTCGCCCGTGGACAAGATGCCGCTGGTCGAGATCATCTGCGGTGAGAAGACTTCGCCCGCGACGCTCGCGAAGGTCTTCGACTACACCCTCCAGATCAAGAAGACCCCGATCGTCGTCAACGACAGCCGCGGCTTCTTCACCTCGCGCGTGATCGGCACGTTCATCAACGAGGCCGTCGCCGCGCTGGGCGAGGGCGTCGAGCCGGCGTCGATCGAGCAGGCGGGTTCGCAGGCCGGCTACCCGGCCCCACCGCTGCAGCTGATGGACGAGCTCACGCTCACACTGCCGCGCAAGATCCGCCTCGAGACCAAGAACGCGGTCGAGGCCGCGGGCGGCACCTGGACGCCGCACGCGTCGGAGGCCGTGATCGACCGCATGCTCGACGAATACGACCGCAAGGGCCGAAGCAGCGGCGCCGGCTTCTACGAGTACGACGAGAACGGCAAGCGCACCGGCCTCTGGCCCGGCTTGCGCGACGCCTTCAAGTCCGGCACCGGCGACGTCCCCTTCGAAGACCTCAAGGAGCGCATGCTCTTCGCCGAGGCGCTCGAAACGGTGAAGTGCTTCGACGAAGGCGTTCTGGCCACCGTGGCGGACGCGAACATCGGCTCGATCTTCGGTATCGGCTTCCCCGCGTGGACCGGTGGCGTGATCCAGTACATCAACCAGTACGCCGGTGGGCTGCAGGGCTTCGTCGACCGCGCCCGCGAGCTGGCGGCCCGGTACGGCGACCACTTCCTGCCGCCGGAATCGCTGGTGGAGAAGGCGGCCAAGGGCGAGATCTACGAATGAGTTCTAGGCGCTGACCGAGAGGGGCTCTTCCGCGGATTCGTCCGGGGAAGAGCCTTTTTCGTGCTCGGGAACCAGGTCCAACCGGATGGTGTAGCCGAGGAAACGGGCGTACATCAGGAATTCGCACAGCGCCAGGTCGTGCACGGTCGGGCTGTACTCCAGGCACCAGAGGTGAATGGGGCTGGTGCCGAGCGCCTCGGCGAGATCGGTGCGAGTGCGGCCGGCGGCCATCCGGGCGCGGCGCAGTTTTTCTTGCAAGCGACGGGGTTCGGCCATGGCGTCCGCGTCGGGGTCGGGGATCGTGAAGTCGGTGTGGGGCATGCGTTCGCGCCAGGGAAGCGGACGTTCGGCGGGGTCGTCCTCCACGATCAGCAGGCGGATGGCGCAGCCGAGTTCGCGGGCGTACTCGGCGAGCCGGTGCAGGCCCTTCGAATGCGGGGCGCGGAACCACCACCGGGCGGCGGTGACACGGCCGGGGAGGCCGGTCATCTCCTGGATGTTGGCGAAAGTCCAGCCGCGGGAGTAGCGGACTTCCTCGAGCCGCGCCCGCGCAACCTCGATCTGTTCCGTCAACGAATCCATGGTTCACCATCCAGCGGCTTGACCTGACGAGTGCCCCACGGTGACATACAGTGGGGCAACTGGTCAAGACAAGTTGATGAGTGTAAGAATAGCGCCATGGTGGATCGCAGAAGTGGCATACCTGCGTTTCGGCAGGTGGCCGGGGATCTTCGCGACAAGATCGCGGCAGGTGAATACGCACCGGGTGAGCAGCTGCCCAGCGAGCGCGAACTGGTCGACGCCTACGGTGTGTCGCGGCCAACCGTTCGAGAAGCGGTGACCATGCTGCGTTCGGAAGGTCTGGTGACGTCCGAGCACGGACGCGGAGTGTTCGTTCGGCCGCCTGCGCTGGTGCAGCGACGAGTGGCGACCACTCGGCTTTCTCGTGCCGCTCGGCAAAGCGACCGCGGCGCCTTCCGTGCCGATGCCACGGCTCGCGGTCTTACTCCCTCCGCCTCGGTCGAAGTCAGGTTCGAGCGCGCAGATGCCCGAGCCGCCAAGAGGCTTGCGGTCTCCGAAGGCGCCGAGGTGACCGTTCGGGACCGCGTGATGCGTGCAGACGATCTGGTCGTGCAGCTCGCGGTGTCGAGGTTGCCTCGCGAGCTGACCCGCGGCACTGTGATCGAAGAGCCCGACACCGGGCCTGGCGGCACCTACGCGCGGCTGGAGGATGGCGGGCACCGGCTCGGCTCGTTCATCGAGCAGGTCGGCGCCCGGATGCCTTCGCCGGACGAAACCTCGTTGTTGCAGCTCGCCGACGGTGTCCCCGTCATCACCGTCACCCGGGTGGCCTACGGCACAGACGGCACGCCACTCGAGATGAACGACATGGTCCTGGCCGCGGACCGCTACGAGCTGTCGTACGAATGGCCCGCCGACTAGTCCGTTCGCTGCTGTGTCGGCAGAAATGCCGGGCGACCTCCCGCTCCTCGCATGTGAAACTGGTTCATGGACCAGACCACGACAACGCCCACCGAGGAGCGTGACCCGCTCGCCTTCGCGGGGTCCGACAAGCTGGTGAAGCTGGTCGGCGCGCTGTACCAACGGCCGCGGATGGGGGATCTGCCGCGGTCGTTGCACTCGGCGAACGTCGAGTGGGAACCCGGCTACCAGCAGGAACGCGCGGGCCGCAAGGGTTTGCCGATGGTCTGCCTGGTGCGGGCGGATTCGGGTGTCGGCGTGCTCGACGAGTTCAAGCGGCGGCTGGGCACGGCGCGGCCCAGCGGCGGCGTGCGCTACGCGTACCTCCCGCTCGACCAGCGCGAGGAGACCGACACCGAAGGCGCCGCGACCGAGGCGAGCGTCCACGCGATCCGCGACATCCTGTGGGAGGCGCGCACCGAACTGCTGCGCAGCCCGCGTTCGCGGGGCTCGGGGTTGCGGTTCGGGCTGTTCACGCTCGTCGTGCAGCTGATGGCCGAGAAGCTGCCCGCCTCGGATCCGCCGGAGCGGACATTGCTGCGCAAGCTGCAGGACAACGGCCTGCTCGTGCGGTTCCGTTCGGCGATCGAGAACGTGGGCAAGGAGCTGGTGCCGTCCAACGACGCGTGGAAGTACCCGTTGCTGGTGCTGCGGTTGCTGACGATGGCGACCTTCCGGCTGGCCGTCACCGGTCGCGTGCCGCTGCTTTCCGGGCGGTACCGCTGGTTCTTGCGCCAGCCGCACCTCGCGCCGGAGATGTCGGGCAGCTTCGTGCGCTTCGCGGTGCGCCTCACCGACGGCGAGTGGCAGCAGGAGTCGCCGGAGTTCGTCGCGCGGCTGCTGGTCAATGCGTTCCTCGAGGACCTGCGCCGCGGCTACCGGCTGCAGTTCTTCCGGCGCCGGCGGATGACGTACCCGGTGCTGCTGCTCGACCACGTCACCACCACCAACGGCGGCTACCGGCTGCTGGAGCTCATCAACGACGTGCGCAACCAGACGGGCCTGTTCGACCCGTTGCTGGTGGTCAGCACGAGCGACGCACCGCCGCCGGAGAACCGCCCGAGCCAGGGCCGTCCACGGTGGACCGCAGCGGACGCGGGCGACGCGTACCGCTCGTGGCAGCACGAGCTGCTCCGCGACCGCCGCGCCCGGGACGCCGCCGCGTGGTACCTGCCGATCGGCCTCGACCCCGGCACGCCCGAGCAGCAGGGCAGAGCGCGCAAGCACTTGCAGTCGCTGGGGGACACTTATGTGCTGCGCCGTCGTCAGGCCCGTCCGCCGTGGTGGGCGACGCGGTGGATGCGGCTGGGGGTGCCGCTGGTGATCGTCGCGCTCGTGGCGAGTGTCGTCGCGGTGCGGTATGAGGACTTCCGCACCAGTCACTGCGGCACAACGAGCGAGTGGCTCACGTGGACGGGCACCGAGTGCGTGGGGATCTCCGACGGCTCCTTCACGGTGTTCCAGCCCGCCGACGACACGATCCGGCAGGTGCTTTCCGTGATCACGGACCAGAACCGGCGCGCGGCCGAGCTGCACGAGGCGCACCCGGAACGGCCGTACATCACGCTCGTGGACCTCGAAGCACTGACGTCGTCCAACGGCACGCCCGAAGGTCTCACTGCGGAACGCGAGTCCCTGGAAGGCGTCGCGGTCGCGCAGCTTCGGCAGCTCACGGCCACGGCGACGGCCGAGCCGATCGTGCGCGTGCTCGTGGCGAACGGCGGGCTCGGGATGCGGCAGGGCGTAGCCGTCGCGCGGCAGCTGAGCCGGATGGCCGAGCAGGACCACAGCGTCGTCGGCGTGGTGGGGCTGGACATGAGCAGCCTGCCGACGCAGCAGACCATCCGCGCCCTCGGCGACGCCGGCCTGCCGGTGGTGGCTTCGACCCTGTCGGCCGACGGGCTCGCCGACCAGAACCCGGTGTACTTCCAGGTGGCGCCGCAGAACCGTCGCGAGGCCGCGGTGGCCGCGGCTTTCGCTGCCACACGACCGGGCCCGCGGTTCTTGCGCGTCTACTACTCGGACGACGATTCCGACACCTACAGCACCAACCTGCGCGACGACGTCATGAAGTCGTTCACGGACCAGGGTTTTTCGGTCGAGGCCCGGGCCTTCACGCCGGACGGCGGCCAGCAGGCGCCTTCGTCGCACGACCGCTATGGCGAACGTCTCGTCGGCAACGCCGCCGCGGCCGGCCGGGACACGTGCTCCTACAACGGTTTCGTCCTCTTCGCCGGCCGCGGCGTCCCGGACTTCGGCGACTTCGCCACCGGCGCCGCCCAATGCGGCAGCACCGCCACGATCCTCGGCGACGACGACGTGTCCCGTTATGTCGCAGACCAGGTCGCGCGCGAGCAGAACCGCGCGCTGCCGTACTACTACCTGTCCTTCGCCAGCGAACCGGCGACCGACCCGCAAGGCCTGGCGCGCGACTTCTACACCACGCTGGACCGCACGCTGTTCCCGTTCGAGCAGACCGAACGCGGCCGTTCCTTCGACGGCCACGCCGCGTTGTCCTACGACGCCGCGCTGGTGATGATCACGGCCACTGCCTACCTGCGCGAGACTTCCGCCGACATCCCCGTGACGCCGGGCGCGGTGTGGCGCGAGATCACCGCCATCCACACCTCCCACCCCGACGACCACCAGACGAACAAATACATCGAAGGCGTCACCGGCACCATCGACTACGGCGGCGACATCGGCCGGCACGTCCCGGAAGCCAAGCCGGTGTCGGTGCTGCGCGTCGAAGGCGGCGAGGTGGTGCGGGGGTTGCAGGGCTTCTGCGGGATGGCGGCGGGACACACGTCGGATGCGTGGTGTCCGGCGGATTCCTGAGGGTTCTCATCGCGACGGCCGGTAGCGGATGTGGGTTTCGGGCAACGTGGTGCCACCGCGGAGTTCGGCGTCCGCGTCGAACTGCGCGAACCAGAACGTGGAGCGGTCGGCCTCGGACAAACTGCGCTGGACGGTCTCCCGTTCGTCCTTCCCGAGGGCTAGTTGATGCTCGTCTTCGGTCACCGCCTGCTTGCGGTAGCCGACCGCGAGCAGCGCCACGCCGCCGAATCCCGCGACCACCGACAGGCGATCTTGGTGATCCAGCGAACCCAATCCGACACGACGGATGCGACTGGCCGGCACCGCCCAGACGCCTGGCCGGCGGACTCCACAGCGGCCGGCTCACCTCACCGGGCGGTACCGAAGATCCACCGCCAGCGCCGGATCACCGTCGTGGACACGGGCCCAGCGGATCGGCGCTGTGCCCGGGCTGTCGAACAGGCGCACGCCCGAGCCGAGCATCACGGGGGCCAGGTGGACGCGGAACTCGTCGATCAGACCGAGCTGCAGGCATTGGCGCGCGATGTCCTGGCTGTGGATCTCCAGGTCCTTGCCCTTCGCGGCGGCCAGGCCGATCTCGACGGCCTCGGTCAAATCGCAGTCGAGGAACGTGATGCCGGCGTCCGGGACCGCGTCTTCGGGATGGTGGGTCAGCACGAACACCGGGCCGGTCCACTCGCCGCCGTAGGGCTGGCGGCTCGCTTTGCCGGGGAAGCGCTGAGCGAGGGCGTCGTAGCCGCGGCGGCCGCCCAGGACGGCGCCGAGGGTGGACATGGCGTCGTGGTGGGTGGCGGGGGCGACTTTGGTGCCCGACATCCAGTCCATCGAGTGGCCGGGGCCGGCCGCGAAGCCGTCGAGCGACATCATGAGGTGCCAGCGCACGTTACCCATGGGCGTCTCCGTTCGTTTCGGTGTGCCCGTACTGACTGCCGGCCACCCGAAAACTCATCGGCTCAGCATCCACCGGACCAAGCCGAAGACCCGGCCCGATGCGCGGCTGCGACGTTCACGCTCTCCGCGGGCGGCAGTGACCGGGCCCCGCGGGTTACCCTCCAGAACGGGGCGTACCGGCAGTTCGCGGCACGCCCGCGCAGCCGCCGGCTAGGTCGGCGGCTACGCGGTGCTGCGGTGATCTGGTGCCGCACAATTTCGTTGCCCGGAAACGGATTCGGCACCATTCTGTGTATTTGTTCACAAATGTAACGCTTCGCGGGCATTCCTCGACAAGGCGGCGCACGGTCTTTTTTCGAGGAGGCGCAAGGTGTTGCGTAAACTGGGTTTGGTTCTGGCCGCCGGACTGCTGGTTGCCGGCTGCGGCGCGGCACCCGCCCCGGCCGGAAGCGGCGGTGTGGTCCCGCCGGTCACCACGGCTTTGCTGCCGACCACGGCCACGTCGCCGGCGACGACATCCGCGACGCCGACGACCGAATCGTCCGCTTCGACCATTTCGACGCCTACCTATGTCGCATCAGAAACCACCACGTCCAAGGTAACGGCTCCGAAAACCACGGCCGCTGCGCCGAAAACCACGCCGGCCGCCTGCGGTGCGGACTACTACCGCAACTCCTCAGGCGCCTGCGTCCACCGCCCGTCGTCCAGCTCCGCCGGTGCGACCGCCAAGTGCAAGGACGGCAGCTACAGCTACAGCCAGCACCGCTCCGGCACCTGCTCCGGCCACGGCGGCGTGCTCACCTGGATCAACCGCCCCGCGAGCTGAGTTCCCGGCGCGACCGCGTCAATGGTGGTGCGTGCCCGTGGTGTGGTGGCTGGTCGAATGGGTGGTCGACGAATGCGACGAGCCACTGCTGTGGCCGCGGATCGCGACGAAGTAGACGATCGCGGCAATGACGATCAGCGCGATGAGGGCGGCGATGGCGATCTTCGCCTTGCTGTAGGGCCGTTCGCCCTGCACTTCGCCGGTGCGGCCGTTGACGAGGATCCGCCAGTTCTTGCCGGCGTAGACATAGGTGGCGACCCAGACCGGGAGCAGCATCAGTTTGAAGGTGACGTCCCGGTGCTGCGTGTTCATCGACTGCACGCGCTGTTCGTCGCCGCCGATGTCGTGGCGGCAATCGTCCTCGATGACCGGTGTCATGCGGCGCTTCGCTTCTTCGAAGCCGGCTTCGGCCTCGATGTCGTAGCGCAGCGCGAAGTGCCCGGCGAGGAACTGCGGCTGGTACGGCTCGGCCTGCTCCAACGGCCACGGCGCGAGCCGGTCGAGTTCCTTCGGCGGCAGCTGGGTGCTGCCCGGCACCAGCACGTCGTCGAAGAACCGGGCTACCCGGCCGCCCGCCGGATACCAGCGCGTGTGCCGCACCCGGCGGGTCTTTTGCTGCCCGTTGTCGTAGTAGGTCTCGGTGACCCAGTAGTGCTCGCCGCGCTGTCCGGAGTAGACGGTGTCCGTCTGCGAATCGTAGGTCCAGTGCGGGATGTAGGTGCTCTTGGTGGACTCGGCCGTGCCGACTTTCTTCAGCGCGTTCGGCGCGAACCAGCGCGAGTTCGTCCATTTCTTCAGGTGCGTGCTCACCGCGCCCTTGTCGAACTGGAACGGCAGCACACCTTCGGGTACGAGCTGCCCGGACGCGTGCGCGTCGATCACCAAGGGGGCACCGCAGAACTGGCACAGACTGGCTGTTTCGTTCGTCTCGGTGGTGGCGCCGCAGCGCTGGCACTTGAAGACGTACTGGCCGATCGTGGCAACTGGTTTACGGGCCAGATCGGTCAGGTCGGCGAACGAGATCTCGCGGATCTGCCGGTCGCCCGCCGTGATCTCCTGGCGGAACCCGCAATACGGGCACTGCATCGAGGTCGACCCCGGCGCGAACTCCAAGCGGGCGCCACAGCCGCCGCACGGGTAGGTGGTCGCGGCCGTGTTCGCCGGCGCGAACGCGGCTGGCGGACCGGACTGCGGGGGACCGCCGGGCACGGGTGCGCCCGGCATCGGGCCGCCGGGAATGGGTCCGCCCGGCATGGGTGGCCCCGGCATCGGCCCGCCGCGCATGGGTCCGCTCGGCATCGGGCCGCCGCCGGGCAACGTACCGCCAGGCATGGGTCCGCCGGGCACGGGTGCCCCCGGCATCGGCCCGCCGGGCATCGGCCCGCTCGGCATCGGGCCGTGGTGCGGGTAGTTCGGGTTGGTCATGGCGGCTCCCCTCCGCGGGACGAGTCGGGACGGCTCAGGACTGCGGCGGCAGCGGCGGCGGGGTCGCGCCGAACAGCGGCGAGACCTCCGGCACCTGTGAGGCCGGCGTCCATTGCGGCATTCCGGACTTCCACACGAGCGTCTCCCGGGTCAGCGTGCCCGACGAGACCTGCTGCCCGAGCTGGCTCCGGTCGAACGGGCCGAGCTGCTGACCGTTCGCCCCGACGAACCACTGCTCGGACTGCGGCAGCGGCGGCGGCATCTGCGGCGTCGGCGCGGATGACGGCTGCTGTTGGTACTGCGGCTGCTGCTGGTACTGCGGCTGTTGGTACTGCTGCGGCGCGCCCTGTGGCCCCGCGGCCCGCTGGCCGAGCGCCATGCCGAGGCCGATGCCCAGGCCTTCACCCGCGCCGCCCTGATTGTTCGCGGCCGCTTCGATCGCGTTGGCGGATTGGAACTTCGTGTACTGGTCGAGATCACCGACCACGCCCATCTGGGTCCGCTTGTCCATCGCGGCCTCGACCTCGGGCGGGACCGAGATGTTCTCGATGATGAACTTCGAGATCTCGATGCCGTTGGCGTGCAGTTCGAGGTTGAGCGCATTGGCGATCGCGCCGCCGATCCGGTCCTGCTGGGTGACCAGGTCGAGCATCGGCACCTTGGCCGCGGCGATGGCGGGGCCGAGCTTGCCGATGATCATCTGCCGGAGGTACTCGGAGACCTCCTCGGTGCGGAACTGCGGGTCGGTGCCCGCGAGCTCCTTGAGCAGCGCGACCGGCTCGACGACGCGCACCGCGTACCCGCCGAACGCCCGGAGCCGGACCATGCCGAACTCCGGGTCGCGCAGGATGATCGGGTTCTGCGTGCCCCACTTGAGGTCGGTGAACTGCCGGGTGTTGACGAAGTACACCTCGGCCTTGAACGGCGAGTTGAACCCGTACTTCCAGCCCTTGAGGGTGGACAGGATGGGCATGTTCTGCGTCTGCAGCGTGTGCAGGCCCGGCGCGTAGGCATCGGCGACCTGGCCCTCGTTGACGAAGACCGCGGCCTGCGATTCGCGGACGGTGAGCTTGGCGCCCATCTTGATCTCGTTGTCGTAGCGCGGGAAGCGCCACACGATCGTGTCACGACTGTCGTCGGTCCACTCGATGATGTCGATGAACTCGCCGCGGATCTTGTCGAAAATCCCCACGCACTGGCCCCCGTCGCCTCGGTCGGTTGCGGGCACTCCCCGGCCCGTCGACACCGTACCGCGCGCCCCGTTCGGACGTGGCCGGAACCACCGAAGGCACCGACCGTGACAGCGGCCGAGCGGCCGCCGCGGCCCAATGCGGCGTTGGTTGCGCTCAACGCACCGAACGCCACATTGGGGCGCTTCGGCGACCACCCCACCGACGGCCGACAACGTCCGGTAAGTCGCTTCGATCACGAAACTCCCGCAATGGTCCCGACAACCGGTACGGTGCGTTCCGGTATCACGTACGGATAAAACCGGGGGTCGGAAGTGGCTCAGGCAGGTGGGCGGGCGATCGTCGTGGTGCTCGCGTCGTGCGGGCTGGTCGCGTCGTTCATGCAGACGTTGGTCGTGCCGCTGATCCCGGCGTTTCCGAAGCTGCTCAACGCATCCGCGACCGACGCGTCGTGGGTCGTCACGGTGACGTTGCTGGCGGGGGCGATCATCACGCCCGTCGCGGGGCGGCTCGGGGACCTGTACGGCAAGCGACGCGTGCTGCTCGCGAGCCTGGCCGTGCTGGTCGCCGGCTCGACGATCTCGGCGCTGACGAGCTCGCTGGCGCTGATGGTCGTCGGCCGCGGGTTGCAGGGCTGCGCGATGGGCGTGATCCCGCTGGGGATCAGCATCATGCGCGACGAGCTGCCGGCCGAGCGCGTGAGCGGCGCGGTCGCGTTGATGAGTGCGACGCTGGGCGTCGGCGGTGCGATCGGCCTGCCGCTGGCGGCCGTTGTGGCGCAGAACGCCGATTGGCACGTGTTGTTCTGGAGTGCCGCCGCGCTCGGTGTGGTGTGTGCGGCGCTGATCCTGCGCTACGTCGGCGAATCGCCCGTGCGCACGCCCGCGCCGTTCGACTATCTCGGGGCGTTCGGCCTGGTCGTCGGCCTGACCTGCCTGCTGCTGCCGATCGTCAAGGGCGGCGAATGGGGCTGGGGGAGCGCCGGCACGCTCGCCACTGCGGCCGCGGCCGTCGTGGTGCTGCTCGCGTGGGGCTGGTACCAACTGCGCCGCCGTGACCCGCTCGTCGACTTGCGCGTGTCGGCGCGACGGCCGGTGCTGTTCACGAACCTGGCGTCGATCCTCGTCGGGTTTTCCATGTACGCCATGGCTTTGTCGTTCCCGCAGTTGCTGCAGGCACCGTCGGCGACCGGCTACGGACTCGGCCAGACCATGGTCCAGGCCGGCCTCTGCCTCGCGCCCAACGGCCTGGTCATGATGGCGCTGTCACCCGTCTCCGCGCGCCTGACCAACCGCTACGGTGCGCGCGTCACCTTGATGACCGGATCCGTCGTGATCGCCCTCGGTTACGTCTTCGCGATCCTGCTGATGGACAACGTCGTCGAGCTCATCACCGCGTCCGTGATCATCGGCGCGGGCGTCGGCATCGCCTACGCCGCGATGCCCGCGCTCATCATGGGTTCGGTGCCGGTGACGGAAACGGCTTCCGCCAACGGCCTCAACTCCCTCATGCGGTCGGTCGGCACCTCCACGTCCAGTGCGGTGATGGCCACCCTGCTCGCCAACCTGACCATCACCGTCGGAGCGCTGACAGTCCCTTCGCTCACGGGCTTCCGCACGACGTTCGCAGTGGCGGCCGTCGCCGCGGTGGTCGGGCTTGGCCTCACGGCCCTCGTGCCCCGCGTCCGCGCGAAGACGGCCGCTCCCGAACCGGCAGCTGTCTAGGAAGGTGGCCTAGAGCAGCGGCGCCACCGCGGCATCGATCAGGTGCGGCCCCGGCTCCGCGAGCGCGCGGCTGAACTGCTCGGCCAGCTCCTCCGCCGTGGTCGCGCGCGTGGCGGGCACGCCCATGCCCTCGGCCATCTTCGCGAAGTCCATATCGGGCCGGCTGAGGTCGAGCAGTTCCTTGGCCTTGGGCCCGTCCGACGCCGCGCCCACGCGCTGCAGCTCCATGCGCAGGATCGCGTACGCGTGGTTGTTGAGGATGACCGTGGTGACGTCGAGGTTCTCGCGCGCTTGCGTCCACAGCGCGGAGATCGTGTACATCGCGCTGCCGTCGGACTGGAGATTGATCACCGGACGTGCCGGCGCGGCGATCGCGGCGCCCGTGGCCACCGGCATGCCGTAACCGATCGCGCCGCCGGTCAGCGTCAGCACGTCGTGGCGCGGGGCGCCCGCCGTGGCGCCGGGCAGCAGCAGGCCGGACGTGTTGGCCTCGTCGGCGATGATCGCCTGCTCCGGCAGCAGCGCGCCGATCACCTCGACCCAGTTCTGCGCCGTCAGCGGTCCGCTCGGCAACGCCGGACGCGAAGCCTCCTGCAGCACCGGCTCGACGTCGGCGGCGACGAGCGCGGCGAGGTCGCGCAGCGCGGTCGCCACGTCCTGCCCGACCTCGGCCAGCACGTGGACCTTCGCGCCCTCGGGCACGAGGACGCTCGGCTTGCCGGGGTAGGCGAAGAACGACACCGGCGCCCGCGTACCGGCCACGATCAGGTGCTTCACGCCGTCGAGCTGGTACATCGCCTGCTCCGACAGGTACCCGAGCCGCTCGATGTTCGGCAGGCCCGCACCGCGTTCGAGGCGCGCGGGGAAGGTCTCGACCAGTGCCTTCGCGCCCGTAGCGGCGGCGATACGGCTGGTGGCCAGCAGCCCGGCCTCACGGCAGGCGGGACCACCGATGAGCAGCGCCACCGATTCACCGCTCCGCAGCACCTCGGCGATGTTCTTCACCGTCGTCGCGTCCACCGCCTGCGGCGCGCGCGGCGGGATCGGCGCGCACGTCTCGCCGCCTTCGCCCCACGACGCGTCGGCGGGCAGGATCAGCGTGGCCACCCGGCCGGGCGCGTCCTGCGAAGCCGCGACGGCCGCAGCCGCGTCGGCACCGACGTCCTTCGTGTGCGAAGCCCGGCGTACCCAGCCTTCGAGCGAACCCGCGAGCGCCTCGATGTCCGACTCGAGCGGCGCGTCGTACTGCTTGTGGTAGGTCGCGTGGTCACCGACGACGTTGACCACCGGCGTGTGCGCGCGGCGCGCGTTGTGCAGGTTCGCGAGCCCGTTGCCGAGCCCGGGGCCGAGGTGCAGCAGGGTCGCGGCGGGCTTCTCGGCGATGCGCGCGTAGCCGTCGGCCGCACCGGTCACCACGCCCTCGAACAGCCCGAGCACCCCGCGCATCTCCGGCACGGAGTCGAGCGCGGCGACGAAGTGCATCTCCGACGTGCCGGGGTTCGAGAAGCAGACCTCCACCCCCGCGTCGACGAGGGTGCGGATCAGGGACTGGGCGCCGTTCATGCTGCTCACTTTCTGGGTGGACGTCCGGGGAATTCAGCCGAAGAGGACACCGGGGTTGAGGATGCCGGCGGGGTCGAACCCCTGCTTGATCCGCCGCAGCAGCTCGAGCTTCGCCGGGTCTTCGAGTTCCTTGTGGTACTTGGTTTTCGTGCGGCCGAGGCCGTGCTCGCCGGAGATCGCGCCGCCGAGGTCCATGGCGCAGGTGAAGATGTCGGTGAGCAGTTTCGTGCGCACCTCGGGGTCCTTGCAGAAGATCGCGAGGTGGACGTTGCCGTCGCCGGCGTGGCCGCAGCCGATCGCGCCGGCGCCCGCGGTCTGCGCCAGCTCCCGTGCCTTGGTGAGGAAGGGCGACATCGACGAGCGCGGTACCACGACGTCGATCACGTCGTCGGCGCCCGCGGACTTGGCCGACCAGAACGCCTTTTCCCGCGCCTCGATGAGCTTGCGCGCGGAGCCGCCTTCGAGCACGTACACGTCGATCGCGCCGAGTTCGCCCAGCAGCTCGCCAAGCGTCTCGACGTCCTCGCCCAGCCGGCCGGTGTCGCGGTTTTCCAGCGCCACCACCAGATACGCCTGCACCTTGTCGCGGATCGCGTCGGGGACACCGAGCTCGAGCTTCTCGTTGTAGACGATCGCGGCCATCGTGAGGTTGTCGATGTACTCGAGGATGTGCGGCGCGAGCCCGCTCGTCACGATCTTCGGCACTGCGGCCATCACCTGATCGAAGTCGTCGAACGGCGCGAGCACCGTGGCGCCGTGGGGCAGCCGCGGGTGCAGCTTCACCGTGACCTCGGTGGCGAGCGCGAGCGTGCCCTCCGAGCCGACGATCAGCTGCGTGAGGTCGTAACCCGTGGAGATCTTCGACGTGCGCCCGCCCGTGCGGATGATCTCGCCGGTGGGCAGCACGGCCTGCAGGCCGAGGACGTTGCTGCGGGTCACGCCGTACTTGATCGCGCGCATCCCGCCCGCGTTGGTTCCGACGTTGCCGCCGACGCTCGCGCTCAGCTCCCCGGGGTACACGGGGTAAGTCAGGTTCGCCTCCGCCGTGCGCTGGTCCAGCTCCGCGAGCGTGACGCCCGGCTGCACCACGGCGACGTGGTTCTCGGTGTCGATTTCGAGGACGGAGTTCATCCGCTCGAACGACACGAGCAAACCGCCTTCGACGGGCCGTGCGGCCGCGGAGAGCCCGGTGCCTGAGCCCCGAGCGGTCACGGGCAGCCCGGCTTCCGTCGCGGCCTTCAGCAGTTCCGCGACTTCCTCGGCGCTCTGCGGCTTCGCGACGTACGCGGGCTTCTGCTGCTGCACGCTCAGCGCTTCGTCGTGGGCGTAGTCGTCGGAGATCGCCTCGCCGACCAGCAGGTTCTCCGCGCCGACGATGTCCGCCAGCCGTGCCGCGACGGTATCCATCAGCTGCCACTCCCTCACACGCCGGTGCCTGGTTACCGAAGCGTAGTACGTCGCGTGGAGGGCTCGCTATGAAACTTGTTCATGTTCACGGGAGGGGTGTTGCGAAGAGGCCGTTCGCGCCCGCGCGGCGACCAGTGGCCCGGTACCGTGTCCCATACACCTGGAAACGAAAAAACGACCATTTCGGCGACGCCCCGCGAGCCGCCGAAAAAGGCCGGAAAGAATACCGTGCCACGCCGTTGCGCACGGCTTGGCGGGTGATTCCGAAAGAGGTGACCGAGGGGACCGGCCCGCGCCAACAGGCCGGCCCCCGGTGAAACTTCGCCGCCAGATCAGACAAGCCAGCCGAGCACGTGCGCCAGGTGGGCGAGCAGACCCGTGATCAGGTCGTGGCCGTGGTGCGCGTGCTGGATGAACGTGTGCATTGAGGGGCTCCTTGTTCTGATTCGTGTTCAGTTGTGCTCTCGCGAGGAGCGAACAAAGATTTTCACCGCTCTGCCGTGGTGTCAAAAGCCATTCGCCGGCCGGGGTGGGCGTCACGAATCTTCCCACCATAAACGCGTAAGGCTTTCGTGTTCTGCGCCGGGGTGCCATTGTGGACGGACAGCCACCGTAGGTAGCTGAGAGTCCAGTTGATCACTCTCGGTAGCAGACTTCCGTTGCGACAACCGGGCGTCGTCGTTACCCGAACCGGTGACGGTACTGCCACGAATGGTGAGTCTCGGGGGTTCACACGCCCGGGTGATGATGGCGTGGTGTCAACGCCCGCGGCGGCCGCGTCAAAGCTTCGTCAACGGCCTGAGTTCCTTGTGCCCGCCCGCTTTAGCGTCGCGGACGACGGAGGTGTGCCGTGCCCGGACCGGTGCACGTGACCGGCTACCGCAAGGCTGTCGAGGTGATCGACGTGCTCACCGAGGGTGAGATGGGCTTCACCGAACTGCGCAGGCGCACCCGGCTGTCGCGTCACCGGCTCGCCCGGGTGCTGCGGGTGCTCGCCGCCGAGGGACTCGTCCGGGGGATCGGTTCGTGGGATGAGCGCCCGGCGCCGGACACGCGCTTCGCGCTCACCGGAGACGGCGGGTGCCTGGCCGACGAGCTCGCCGACCTCGACGCGTGGACGGCGCTGTACGAGAACTACGTCAACGGTGCCCGTTGAGCCGGGAGTGCTGGGGGACGACGAAGGCCTCCGCGCCCGTCCGGACACCGGACGCGGAGGCCTTCGCCGGGGGTCTTACTCGGCGCGGGCGTACGTGAGCGTCTCGCCTTCGACACCGCGCAGCCACAGGTCCTGCGCGGCCGCCGCCATCTCGGGCAGACCCTCTTCGATCGTGGCGAACACGTTTCCCGGCACCCAGCCGGCGTCACCGTTGATCAGGAGGTTGTTGCGCCCGTAGAAAATCGCGAGGTCCGTGGCGCCCTGGTCGCCGTGGGCCTCACTGTCGTCGTCGTAGCCGTAGGCGGGGTTGCCGATCTCCCACGCCTCGAACCCGAAGTACACGACGTCGCCCGGGATCGGCGTGATGGTCGGGTTTTCGCGGCCCGGCTTGGGGTTCGCGAAGGGCGGCACGAGCGTGTAGACCTCGTTGCGCGCGTACTTCGCGTGGTAGGCCGAGCCGCTCTGCGGCAGCGCGTCCCACACGGCCTGGCAGGTGCGCGGCGCTTCGGCGTCGAGCAGCCGCGCGCGGCAGGAAACGCCGCGCTTGTCGAGCGTGATCGTGATGTAGCGCGCCATTCCTCAGCTCCCCGCGGTGACGGAGGCGACCACGTCGCCCCAGATCTTCAGTGCGTCGTCGACCTGCTCGGCGTTCACGACGAGCGGCGGGACCATGCGCACCACGTTCGAGTAGGCGCCGCAGGTGAGCAGCAGCAGGCCGCTCTTCGACGCCAGCTGCTGGGCGGCCGCGGCCGTCGCGCCGTCCGGCTCGCCGTCGGCGGTGGTGAACTCGGTGCCCACGAGCAGGCCGAGGCCGCGGACGTCGCCGATGGCCGGCGTCTTGTCCGCGATCAGCCGTGCGCCTTCGAGCAGCTGGCGGCCGCGTTCGGCGGCGTTCTCCACCAGCTTCTCGTCGCGGATCACGTCGAGCGTCGCGATCGCCGCGGCGCACGACACCGCGTTGCCGCCGTACGTGCCGCCCTGCGAACCCGGGTACGCCTTGGCCATCAGCTCCTGCGAAGCGGCGATGCCCGACAGCGGGAAGCCGCTCGCGAGGCCCTTCGCGATGAGCACGACGTCGGGCGTGATGCCGAAGTGGTCGTGACCCCAGTACTTGCCGGTGCGGCCGAACCCGGCCTGTACCTCGTCGACCACGAGCACGATGCCGTGGCGGTCGGCGCGCTCGCGCAGGCCGGCCATGAACTCGCTGTTGGCCGGCACGTAGCCGCCCTCGCCGAGCACCGGCTCGACGAAGAACGCGGCGGTCTCGGTCGGCGCGGAGACGGTCTGGAACAGGTAGTCGAGCTCGCGCAGCGCGAACTTCGTGGCGGTCTGCTCGTCCCAGCCGTAGTGGAAGGCGTAGGGAAACGGCGCCACGTGCGCGCCGCCCATCAGCGGGCCGATGCCGGTGCTGAACCGGGTGCCGGACGTGGTCATGGTGGCCGCCGCGACCGTGCGGCCGTGGAAGCCGCCCTGGAACACGATCACGTTCGGGCGCTTGGTCGCCTGGCGCGCGAGGCGCAGCGCGGCTTCGACGGCTTCGCTGCCGGAGTTGGCGTAGAAGAGCGAGTCGAGACCCGTCGGCAGCACCTCGCCGAGGCGCTTCGTGAGCTCCAGCAACGGCTTGTGCATCACGGTCGTGTACTGCCCGTGGATGAGCTTGCCGATCTGGTCGCGCGCCGTCTCGACGACGCGCGGGTGGCAGTGGCCGGTACTGGTCACGCCGATCCCCGCGGTGAAGTCGAGGTGACGTTTCCCGTCGACGTCGTAGAGGTACACCCCTTCACCGTGGTCGACCACGACGGGAGTTGCCTGCTTGAGCAGCGGGGAAAGCTCGGCCATGCGGCGCTCCTGGTTCTTGGTGTGAGGTTGCTCCGGAAAGCACTGTGAGCGGTTGTCGATTGTTGACAATATCCATAGCATGGCTTCGGGACAACACGGAGGAGCAAGCTGGATGAGCGCGATCACTGAAGCCGGCGTCGTCGGCGCGGTCGGCAAGGAACTCTTCATCGGCGGCAAGTGGGTGCCCGCGAAGAGCGGGAAGACCTTCGAGGTGCAGGACCCGTCCACCGGCACCGCCCTGTGCGAGGTGGCCGACGCGGGCGCCGAGGACGGCATGGCGGCCCTCGACGCGGCCGTCGCGGCGCAGGCGGGCTGGGCGGCTGTCGCACCCCGTGAACGAGGCGAAATCCTTCGCCGGGCCTATGACAAGCTGATCGAGCGCCGCGACGAGCTGGCGCTGCTGATGACCCTCGAGATGGGCAAGCCGCTGGCCGAGGCCGCCGGCGAGATCACCTACGCTGCCGAGTTCTTCCGTTGGTTCGCCGAGGAGGCCGTGCGTATCGACGGCGGGTACGCGACGGCGCCCAACGGCGTCGGCCGCTTCCTGATCACCAAGCAGCCCGTGGGCCCGACGCTGCTGATCACACCGTGGAACTTCCCGATGGCGATGGGCACGCGCAAGATCGGCCCGGCCGTCGCCGCCGGCTGCACCATGGTGATCAAGCCGGCCGCGCAGACGCCGCTGTCGATGCTCGCGCTGGCGTCGATCCTCGCCGAGGCGGGGCTGCCCGAGGGGGTGCTGAACGTCGTCACGACCACCGACGCGGGTGGTGTGATGGAGCCGCTGATCCGCGACGGACGCGCGCGCAAGCTGTCGTTCACGGGGTCGACCGCGGTGGGGCGCAAGCTGCTGGAGCAGTGCGCGGAGAAGGTGCTGCGCACGTCGATGGAGCTGGGTGGCAACGCGCCGTTCCTGGTCTTCGACGACGCGGACCTCGACGCCGCCGTCGAAGGCGCGATGCAGGCGAAGATGCGCAACATCGGCGAAGCGTGCACGGCGGCCAACCGCTTCTACGTGCAGCGCGGCGTGGCCGACGAGTTCTCGCGCCGGCTGACCGAGCGCATGCAGGCGCTGGCGATGGGTCGTGGCACAGAGGAGGGCGTGGTTGTCGGCCCGCTGATCGACGAAGCCGCCGTGAACAAGGTGACCGCGCTGGTCAAGGACGCCACCGACCGCGGTGCGCGGGTGCTCACCGGCGGCGCGACCGTGGACGGGCCCGGCCACTTCTACCAGGCCACGGTGCTCACGGACGTGCCGGTCGACGCGCGGATGGCGTCGGAGGAGATCTTCGGGCCGGTCGCGCCGATCACCCCGTTCGACACCGAGGACGAGGCGGTCGCGAAGGCCAACGACACGGAGTACGGCCTGGTGTCGTACGTGTTCACCAACGACGTGAAGCGGGCACTTCGCGTGTCGGAGCGCCTCGAGGCCGGGATGATCGGGCTGAACCAGGGCATCGTGTCGAACCCGGCGGCGCCGTTCGGCGGCATCAAGCAGTCGGGGCTCGGGCGTGAGGGTGGCACGGTCGGCATCGAGGAGTTCCTCGAGACCAAGTACATCGCGGTGAGCCTGTGAGCGAGTACCGCATTGCGAGCATCCCGGGCGACGGGATCGGCGTCGACGTCACGGTCGAGGCGCGCAAGGTCCTGGACGCGGCCGCTGATCGGCATGGCTTTTCCTTGCGGTGGACCGAGTTCGACTGGAGCTGCGAGCGCTACACCCAGACCGGCTCGATGATGCCGGACGACGGCGTGGCGCAGTTGGCGGCGTTCGACGGCATCCTGCTGGGTGCCGTCGGGTTCCCCGGCGTGCCGGACCACATTTCGTTGTGGGGCTTGCTGATCCCGCTGCGGCGCGCGTTCCAGCAGTACGTGAACCTGCGGCCGGTGCGGCTGCTGCCGGGCACCACATCGGTGCTTTCGGGGCGGACGGCCGAAGAGCTGGAGATGGTGATCGTCCGCGAGAACTCCGAGGGTGAGTACTCGGCGATCGGCGGACGGCACAACTCCGGGCGGCCGGACGAGTTCGTGCTGCAGGAGTCCGTGTTCACGCGGGTCGGGGTGGAACGGATCATCCGGTACGCGTTCGAGCTGGCGCGTACGCGTTCTTCTCGCGTGACCTCGGCAACGAAGTCCAACGGGCTCATCCACTCGATGCCGTTCTGGGACGAGATCTTCGCCGAGGTCGCGGCGAAGTACCCGGACGTCGAAAGTGGACAGATGCACGTGGATGCGTTGGCAGCGCGCATGGTTCAGGCGCCGGACCGGCTCGACGTGGTCGTCGGGTCGAACCTTTTCGGCGACATCCTGAGCGACCTCGCGGCCGCCGTCACGGGCGGACTGGGCATGGCACCGTCCGGAAACATCAACCCATCGGGTGAGTTCCCGTCGATGTTCGAAGCGGTCCACGGGAGCGCTCCGGACATCGCCGGCCAGGGCATCGCCAACCCGGTGGCCCAGATCCTGGCGGGCGCGATGCTGCTCGAACACCTCGGTGAAACCGTTGCCGCGCAAGCGATCCGCACATCCGTCGACGAGGTGCTCACGGCCGGCGCCGAGCTCACCCCCGACCTCGGCGGCACCGCTACCACAACTCGCCTCGGCACGGCGGTGACCGAAGCGCTCCGCTGATTTTTCGTCGGTGCTCCCCGCTTCACTTCTCCTCGACCGACCGGCTCCCGCCGGACCGGTTTCGTCGAACGAGGGGGAGCACCGATGTGCGAGCAGTGCGAGAACGCCGGTAGACCCGGGGCGCGTTACCTGGCGGAGGTCCTGGAACGGATCCAGGAGTACGGCTGGTGCGTCCAGGGTGTGCTGGGCACGGGTCCCCGGCCGCCCTGGGCCTACACCGTCGGCCTGACGGCCCACGGTCTGCCGGAGCTCGTGGTCACCGGCCTGCCGCCACACGCGTCCATCCTGCTGCTGGGCGCCGCAGCCGAACGCTCCTTCGACTCCGGCCCACCCCGCCCCGGCGAGATCTTTTCCTTCCACGGCTTGCCTTCCGTCGAGGTCGTCGCCCTCACCGCACCGTCGGCGCACCTGTCGGTCGCGGTTTCCTTGTACGGCCACGACATCCGCGCCCTGCAACTCGTCCACGCCGACGAAGCCGGCCGCTTCCCGTGGTCCCCGTCCTACCGCGACGGCCTCGGCGGCCAGCCGGTGCTGGGGACGCGGTCCGATGACTGAGCGACTGTGGCGGGGTCTTCGGCCGGCGTTGCCACGCGATCGCGGCCTGCCGTTGTCCTGTGCGGCAAGCGAATCGTGGCGCGGCGACCGGTGCCGGCGCGTTGCTTTCACGGGCCCGCGTGTTGCCGTGACGGCCGCCCTGTCCGGCGTGTGCCGGCCGATGGTTCGGCGGGCGTGGCGCCGGCTTGCTCGCGGATTGCCAGGTGCGGATGTCCGCAGCTCACGGTTTCTCCGTGCGGTGGCAGGGGACCTCGGGCAGGGCGGCGCCCGCCCGCCCGCGAGCCGAGCGGCCGTCGCCGGCACGCGGGCTGCTGCGAAGGCGGTGCACGGTGCGGCCTGCGCAGGGCTGACGGCTTCGCGAGTGTGGCGCGGTCTTCGGCCGACGTTGTCACGCGGTCGCGGCGCGTGGTCACGCAGGAGCGGGCGCTTCGCCTTCCTTCAGGCTCGTCCCCGGCACCAGCCGGCCGATCGCGTCCTCCATGTGCGCGTCCAGCAGGTGCAGGGCCGCGTCCGCGTCGCCGGTGCGCAGGGCGTCGATGATGCGCGTGTGTTCGTCCACGCGGTCTTCCACGCCCTGGTAGGTGCTTTGCAGCAGCGTCAGGCACATGCGCGTCTCGATGAGGAGTGTGCGGGCCATGCGCACGAGGCGTTTGCTGCCGGAGGCGTTGATGAGGGCCTCGTGGAAGGCGAGGTCGGCGGTCGAGAGCGCGGTGGGGTCGTCGTCGTTCGCGGCGGTGGCCATGTCGGCCACGTACTGCTGCAGCGAGGCCGCGATGCGCTCGCGGTCGCCGCGCAGTGCGCACAGCAGGGCGGCGCGTTCGACGGCCGAGCGGGCGAGGTAGATGTCGTACACGTCGCTCGGCTCGAGGTCGATCACGAACAGGCCGCGGTGGCGCTCGCTGCGAAGCAACCCCTCGGAGACGAGGTGCTGCATCGCCTCGCGCAGCGGGCCGCGCGAGACCTGGAAGCGGGAGGCGAGGTCGGTCTCGCCGAGCTGGGTGCCGGGGGGCAGCGCGCCGGTCATGATCGCGTCGCGCAGCTGGCGCGCGATCACGGCGGCGGTCGACTCCCGGCTGACGGGTTCGATGTCGGGCAGGACAACCACGGCTCAGCCCCTCACCCGGAACAACGCGCCCAGCGAACGCACCAGGCGCGTGGTGCCGGTGAGCCGCAGGCCTTCCCAGATCGTCACCTGGTTCGCGGTGAGCACGGGCTTGCCCAGCGCGGTCTCGATGGTGTTGATCTCGCCGAGCGTGCGCATCGCGGTGTCCGGCACGAGCACGGCGTCGGCCTCGGGGTGGTTGTTCGCCACGGCCAGGCTAACCACGGCTTCGGGCTCCAGCCGGCCGACCTCGGCGGCGGTGTCGATGCCCGCGCTCGCCATCGTGAGCACCTCGACGCCGCCGGCGGCGAGGAAGTCCACGAACAGGCGCGCGACGTCGTCGGGGTAGCTCGCGGCGACCGCGACGCGCTTCACGCCGAGGGCCTGCGCCGCGTGCACGAAGGCGAAGGACGTGCTCGATGCCGGGACCCCGGCCACCGCGGAGAGGCGGTCGGCCTGGTCGCGCGCGCCGTCCCAGCCGTACACGAAGCTGCCGGACGTGCAGGCCCAGATCACGGCGTCGGGTTCGTGCTTGGCGAGCAGCGTGGCGCCGTCGGCGAGGCGGGCCTCGCTGCCGAGGTCGAGCAGCTCGGGCACGGCGTGCAGGTCGGTGCCGTAGATGTGCTCGACCGGCAGCCGGATGTCGCCTTCGTCGGCGTCCGATCCGCCGAGCAGCTGCTCGGCGAGCGGGTAGTCGTCCTCGGCCGCGTGGTCGGGGTAGATGAAGCCGATCGTGGTCACGAAACCTCCGGGATACGCAGATTGTCGACAATCTTAACCGTGTCGGTCAAACAGCGGATCAAGACACCTCCCGAAGCCACTTGCCCGGGCCAACGATCGGGAGATGCATGCGGCGAAGACAGGCCCACATGGTCAGCTGGTTGGCCGTCAGCACGGGTTTGCCCAGCGCCGTCTCGAGGGGCTCGATCAAGTCGAACGTGGGGAGGTTGGTGCAGCTGACGAAGATTGCTTCGGCGTCGCTGTGATCGGCGGCGAGAATGCGCTCGGCGATGGTGCGGTAACTGACCTTCCAGATACCGCCGCCCAGGCCCAGGTGATCGCTGGACACCGTGGTCACGCCGAGCTCGGCGGTGAAGTCGTGGAGCTTGCCGGTGAGGTCGGCGTCGTAGGGGGTGAGCACCGAGATCCGGTGCAGGTCGAGCTGCTGCAGCACCTCGGCCAGCGCCCCTGAGGTCGTCACGGCGTCGGGCGCGCCCGCGTCGCAGATCGCCTTGGTGAGGGAGCGCTCGTAGTCGATGCCGTTGACGAAGCTGCCCGACGTGCAGAGGTAGGCGACCACCTCGGGCTCGACGTGCAGCACGTCGCGCGTCGCGGTCGCGAGGTGGCGGCTGTCGCTCACGAGCTGTGCCATCTCCATGCTCACGGGCACGGGCTCGTACGGCGTGCGGGCGAGGTGGAGGGAGACCTCCATGGGCACCCATCGCCACAGTTCGCGTTCGAGGGCGAGGTCGAACGGCGCGATCACGCCGATGCCGCGCTGTGCGAGCGGGCCCTCGAACGCGAGGAAGTCCAGATCCAAGGCTCAGCCTCCGGAATACGCCTGTGCAGATGACACGTCCGGTGCTCCGGGGGTCGTTCCTCGGATTGTTGACAATCATACGAGCCACTTTTACGGTGTCAATGTGATCGCCTCGGAATTTCCCGTGCTGGCGGTGCTGTGCGGGTCGGCTCCACCACCGGACATGGCCGCTATCGAAGAAGCGGCTGTGGTTCGTTACACCGACGCGCGAGGACTACCCGAAGCGCTTACCGGAGCCCAGGGGCTGTTCGTCTACGATTTCCTCTCCACGGCCGTGCCCGGCGCGTGGCACGCCGCCGGTGACCTGCGCTGGCTGCACATCGCGAGCGCGGGCGTCGACCCGGTGCTGTTCCCGGGGCTGGTCGAGAGCGACGTCGTGCTCACGAACTCGCGGGGAGTCTTCGACGACGCCATCGCCGAGTACGTGCTGGGTGTGGTTCTGGCCTTCGCCAAGGACTTCGCGCGATCGCTCGACCTGCAGCGCGCGGGCACGTGGCAGCACCGCGAGACTGAACGCGTCGCAGGGCGCGAGGTGCTCGTGGTCGGCACCGGGCCCATCGGCCGCTCGATCGCGCGGCTGCTGCGCGCGGCCGGTCTGCGCGTGTCGGGGGCCGGGCGGCGTCCGCGCACGGGCGACCCCGACTTCGGCACGGTGCACGACTCCGCGCAGCTCACGCAACACTTGCCTGCCTTCGACTACGTCGTGGCCGTCGCACCGCTGACTGAGCAGACGAAGGGCATGTTCGACGCTGCGGCGTTCGCGGCGATGAAGCCGTCGGCGCGGTTCGTGAACGTCGGGCGCGGCGAGCTGGTGGTCACGTCGGACCTGGTGGCGGCGTTGCGCGGCGGGCAGATCGCGGGCGCGGCCCTCGACGTGTTCGACACCGAGCCGCTGCCGGGCGACAGTCCACTCTGGACAATGCCGGACGTGCTGCTGTCGCCGCACATGTCGGGGGACTTCCTCGGCTGGCGCACCACCCTGGTAGAGGTGTTCGCGGCGAACTTCCGCCGCTGGGTGGCCGGGGAGCCGTTGCACAACGTCGTGGACAAACGGCTCGGATACGTGCCGTCGGAATCTCAGGGAGCAACCGGATGAGCCACCGGGAACTGACCGCCAGCGAACTGGTCGCCGCCTACGCCACCGGCGAGGTTTCGCCGGTGGAGGCGACCGAGGACGCGCTGCAGGCCATCGAAGAACGCGACGGCGAGCTCAACGCGTACTGCCTCGTCGACGCCGACCGCGCGCTGGAACAGGCGAAGGCCGCCGAGATCCGCTGGCGTGACGGCAACCCGATCGGCTGGCTCGACGGCGTGCCCTCGTCGATCAAGGACATGTTCCTCACCGCCGGCTGGCCCACACGGCGCGGGTCCACGAGTATCCCGGCCGAGGGGCCGTGGGACGTCGACAGCCCCGTGATGGCGCGGATGCGCGAGGCCGGCCTCGTGGTACTGGGCAAGACGACCACACCCGAGATCGCGTGGAAGGGCGTGACCGACAGCGCGCTCGCCGGGATCACGCGCAACCCCGTCGACCCGTCGAAGACCGCGGGCGGCTCCAGCGGCGGCAGCGCGGCGGCCGTCGCGGCGGACATGGGCGCGATCTCCGTGGGCACCGACGGCGGTGGTTCGGTGCGGATCCCCGCGTCGTTCTGCGGAATCGTGGGGCTGAAGCCAACCCACGGCCGGATCCCGCTGTTCCCGGCGAGCCCGTTCGGCCCGCTGTCGCACGCCGGGCCGATGGCGCGCAGCGTCGACGACACCGCGCTGCTGCTCGACGTGATCGCCACCTCCGACCCGCGCGACCCGGCCGCGCTGGCGCCGCCCGTCGGCACCTACCGCGAGGCCGTGCGCCGCGACGTGCGCGGGCTGATCGCGGCGTTCTCGCCGACCCTTGGCTACGTGGACGTCGACCCGGAGGTGGCCTCGATCGTCGCGGCGGCCGTGAAGGCGCTCGACGATGCGGGGCTGCAGATCGAGGAGGCGGACCCCGGGTTCGAGGACCCCAAGCCGTCGTTCGACATTCTGTGGTCCACCGGCGCGGCGAAGATGCTGGACTCGTTCCCGCCGGGCAGCGAGGACCGCGTCGACGCGGGGCTGCGGCGCGTGTGGGAGCAGGGCAAGACCTACAGTGCGAGCGACTATCTCGACGCCACCGCGGCCCGCGCGGCGCTCGGCATCCTGATGGGCGAGTTTCACACCCGCTACGACGTGCTGATCACCCCGACCATCCCGATCCCGCCGTTCGAGGCAGGGCACGACGTGCCGCCGGGCAGCGGGCTGAGCGAGTGGCCGGAGTGGACGCCGTTCACCTACCCGTTCAACATGACGCAGCAGCCGGCGATCAGCGTCCCGGCCGGCCGGACGTCGGCCGGACTGCCGGTGGGGCTGCAGATCGTGGGCCCGCGACACTCCGACGACCTCGTGCTGGCCGTCGCGAAGCTGCTCGAAGAGGTGCGGCCCTGGGTGGTGCGCTGACCCGACGCACGTTGGGGTGAACTCCGGTCGCGAGCGCCGGAAACTGTGCCAGGGTCTGGCGCGTGCATTCCACGGGCTGGCGGTACGAGCAGGCGATCGCCACTGTCGACATGACCGGTCAACCCACCCGCGTGATCGTGGGCCTCATCGAACGCGACGACCGTCTGTCCGCCGCCCTCCGCATCGAAGGCGGCCCGACGGCGCTGGTGCCGCTCGAAACGGGCGGCGAGCTGCTCAAGGCGCTGCGCCAGACCCTCGAGAGCTGGTGGAAGCTCGACGGTCACCGCGACGTCGCGCCGGAGCCGCGTTCGCCTGGGCGCTGACTACCGGAACCGCTCACCACCGGGAACCGCCGGCCACCGGAAACGCCAGCCGCGCCAAGCGGTCCCGGCCGGCGGGCGTGATCCGCAGAGCCCGCCCGGCCGGGCGGCGGCGGACCCAGCCCCCGTCGAGGAGGCCGCTCAGCAGCGCGGCACCGAGCGCGCCGGCGAAATGGACCCGGCCCTGTGCCAGTCGAGGCAGGGCGGACGGGTGGAGCCGCGGTGAGTCCGGTGATCCCGAGCGCGGTGAGCAGCGGATGGTCGAAGGTGCGCACGGAGTCGGTGTCGCCGGGGCGGAGTGCGCCGACGACACCGTCTTCTTGAAGCCGTGCCGCGATCGTGACGCCGAGCCGGCCGCCGAGATGGCCGTAACAAACGCGGGCTTCGAGCAGTTCATTCGTCGGCAGGTCCGGCTGCAGGTTTGCGGGTAGCCGCGGAGGCGCGAGCGCGGCGAGGGCCTCCACGACGTGGGCGACCTCCGGCCCGGTGAGCCGGTGCAGCCGCCGCCGGCCGGACTCCGTCACCCGCACCAGGCCCGCGTCACACAGCCTGCGCAGGTGCGCGCTCGCGGTGGACGGGGCGATACCAGCGACCGTCGCGAGGGCCCGCGCGGTGTGGGCGTCGCCATCCATGAGCTGCAGCAGCATCGCCGCGCGCGCCGGTTCGCCGATCGCCTGCGCGACGGTCGCGATGTCCGGTCCGGCCGTCATCGGCGGAGATTAGCCTGCTGACAGTCCGCTGCGGAGCGAAGAGTCGTTGTGGCAGGCTGCGAGCCATGACCGAGTTCACGACGCCGATCGACGACCGCTGGTTCGAGGACTACCCGCAAGGCGCGGTGTACGAGTTCGGCGAAGCGGTGGTGACCGCCGACGAGATCGTCGAGTACGCTCGGCGCTTCGACCCGCAGAGCTTCCACACCGACCCGGCCGCGGCCGAGCACGGGCCCTTCGGCGGTCTCGTCGCGAGCGGCTGGCACACGGCGGGCGTGATGATGCGGATGTTCGTGGACCACTTCCTGTCCTCGGTGTCCAGCCTCGGCAGCCCCGGCATGGACGACGTGCGCTGGCCGCGTCCCGTCCGGCCCGGCGACAAGCTCCACGTGCGCGCCACCATCGAGGAAGCGCGGCTGTCGAAGTCCAAGCCGGACCGCGGCCTGCTCCGCACGCACATCGAGCTGTTCAACGCCGACGACGAGGTCGTGATGAGCGCGCACGCCATCAACTTCATGGCGGTACGCCCGAAATAGCCGTTTCACGAAAACTTCAGGTGGCCGGCAACGTGACTGGTCTGTGTCGCATCAACCCGCGCATCTGCCGGCTGGACAACGCGAGCAAGGTCGCCACCACGATCAGTACACCGCAGCCCAGCAGCACGGGCTCGCGGCCCAGATGTTCGACCAGCGGTCCTGCCGCGATCTGGCCGACGGGCATGGCCGCGAGGGACCCCAGCATGTCGTAGGAGTACACGCGGGCGAGGCGGTCCTCGGGGATGTTCTCCTGCAGGGACACGTCCCACACGACGCTGAACTGCTCCATCGCCAGTCCGGCCAGGACCATCGCCGCGAGTAGCGGGATCAGCGCCGGGCAGAGGCCCAGGCTGAGCACCGGCAGGGCCTCCGTCGTCACCAGCAGGACGCCGACGAACAGCGCACGCCGGGGTTGCCGGCGGGCGGCGATGAGGCCGCCGAGCATGGAACCGGCCGTCTGGACCGCGAGGGCGAGGCCCCAGCCCGTGCGGCCGAACCTCTCGTCGGCGACGACCGGGCCGACGACGGCGAGCGTGCCGAGGCCGGCGGCGTTGACGAAGGCGAACTGCACCACCACGATCCACACCCACGCGCGCGAGCGGAACTCGTGCCAGCCCGCCACGAGGTCGGCGATGGGGTGGCCCGCGGCGATGCGGGCGCGCCGCGCGGGAGACGGATGCCCCGGTAGGCGACGGCGGCGGCGAGGAACAGCAGGGCGTTCACCGCGACCGCCCAGCCCGAGCCGGCCACGGCGACCACGATCCCCGCGACGCCCGCGCCCGCGACGCGACCGGTGTTGGTGAGCAGGCGGATCAGGGCGTTGGCCTGGCTCAGCTGGGGCCGCGCAACGGTCTGGGGCGTGATCGCGGCCGCGGCAGGCAGCGAGATCGCCGCCACCGCGCCGTTCACCGCGCTCAGCCCCACGAGAAACGGGATCGACGCGAATCCACAAAGGACACTCACCGCGAGCACACCCTGCGCGACGCCGGCGGCCACTTCGGTGCCTTGCATGATCACGAGCGTGGCAGCCGGTCGGCCAGTACGCCGCCGAACAGCAGCAGCGCGATGTTCGCAACCGACCGCACACCCACCACGAGACCGAGGTCGACGGCCGAACCGGTGAGGTCGAGCACGGCGAACGCGAGCGCCACGGGAGCGATGGCGTTGGCGAAGGTGGCGAGGGTCCGTCCGGTGGCGAGCGCGCGGAAACTCCTGCCGCGCAACAGCTCGAGGAGGCTCATCGGCGCGTCACGCGAGCGAGTATCCGATCATCGGCACATCCGGCACAACTCGATATCCGCTGGCCGGGACGCACGCCACGGGTGTGGTGCGCGGCCGTGGCCCGTGTGTTCTCCTACGGGTCATGCGTACGACGATTCTGGGCAGGAGCGGCCTCGAAGTGTCGAGGATCGCTTTCGGCACGTGGCAGCTCGGCGGGCAGTGGGGTTCCTTCGACGAGGACACGGCGGTCGCAGCCATCCGGCACGCGCGCGAGCTGGGCGTGACCCTCTTCGACACCGCGCAGGCTTACGGCGCCGGCGCGGCCGAACAGCTCCTGGGCAAAGCGCTGCGCAGCGAACTCGAGAACGACCGCGACAGCGTCGTCATCGCGACCAAGGGCGGCACGAAACCGCGGGCCGAACGGGCCCGCGACTCCCGCCGCGAGTGGCTCACGCAGGGCCTGGACAACAGCCTGCGCCTGCTCGGCGTCGACCACCTCGACCTCTACCAGATCCACTGGCCCGACCCCGAGACGCCGGCGGCCGAGGTCGCGGCGACGCTGCAGGCGTTCGTCGACGCGGGCAAGGTCCGCCACGTCGGCGTCTCGAACTACAACGCCGCCGAGCTCGCCGCCTTCGACGAGACGCGCCCGGTGGAGACGCTGCAGCCGCCGTACCACCTGTTCCGCCGGGGCATCGAGACCGATCCGCTGCCGTATGCGCGTGAGCACGACATCGGGGTGCTCGCCTACAGCCCGCTCGGCAGCGGCCTGCTCACCGGCACCTTCACGGCCGACTCCGTCTTCGACGAGTCCGACTGGCGCTCGAAATCCTCGGCGTTCCGAGGCGAAAACCTGCGGCACAACCTGGAGATCGTCGACGAACTCGCCAAGTTCGCCGCCGAACGGGGCGCGTCGGTCAGCCAGCTCGCGATCGCCTGGACGCTCGCCCAGCCCGGCGTCCACGTCGCCATCGTCGGCGCCCGCAAGCCGCGCAACATCGAGGCCAGCACGGCCGCCGCCGACCTCGATCTGACGCCCGAAGACCTCGCCGAGATCGAGCGCATCACCGCCGGCGCCATCCAGGTCGGCGGCGCCAGTCCGGAGGGCATCGCCTGAGCCGGAGGGGCTATTTGACCCCCGTCGCCCCTTCCAGCTCCGCCAGCGCCGTGTCCAGGTGCGTGAGGATCCGCTGCAGGTGCGGCACGCTGCGCCGGCAACCGGTGATGCCGAAGTCGAGGTTGTCGCCGTTGCTGGTCAGCGTGATGTTCAGCGCCTGGCCGTCGAGCAGCACCGATGCGGGGTAGATGCCGTCGAGCGCGGCCCCGTTCCAGTACATCTGCTTGCGCGGGCCCGGGACGTTGGAGATCACCAGGTTGAACGGCGGTCGCGTGTTGTTCACGACGCCCGGGATCGGCGACGCGCCCAGCTGCGCCACGTTGACGCCCGAGAGCAGCAGCGTCTGCAACGGTGTGAGCTCGGAGAAGAGCTTCTTGCCGTTGGTCATCGACGTGTGGATCGCCGAAAGCCGCAGCGCCGGGTCGGACAGGTCGGTGCCGAGGTTGCACAGCAGCGCGCCGATGTTGTTGCCGCTGGCCTCGCCGGCGTCGGCCTTTCGGCGCAGTGACACGGGCACCATCGCGATCAGCGGCGCGTCCGGCAGGGCGCTCTGCTCGATGAGGTAGTCGCGCAGCGCGCCGGAGCACATGGCCAGCACCACGTCGTTGCGGGAGACGCCGGCGGCGGTCGCCACCGCGCGCACGCGGTCGAGCGACCACGACTGCGCGGCGAACCGGCGCGCGCCGCCGATGGGCACGTTCAGCATCGTCTTCGGCGCCTGCATCGGCAGCGTGAGCGTGTGCTCGCGGAACGCTTCGCGCGCCACCTTCGCCGCGGCCGGCGCGATGCCCGCGACCTGGTCGAACGTCTTGCCCGCGAGGCTGAACAGCGACGGTTGCGCGTGGCCGTTGCCGTTGCCGTTGCCGTTCGTCCCGTTGTTCCGGCTGCCCCACGGCGGCGGGCAGTCGAGGTCGTTCGGATCGTCGGACAGCGTGCCCTGCAGGTGGCGCAGCGCCGAGACCCCGTCCATCAGCGAGTGGTGGATCTTGGAGTACATCGCGAACCGGCCGTCCTGCAGGCCCTCGATGAGGTGGATCTCCCACAACGGCCGGTGCCGGTCGAGCAGGGTGCTGTGCCAGCGGGAGGTGGCCTCCAGCAGCTCACGGATGCGGCCCGGCTGCGGCAGCGCGGAGTGGCGGAAGTGGTAGTCGAGCTCGAGCTCCGCGTCCGCGGTCCAGCGCACGTAGCCGGCGGTGTTCACGGGCCGGCTGGGACGGCGCCGGAAGACGCTGCGCATGTTGTCCGTGGCGAGCATCTTCTGGCGAAGATCGCTGAGGTAGTTGCCGCCCGCGTTCTCCGGTTTGCGGAACAGCTGCAGGCCGCCGACGTGCATGGGGTGTTCGCGGGTCTCGACCATCAGGAACATCGAGTCGGTCACGGGCATCAACGGCATTTCCGACCACCTTCCGCCACGCCGGGGGCATCGGCGCTCCCCGGAGCCTGAGTCTACGCACGATGGGCCGTTCTCGGCCGTTTACCACGTAATCGCTGGTGACAAACGGTGTCCGGTGACGACTGTGCGGCGGTGTTCCCGTGGTGGATACGATCGCGGGCGTGGCAGGACGGACTGGTGCTCAGCATCTGGGCGACGCGCTGAAGGCACTCGGGACCGAAGTCGTGTTCGGGCTCCCGGGGGTGCACAACCTGCCGCTGTGGGAGGCGTTGGCGGAAACGGGAATCCGGATCATCGGTGTCCGGCACGAACAGACCGCGGGGTACGCGGCCGACGGTTATGCCCGCGCCACGGGGAAACTCGGCGTCGCGCTCGTGACGACCGGGCCGGGTGCGGCCAACACGCTCGGTGCCGTGGGCGAGGCGATGGCCTCGGCCGCGCCGGTGCTCGTGGTCGCCACCGACATCCCGTCCACGCTCAAGCGCCCCGGCGTGGTGCGCGGCGTGCTGCACGAAACGTCCGACCAGCAGGCGATGTTCGCGCCCGTGACCAAGGCCGGCTTCACCGTCCACCGCGCCGACCAGATCGGCACCACCGTGCACCGAGCGGCGCGCCTGGCGTTGATGCCGCAGACCGGCCCTGTGTACCTCGGCATCCCGACGGACTACCTGCGTGAAACCACGGCGGCGAGCGGACTGCCGAAGCCGCTCGCCGAGCGCGTGCTCGACCTGCCGGACCTGGCCCGCGCCGCCGATCTTCTGGCCCACGCGCGGCGTCCGCTGATCTGGGCGGGCGGCGGCGCGTTGCGTTCGGAAGCGGGCGAGGCCATCGGCAAACTGGCCGAACGCCTGGCCGCGCCGGTGATCACGACGTTCGCCGCGCGCGGGCTGCTGCCGCTCGATCATCCTTGCCTGGCCCCGAATCCGGTGCACGCGCCGGAGGTCGGCGAGCTGTGGGACGAGGCCGACGTGGTGCTCGCCATCGGCACCGACTTCGACGGCCTGATGACGCAGAACTGGCTGATGCCCGCGCCGCACAAGCTGATCGCGGTGAACGTGGACGCCTTTGACGCGGCGAAGAATTACAAACCGGACATCACGTTGGTGGGTGATGCCCGCCGGGTCGTCGAGTCGCTGCGGCCGGCCGGCCGGCCGGGCCTCGACGAGCTGACCGTGCGGCTGGCGTCGATCGGCCGCCGCGTGCGCCAGCGCATCCGCACCGAGGAGCCGCAGGCCGCCGACTTCCTGTCCACTTTGGAGGAAGTGCTTCCGGAGCCGGCCATGCTGGTCACCGACATGTGCGTGGCCGGGTACTGGATCGGCGGCTTCCACCGCGTGCGCGCGCCGCGGCAGCTCGCGTACCCGATGGGCTGGGGAACGCTCGGTTACGGCTTCCCCGCGTCGCTCGGCGCCGCCGCCACCGGTTCCGGGCGCGTCGTGTGCGTGACCGGCGACGGCGGTTTCCTCTACGCGGTGGGCGATCTCGCGACGCTCGCCGAGGAGCAGCTGCCGGTGACGGTCGTGGTCGTCGACGACGGCGGCTACGGCATGCTGCGCTACGACCAGGACCAGGAAGGCCTGCCGCACCGCGGCGTCAACTGGGACAGCCCGGATTTCGTCGGTCTGGCGCGGTCGTTCGGGGTGCACGCCGACCGCGTGTCCGGGTTCGGGCGGGCGTTCCGGCGGCTGCTGGGCGAGTTCATCGAGTCGGACGAGCCCAATGTGCTGGTGGTGCGGGCGAAGCTGAAGCCGCCGGTCAACACCTCGCCTCGGTGGCCGCGGAAGCCGCGCTGATGGCCGGCCTGCGGGTCGGCGTCGACATCGGCGGCACGTTCACGGACCTGTGCGTGCTCGGTGAGTCCGGGGTCGTCGCGGTCGGGAAGGTGCTCACGACCCATCGCGAGCCGGCGCTCGCGGTCGCCGAGGGCCTGGCGGAGGTGTTCACCCGCGCCGGGTTGGACTTCGATGACGTCGAGCAGCTCGTGCACGGCGCACCACGCTGGTCTCGAACGCGCTGATCGAACGCAAGGGCGCGCGCACGGCGTTGCTGGCCACGGCGGGGTTCCGCGACGTGCTGGAGATGCGCCGCGAGCACCGGTACGAGCTCTACGACCTGCGTCTCGAACTGCCCGAACCGCTGGTGCCGCGATACCTGCGGTTCGACGTGCCGGAGCGGGTCCTCGCCGACGGAACCGTCCACACGGGACTGGACGAGAAACACGTCGCGCGCCTGGGGCGTGAGCTCGACGCGCGGGGGATCGACGCCGTCGCCGTGTGTTTCCTGCACTCCTACACCAATCCCGCGCACGAGCGGCGCACGGCCGAGGTGCTCGCGCGGGTGGCGCCGCGGCTGCGGGTGGCGCTGTCGTCCGAGGTGGTGCCCGAAATCCGGGAGTTCGAGCGGACGTCGACCACGGTCGCGAACGTCTACGTGCAGGACCTGGCCGAGCGTTACCTGGCGGATCTGGCTCGCCGGCTGCACGAGCTGGGAGTGCGCCCCGCGCCGCACATCATGTTGTCCCACGGCGGGATCGCGACCGTCGAGACCGCGGGCCGCTACCCGATCCGCATCCTCGAATCCGGTCCGGCGGGCGGGGCGCTCGCCGCGTCCGCGTTCGGTGTCGGGGCCCGGGAACGCGACCTGCTGGCGTTCGACATGGGCGGTACCACGGCGAAACTCTGCCTGGTCGCCGACGGCGCGCCCCTGGTGACGCACGAGTTCGAGGTCGGCCGCGAGTACCGGCTGCTGCCCGGCTCGGGGCTGCCGGTGAAGGTGCCGGTGACCGACATGATCGAGATCGGTGTCGGCGGTGGCTCGATCGCGCGCGTGAACGCGCTGGGGCTGCTGACCGTGGGCCCGGATTCGGCGGGGTCGGAGCCGGGCCCGGTGTGTTACGGCCGCGGCGGCACCGAGCCGACGGTGACCGACGCCGACCTGCTGCTGGGTTACCTCGACCCCGCGTACTTCCTCGGCGGTGGGATGGCGCTCGACGTCTCGGCCGCGCGTGCGGCGGTGCGGACGAAGATTGCCGAACCACTGGGCGTGAGCGTCGAGGAAGCCGCGTGGGGCATCCACACGAGCGTGAACGAGGACATGGCCAATGCGGCGCGCGTGCACGCCGTGGAGCGTGGCAAGGATCCGGCGAAGCTGCCGATGTACACGTTCGGCGGCGCGGGCCCGGTGCACGGTGCCGGGGTGGCCCGGGCGCTCGGGGCGACGGTGGTGGTGGCGCCGCCGGCCGCGGGGTGCTGAGTGCGCTGGGGTTCCTGACGGCGCCGCTGGCGTTCGACTTCGTGCGTTCGGCGCGGGCGGCTGTGCTCGACCTGTCGTGGGAGGACGTCGACGCGCGGTTCGCCGAGATGGAGGCCGAGGGTGCGGCGCTGCTGCGGGAGTCCGGTGTGGACGGTGCGGGCGTGACGCACACCCGGGTCGCGGAGATGCGGTACGCCGGGCAGGGGTACGAGATCCGTGTGCCGGTGCGCGCTTCGGCCGCCTCTTGGCCGGCCGCGTTGGTCGCGGAATTCACGGACGTCTACCGCTCGTTGTACCGGCGAAGCGGGCCGCCGGTGGCGGTGGAGGTGCTGAACTGGCGGGTGGTCTCGTCGGCGCCGTCGCCCGAGGTTTCGCTGCGGCTCAAGGACTCCGCGTCCGGGGACGCGTTCGGCGGCAGCCGCCCGGTCTACTTCGCGGGTGGATTTGTCGACACGGCCGTGGTAGACCGGTACCGGTTGGGGCCGGGCGCGCAGGTCGCCGGCCCCGCGATCGTGCAGGAGCGCGAGTCGACCGTGGTCGTCCCGCCGGGCGCGCGTTGCGTGGTGCGTGGCGACGCGAGCCTGGAGGTGAGCTGGTGACCGACCCGATCCTCGTGGGCCTGATCGGCAATCGCCTGCACTCGATCCTGGCCGAGCAGCAGAACGCACTGGTCAACACGGCGTTCTCCGCCGTGGTGCGGGAATCGCTCGATCTCGCGTGCGCGGTGTTCGACTCGCGCGGCGAGATGATCGGTCAGTCGACCGGCGGTACGCCCGGTCACATCAACGCGATGGCCACCGGGTTGCGCCACTTCGTCGCCGAGTACCCACCGGAGACACTGGAGCCCGGCGACGTGCTGCTCACCAACGACCCGTGGCAGACGGCCGGGCAGATCAACGACATCACCGTCGCCACGCCCGTGTTCGCGGGTGGTCGGCTGGTCGCGTGGTTCGCGTCGTGCTGCCACGCGCCCGACATCGGCGGCCGGCTCGTGTCCGCGGACGCCACGGAGGTCTTCGAGGAGGGCCTGCGGCTGCCGATCCTGAAGTTCTTGCGCGCCGGCGAGGTCAACGCCGAGCTGGAACGGCTGATCCGCGCCAACGTCCGCACCCCCGAGGAGACCATCGGCGACCTGTACGCGCAGGTCGCGGGCAACGACGTCGGCGCGGCGAGCCTCGTGCGGCTGCTGGCGGAATTTGGGCTCACCTCGCTCGACGACATCGCCGCCGAGATCATGAGCCGCTCCGAGCGGGCGCTACGCGAGGCGATCAGCGCGTTGCCGGACGGCGTGTACCGCCGCGAGCTGGTGACCGACGGCTTCGACGACGAACCGATCGTGCTGCGCGTCGCCGTGACCGTGGCGGACGACGAGATCCACGTGGACTTCGCGGGTTCGTCGCCGCAGAGCCGGCGCGGGGTCAACGTGGTGCTGAACTACACGCGGGCGTACGCGTCGTTCGCGGTGAAGGCCGCGATCTCGCCGGAGGTGCCGCACAACGCGGGGTCGTTCCGGCCGGTGCACGTGACCGCGCCGGAGGGCTCGGTGCTCAACTGCCTGCCGCCGGCGCCCGTCGCGTCACGCCACCTGATCGGGCACTTCCTGCCGTCGTTGCTGATCGGGGCGCTGCCGGGCTGCCCTGTCGCGCCGAGCGCCGACGCGCTGTGGATGACGATCTGGCGTGGCGAGGGGTTCATGTCCACGGTGTTCCAGACCGGCGGCATGGGCGCGCGCGTGTCCCGCGACGGTCTCTCGACCACGGGTTTCCCCAGCGGCCTGCGCTCGACGCCCACCGAGGTGATCGAGACGGGCGCGCCGCTGGTGCAGGGCGTGCGCGAGCTGCTGGTGGACTCGGGTGGCGCCGGGCAGTTCCGCGGTGGGCTGGGTCAGCGGACGACGATGTCGGCCCGGGGTGGCATGCCCTGGAGCGTCAACGGGAACGTCGACCGCGTGCGGGCCGCTGCGTCCGGTGTGCACGGTGGTTCTCCCGGGGGTCTCGGGCGGTTCGGGCTGGTTGCCGGAGATGATCTGCCCGCCAAGAGCCGCGTGGCTCTGGACCCGGACGCCGAGGTCGACCTCGTCCTGCCCGGTGGCGGCGGCTACGGCGACCCACGGCGGCGCGCCGTGGCGGACGTACTGGCCGACGTGGTGGCGGGGTACGTTTCCGCGGAGGCCGCGGAGTCCGTCTACGGCGTGGTGGTGCGGTACACCGGCGCACCGGACGCGCTGGTCAGGCTGCCGGAGGACTACGAGGTGGCCGAACTGCGAGGGAGGGACTGAACGATGGGCCGGTTGGCCGGCAAGGTCGCGGTGATCTTCGGGGGAGCGCGGGGCATCGGCCTCGCCACGGTGCAGGAGTTCCTGGCCGAGGGCGCGGTGGTTTTCGCGAGCGACATCCGCGAGCCGGCGGCCCACCTGGACGGCTACCGCCATTCGCTCGTGGACGCCACCGACGAGACCGCGGTCAACGACTTCGTCGCGGGCGTCATCGAGGACGCGGGCCGCATCGACGTGCTGGTGAACAACGTCGGCGTCCACCTCGCGAAGCCCCTCACGGAGACGACGCTCGAGGACTTCGACACCATCTTCGCCCTCAACGTCCGCACCGCCTTCCTCGGCACGCGCGCCGTCCTGCCCCACATGCTCGCGCAACGCTCCGGCAGCATCATCACGACGTCCTCCAACGGCGGTGTCATGGGCCGCCCGAGCGACCCGGTCTACAACGCGACGAAGCACGCCTTGGTCGGCCTCACGAAGTCCCTCGCCGTCGCCCACGCCCACCAGGGCATTCGCGCCAACACCGTCAACCCGGGCGCCATCGACACCGACATGCTCCGCTCGACCCTCGCCTCCCCGGACGACTTCGAGACCAAGCAACACCAACTCGTGGCCAGCACCCCGGCCGCCCGCGTCGGCGAGGCCACCGAAGTCGCCAAGGCCATCCTCTTCCTGGCCACCGACGAATCCCGCTTCATCAACGGCGCCGTCCTGCCCATCGACGGCGCCAAATCCGCCGGCGCGATGCCCTCGAAGCGCTACAGCCTCGACTTCGACCTCGGCGCCCGCTGACCACCAGCCCCCAACGCGGCGTTGGGTGCGCCCAGCGCACCGAACGCCACGTTGGGTGCCTTCAACGCACTGAACGCCACATTGGGCCGCGTCGGCGACCACACAACCGCCGGCCGCCTGCGAACTCGGCACTCGCCCAGGCCGCGGCCACGCTTGCCACCGACCCGCTCACGCAGCGGAACCGGCACCCAGACCCGCCCCGGCACCCCGATCCGAAGCCTCTTTGCGGTCGGCGAGCCGTTGTCAAGGCACGCTTTCCCGCGTTGACAACGGCTTACCGACCGTCTACACGATCCAGCTTCGGGGTGCCCACCCCACGCAACACGCCCTGCGATGACCGAGGACGAAGAACTAAAACACCCCTACCCCGGCGGCTTGCCCCCCTGCCCTCCATCACCGAGCTTCTTCCTCCTGGCAAACCACCCATCCCTCAGCTCGGCACCGAGCTCCTCGTGCCGCGTGACCAGCACCCGCACGGCCTCCTCATCCGAAACGTCATACGGCGCGATCTTGTACAGATAAGCCGTCGCATCCCGCTCCAAAGAGAACCTCAGCCGCACGTACTCGATCCAGTCGTCGTGAAACCCCAGCACCGTCCGGATCGTCGTCGCGATCAGCACCAGTGCGCCGGCGATCGCGCTGAACGCCACGTCCCACCGCAATGCCGCGAACACCGGTACCGCCGCCGCGCAGGCCACGCCGACGAACTCCGTGGTCACGTAGTGGATGCGGCTGCGGCGGGCGTGGTCGCAGAACCACGCCCACCGCCGTACGACCACTTCCGGCAGCGGTTTCCCGTTGCGGCTTCCGGTGATCATCCAGTGTTCGGCCGGCAGGGCCTCCGTCGACGCCATGCCGCATTCTCCCGCCGCGGCGTGGCGGCTGTGAATGGTTCGGACCGATTCAGCAGGTCACCGCCGCATCGGCCCAGTCGGCATGATCCGTGTTGTTCCCGTCCCCACCATCCGTCACGACGAGGTCCAGCACCTGCACGCCACCCAACGGCACATCCACCGCCTGCGCCGCCGAGCCATGGCGGAACACCTCCGTCGAAGCCAGCGTCTTGCCGTCACCGCGAACCTCGAACGTCACACTTCCCGTGGCGAACTCGTCGTCCAGGCCCACGACCGAATGGAACGTCTGGCAACTCCCACCCAGATACACCCGGACCAGCGACGGCGCGTGCGCTCCCAGGCCATCCGCGTAGACCTGGCCGTTGATCGTGATCGGGTTCCCGTCACCGGCCTGGTTCTCGCCGTTGCTGGTACCGCGTTCGACCGGGCCCCAGCCGTTTTCCGTCAGCAGGAACGGCGCCTTCGACATCGGCGTCACCCCGGAAGCGAACGGTGTCACGACCGGTCCGCTCGCGTCAGCTGACAACGAACGCCGACCCCACCCCGTCGTGTACGAAGCCTTCGCCGAGATCGCCACCTGCGCACCCGGCTTCACGGGCTTGACCGTTACCGCGCGGTCCCAGGACTTCCCCGGAGCCACCACCGGCACGAGGACGTCGCCACGCCCGTCTAGCTGCCAGCCGGACGGCGCCGACACGGTCACCCGAGCCGCGGCGAGCGGGGTGCTGCCGTCGTTGGCGAGCCGAACGTGAGCCGTGAAGGGCTTCCCCGCGGGGAAGTACGAGCCCGTGTCGAGCGACAGCGTCGCCGCCGGTGCGGCAGCCGGGAACTTCGCCGGCCACACCCGGAACACCGCCGACCCGTGGCTCGGCACGGTCGCCCGCAGCGTCCCCGCGCTCTCCGTCTCCGCGCCCGTCCACAGGTCACGCACGCGGAAATCGCGCCCGGATAGGCCGATGTCCGACGCGTTAACCGTCATCGTCGCGTTGGAGATCCCGCGGTTGAACAGCACCACCGCGGCCGAACCGTCGGACATCGGCTTGGCCCACACCTCGGTGTCGCCGTCGTCGCGGACCTTGTGGCCCTGCACGCCCGCCCAGTCCTGGTCGAGGGCGACCACGTCCTTGTTCGCCAGGATCGCCTTCGTCGCGGCGGGCATCGAGCGGACGTCGTTGCCCGCCAGCAGCGGCGCGTTCATCAGCGACCAGAGCGCGAAGTGCGAGCGGTACTCGGCGTCGGTCATGCCGCCGTTGCCGACCTCGAGCATGTCGGGGTCGTTCCAGCCGCCGGGCCCGGAGTACTTCTCGAGCCCCACCTGCTGGTCGAGGATGCCGGTCATGCTGGTCCAGTTGTCGCTGATGTCACCAGTGGTGCGCCACAGCTGCGCGCCGGAGGTCTTTCCCCACAGCCACGGCTGGTTCTCACCCCACTCGCACAGCGCGTAGATCATCGGCCGTCCGGTCTTCTTGATCGCGTCGCCCATCTTCGTGTAGCGCTCGAGGGCGGGGCGGCCCTCGTTGTTGCAGTTGTCGTACTTGAGGTAGTCGACGCCCCAGTCGGCGAAGGTCTGCGCGTCGACGTCCTCGTGGTCGAGGGCGCCGGGCATGGTCTTCGCGCAGGTCTGCGTGCCGGCGCTGGTGTAGATGCCGAGCTTGAGGCCCTTTCCGTGCACGTAGTCGGCGAGTGCCTTGATGCCGCTCGGGAAGCGTTCGTGGTTGGCCTCGAACTTGCCCTCGGCGTTGCGGTTCTGCTCGGCCCAGCAGTCGTCGATGTTCACGTACTGGTAGCCGGCGTCGCGCAGGCCGCTGCTGACGATCGCGTCGGCGGTTTCGCGGATGAGGGTCTCGTTGATGTTGCAGCCGAACTTGTTCCAGCTGTTCCAGCCCATCGGCGGCAGCGCGCCGGTTTCCTGCTGGACGGCGTTCGGCGCGGCGGGGGCCGCTTCCGCGCTCGCGGCGGTGAGGGCGGCGGCCAGGCCGGTGGTCAGGCAGGCAGCCGCCAGCAGGCCCACAAGACGACGCATGAATACCTCCCAGAGTGCGCAACAGAACTACTCAAAGCAGCACATACCCACTCAGAAATCAACAGTAGTGAACGGTTCACGTCAATGGGCCGTTGGTAGGTAATCCGTTGCCCGGGAGGTAGAAAGGAGGAATAGGTCCGCGACGATGCCACGAGGAGCCGCCCATGCCCGAGGTCCGCCCACTCGACGGTCTCAAGGTCGTCGACCTCTCCCGGATCCTGGCTGGGCCGTACTGCACGCAGTACCTCGGCGAGATGGGTGCCGACGTCGTCAAGGTCGAGCCGCCCGGTCACGGCGACGACACGCGTCTGTGGGGCCCGCCGTTCGTCGGTGACGAAGCCGTGTACTTCCTCGCCGCCAACCGCAACAAGCGCGGGATCGTGCTCGACCTCAAGTCCGACCGCGGCCGCGAAGCCGTGCGCCGGCTCGTGGCCGACGCGGACGTGCTCGTCGAGAATTTCCGCCCCGGCACCCTGGAGCGGTGGGGCCTGTCGTACGCCTCGCTGTCCGAGCTGAACCCGCGCCTGATCCACGTCTCGATCACGGGCTTCGGCCAGACGGGGCCGTACCGCGACCGACCGGGCTACGACCTCGTCGCGCAGGCGCTCGGCGGCGTGATGGGGCTGACCGGCGAACCGGACGGCGCGCCCGCCAAGGTCGGCCTGCCGGTGGCCGACCTCAATGCGGGCACGTGGGCGATCATCGGCGTGCTGATGGCTCTGCAGGCCCGGCACACGACCGGACGCGGGCAGTACCTCGACGTCTCGCTGCTCGACGCGCAGCTCGCCTGGCACATCTACGCCGCCGGCGCGCACTTCTACGACACCCCGCGCCCGCGCCGGATGGGCTCGGCACACCCGAGCATCGTTCCGTACCAGGCGTACCACGTGTCCGACGGCTGGCTGATCATCGCGGTCGGCAGCGAGAAGCTGTGGCGCGCGTTCTGCGGTGTGCTCGGCCTGGACATCGCGGAGGACCCGCGGTTCTCGACCAACGCGGCGCGGTCGGCGCACCGCGACGAGCTCAACGCGTTGCTGGCGGAGGTGCTGGTCACGCGCACCGTCGACGACTGGACGAAGGCGCTGGACGCGGCGAGCATCCCGGCCGCGCCGATCAACGACATCGACGACGTGTACGCCGACCCGTGGACCGCCGCGCGCGACCAGGTCGTGCGGCTGCCGCACCCGACCATCGGCACCTACCTGGGCACGGGCTTCCCGGTGAAGGCCTCGGACACGCAGCCGCGGCCGACGTCGCCGCCGCCGGTGCTGGGCCAGCACACGGCGGAGGTGCTTGCGGAAATCGGGTACTCGGAGTCGGAGATCGCCGAGTTCCTTTCGTTGTGACACAAGGAGGATCGCATGGAGAACCCGCTGTGGCACCCGTTCGCGGACATGGGCGCCGTCGACGGCGACCGCTTCGTGATCACGCGCGGCTCGGGCTCGTACGTGTGGGACGACGCCGGCCGCCGCTACTTCGACGCCACGGCTTCGCTCTGGTACGCGAACTTCGGGCACGGGCGGCCTGAGATCACCCAGGCCGTGACGGCGCAACTGGAGAAGTTGGATTCGTACAACCTGTTCGGGTACTACGCGAACGAGCCGGCGTTGGAGTTGGCTTCGCGGCTTTCTTCACTCGCTCCTGTGCCGGGCTCGAAGGTGTTCCTCGGTTCGGGCGGTGGTGATGTCGTCGACACCGCGGTGAAGATCGCGCGGGCGCACTTCGTCCACACTGGACGGCCGGAGAAGACCCACGTCATCGGGCGGATGCAGGGGTACCACGGGACGCACGGCTTCGGTACGGCGGTTGGTGGGATTCCCGTCAATGCTGAGGGGTTCGGGCCGATGCCCTCGGGGTTTTCGCATGTGGCGTATGACAGTGTTGCCGCTTTGGAGGCCGAGATCCTGCGGGTGGGCGCGGATCGCGTTGCCGCGTTTTTCTGCGAGCCGGTGATCGGTGCGGGTGGGGTGTTGTTGCCGCCGGAGGGGTATCTCGAGGCCGCGGTGGAGGTTTGTCATCGGTACGGGGTGCTTTTCGTGGCGGACTGTGTGATCGCCGCGTTCGGGCGGTTGGGGACGTGGTTCGGGATCGATCGGTGGGCGGTTCGGCCGGATATGGTGACGACCGCCAAGGGGCTTACTGGTGGGACCATTCCGTTGGCCGCGTTGTTGGTTTCACCCGAGGTGGCGGAGCCGTTCTTCACTGGTTCGGCCGGTGCGCCGGTTTTGCGGCACGGGGCTACTTACGCCGGGCATCCGGTGGGGTGCGCGGCGGCGTTGGCGACGTTGGACATTTATGAGAAGGACGGGCTGATTCCGCGGGGGCGGGAGCTGGAGAAGCCGTTGGCGGACGCGCTGGCCGGTGCGGCTGAGCACCCGTTGGTCGCGGAGGTTCGGGCTGGGCTGGGGTTCTTGGCCGCGGTGGAGCTGTCGGCGGAAGTGCTGGCGGCGGACCCCGGGGCGCCGGGGAAGCTGCAGCGGCTGGTGCGGGACGAAGGGGTTTTGGTGCGGCCGTTGGGGAAGGGGATCGCCATGTCGCCGCCGCTGGTGGCAGGGGACGAGGAGCTGGATCTGCTGGCGGCGGCCATTCCGGCGGCGCTTTCCCGGCTGCGGGGTTAGGTTTCCGCTCGTTGGGGGGCGTTCCGCGCGGGGGCGCCCTTTCCTGCGTGGTCGCGTGAGCCGGCGGTCAGGTAGAGGACGGCGTAGCAGGCGAGCCAGTGTTCGACCATGTAGTCGCTGCCGCTGACGTGGTCCAGCTCCGGCTCCGCGTGTGCTTTGGCGGCTCGGGTCAGCAGGGGCCGGCGTGGGTCGGCGGTGGGGAGACTGTCGGCCAGGCGGAGCCAGCACCAGGCGCGGCTGAGGTTGAGGCCGCGGAGGTGGGCGATCTGGCCGTCGCTGTCGTCGGTCACGGTGGCCGGGGTGAGGAGCGAGGCGGGAAGCTCGGGGAGGAACCGGTCGAACCAGGCCGCGAACTCGTCGGGCGGCAGGAGACTGGCCTGCAGCTCCGCTTCGGTGAGGGCGGGCGACAGGAAATCGGCGCCGGAGGGTTCCCAGTTGGCGGGGTAGTCGGTGTCGGTGCTGAACCAGCGGGTTGCGGCGTCTTCGAAGGCGGCGAGGAGAGCTGGGTCTTCGGCTTGGCTTCTGGCGTAGGGCAGTGCGCGGGAGAGCCCGAAGGCGCTGTTGTTGTGCGCGCCGGTGCGGATGGGGTAGGCCTGTTTCGGCAGCCAGCCGAGGAAAGCCTCGGTGACCGCTGCCGACAGCGGGGCGAGGTGGGCCGACCAGGTTCGGGCGTCGGGGTCGTCCCAGGTGGCGATTTCGTGGTGGAGCATGAGGGCCCAGCCCCAGCCGTAGGGGCGGGCTCTTGATCCCTTGGTCCGGAACGTCTCGGCTTCGCCTCCGAGGGCGTCGGCGGTGAGGTGCTTGTTGAGTGCGGTCCGGATTTCGTCGGTGGGGAGTGCGGCTGGGACTGTGCGGAGCAGCCGGACCAGCAGCCAGTGCATCTCGACGCAGGAATGCCAGTCGAAGCAACCGTAGAAGGCGGGATACAGGTCGCGTGGACGGTTCGGGAAGTCCCCCGGGAACCGCATCGTGCTGCGGATGTCGTTGGGGAACTCTTTCCTGACGTTGCGCAGAGCGGCTGCGCTGTACTCGGCGGCTCGGGACAACAGCTGGGTCTCTCGCCGGGACGTCATGGGTGTTCGGGCCTCCTGCCCCTGGACGGTCGGGCCAGCCACCACTGCAGGCGGCCCACGGACGGCACGCATCACCCCACGCGATGCACCTGACCGCAAGATCCTCGGTCACGCTACCTGCAATTTGCCACCGTTGGTGGCAAATTGTCGTTGCGATCGGTAAGGCGCGGTGCGCGTCGCAAGGGTGGAGAGGAGTGGCAAGTCCCATGCCTCTTGCCTTGTCGTTGCGTCGGCAACCTGTGACATGCGGTGGCAAGTGTCCGCACCAGTTGGCAAGGCGTCATGGGTGTCGCCATGCCTCGAGGTGCCGCAGGGGTTCTGCCGCTGTCAGTGCCAGTGCGTTTGTCGTGGCAAGGCGCGGCGGGTAACGGCGAGGTTCCGCGCGGATTGGGCGGTGCGCCTTCAACTGGCAAGACGGCGTGCAGGTGGCATGGTGCCGAGGCAGTGGCCAGTGCAATGCAGCTTGGCATGTGCCACTGCGGTGGCGATGCGCCGCCTGAGGTGGCGGGATGCCGTGCTGATTGGCGAGGGCGCCTCGCGGAACGGCATGGGCCATGGCCAGCGTGGACTGACTTGTTCCCATGCGGAATGGCAAGGAACCGCAGAGTGGTACCTGCCTGCGCGGGTCGGCTTGGGTGGTCTGAGTGGCGAGGCGTGCGCGGGTTGGTGGGGTGCGGTGCGGGGCGGCAAGAGGCGTGCGCGGGTTTGGCCGGGTGCGGTGCGGGTTGGCAAGGCGTGCCCGGGTTGGCGCGGGGCGGCAAGAGGCGTGCGCGGGTTTGGCCGGGTGCGGTGCGGGTTGGCAAGGCGTGCACGGGTTGGCGCGGTGCGGGTTGGCGAGGCGCGGCACGGGTTGCGGAGGCGCGCGCATGTTGGCAAGAGGCGCGCAGCTTGGCAACCTGCGGTGCAGGTTCGCGAGGCGCGCATGGATGGCATGGCGCCGCGTGAGATGGCGAGGCGCTGCACGGAGTGGTGTGGACCGGCGTGGAATCGTAGGGTCCGCGTGGAATGGCAAGGGCGGCCCGAGTCGCAAGGTGTGGTCGCCCCGAAGGCTCGGCTGCCCCCAAGTCAGCCGAGCCGGGGCGCGAGATGCGGGTGGAGCCGAGGCGGCTGGCAGGGCCCCTGAAGAAGGCCGGCCGAACCGTCAGCCGATGCAGAATTCGTTGCCCTCTGGGTCCGCCAGGGTGATCCAGCGGTTCGGGCCCTGCGAACCCCGGTGCAGGAACGTCGCGCCCCTGGCCTGGAGTTTGGCGAACTCCTCCTCCATGTTCTCCGGGCCGCCGACGCGGAGGTCGAGGTGGAGGCGGTTCTTCACCGCTTTTCCCTCGGGCACCAGCTGGAACAGGACGCGGCGCGAGTTCTCCGGGTGGGAGATCGCCGCGCCTTCGCGCCAGACCAAGACGCCCCTGTGCAGCGTGGTGTCGGACTCCATCGCGTAGCCCTTGGAGATCATCTCGCGGATGAAGGCCTCGTCGCTGGGTTCGACGGTCCAGCCGAGCGTCTCGGCCCACCAGTCGGCCTGGGTGTGCGGTTCCGCGGAGTCCACGGTCACCTGGAAGTCATACGCCATACCGGGACATTAACGACCGACGCCGACATTTTCGGCAGCTCGGACTCGCCCGGCACATCGGTGAACGCCCACTTGTCGACGCCGCCGCCCATGATTTCGGCATAGCGGCGGGCGCCGTCGGCGTTGGCGAAGCGCACCTGCTGGCCGTTGGTGAGGTGGGTGATCTTGACTGCCACGCTGCCTCCAGACGATCAGAAAACCTCGGTGCCGGCCCGCGGAGCTTCCCCCTCCGGGGCCGGCTCGATCAGTAGAACACGTGTTCGAAGGCGCTCGCAAATCGGGTCCCCCTGGTGGGCGACGCATGTCCCCCGGAGGGGTAACACCGCTGGTCAGCGAATCATCGCGACACGCGGCCAGCGGTCCAGCCCGAGGGCGGCCTCGTGCTCGCGGATGGCGCGCAGCGAAGGTCCCCACGACGACTCGAAAAACTCCCGGAAGCCCAGCCGCATGTAGTACGGAGCGTTCCACGGCACGTCGAGAAAGGTCGTCAAAGTCAGCCCCGGCAGACCACGGGCAACCGCCCACGAAGCCGCCGTCTCGATCAGCTGGCGACCGAGCCCCCGGCGGGCGAAAGACGGCAGGACCGACACCTGCTCGACGTGACCGTTCCCGTCCACGACGTCCGCCAGCAGGTATCCGGCCACGACACCCGAGCCATCCACCACCCAGCACCGCTCATCGGCCTGGTACGGCCGCAGCTGGGCCACCGAAAACGGTTCGTCATCCGCGACGGCCGCCATCCCCAGGTCGCGGAACGGCTCCCCGGCCGCGCGTTCGAGTTCGCCCAGCAAGGGCAGGTCGGACGCACGAGCGAGCCGGATCATCCCCATTCCTACCCGCTACACCGAATACGACGAAACTGCTTTCTTGATTCGCTCGGCATACACCTGCAACGCGCTGATCGCCTCCGCCCGCGCGGCGTCGCCGATGCGCGCGGCGGGCCCGACGAGCGAGAGCACGCTCGGCCGCGTCCGCCCCGTTTCCACCGGCACCGAACACGCCCACACGCCGTCTTCGATCTCGCCCCAGCTCTGCGCGTAGCGGTTCGCCAGGGCGAGCTTCAGCTCCTCGCGCACCTCGATCCCGTGTTCGCGCGCGATCTCGGCCACGCGCTGTTCGCGTTCGCCATCGGGCAGCAGGGCGAGCAGCATTTTGCCGGTCGCGCCCGCGCCGAGCGGGATCGAGTGCCCGGGCTGGAACGTGAACCGCATGGCGCGGTCGCATTCGACCCGGTCGGTGCATACGGCCAGGTCGCCGAAGTGCTGAAACAGCAGGATCGTCTCGCCGAGCTCGCGCGACGCCTCCTCCATGGCCGGGCGGGCGATCCGCGCGACGTCGTTGGCCAGCCGCGCGGCGCGCGCGAGCGGCATCACCTGGCTGGTCACGTGGTAGCGGCCCGAGCGGGCCTCTTCGAGCAGCTGCAGTTCCTTCAGTAACTGCACGTAGCGATAAGTCGTGGCCACCGGGCTGCCGATCACCTCGGCCAGCTCCGCGACGCTCGCTTCCCACCGGTGCTCGGAGAACGCGAGCAGCACCTGCAGAACCTTGCGCGAACTGCTCGTGCCTGCCGTTCGGCGCGGCCCCGCGGAGCTTTCTTCGGAAGGCGGCATTCGAAACCTCTTCGTGGTCTGCGACCCGACTCGCGCACACGACAAGTGAATAAATTACCACATACTCAGAACAATGGCGTGCAGCACATTCGCCGGAATGATCACGGGCGGCTATTCGGCCCGTTTCGCGGTGACCAGGAACGGCGTGAGCAACCCCGGCACCGTCGCGTCGGCCAGCGCGAGTCCGGCGCTTTCGCCGACGTCCACCACGTGGTAGCGGCCACGCCCCGCCGCGATCGGCGCGACCACCGTGACCAGCCCGGCGCGCCGCTGGAACCACGAGCGCTCGACGACGATCCCGGTCAGCCCGTCGCGCCGCACCGCGACCGTCGTGCGTGCCAGCGAGCCCGAGCGCGTGACGAGGTAGCGGCCGGCCAGCGCGTGGCCCAGCGTGCGATAACGGTCCCAGCCCACCAGCACCGCGAGCGGCACCAGCACCAGCACCAGCTGCCACGGCCAGTCCGGCAACGCCCCGGCCCACGCCAGCAGGAACAGCGCCGCCGCCGGCACCAGCACGCTCGTCAACGCCCGCGTGATCCGCCGGTTCAACGCCTGCCGCGGGTGCCGCACGAGCACCGCTCCCGCGACGTCCTCGCCCAGTACTTCCCCCGCCACCTCCTGCGCGCGTCCCAGCGGCGCGGGCGGCAGCAGCAGCCCCCCGCCCTTGTCGGCGCCCTTGCCCTCGCGCAGGCCCGCGGCCACGGCCACGCACTTCGCACCGCCGGCCATCCGCAGCGGCAAGGGTTCCTTCAGCTCGACGCCGCGCAGCCGGTCTTCCTCAATCGACACCGACCGCGTGGTGATGAGCCCGCGCCGGATGTGCAGCGTGCCGCCCGGCTCGCGCGTGAGCCGGAAGTTCCAGAACGACAGCACGTAGCCGCCCACCGAAAGCACCGACACGAGCAGCAGCAGCCCGATCGCCGCCGTGACCACCGTGAGCCACACGGGTTCCTGCGTCACGCGGTCGGCGAGCTCACGCAACGGCCCGTAGCGCACCGGGTCGAGGTTCAGCTCGTGCGCGAAGTGGTAAACGGTGCCGAGCATCGCGCCCACCACCGCGATGCCGGACAGCGTGAACGGCGCGTAGCGCAGCCACTTCCGGTCGACGGCCGCCACCAGCTGCTCCGGCGGCGCCACGACGTCGGCCGGCACGGTCTTCCGGTGCAGTAGCAGGATCCGCAGCCGTTGCGCTTCCTGGCGCGTGACGGCGTCGAGCACCAGCTCGTCCTTGCCCGGCCCCTTCCCCTGTGAGTGCCGCCCGGTGCCGATGCGCACCGCGGCCAGGGAGAACAGCCGGTGCTTCGGCTCCGACACCACGTCGACGGTGCGGATCCGGTCGCGTGGCACCGCGCGCTGCTTGCGCAGCAGCAGCCCGGTGCGCCATTCCACCTGCGTCGCGCTGACGCGGTAGCGCGAGGTGAGGCAGTGTGAGATGCCGGTGGCGATCGTCAAAGCCGTGAACGCGAGCCCGATCCACTGCCAGTTGTTGCCGGAGCCCAGCACGAGCGCGCCGACGAGCACGGGCAGCGACCGCACGAGGTCGAGCACCGGCCGGATCAGCAGCATCCGCAGGTCGAGCCGGTGCCACGGTGCTTCGGCCGTGCCCTCGTACGCCTGCGTGGCCGCCGGCAACGCCGCGCTCACGTGGCGTCCCCGAGCACGGCCTGCGTGGTCCGCGTCAGCTCGTCGGCCAGCGCCACGGCGCAGTCGTGGTCGAGTCCGGAGATCCGCAGCGGTCCCGCGGCCGACGCCGTGGTCACCGTGATCCGGGCCAGCCCGAACAACTGCTCCAACGGGCCGCGCTCGATGTCCACGGTCTGGATCCGCGAGATCGGCGCGATCCGCCACTCCTGCTTCAGCCAGCCAGCCTGCGTGTACACGGCTTCCGCGGTGACCTCCCACCGGTGCACGCGGTAGCGCCACTGCGGCATCACGAGCAGGTGCAGCGGACCGAGCACGCAGCAGAGCATAAGTGTCACCGAGAGCCACGACGGCGGGTCGTCGCTCGTGGCGACCACCACCGCCTGCACCCCGATCACGCCGAGCCAGCCGATCGCGGCCGACGCCGTCCAGTGGCCGATGGCCTTGCGGCTCACCCGATGCTCGGGTGGCCGAAGGCTGAGGCTCGGTTCTTTTGCGGTCACCTGCTCAGCGTGCCTGATCTGTCGTGATCGTGGCCACGACAAGTGTCAGGGTGCCCCGATCCGGGGCCTCGGTGAGTGCGTGGCGTTACTATTTCGGCCGCGGGCGGGATGGATTCGCGGTGGTGCCGCGTTGTACCGAGTTACGTCCGTGCACGACACGATCAGCAGGAGGATCCGGTGGGATTCGATCCCGAGGAACTGTACGAGGTGGACTCGGACGTCCCCGACCTGGACGGAGCCGTGCTCCTGCACTTCTTCGACGGTTTCATGGACGCGGGCTCCACGGGCAGGCTCGTCACCGACCACCTGACGAACGAGGTCGAGAACCGCGTGATCGCGCGCTTCGATGTCGACCGCCTCATCGACTACCGCTCCCGTCGCCCGCCGATGACCTACGCGGTGGACCACTGGGAGGACTACGAGGCTCCTGAGCTGGCCGTTCGCCTCCTCCACGACACCGACGGCGTGCCGTTCCTGCTGCTGTCCGGTCCCGAGCCCGACCACGAGTGGGAGCGCTTCGCGACCGCTGTGAAGCACCTCGTGGAGCGTTGGGGCGTGCGTCTGACCGTCGGTTTCCACGGGATCCCGATGGGCGCCCCGCACACGCGTCCGCTCGGCGTCACGGCTCACGCCACGCGCGAGAGCCTCATCGGCGGCGACCACCAGCCGCTGCCCAACCGCATGCAGGTGCCCGGGAGCGTGTCCGCGCTGCTGGAGTACCGCCTCGGCGAGTGGGGTCACGACGCGATGGGCTTCGCTGCCCACGTGCCCCACTACCTCGCGCAGTCGGCCTACCCGTCGGCGGCGCTGCTGGTGCTGGAGTGCGTCGAGCGCGCCACCGGACTGCACCTGCCGGACGGGGAGCTGCGCGTGGCCGCGCAGGTGGCCACCGCCGAGATCGACCGCCAGGTCGCCGAGTCCGACGAGGTCGCCGACGTCGTGCGCGCGCTGGAGCGCCAGTACGACACGTTCGTCGAAGCCTCCGGTCGCGACAGCCTGCTGGCCGAGTCGCAGGAGCACATGCCGACGGCCGAGGAGCTCGGTTCGCAGTTCGAGCGGTTCCTGGCCGAGCAGGGCGGCGGGGAGTCACCGGAACGCTGACGCGCCGGCGGGTCCCCCGCAGCGTTCAGTCGCGGGCCCGTCTGCGCCCGGTGCGATACGCGATCGCGGCCGAGCGGACCGTCTGCCAGGCCCACCACATTCGTGTCGTCATGGTCGCCACCATCTCATGATCGGCCCCGAGGGTTTCCGGCAAGCTGCCCCCAGGGGTGCGGCGGGTGACGTTCGCACCACGGGCAGCCACCTCTTCCGCTGATCGGTACACAGTGGACGCTTGTTTCATTACCCGTGGGTAAACCGGCCGCCTCGATCCAGTGCCCTGTTGTTGTATATCGTCCCGGGATGACCCAGCCGCACCGAGATCGTTCCATGGCAAGGACGTTGGGCGCAGCTTTGCGGCGCAAAGCCGGTCTGGCGCTGCGCCGGGTGGCCACCCGCTTGCATGACCCGTACACCGATCAACTGAACCGGATCCGCGATGAGCTCCGCGAGGAGATCGTCCGCCAGGGCGACCGGTTGCTCGACCGGGTGGTGGAGTTCGAAATCCGCAGCCGCCGCGACATCGTGTTCGCCGGCGACCAGGACGCGGCGCTCGAGAGCAACGTGTTCGCCCGCGAGAACCTCATCGGCGCCCGGCACTTCGGCAGCCCGCCCGAGACGCTGAAGTTCGCGTTGTCCCTGGCCCCGACGGGTGGGATGGCGCTCGAGTTCGGCGTCGCGTCGGGTAACACATTGCGCACCATCGCCGCCGCGCGCGGCGGCATCGAGGTCTACGGCTTCGACTCCTTCGAAGGACTGCCCGAGGCCTGGCTCAACGGCATGCCCGCCGGCGCCTTCGCTCGCGACGACCTGCCGGACGTCCCGGGCGCGGAGCTCGTCGTCGGGCTCTTCAACGACAGCCTGCCGGGCTTTCTGGAGAAGCACCCGGGCCACGTCGACTTCCTCCACGTGGACGGCGATCTCTACAGCTCCGCGAAAACCGTGCTCGACAACGTCGGCCCGCGCCTGCGCCCGGGCAGCATCGTGCACTTCGACGAGTTCTTCAACTTCCCGGGCTGGAAGCGCCACGAGTACCGCGCGTGGATGGAACACATCGACAAGACGGGCATCGAGTTCACGTACGAGGCCTATACGTACAACGACAACCAGGTGACGGTGCGGATCACGCACGTGCCGGGGTACGAGGATCCTGCGCAGGAGTCGGCGGATCACGCGGGCAGGAAGATCACGCCCTAACTCGGGTGGCAGCCCTGCTCGTTCAGCGGCCCGTCGACGGGGCGAACAGACCACACAGGTACCCGTCGATCCAGTGGCCGTTGCCCGCGAGGTTGGTGCCGAGGCGCAACAGCGGGGCAAGCGCTTTCACGCCGCGGGCGAGGGAGTCCTGGTTGCGCTGCAACAAGGACGTGAGCTGGTCGAGGCCGGCGAGCGTGGGGGCGAGGGTGTGGTCGTTGTCGGCGATGAGGCCGGACAGCTGGGTGGCGAGGCGCCGCGAGCCGTCGAGCAGGGTGGAGATGGCGGACTCGCGGTGTGCCACTTCGCCGAGCAGGAGGTTGCCGTCGGTGAGCAGACGCTGCACTTGCGCGTCGCGGTCGACGAGCGTCGACGACACGGTGCGGGTGTTGGCCAGCAGCGTGGTCAGCTCCGCGTCGCGGGACGCGATGGTGTCCGACAGCCGGGAGAGGCCGCCGAGCGCGCTTCGGACGTCGGCCGGGGTGCCGGCGAATGTGGCGGCGAGCGTGTCGAAGCTGTGTGCGAGCCGCGTCGTGTCGACGTGGTCGACGGTGGCCGAGAGGTCGCGGAACGCGTCGAGCACGTCGTAGGGCACGGTGGTGCGCGAGCTCGGGATGGGCACGTCCGGGTCGAGTGAGCCCGGGCCCGCCGGATCGAGCGCGACATACTTCTGGCCCAGCACCGTTTTCAGCTTGATGGCGGCCGTCGTTCCGTCGCCGAGCCACGCGTCCTTGACCTTGAACGACACCCGCACGCGAGCGCCGTCGAGCGTCACCGCGGACACGCGCCCGACCTCGACGCCGGCGATGCGCACGTCACTGCCGTTCCGCAGCCCGGCGGCTTCGGTGAACTCGGCGGCGTAGGTGGTGCCGTCGCCGATCACGGGCAGGTTCCGGGCGTTGAGCGCGGCGACGATGCCGAGCACCAGGACCGTGAGCCCCACCAGCGCGGTGCGGACGGGGTGGCGGGGACCTCGGGCTGAGTGCACGGCGTGAACAGTGCCGCAGCCGACGTAGTGGCGCCAGTCACATGACACCTTCGGTGGACGCCGGGGGTTCGGCGGACATCGCCGGCGGGTACTTTTCGGCGAAACGTTGAACCCCCGGCGGAAGGTGGCACGGCGTGGCGCACACGCGGGTCTACCGCGACGGCGTGCTGGTCGAAGAGAACTTCCCGGTCGAGCAGGTCTCCGACTACCTGCGGGACCCGGCCACCACCGTCTGGCTCGACTTCTGCGAGCCGACCGAAGACGACCTCGACTCGATCTCCGAAGAGCTCGGCCTGCACGCGCTGGCCGTCGAGGACGCGGCCGAAGAGCACCAGCGGCCCAAGTTCGACCGCTACGACACGCATTCCTTCCTCATCGCGTACTCGGCGCACTTCGACGTCGACACGGGGATGGTCACGAAATCGGAGCTCGCCGCGTTCGTGACGAAACAGGCGCTCGTGACCGTGCGCAAGGACGACGGGTTCGACATCGAAGCCGTGGCGCAGCGGTGGGACGCCTCGGCCGATCTCGCGAAGTCCGGCGTCGCCTTCCTGCTCCACGGCCTGCTCGACTACATCGTCGACGGGCACTTCGACAGCGTGCAGGCGCTCGACGATCAGATCGAGGCGCTGGAGGACCTCGTGTTCGACGAGCGGCCCGACCAGCGTGAGCTGCAACGGCGTTCGTTCCGGCTGCGCAAGAGCCTCACGGCGTTGCGCCGCGTGGTGCTGCCGATGCGCGAGGTCGTGAACACCGTGATGCGGCGCGACCAGCACCTGGTCGACAGCGTGATGATGCCGTACTTCCAGGACGTCTACGACCACGTGCTGCGCGCGTCGGAGTGGACGGAGTCGTTGCGGGACCTGGTGGCGACCGTGCGCGAGACCCAGCTGAACCTGCAGGGCAACCGGCTCAACACGATCATGAAGAAGGTCACGAGCTGGGCCGCGATCATCGCAGTGCCCACGGCGGTGACCGGGTTCTACGGGCAGAACGTGCCGTACCCGGGATTCCAGGCCACGTCCGGGTTCTGGGTGTCCACAGTGGCCATTGTGCTGCTTTCGGTGGGACTTTACGCGTCGTTCAAGCGCCGCGACTGGCTCTGATCGCGTTTCACCCCGTGCGCACCCGGGTAGGTTCGGACCGGAAGGGATCTCGCACTTCGGGGAGAACAGGCATGCGTGACTTCAGCGCCGGGCTGCACCCGGCCGCGGACCTGATGACCGAGGAAAATCTGGCACACCAGGAAGAGGTGCGCCGCAAGGCGGCTCTCGCCGTGGCGGCGAACTCGCGCGACGCCGACGACTGCGCGCTGCTGCTGGACATGCTGGGACTGCACATGGTGGACAGCCGACGCGGGGAAGTGGCCTGAGCTCAGCCGGCAGAGAGCTTTTCGAGCACTTCCTGCTCCTGGCTCTCGTTTTCCCGGCAGAGCGTGCACACGAGCTTGCGGCCGATGCACTGGCCTTCGAGGGTCACGAGGTGGGCGACGTGCAACGTGCGGTAGCCACACTTCTCACAGGGAATCGCGGTGCTCTCGTGGCTGATCAGCACGCGGATCGGCATCGGGCTCTCCTTTGGCGGAGTCGGGTCGCGTTCGGCTAACCCGTTTGGCCGCATCTCAGACGCGGCGGCGGCGATCGTCACCCGTTCGGCGTAATAGGTTCACCCTGGGTAGAACGACAGCTCCGGCTGCGCGGCTCTAGGTCCGGTAAACCTCGGTCCCGTCCACGTACGTCCGCACCACCCGCGTCGCGCCGATCTCCCGGCGCGGGCCGTCGAACGGGTCGCGGTCGAGAACTACCAGGTCGGCCGCCTTTCCGACGGTGAGCGAGCCCGTGATGTCGTCGAGGTGGTTCACCGCGGCGCTGCCCGCGGTGTAGGCGCGCAACGAGGTCGCCAGCGGTAACGCTTGTTCCGGACCCAGCGGCGGAGTGGTCGCGCCGGGCAGGACGCGGTTCACGGCGACGTGGATCGCGGCCAGCGGGTCAGGGCTGCTGACCGGCCAGTCGCTGCCCATCGCGAGCGCGGCGCCGGTGTGCAGGAGGTCGCCGAACGGGTACTGCCACGCGGCGCGGGGATAACCGAGGAAGGGCAGCGTGAGCTCGTCCATCTGCGGTTCGTGTGCGGCCCACAGTGCCTGCAGGTTGGCCGTGGCGCCGAGCCGGTGGAAGCGCGGGACGTCGGAGGGGTGCACCACCTGCAGGTGGGCGAGGTGGTGTCGTCGGTCGGAAGTGCCGTTCTCGGCGATGGCCGCTTCGAGCGCGTCGAGAACGTCACGGACCGCGCGGTCGCCGATTGCGTGGAAGTGCACCTGGAAGCCGGCGGTGTCGAGGGCGGTGGTTACCGTGCGGAGCAGGGTGGGGTCGAGGAAACCCAGGCCGTGGTCGCCGGTCGGGTGGCCGTGGCGATCGAGGTAGGGCTCGAGCATCGCGGCCGTGAACGTCTCGACCACGCCGTCCTGCATCACCTTCACCGACGGTGTGCGGTAGTTGCGGCATCGCGCGGCCGTCGCCGCGCGGATCTCGGCGAGGTGCGCGACGTGGTCCGCGACGGCTTCGGGCGGGCACGAGCGGTCCCACCACAACGCGCCGGTGACCTTCGCGGTCAGCCGGCCGGCGGCGTCGGCACGCTGGTAGGACTCGTGGACGTTCGGCCCGTCGCCCGGCCTGGCCACCCAGGCGTCCTGCCAGTTCGTGACGCCGCAGGAGTGCAGGTATCGCTGGGCTTCGGCGAGCGCGGCGTCGAGGTCTTCCTGCGTGTCCGCCGGTGTCACGCGCGCGACGAGGTCGGCGGCGCCTTCGTGGAGGAGCCCGGTGGGCTCGCCGTCGGGATCGCGGTCGATGCGGCCGTCGGCCGGGTCGGGAGTGTCGCGGCCGATCCCGGCTCGGGTCAGCGCGGCCGTGCTGACCCAACTGGAGTGGTGGTCGCGGTTGGGGAGCAACACCGGGCGATCGCCGACGACGGCGTCGAGCGCGGCGCGGTGGGGGCGTCCGCCCGGGAACGCCTCCATGGCCCAGCCGCCACCGAGGATCCAGTCTCGGTCGGGGTGCGCGCGGGCGTATTCGCCGATGATGCGGGCGTACTCGTCGGCGGTTCCTACGCCCGAAAGGTCGCAGCGGATCCGTTCGAGCCCGCCGAGCACGGGGTGCACATGGGCGTCGCCGAATCCCGGCAGCAGCAGCCCGCCGGCGAGGTCGACGACGTCGTCGGCTTCGCGCAGGAACGGCTCCACCGTGCGGTCGCCGCCGACGGCGACGATCCGCCCGCCGGACACGGCGACGGCCGAGCAGCTCGTACCCGCGGCGTCGGCGGTGAAGACGCGGCCGCCGCGGAACACCGTGGTCGTCATCACCGTTACGGTAGCCGGGCGAGTCCACGGAGGACTCCGGGCCGGGTGGGGAATTTTCGTTGCCCCTGCGAACCATCTGTGCGCTCCGAAGAGGACCGGTCCTGCAACTGACCAGCGAGATGACCACATCGGCGGCAGTGGACGTTTCGTCCGAGATGGCGCACTCGACCGCGTTGATCTTGCCCGAAGTTACCCCATCCGGGCGGTCGGAGGGCCCAATTCACCGACCTCTGAGCACACTTCGTGACTCCCCAATCTTCTAACGGGGGAAGGCGTTGGGGCATTCGATGTATCTGCCACTCCGCCGTAACATCTTGTGCAGAGGGAGCAGCCGGGGTGAAAGCTCGGCTGAGGGGAGGGTTTCGATGATGAATGCCAACAGGGTGGCTTTGGCGGACGACTACCTCACGCGCCAGCAGCGTGCGCTGGCCGAAGCGGTGGAGTCCGACGGGGGTTTCGGTGAGGGAGGCCGCAGCTTCCGGATCGCCGAGCACCTCGCGGCCGAAGGTGGCCTGCACCGTTCCGACGTGATGGCCGCGACGGCGCTTTTCCTGGCCTACACGGCGTTCCAGGCGGGCAACCTCGACGCGGCACAGGGGTTCGCGCGACGGCTGCGTGGTCTGGACCCGGGCAGCGTCGAGCTCGTGCTCCACCTGATGCGGCTCGAAGTCGGCCGCGAGCAGGGCTGGCTGCCCCGCGCGCAGTACGACGATCTGCTGGCCTACGCGTGGCGCGAGAACCGGTACGACCTGGCGCAGCGCGCCGGCGACATCCAGGCGCGCGACGTCGACCCCGGTGCGGCGCCGGTCGGCTCGTGGGCCGAGCTCGAGCGGACACTCTGCCCGCTGGTGGCGTGACGGCTGCCTAGCGCGGTGGTTCCGGCGCGTTCCGCGCCATGAACGTGCCGGCGTCGCCCTGTGACGGGTCCACGAAGACCACGTCGTCGGGGCGCCGCCTCGGCACGTCGACCGACAGCACCACGAGCGGGTGCTCACTGATCCGCGGGAAGCCGTGGACCTTGGTCTTTTCGAAGTGCAGCAGCAGGCCCGGGCGGGCTTCGAACTCTTCACCGTCGAGGTGGAACGTGCCGCGGCCGCTGAGTACGTAGAGGTGCTCGTCGCATTCCGTGTGGTAGTGCAGCGGCAATTCGCGGTAGATGCGGAAGATCCGCGCGCTGGCCGTGGGCTTGTCCACGAAGTACTCGTCCACCAGCATCGTGTCGGCCGTGTCGGGTAGCCGCTCCAGGGCGGCGAGGACGTCGAACACGTTGGTTTCCACAATCAGCTCCAATCGATTCGGTCGAAGAGCTCTTTCAGCTTGGCACCTCGGTGCGCGCTCGTCGCGGAGATCCAGGCGATGCGGCCTCGCAAGTGCGCCTGGAAATCGGGGTGGCCGGCGTGGTTCTGCGCTTGGGGGCCGGTTGTCGCGCAGTTGTGGAGAGTGGCGCGGAGGTCGTCGTACTGGGTGCGCTGGGCCGCGGGTTTGGTGTTGACGACGAGGCCGGCCACGCGCTGGCGTTGGTGCTTGGCGGCGACGGTGGTCTTGTCGTCGCGCAGGCGGAAGCCTTCGTCGTCGACGATCCGGCGGACGCCGGGGAAGAGGCGGTGGAGAGGGAGGGTGGCTTCGCCGGAGAAGGCGAGGTCGTCGGCGTAGCGGGTGTAGTTCGCGCCGAGTTTCTGTGCCAGGCCAGAGAGCCTGCGGTCGAGGCGGTTGGTGACGGCGTTCGCGACGGCCGGGGATGAGGGCGCGCCTTGGGGCAGGTGCGGCTTTTTGAGTCGGTCGCGGACATTTCTGGGCGCGTTCTTGAGGACGTCCGGTGGCGTGGTCGCGGTGAGTATTCCGGCCAGCGCCTGGGCGACGGCGGGTGGATAGCCGGCGAGTTCGAGCAGTGAGCGGATCCGGCGCGCGGAGATCGTGGGGAAGAAGTGTTCGAGGTCCATGCGGATGACTTTTTCCTGGCCCGCATGGGGTTTCGCGCACGTGAGGATGGAGCGGCCGGGGTGGAAGCCGTGGGCGGCGTCGTGGACCGGGAGGGCGGTGAGGACGTGCCTGCGGATGCGTCGTTGCAGTTCCGCGAGGCGGGGTTTGGGGCGTTCGATGAGGCGGAGACCGCCGGTGGCGGTGGGGATCCAGTGGTGGTGGTAGTGACGGAGGGTGTGGTTGGCGCGGTCGTTCCAGTGGCGGGCGTCGGCGAACCAGGAGAGCTCACCGGGGGTCAGGTTCAGGGCGGCGGCGCAGGATTCGGAGGTGGGCCAGCGGGGGACTTGCCAGCGCCAGATCGGGGGGAGGGGGTCGAGGGGGGATGGTTCTTGGGGGCCGAGTGGCGCGGTCGAGTCGACGGGAATGGCCGGCGGCGCGGGGGTGACTCTTTCTCCGTTCATCCGCGCGGTCTTGTACGCGCAGCGTGCCGCCCTCGCGTGGGGCGCTGTGGGTGGGTGATGTGGTGCGTTCCGGGGTTGCCCCGGAAGGGGTGGTTCTCCACCGGGCTCACCTCCGCGTCGCCGGTCTCCGAGTTTAGGGGTGGCTCGGCGCGCTGCGCACACCATTGCGCCCACATCGGGGGCCGGCCAGGGGAAGGGTGAGTGGGGGTGAGTTGCGTGGCCGGGTGGTGGTTGAGGGGCAAGGGCCGCGCCGGTTGGGTGGGGTGAGGTTGGCGGCTGGCGGGTTCTCGGTGCCTCGATCGCTTCGATGCGTCACGACGCCTGGCGTTGGCCGCCCATCAACGACCCGGCTGGTGGCGGCCGCGCCTCGGTCGCCGGTTTCCTCTGCGCGCCACTGCCGGTTCGTCGGCTGTCGGCGGTACCCGGCAGCCGACCTCATCGAGGCGTGACCGCTGGCTCGTCAGCCATCGGCCACACCCGGGTCGCCGTCACCTGCACGAGCACCGCTGGCCCGTCAGCCGCCGGCCGCGCCCCGGTCGCCGACCTTCATCCGCGCGCCACCACCGACCCGCCAGCGCGCAGAAACCCCACCTGGCACCACGGCCACGCGCCTCCACGCCGGGGTTGTGTGATGAGCAGCGGCGGGATGTGTTCGGTTGCGGGGAGGTGCCGATGGAACGTGGAGCCGATGAAGCCATGGTCGAAGTTCGCGTCGCACTGACGTTCGCTGAGCTTGAAGAAGCGCGGGAGTGTTGGCGTGCGGCCAATGTTGCGCGCGGCAAGGTGCCCGGGCGCGAGCGGGCGGAGCGGGTGCGGGAGAAGTTGGCGGATCCCGAAGCGCTGGTGCTCGTGGCGGTGGAGGGTGGGCGGGTCGTGGGCATGGTGTTGGCGGAGGTGGGGCGGGCGGCGGACGGCGCGGGGCCGGTCGTGCCGGAGTTGTGTCACGTCTCGATGGTGTTCGTGCGGCCGCAGCGCTGGGGGACCGGCGTCGGTGCGGCGTTGCTGGGTGCGCTGAAAGAGCGTGCTGCGGGGCTGGGGTATGTCCGGCTGCAGTTGTGGACCGGCGCGGCCAATGAGCGGGCGCTCGCCTTGTATCGGCGCGTCGGGTTCAGGGCCAGCGGGCGGCGGCGCGAGATCTCGGGGGTCGGGCAGGTCGTTCACCTGGTGTGTTCGGGTGGGTGACAGGAGCCACCCCCGGACGCTCTTGACCCTGAGACCTTGCCTATAGCAAGTTTTGCCCTATGCAAGACTCCGATCTCGAACGTCTGGAGCGGCTGACGCGGGTGCTCGTGGCGGTGGCGTGGGACAGTGCGCACGCCGCACCACGGGGGGTGACGTTTCCGCAGGTGCGGTTGTTGGTCGTGTTGGCGAGTGTGGGGCGTGTGCCGTGTTCGCGGCTGGCGGCGGCGATGGGCGTGAACGCGTCGTCGGTGACGCGGTTGGCGGACAAGCTCGAGGCGCACGGCTATGTGCGGCGTGGGGAGGACGAGCACCGGCGCACCGTCGTCACCGTCGAGGTCACGAAGGCCGGGCAGGCTGTGGTGGATGACGTACTCGCGCGCAGGCATGAGGCGCTCGGGGAGTTGTGGGGGCAGTTGGGACCAGCCCAGAGAAAACAAGCAGCGGCAGCCGTCGAGGACTTGCTGGCGGCGGCGGAGAAGGCGCCGCTGGTGCCGTCGGCCGGGCCGGGGCGGCTGTGAGCGCGCCGGGGCGGGCGGCGCACCTGGGGGACTTCAGTGTGCGGCCGCGGATGTTGCTGATCACGGCGTTCGCGCTGTTCGTGGGGGCGGCGAGCGCGGTGGCGGCGTTCGCGTTGCTGAAGCTGATCGGCTTGATCACCAATCTCGTCTTCTACCAGCGCGTCTCCACGGACCTGGTCGCGCCGGGTGCGGTGCACCACCCGTGGTGGCTCGTGTTGATCGCGCCGGTCGTCGGGGGGCTGGTGATCGGGGTGATGGCGCGGTACGGCTCCGAGAAGATCCGCGGCCACGGCATGCCCGAGGCGATCGAAGCCATCCTGACGGGCGAGAGCCGTGTGGCGCCGCGGGTGGCGGTGCTCAAGCCGGTGTCGGCGGCGGTGAGCATCGGGACGGGGGGACCGTTCGGGGCCGAGGGGCCGATCATCATGACCGGCGGCGCCGTCGGGTCGATCCTCGCGCAGCTGCTGAAACTCAGTGCGGATGAGCGCAAGACGTTGCTGGTCGCGGGCTCCGCGGGGGGCATGGCGGCGACGTTCAACGCGCCGCTCGCCTCGATCCTGCTGGCAGTGGAGCTGCTGCTGTTCGAGTGGCGCCCGCGCAGCCTCGTGCCGGTGGCGGCGGCCGTCGCGGTCAGCACCGTACTGAGGGGCTACCTGCTCGGTACCGGACCGGTGTTCGGTGTGCAGGCGCCCCAGAGCACTGGACCGCTGGCCGACGGGCTGGCGCTGATCCCCGGCGTCACGGGCGGCCTCCTGGCCATCGGCGCGACGGCACTCGTCTACTTCGCCGAGGACCTGTTCGCACGCGTGCCTGTGCACTGGATGTGGTGGCCCGCGATCGGTGGCCTGATCATCGGCGCGGGCGGCCTGATCGAGCCGCACGCGCTGGGCGTGGGTTACGACGTGATCGACCAGCTGCTCACCGGCCAGGCCACCACGCAGCTGATCGTCGGCATCCTCGTGGTCAAGACGCTGATCTGGGCCCTCTCACTGGGCTCCGGCACGTCCGGCGGCGTGCTGGCGCCGGTGTTCATGATCGGCGCCGCGCTGGGGGCGGCCGAGGGGGCGGTGCTGCCGCACGTCGCGGCCGGGTTCTGGGCGACGTGCGGGCTGGCCGCCGTGGTCGGTGGCGCGATGCGCTCGCCGCTGACCGGCATCGTCTTCACGCTCGAGCTCACCCACGCGTGGAGCTACCTGCTGCCGCTCGTGGTCGCCTCGGTGTCGGCGTACGCGTTGTCCGTGTTGCTGCTGAAGCGTTCCGTGCTCACGGAGAAGATCGCGCGGCGGCGCCTGCACCTCACGCGCGAGTACACGACCGACCCGCTGGAGACGTTCTTCGTCCACGAAGTCATGACGGCGGGGCCGGCCGCGCCCGCGCGCGTCACCGCGTTCCCCGACGAGACGTTGCGCGAGGTCGCCAACAAGCTCGCGCTCGGCCACGTCACGCGCGCCCGGGTGGTGGACCGCGAAGACCCGGAAAAGGTGCTCGGTGTCGTCACCCTCGCGCAGCTGCTGCACGCCCGCCGACGTGACCTGCACGAGGAGCACCACCGCTAGCGCGTGCTGCCGATGCGCGTCGTGGTCCCGGACTGACGGCCCCGCGCACGTCCCGATCTTGACAGTGTGAAAATGATCCACGTGGGTTCGCAATCGCGGCGGCGCTGGTCGCCCGGGTGGATCGTGTTCACCATCGTCCTGGTGCTGATCGCCGTGCCGGTGAGCGTGGTCGGCTACAACACGCTCACGGCCGGCGCGCACGAGGAGGAGCACACCGTCTCGCCCGCTTACTTCGCCGACGTCTCGGCGCTGCCCGTCGCGCCGCCGGCGCCCGCGGTGCAGCCGGGCGGGTCGAGCGGCGCCTGGCGCATCGACTGCGGCCGCGACGAAGAAGGGCGCCACAACTCCGACAACGTCGTGATCAGCCCCGGTGTGGCCGGCGGGGCGCACCACCTGCACGACTACGTCGGCAACGACTCCACCACCGCGTTCTCCACCGACGCTTCCCTCGCCGCCGCCGGCACCACCTGCCAGGCCGGCGACAAGTCGACCTACTACTGGCCCGTGCTCCGCCTGCCCCGCGGCGACGCGCGCCAGACCGTGTTCGGGCGGATCCTCGTGCCGGACTCGGTGCTGATCGAGTACCAGGGCAGCCCGGTCACCAACGTCGTGCCCATGCCCCGCTTCCTGCGCGCCAACACCGGCAACCCGCACGGGTACACGCAGGGCGGCGTCGGCACCGACCACGTGCAGTGGACCTGCTCCGGCAGCCGCGACCACGTCGGGCGCCAGTACCCGCGCTGCCCGGCCGGGCAGCAGGTCGTGCGGCTGTTCGACTTCCCGAGCTGCTGGAACGGCCGCACCACCGACAGCGCCAACCACAAGTCGCACCTGGTCTTCCCCGCCCCGAACGGCGCGTGCCAGGCCGGCACGTTCGCCGTTCCGCGCCTGCACCTGGAGATCTCCTACACCGTGCCGGCCGGTGCGGAGTACGCGATCGACTCGTTCCCGGAGGAGCTCAACAACCCCGTGTCCGACCATGCCGACTTCATCGACGTGATGCCGGACGCCCTGATGGCGAGGGTTGTCGACTGCGTGAACTCCGGCAAGCACTGCTCAGCCTGACGCCCCACAGCCGGAAAGTGGCGTCGGTCACGGTTCGGTATCCGCTGAACTGAACCCCGCTCGCCATCCGTGTGCCCCTCGTGGAGGTGAGGAGATCCCGCACCTTGCGGGACTCGGGAGGGTGGTAGCGGATGGCCGGGTTGAGGACCCGTCATCGCCAGCAGGTCGCCGACGAGGCTCTCGTGCGCTCGCTGTTCGAGGAGCACGGCAAGGCGATGCTGGCGTACGCCACAAGGCTGCTCGGTGATCGAGCGGCGGCGGAAGACGTCGTGCAGGAGGCACTGGTGCGCGCTTGGCGACACCCCGACAGCCTGGTCAACGGCAAGGGCTCGGTGCGTGGCTGGCTGCTGACCGTGGTGCGGAACTTGGTCACGGACAAGATCCGGGCGCGCGCCGTGCGGCCCACGGAGGTGGCGGAGTCGCCCACCACCGTGCCGGTGGCGCGCGATCACTCCGACCAGGTCGTGGACTCGATGGTGGTGCTCGCGGCGCTGGACGACCTGAGCGCCGAGCACCGCGAAGTGCTGGAACACGTGTACCTGCACGGGCGGACGGTCGGTGAGACCGCCGAGAAACTGGGCATACCACCGGGCACGGTGAAATCGCGCTCGTACTACGGGTTGCGCGCTTTGCGCGAGCAGTTCCGGTCGCAGCGACTGGGAGTGGGGGCCGCCTGATGAACACTTCGCACAGCGACCGGTTCGACCTCGAGGCCTACGTGGCAGGCGAGGCGGGCACAACCGACCAGCAGGACGTCGAGCAGCACTTGACGACCTGCGCGGAGTGCCGGGAGGAGGTGGAGTCATTGCGTGAGATGCAGGAGTTCCTGGGCGCGTTGCCGCCCGAAGCGGTGCTCGACGGGCCGCCGGACGACGCGGACCTGCTGCTGCAACGCACGTTGCGGCAGATCAGGTCGGAGTCGGCGGGTGCCCGCGGCCGGGGCCGGATCCTGGCCGCGTCAGCGGCGGTCGTCGTCGCCGCGGCGGCGCTGGGCGCGGGCGTGCTCGTCGGCAAGTCGGGCGACAGCGGAGCGGGAACGGCCGTCGCCGCGCCGCCGGTGTCCGCGCCGGCCACTGTGGCACCGGGAACCCGCTTCGTGACGGGGGAGTCCGCCTCGGGGGCACGGCTCAACGTCGCCGTCACCCCGGCGGTCGGCTGGGTGCGGCTCAACGCGTCCGTCACCGGCATCCCGGAGGGGCAGAAGTGCCGGCTCGTGGTGGTCGGCAAGGACGGCAGCCGGGAGATCGCGGGCAACTGGCTGGTGTCGGACAAGGCCGCGAGCGACGGCGTGAACCTCGACGGTTCGGCGCTCGTCGACCCGGCGAACGTCGCGTCGGTGCTCGTGGAGAACACCGACGGGCACCAGTTCGTGTCGGCCTCGCTGTAGGTTCTTCGAAGGGCGCGCTGCCCGTTCGTCCAGTGTGGACTGGATGAACGGGCAGCGCGTTTTTTGCCGTGCTGGCAGGGAGTTCCCGTTTCAGGCAGCTGTGACCGCCGTCACGAAACTTCGGTGAACCCTCACGGGGACCACACCCGTGTACCGGTCATCGAAGGCTCGCCATCTCCGGCAGCCGGCTCTGACAGGGAGAAACCCGAAATGTTGCGTACTCGAGTTGCGATGCTCGCCGCCCTGGTGGCGACGGGTGTGGCGGCGCTGACGGCGTGCGGTTCCACCGCCGGCACGCCGAGTGCCGCGCCGGTCGGTGGCGGGGGTGCCGACCTGGCTTCATCGGTCAACTTCCTGACCGGCACGGCCCAGGAGAACGGCGCGCCGCAGAACACCGGTGACTTCGCCGACCCGGCCGACACCGACGCCGCCGAGCAGTGGGTGGAGCTCGACGCCGGTTCCGCGTCCGGCCTGAACCCGGTGGTGCTGAACGGAAAGGGCTTCTTGCTCTACCGCTTCGACAAGGACAGCCCGAAGCCGCCGACGTCCAACTGCAACGGTGACTGCGCCAAGACCTGGCCGGCGGTCACGGTGAAGCCGGGCGGCAAGGTGTTCCTCAACGGTGTCGACAAGAACGACGTCGGCTTCGTCAAGCGCCAGGACGGCACTCTGCAGGTCACGATCGGCAACTGGCCGGTGTACAAGTTCAGCGGCGACTCGCAGCCGGGCCAGGCCAAGGGCCAGGGCGTGGGTGGCACGTGGTTCGGCGTCACGCCGGAGGGTGGCAAGGCGCAGGCCTCGCAGGAGGGCACGGACCCGACGACCGGCGTCGATTACAAGACCGGTACCGCCAAGGAAAACGGCGCCGACCTGAGCCAGGGCGACGACTACAAGGGCCCGCGAACCGACGACGCGGCGATGAAGTGGGTGCAGCTGACCCGCGGTTCGGCCGGTGGCCTGAACCCGATCGTCCACGACGGTGCCGGCATGACCCTCTACCGCTTCGACAAGGACAGCCCGAAGCCGCCGACGTCCAACTGCAACGGTGACTGCGCCAAGACCTGGCCGCCGGTGCTCGTGAAGCCTGGCTCGCGCATCTTCGTCAACGGTGTTCCCGCCGCCAAGATCGGCATCCTGACCCGCGCCGACGGCACGCGCCAGGTCACCATTGGCGGCTGGGCGCTCTACCGCTTCTCCGGCGACAAGAAGGCCGGCGACATCAACGGTGAAGGCGTCGGCGGCACCTGGTTCGCCATCTCGCCGACCGGTGGCAAGGTCCTGCCGAAGGGCGGCGCCCCCGCCTCCAGTGGCCCGGCGGCCCCGCCCGCGTCGTCTTCCTCGACCGCGACCCCGCCCTCGTCGAGCACCACGACTCCTCCCGGTGGCGTGACCCTCGGCAACGGCAGCGCGATCCTGGACAGTGGCATCAACTTCTCCGAGCCCAACGGTTCCTTTGGGGTGTCCGGCCCGGGCTGTGTCGCCAACCCGCAGCCGACGCAGGTTTCCTCGATCCAGCTCAGCGGTGGCCCGGTGAAGCTCTGGAAGGGCCCGAACTGCACCGGCCAGTCGATGGTCATCACGGCCAGCGTGCCCGACCTGGGCAAGATCGGTTTCGACAAGCAGGTCGCCTCGATCCGCTTCGGCGATAAGTGAAGTAGTCCATAGCCGAAGAGCCGGGGTGTGCACCGACGGGGGGTGCACACCCCGGCTCTTCCTTTTACGCGATGTGGCGGGAATGGCCGGCCCAGAAGGGTTCGGCCAGTTTTCTTTTGTCCACTTTGCCCACGGGGGTGAGGGGCAGTTCGTCGACGAGGTCCACGGTGGACGGTACGAAGTGGTCCCCGCCGAGTTCTTCGCGGACATGGTTGCGGAGTTGGGTTTCTGTCGTGTTCGGGTGTGCCACGACGACGGCGTGAACCAGCTCCCCTTCGCCGTTCGGTCCGGGTACGGCGAAGACGGCCGCGGCTTTGACGTCGGGGTGGGTGAGCAGCGTGTGCTCGATGGCGGTGGAGGCGACCTTGGTGCCGTGCTCGCCGGTGACGATCACGTCGGCGATGCGGTCGTGGAGGTAGAGGTAACCTTCGTCGTCGAAGTGGCCGAGGTCGCCGGTGGGGAGCCAGTTGTCGGCGATCGGGGGTTCGCCGTGGTAGCCGTCCATCATGGACAGGCCGCGGACGAGGATCTCGCCGTTTTCCGTGCGGGCCTCCATGCCCGGGACGATTCGTCCTACGGAGCCGAGGCGGTGGTGTTGGGTGAGTTCTTCCGCGGAGATGCTCGCGATCATCGGTGCTTCGGTGAGGCCGTAACCCTGGCCGACTTTTGGGCCGAAGGCGGCGAGCGCCTGGGCGAGCCTTTTCGGTGGAAGCGGGGCGGCGCCGAGGGAGAGGGACTTCAGGCTGGAGACGTCGGTGCTCGCCAGCGCCGGGCTGTCGAGCACCTTCGCCAGCCTGGGGGGTGTGAGGGAGAGGCTGGTGACTCGGTGGGTCTCGATGTCGTTGAGCAGCTCTTCGGCGTCGAAGCTTGCGCGGAGGACGACTTTGTTGCCGCTGAGCAGCGCTCCGAGTGCCGCGGCGTTCCCGGTCATGTGCGTGAGCGGGGCGGTGATGAGGACGGTTTGCTCGCCGTCGGGGGTGAAGATGTGGGCCATGCCGTCGTAGATGCCGGTGTGACGGATGAGTTTGGGTGTGCCGGTGGTGCCGCCGGTGGGGAAGATCGCCGTCGCCCGGTCTGGTGTGGTGGCCGGAGTGGACGGTTCGCCGGCGGTGAGCTCGTCGAGGTCGATTCGGGTGGCACCGGTCTGCTTGAGGGCTGCTTCCCGGGCCGGCTTGCTGGCTGACGCTGCCACGAGCAGGACTTCGAGCCCCCGCAGCTGCGCGGCGACCTGCGCGAGGATCACTTCGGGCCGGTTGGGCGAGTCGATCGCCACGACGCCGGTCGTGCCGCTGAGTCCGGTGTGGATCCGGCGGAGCGTGTCGGCTGCCGCGCCATAGGTGGTCGCGCGCCCTTCGTGGTGGAAGAGCACGGTGTCGCCACCCCGGTCGAGCATGGTGAGGACGCGGGTCAGGAAGTAGCTCACGTGCGGCACGGTAGTCCTACTGCTCCGGCCCATGTGGTGCGGCAGCAAGCGCTGCGGGATCCGGTGTCCCCCGTGGGGTTGTGGTCTCGGCCGCAGGGCGGAGCCGGATGCTGCCTGGTGTGTCGCGGTTTCAGTTGCTGTCAGACGAGCAGTGGGTGTTGATCGAGGGTCTGCTGCCGGTTCGTACCGGCGAACAAGGCCGACCGTTTTCGGGTGCGCGGTTGATGGTGGAAGGGATCATTTACCGGTATCGGTGCGGGATTGCGTGGCGGGATGTGCCGGCGGTGTTTGGTCCGTGGCAGACGATCTGGACCTGGCAGCGCCGGATGGCCGGCGACGGAACCTGGGACGCCATGCTGTAGCGGTTGCTGACCGCCGCGGACGCGGCCGGCCTGATCGATTGGTCGGTATCGGTGGATTCCACGATCGCCCGGGCGCATCAGCACGCCACGAACATCATCCGCTCCACGGGAGGCTGGGTTGGATTACACGGATCTGCTGGCCGAGCCGCTTGATCATGCCGTAGGCCGCTCGCGTGGCGGGTGGAGCACCAAAGTGCACCATCTCGTCGACGGGAACGGGCGGCCACTGGTAGCTCTAATCGGTCCGGGGCAAGCCGGGGACGCGCCGATGTTTCCGCACCTGATGCGGCATCTGCACGTCGCTCGCCGCGGCCGCAACGTCGTCGAACGACGGTTCAGCCTGCTCGAACACCGGGCGTTGGCAACTCGCTACGACAAATTTGCCCTCGCCGACCGATCAGCAGTCGTCCTGCAGGCCGTCACCACTTGGACGAAAGAATTGTCAGACGCACCCCAGGCCGAGCTGTGGATAACCCAGCATCAGATGAGCTTCTGAGCGATTTTCGTCGGGGGTGGGCGATAGACTGGACGTGGGACGCCCCCCTTTGGGAGGGCGGGGGATTTCGGTGGCTCCATTCGGCCGATTCAGGGTTGCCGGATTGGTGTAGACGCGTTCGTCCGGTGGGCGCGCGTATCGGGAATTCGGCCGGGCCGCGGCATTCGTAGATTTCGGACATCGCGCGCCCTTCGGTCGGAGCGTTTCCGCTCGTCACCCGCAGGCGTTACCGTGGGGCGCGCTGGAGGGAGTGCCATGAAGCGAATCGTGCAGGTGGTGGCCGCCATCGCGGTGGCGGTGGTGACGGTGGGGGCGGTGCCGGGGGCGGCGGGCGCCCGGGAGCTCACGCCGAGGCAGCTGGCGGGCCAGCGGGTCATCTACTCGTACGCCGGGTTGACGCCGCCGGAGCAGCTGCTGCAGAGGATTCGCGCGGGTGAAGCGGGTGGGGTGATCTTCTTCGGCGAGAACATCTCGTCGAGCAGCCAGATCGCGGGCGTGGTGAAGCAGCTTCGCGACGCGGCGGCGCAGAGTCCGGTGCGCGAGCCGTTGCTGTTGATGACCGACCAGGAAGGCGGGCAGGTCCGGCGGCTGCCGGGCGAGCCGACGCTGTCGGAGAAGCAAGTGGGGCAGTCGGCGAACCCGGAGGCGGCGGCGAAGGCGGCCGGCACGGGCGCCGGGAAGAACCTCACGGGCGTGGGGATGAACGTCAACCTCTCGCCGGTGCTCGACGTCTACCGTCAGGCCGGGAACTTCATCGACGAGTACGGCCGCTCGTACTCGAGCGACGCCACCACGGTGGGCACTCTGGGACGCGACTTCGTCGCCGCGGAGCAAGCCACGGGCGTCGCGTCGACGGCGAAGCACTTCCCCGGGCTGGGGGCCGCGCCGGCGGGGAGCAACACCGACGTCGCGCCGGTGACGTTGAACGTGCCGCTTCCCGAGCTGCGTACGAAGGACGAAGCGCCGTACGCGGGGACGGCCGCGAAGCTCGTGATGCTGTCGTGGGCCGTGTACCCGGCGCTCGACGCGAGCCACCCGGCGGGCCTCTCGCCGACCGTCGTGCAGGAAGAACTGCGCCGGCGCGACGGCTTCGGCGGCGTCACCATCACCGACGCCCTCGAGGCCGGCGCCCTCCAGGATTACGGCGACACCGGCAACCGCGCGGTGCTCGCCGCGAAGGCGGGCGTCGACCTCATCCTCGCCTCCGGCCGCGACGTCAACCAAGGCGACGCGGCGGCCGACGCACTCGCGAAGAACCTCGGCGCGATCCCGGACTTCACGGCATCGGTGGACCGGATTTCGACTCTGCGCAAGGGGTTGGCCTAGTCTCGAACGGCGAACGCCGCAAGCTCGGCGACGGCGCGCGTGGGCCACCGATGACGGCCGCCGCGACGCAGAGGTCCGCGCGGGCATGGCGCTCGCGGGGGTTGCGGAGGTTTGGCCGGGTCATTTTCGCCACGCAGGCTCGGCGTGGTCATGGCGACACCGGCGAGCAGCCAGACACTTCTGTGCGAACCGCCGCCGGCTCGGCGTCCTCGTGGCTACGGCGGCGCCGCACGGCGGGCCGCCGCTGCCGGCTGTCCGCGAAGCCCGACCCGGTCACTTCAGCGCGAACCGCCGCAGGCTCGGCGTCGTCATGGTGACGGCCGCGACCGCGGCCACGCACAGCAACCCGCCGCTGACGAGCGACGCCAAGGCGGACGTCGGCGCCGCCACCAAACCCGCGCGCACGTTGCCGAGATCCGGCCCCGCCTGTCCGACGATCTGCTCCGCCGCGGCAACCCGCCCGAGCAGCTCGTCGGGCGTGTGCAGCTGCACCACGGTGCTCCGCGAAACCACCGACACCGTGTCCGCCGCACCCGCCAGTGTCAGGAAACCCAGGCCCAGCCACGGATCCGTGGTGAGGCCGAACAACGTCAGCGAGAGACCCCAGGCGGCCGACCCCGCCAGCATCACCATCCCCGGTCGCGGCAGGCGGGTGAAGACGCCGGAGAACACGGACGCCGCCACGCCCCCGACGGCGATCGCGGTGAGGAACAGGCCGAGGGTGCGGGGACTGCCGCCGAAGCGTTCGGCGTTGACGAGCGGGAAGAGGCTCGTCGGCATGGACAGGACCATCGCGGCGAGGTCCGTGAGGAGCGCACCGCGCACGACGGGGGTGCGGACGAGGAACGCGAGGCCGTCGGCGATGCCGCGCAGGCCGGGGCGCGCGGAGGCGCGCCGGCAGGCCGAAGGCGCCGTAGAACGCACAGCCGAACGTCACGGCGTCGACGGCGTAGCAGGCCGTCACGCCGACCCAGCCGATGAGCACGCCGCCGATCGCGGGTCCGAGCAACAGGCAGCCCTGGAAGGAGATCCGGTTGAGCGCGAGCCCGGCGGCGAGCTGTTCGCGCGGCAGCAACCGGGGGATGAACGTGCGCGACGCCGGCCCGCTGCCCGCGACGAAACACGACTGCACCACGAGGATCGCCAGCACGCCCCCGACCGGGAACCCCGGGGCCGCGCTCTGCGCCACCAGCAGCACCGAGCACGCGGCCTGCGCCACCGTCATCACCAGGTAGAACCGCCGCCGGTCGACGCGGTCCACGAGCGTGCCCGCGAACAGTCCGAACACGACGATCGGCAACGCCTGCGCGAGCCCGACGGCGCCGGTCCACACGGTGCTGCCCGTGCGTTCCCAGACCTGGAACAGCACGGCCACGAGCGTCAGCTGCGCGCCGAGCACCGAGCACGTGCGCCCGACCCACAGCCGCCGGAACTGCGGCGAAGTGCGCAACGGCGTCACGTCGAGCAGCTGCGCCCTCATCTCCAGGCCTCGTCGCCTTCGAGCTTCTCGGCGATGCGGTCGTGGAAGCTCTTGCTCGCCAACGCTTTCTCGACGTCCGCGACCACCTTGCTCAACGGGTACGGGATCTCGGCCTCGAGGTCGGCCAGCGCCGCTTCCGACGCGCGCCACTCCGCCGCGAGCCGGCCGACGAGCTCCTCGGCCTTGGGTGTGAGCACCACCTTCTTGCTGCGCGCGTCGTCGCCCGTGGTGGTCGTGACCAGGCCGGCCTTGCGCATGGCGGCCACCTTCTGGCTCAACGCCGAGTGCGTCCGCTCGACCGACGCCGCCAGCTCGGTGATCGTCATCGGCCCGCGCGCGTGCAGGCGCAGGAGCTCCATGACGAAGCTCGGTTTGAGGCCTTCGATGCCGCGCTCGGTGTAGAGGCGGCCGATGTCGTCATCCATCGCGTTCAGCAGCAGGCGCATGGGACGCCAGAGGCTCTGTTCGGTGGGATCGGTGAACTCGGGCATGCGGGCAAGTGTAACAGGGCTTATATAAGTGCTGTTGTAATAGGTTTGTCCGAGGGCAGGTGTTCCGGTGACCGGGAAAGCGGCCGATTCGTTGTGAATCAAGGGAAATCGTGTCCCTCGACGCCGGTTCGGAAGTCGATCACACGGGTACTTTTCCGGCGCTGGTAAAGAATTCCCCACCACTGCCGGCTTGGAGGATGCGTGCGTCACGAGCCGAGATTCACCCGTCGAGCGGTATTCACGGCGGCTTTCGCGGGAATGGTCGTGAGCGCGCGTGGGGCGGTGTCACGACGCGTGCCGGCGGGGGCGCTTCCGCCACTGTCCTCCACTTCGCAACCACCACCGTCGCCACCGCCCCTTCCGCTGCCGAACGCGCTGGCCACGAGCCTGCTCGTCGGCTTCTGCGGTGCGCCGCACGCGAAAGCCCTCGGCGAGATGACCGGTGATCTCGCGGCGGCGGGCGTGAGCTCGTCGGGCAAGCGGGGGCGTACCGGCAGGCGGTGACGCCCGTCGTCGAGCTCATCGCCACGGCCGTCCACCGCACGCCCGGGCCCGACGGCATGTACCGCACCCGCACGTCCGACAGCACGATCGCCGAGTACCTCGTCGAAGCGAGGGCCCTCAAGGGCGTGTTGCTGCTCAACACCCAGCCCGGCCGCACGGATTTCCTGCCCGAGGTGCGGGCGTACGAGCGGTGGCTGGCCGAGCCGGACGTCGGCGTCGCGCTCGACCCGGAGTGGGCCGTCGAGCCGGGCGTGGTGCCGGGGGAGAAGTTCGGGCGGACCACGGGCGCGGAACTCGACGGCGTCGCGACTTACCTCGCCCGGCTCGCCCACGACCGTCGACTGCCCGACAAGATCATGGCCTACCACCAGGTCGCGGCTTCGATCGTCCGCGCCGAGGCCGCGTTGCGCGCGCACCCGGGGGTGTCGATCGTGAACGTCGTCGACGGCATCGGCAGCGCGGCGGCGAAGAAGGCGACCTGGCGCACGCTCATGGCCGCCAAGCCCGCGCACGTGCTGGCCGGCTTCAAGCTGTTCTTCGAGGAGGACACGCGCCACGGTGCCGCGCTGATGACCCCGTCCGAGGTACTCGCGCTCACGCCGAAACCCTCGTACGTCGTGTATGAGTGAGCGCCCCCGATCCGGGTGACACCCACGCGTGTGGTCATCCGCTCGGCGGCGGAAGGAACGGGCACTCTTGCTGCGGACCCTCCACGACGGGAGCAGCTCGCATGCACGCCTGGTGGCCCCTCGCGACGGTCGCCGCGGTGTTCGCGGCACTCGCCCTGGTGCACCTCCGCCGCTCGGCCCTGCCACGTGGCACCAGGCAGCCGGCCGCGGCGCCTTCGGCCCGGCGGCTGCTGTCTCCCGAACCGCCCGCCGTCGCGCAGCGCGGCCGGGCCCGCCACCGCGGGGAACCGGCCACGCGTTCTCGCGGCGAGGCAGACCCGCTGGCGCGTTACCCCCTCGCACGGCAACGTCCGGTGCCCAACGCCCTCGCCCAGCACCTCGGTGGCCCGGGCTCGACGCCGACGCGACCGTTCGCGCTCCCGCAGCCCCGCAACCGCGACACCGACTCGCGGAACTGGCCCGCCGCCGCACCCCCGCGCCCGACCCCACCGGCCCGGCGCCGCAACCGCCCCGGCAAGATCATCACCGACCCGGCCTGGCCGGGGCCCCCGGTTTCCCGGTCCCGCCCGGCGGCTCCCGATCCGTCCGGACGGGACCGGGAACCGCGCGCCCGACCTACCCGCCGCGATCGCGACCACCCCGACGGTTGACGACCGGCTCGCGGCCGTGGAGATCCGGCTTCGGAACGATGACCGCGGCAAACCCCGGCTTCGGCGCTGTGTGCCGCTTCGGCGATCCTTGTCGGCCGGAGTGTCGCGGGGATCGGAACCGCCCGACGTTCGGCGGGCGCGGCCGGCGGCGTCGTGATGACGGCCGGCCGAGATCAGAGCCGTCAAGACTCGCGGCCCCGAAGATCGTGATCACCCGGACGGTTGACGGGCGCCACCGCCGGGTACGTAAGGGACAGCCCGCCGCTGTGGTCCCTCCCCCCCACCTCTGCGGCGGCGGGCGCGGGCCGGGCCCCTGCACCGGGGCCCGGCCCTGCCAAAGTCCTATGTGGACGAGGCCGTCGGCTCGCCAGGACAGGTGCCTGTGGCGGTCCGGCCGGTGCTGAAGAACTCCACCGCCTTCGACCCGCACGCCACGAGGTCGAGGGAGCCGTGCGCGCCGTTGTCGACGGTCAGGAGCGAGCCGCCGATGTGGCGGCGCATGTCCTGCGCCCACGACGCGGGAGTGGTCGTCTCCGTGCGGTGGCCCACCAGCTGCAGCGGGCTCGTGCCGCGAGCCAGGTGCCACGGCTGCTTCGGCAGCGGCCACCCCGCGCACCAGTGCTGGTAGCCGGCCATGCCGTGGAACAGCGGTGACGCCGCCTGCCGCTGCTGCTCTTCGCGCCACATCGCGGGTTCGCTCGGGTCGGTGCCCTGGTCGTTGCACAGCACGGAAACCTGCATGAGCAAGCCCGCGAAATGGCTGTCCTCGAGGCCGAAGCCGGTGAACTCCGGCTCGTTCCCGACGAGCGGCGGGTTCTTGCCGTCGCGCAGGGCGGTGAGGGTGTCGGCCATCGCGGTCCAGTGGGACTGCTGGTAGGTCAGCACGGTGCGGAGGTTGCCGCCGCTGAACGTCAGCGGTTTGCCCTCGGCGGTGACCTGGCGAGGGTGGGCGTCGAGGTCGGCGGCGAGGGCGGTGACGTCCGCGCGGATCTTCGCCGCGTCGGTGCCGAGGTGGTACTGGCCGTCGCGCGCGGCGAGCCAGGCGGCGAAACGGGAGAAATTGGCTTCGGCGGCGTCGACCTGGCCGTTGTTCATCGTGCGGAGGCTGAATTCGGGCGGCATCACGGAGTCGAGCAGCATGCGGTCGACGTGCTGGTCGTAGCGGCTGCGGTACACGGCGCCGAGCGCGGTGCCCCACGAAACCCCGTAGAAGCCGATCTTCCCCTCACCCAGCGCGAGCCGGATCTGGTCGAGGTCGCGGGCCACGACGTCGGTCGACAGGCTCGCGATGAACTGGGGGTCGTACGCGGTGCAGCGGGTGTTCTGCTTGGCCGTCTGCTCGTAGCCCTGCCGGTACTGCTCGGCGGGCGACGCGCTCGGGTCGGGGTTCGGGCCGTCCTCCGGAGCGACGTCGCATTCCTTACCATCGCTGAAGCCGACGCCGCGGGGGTCGAAGCCCACGATGTCGTGGTCCACGCCCATGCCCGCCACCGTCGTGTGGCTCAGGGTGAGCGGCATGTCGAGCCCGGAGTTGCCCGGCCCGCCGGGGTTCACCACGATCACGCCCTGGCGCTTCTCCGGCGACGTCGCCTTCAGCCGGCTGACCATCAGGTCGAGGCGGCGGCCGTCGGGGTGGGCGTAGTCAAGCGGGACGGAGACCTTCGCACACTCGGTGCGCGCGTCGGTCCGGTCCCACTCCTTGATCAGGGTGCGGCACGGAGTCCAGGCGAGTGCCGCGTGCGCGGGCGTCGCCGCGACGACCGCGGGCAGCGCGACGGCGACCGCCAGCAAGGGGACGAGCTTCATCATGATGATCATCATCGCGGCGTGCGAGGTAGGCCGCCTCGGGCGATCGGGTCACAAACCCGGCCGATCGGCTGATGTGCCTCCCGCAGGTAGCCTGGCGCGACGGTTGCCGGCGAAAGGATTTCGATGCTGCCCCTGTCCGGAATCACGGTGGTTTCCCTCGAGCAAGCCGTGGCGGCTCCGTTCGCGACGCGGCAGCTCGCGGACCTCGGCGCGCGGGTGATCAAGGTCGAGCGGCCGGGTTCGGGGGATTTCGCGCGGTCGTACGACGCCACCGTGCGCGGGCTGTCGAGCCACTTCGTGTGGCTCAACCGCAACAAGGAGTCGATCGCGCTGGACCTCAAGCAGCCGGCGCAGCGGCGGGTGCTCGACGCGTTGCTGGAGCGCGCGGACGTGTTCGTGCAGAACCTCGCGCCGGGCGCGGCTTCGCGCCTCGGGCTCGGGTCGGAGGCGCTGCTGGCGCGTCACCCGCGGCTGATCGTCTGCGGCATCTCCGGCTACGGCACCGACGGCCCGTACCGCGACAAGAAGGCGTATGACCTGTTGGTGCAGTGCGAAACCGGCGTGCCCGCGCTCACCGGCTCGCCCGAGGAGCCGGCGAAGACGGGCATCCCGGTCGCGGATCTGGCCGGCGGGATGTACGCGTACAGCGGCGTGCTTTCGGCGCTGTACGAGCGCGAACGGACCGGTCGCGGGCAGGCGTTTGAGGTGTCGTTGTTCGACGCGCTCACCGAGTGGGTCGGGTTTCCGCTGTACTACACCGTTTACGGCGGCACGCAGCCGGCGCGAACGGGACTTTCGCACGCTGCCATCGCCCCGTATGGCCCGTATGTGTGCGGTGACGGCGAGACGGTCTTCCTCGCCGTGCAGAACGACCGCGAGTGGCGGCGGCTGTGCGTCGACGTGCTGGAGCGCGCGGAGGTCGCGGACTCCTTCGCCACCAACGACGAGCGCTCGGCCCGCCGCGACGAGCTGCGCGCCGTGATCGAGGAGGCCTTCGCGCCGCTGGACTCGGCGACGGTGCTCTCCCGCCTTGACGCGGCATCGATCGCCAATGCCCGGCTGCGGACCATCGCGCAGCTGGCCTCGCACCCGCAGCTGGCCGAACGCGGGCGCTGGGGCTCGGTCGATTCGCCGATGGGGCCGTTGCGGGCCTTGGTTCCGCCCGTGACGGTGGCGGGTCGGGAACCGCGGTTCGACCCGATTCCCGACGTGGGGGAGCACACCTCGGCGCTGCTCGCGGAGCTGGGTTTCGAGGGGATGCCGGACTGACGGGTATCGCCGGTGGTTGTGGTCGGCGTTTTTTGTCGGGGGTGGGTGCCATGCTGGCGGCATGGTCCCCGTGCTGCTCTTGATCGACGTCCAGAACAACATGCTCCGCCCGCCCGAACCGGTGCCCTCGGCGGCCACCGTCGCCCCGGCGATCGCGGCGGTGCTTTCCCGCGCGCGTGCCGCCGGCGCGCCGGTGGTGCACGTGCGCAACAACGGCGCCGGCGACGATCCCGACGTGCCCGGAACGCCGGGCTGGGCCCTGGTCCACGACGTCCTCCCGGGCGAACACGTGGTGGACAAGACCACACCCGACTCCTTCGCCGGCACTGCCCTGTCCACCCTCGTGCCCGCCGGCGCGCACCTCGTCGTCGCCGGTATGCAGAGCGACTTCTGCGTTCGCGAGACGACCCTGGAGGCCCTCCGGCGCGGCCATCCGGTCACCTTGGTCACCGACGCCCACGCAACCTACGACGGCTCCGTTCCCGCTGCGGAGACCTCCGCAGCGGTTGCCGCCGAACTGGCCACCGCGGGCGCCTCGCTGGCCTCGAGTGAGGTGGTCCGCTTCGGCTGACGGAGATCACAGCCGCCGCACCGCGGCTCGGGAGTAGGGTAAGTCATCAGGTGATGACATCAACTGATGACTGAGGTGTGCTGCGATGTCCCGAATGCGCACGACGTCCGCGGTGGGCGAGCTGCGTGGCGCACCCTGGCGGCCTGCAAGCTGGAGGCTGCCGGGGTGGGTCGGTGAGCCGATGCCGCAGGGGTTCTTGCCTGGCGAGCGCCGGTCGTCCGGGCGACCCAGGTGCCGTCGCGGCGACTTGGCAGACCTGTGGGTTGTCGGCACGTGCGCTGCGGGTGTGCGGTGAGCGGGCCGGAGAAGCCGCCCGTCCGCGCTTCGGGCGAGGTGCCGGAGTGCAGCGTGCCCGAGACCGGCGGCGCGCCGCGATGTTCGGCGACCGGTGTGAGCGAGGGTGATTCGCCGGTGCGCGGTCCAGGGGTGGCGTTGGGCGGGCCCGCCCTCAATACCGACGGCGGGCGGCCCGCGCGTGCCGCGAGCGAGGTGGCGACGTGTGCCGCAGGTGCGCGGCAGCCCCGCGATCCGGGCGCGGAGCCGGAGTCGGGCGCGCCGGTCTTCGGTGCCGGCGGCGGGCAGCCTGCGCGCGCTGTGGGCGAGGCTGTGGGGCCTGCCAGAGCTGCGCGGCAGGTGCGCGCTCCGGGCGCGGCCCCGGTGCTCGGCACGGACGGCGGGCGGTTCGTGGACGCTGTGGGCGACGCGGCGAGCTCTGCCGGAGGTAAGTGGGAGCGATGCGGTCGGGGTGTGGCGCCGGGGTTGGGTGGGCCTGCCCCCAATACCGACGGCGGGCGGTTCGTGCGCGCTGTGAGCGAGGCTGCGGAGTCTGCCGGAGGTAAGTGGGAGCGATGTGGTTCGGGTGTGGCCCCGGGTTTGGGCGGGCCTGCCCTCAATACTGACCGCGGGCAGTCTGCGCGTGCTGTGGGTGAGGCTGCGGTGTCTGCCGGTGGTAAGTGGGAGCGGTGCGGTCGGGGTGTGGCGCCGGGGTTGGGCGGGCCTGCCCTCAATACCGACGGCGGGCGGTTCGTGCGCGCTGTGAGCGAGGCTGCGGGGTCTGCCGGTGGCGAGCGGCAGGCGCGCAATCCGGGTGCGGAGCCGGAGGTGGGCGGGCCCGTCTCCGACGGCGCGCGGCCCGTGCGTGCCACGAGGGAGGTAGGCGAGAGCCGCAGTGCTGTTCGAACCGCGCGGGGGTTGGTGCCCACGTTGGTGTTCCTCGGGCTCGTCGTGGCGGTGATCAGCAGCCTGGGGGCGCCGCTGATTCCGGCGGTGGCCGAGGTGCACCGGGTGTCGCTCGGGAATGCGCAGTGGTCGTTGACGGTGACGTTGGTGGTCGGGGCGATGGTCACGCCCGTGATGGGCCGGCTGGGCGACGGGCCGGCGCGGCGGGGCGTGATGCTGGGCGGGCTGGGGCTCGTGGTGCTGGGGTGTGTGCTGGCGGCGTTGCCGTTCGGGTTTGTGGCGTTGCTGGTGGGGCGCGGGTTGCAGGGTGCGGGGCTGGGGCTGACGCCGCTGACGATCGTGACGGCTCGGGAAGCGTTGGAGCCCGCGAAGGCGAGGCCGACGATGGCGATCCTGTCGATCACGACGGTCGCCGGGGTCGGGCTCGGGTATCCGATGACCGGGTTGATCACGGAGCTGGGCGGCCTGCCGGCCGCGTACTGGTTCGGGGCGGTCGTGGCGGCGGTTGCGCTGGCGGCGGCGATCAAGGTGGTGCCCCACGCCGTGAACGCCGGGGCGAAGCGGCTGGACGTGCCGGGGGCCGCGCTGCTGGGGGTGGGGCTCGGCGCGTTGCTGTTGTGGATCAGCAAGGGTGAGGAGTGGGGCTGGGGCTCGGAGGCGTCGGTCGGATCGGTGAGCATCGCGGTGGGCGCGCTGGTGGCGTGGGTGTGGCACGAGGGACGCAGCAGCCACCCGCTCGTGGAGCTGCGGTTGTTGCGGCTGCCGGGGGTGCTCGCGGCCGACGTCGCGGCTCTCTTGTCCGGCACGGGGATGTATTTGCTGACGTCGTTGATGGTGCAGTTCGTCCAGACGCCGCCGGCCGACGGCGGGCTCGGCGGCTCCGTGGTGGTGGCGGGGCTGGTGTTGCTGCCGTTTTCGATCGGCAGCCTGCTCGCCAGCCGGATCGCGCCGCCGGTGATTCGGCGCGGGTGGGGGCGTGTGCTGATCCCCGGGGCTTCGCTGGTCGGCTTGGTGAGCGTCGGGGTGTTCGGCTTCGTGCGCCACGACTACGTGGTGCTCACCGTCGTCATGGCGGCCACCGGGCTCGCCGTCGGCACGGTTTTCGCCGTGCTGCCCGGCATGATCACGCGCGGGACGCCCCCGCACGAGACCGGCAGCGCGATGAGCTTCAACCAGGTGCTGCGCTACGTCGGCTACTCCACCGGCAGCGCGCTCAGCGCCGCGATCCTCGTCGGGCACACTCCGGATGGTCAGCACTTCCCGAACGCCCTCGGCTACACCGTCGCCGCCTTCGCCGGGGTGGCGGTGTGGGTGCTCGCCGCGGTGTTCGGCATGCTGCTGCCCGGAAAAACGACCGAAGGAGCGCGCCGATGACGGACCGAGCCACGCCACGGCGCCGGGATGCCGGGCGAACGCGGGCCGCGTTGCTGGAGGCCGCGGCGGAGTTGTTCGCGGAGCGAGGGTACGCGCAGGCGACGATTCGCGACATCGGCGAGCGGGCGGGCGTCGATCCGGCGATGATCGCGCGGTACTTCGGGGGGAAGGCGCAGCTGTATGTCGCCGTGTTGCAGGAGGAGACGGGGGACGAGGAGCTGGCCGACCTCGGGGACGCCGAGCGGTTGCGGGGGTTGGTCGGGCGGGCAGTCAGGCAGGGGCCGGGCCCGCTGTACCAGGTTGCGCTCCAGCCGCATGACGACGCGAAGGCCAACGAGTTCTCGCGGGAAGAGCTGCATCGCCGGATTGTCACGCCGCTCGCGCGTCGGCTGGCCTCCGAAGGGGTCGAGCAGGCGCAGGCGCGCGCGGAGGTGCTGACGGCAGCGTTCGCGGGCGTGCTGATCGGGCGGACGTCGGGTGCGTTGCCAGAGCTCACGGCGCTCGACGAAGGGAGCCTCGCGGCCTTGGTGACGCGGCTGGTGTCCTCTATGGAGTGAATTGGGCACCGAAAATGCCTCCCCATCCCGGAACCTGTTTCGGGAATCAGCCGTCCTGGGTAGTGAGAAGCCGTCCAATAAGGGGAGTGCACATGCAGGGTAAGACGATCGTCGGTGGTATCGCGGTGTTGTTCGCGTTGACGGCTTGTTCGAGCACTACGCCACCGCCGGCCGCGCAGCAGCCGACGCCCACCGCGGCGGTGAACGCGGACAAGCCGGCCGTCCAGCAAGAGAGCCGGCAGTCCTTCCACGCCGAGCTCACCATCCAGGACCAGGGCCTCGGCCTGCTCGCCCTCGAGAACACCGGCAAGGACCCCGTGACGATCCAGGGCTGGCCGGCGCTGCAGTTCCTCGCCGCCGACAACTCGCCGCTCAAGGTGCCGACGCAGAACGTCGACATCCCCGGCGCGGGCCCGTCCATCACGCTGCGCCCGGGCACCAACGCGTTCGCCGGCGTCAAGTGGGAGACGGGCGACAAGGGCAGCACCGACACGTTCGTGGCGACCACCCTCAAGCTCACCCCGCCCCACGGCACGAGCGCGACGGTCGTCGACGTGATCGGCACGGACGGCAAGAAGGCCGGCTACTCCGAGTTCGACCTCACCTCGGTCAAGGTCGGCACACTGCAGCCCAGCACCCAGGGTGTGCTGGTCTTCTGACCACGCCTCAGCGGACGCGCAGGTCGTCCAAAGCGGACAGGTTCCACGACATCCCGTGGCCCGGCCGATCCGGCGGGGCCACGCGTCCGTCGTGGACGTGCAGCTCCGGCGGGAAGTGCGGGCTCAACGTCGCACCGAATGCCTCCGCGCCGGCCGAGATCCGCGGCCATTCGGTGACGCCACCCGTCAGCGGCACCTCGGGCCGAAGCACAGGTGCCCGATCATCCCCTAGCGGTCGAACTCGACCGGATCGGACTTCGCCCGAGCCGGGGTCGCGGCGCACGTCCCGCGGGGTGGGATTCCGAAAGCGGGTGGGATCCCGAAGGCGCCGACCTGGGCGGCGCCGCGGCCGCGGGATGTCCCGGCCCGGTGAGGTGCCCCATCGTCCCTCTGCGACGGTGACCTGCGTCGCAAGTCTGATTCGCGTTTCACGGGCCCCGTGAGGCTGGGTTCGTCGAGTGCGAAAGGCGAGCGGATGAGCCCTTACGAGACGGCGGCGTCGGAGTCGCTGACCCCAGCCGAGGTCGCCGGGCTGGCGAGGCGGCTCACCGGTCCCGTCGTGCTGCCCGGCGACGCGGGGTTCGAAGCCGAGTGCGCGACCTTCAACTTGGCCACGCCCATGCGGCCCGCCGTCGCCATTGGGGCGACCACCGTGGCCGACGTGCGGGAGGCGGTGCGGTTCGCGGCCGATCGGGCCCTGCCGATCGCCGTGCTCGCCACCGGGCACCAGGTCGTGAACCGGGCGCGCGGTGCGGTGCTGGTCACACTGTCGCGAATGGACGCCGTTGAGGTCGACCCGGTGGCCGGAATCGCGCGCGTGCAGGGCGGCGCGCGCTGGAGCCAGGTCACCGAACAGGCCGGCGAAAGCGGGCTCGCGGGCGTGAGCGCCGCGTCACCCACGGTGGGGGTCGTCGGCTACCACCTCGGTGGCGGGCACAGCCCGATTCTCGGGCGGACACACGGATACGCCGCCGACCACGTGCGCGCGTTGCGGGTCGTCACGGCCGACGGTGCCGTGCGCGAGGTGACCGCTGGGGGCGAGCCTGAGCTGTTCTGGGGCCTGCGTGGTGGCAAGGGGAACTTCGGCGTGGTCACGTCGATGGAGTTCTCGCTGTTCCCCGTGCGGTGCTTCCACGGTGGCGGCTTGTTCTTCGCGGGGGAGTACGCCTCGACGGTCTTGCACGCCTGGCGGGAGTGGGTGACGGCGCTGCCGCGGGAGATGTCGTCGTCGATCGCTTTCCGGCGCCGCTCGCCTCTGGCGGACTTCGCGGTCCACGTGCGGTTCTCGTCCCTCGGTTCGCCCGCCGAGGCGGACGCCGTGCTCGCGCCGCTGCGGGCCCTCGCCCCGGCCGTGCGCGACACCGTCGCCGAGACCGCGTACCGCGACGGCCACCGCCTGCACCTGGACCCGTTGGCGCCCGTGGGTTGGCTGGAGCGCTCGGCGGCCCTGCGGTCGTTCCCGGCCGAGGCAGCCGACGCGCTGCTCGCCGCGGCGGGCCCGGGTTCCGGCACCGAGCCTGGATTCGTGGAGGTGCGGGCGCTGGGCGGGGCGCTGGCCGACGAGCCCGCCGTGCCGAACGCCGTCAGCGGCCGCGGCGCGCCGTGGGCCCTCGTCGCGTCCGGTGGGCAGGAAGCCGGCGCTCAGCTCGATGCCCTCGTCGAGACGCTCGCGCCGTGGTCGCAGGACGAGCGGAACGCCAACCTGCTGGCAGCCGGCCAGGCCACGACCCCCGCCGAGGTGCGAGCCGCGTACGGTCCCGCGCGGTACGAGCGGCTCGCACAGCTCAAGCGGCGCCACGACCCGCAGAACCTGTTCCGCGTCAACCACAACATCGCGCAGGCAGCGAGCACGCCGGTGCCCTGGACAGCACGATGGCCCCGGATCGAGTGATCCGGGGCCATCGTGGTGGTGGGCGATACTGGGATCGAACCAGTGACCTCTTCGGTGTGAACGAAGCGCTCTCCCCCTGAGCTAATCGCCCTCCAGGTGAGTCCACATCGGACTACGTGCGCGATACTGGGATTGAACCAGTGACCTCTTCCGTGTCAGGGAAGCGCTCTCCCGCTGAGCTAATCGCGCGCTGCGGGAAACCAGCTTAGCGAACCCCTTCCGGGCCCCGTCACGGGGGCCACCCTCCCGCCGCGCCGCAGTCCGGGGGGCCTGTGGAGGGCCCCAGGGGCTGCCCGGCGACGGCGTCGCCGGCACGGTCGCTGCTGTCGGCGGTGCTGGCGCTGAGCACGTGGGTCGACCGAGCACCAGGCGCAGATCCGCGGGAACCAGGCCGCGTTCGACGCGGAGTTCCAGGAGACCGGGAAGCCCGAGTGACCCCGGACAGCCGCGGGGTCACTCGGACGTCTCAGTGCTCGGCCGCGACCGGAACCGGCGCCGCTGGGGCCGGACGGCGGGTGTGGACGAACCGGGCCGACACGATCGAGGCGACCAGACCCAGCGCGAGGAAGATCAAGCCGAACGGGCCGAGGTTGTAGGCGCCGAACGCCGCGATCCCGGCCGCGCCCGTCAGCCCTGAAGCGGCCGTCGCGAGGTAGGTGGCGGAGGCGTTGAGGCCGATGCTCACCGGCGCGTGCTCGGGCGAGACCTCGACGAGCCGGTGCTGCAGCGGCACCAGCGTCGCCCAGCCGCAGACACCCCAGACGAACAGCGCGACGGCCGCCGTGGCGAAGGTGCGGCTGCTGAAGGGGAGCAGCGCGAAGTCGATGCCGACGACCACGACCGCCACGGCGATGATGCGCTGGCCCGGGATGCGGTCGGTGAGGTGCCCGGCTGTCACACTGCCTACGGTGGCGCCCGCGCCCCAGAGGAACAGCAGGATGGCCAGCGCGATGCCGTTGCCGCCGGTGGCGCGGCCGAACGACTCGCCGACGAACGTGTAGTTCGTGAACAGGCCGGTGAACACCAGCAGCGTCGTGAGCAGCGTGAAGCCGATGCGGGCGTCCTTCATGGTCGCCAGCCGCTCGCGCAGCCCGGCGACCTGGGCGGCGGGGACCGCCGGCAGGAGCACGGCGACACCCACGGCACCCAGCACAGCGAGCGCGGCGACGAACCACAACGTCGTCTGCCAGTTGGTCTGTGAACCGATCACGGTGCCGATCGGCGCGCCCAGCGCGGTCGCGGAACTGAGGCCGGCCATGACCACGGCCAGGGCGCGCCCGCGTTGGTGGGGCTCCACGAGCGACGCCGCCGTCGCGCTGGCGGTCGGGGTGAACATCCCGGCGCCGAGGCCGGCGATCACGCGGCTGGCGAGCACCAGCGCGTAGAGCGGCAGGGTGGCGGTGAGGACGTTGCCGACCGCCAGGATCAGCAGGCCGGCGACCAGCAGCCGGTTGCGCGGCCAGTGCGCGGTGGTGGCGGCGATGAGGGGCGACGACACCGCGTAGGTGAAGGCGAACATCGTGACCAGGAGGCCGGTTGCGGCCGCGTTCGTGTGCAACGAGCGCGAGATCTCGGGCAGGATGCCCGCGATGACGAAGCCGTCCGTTCCCACGGCGAACGTCCCCAGAGCGAGAACGAGCAGGCGTCGGTACACGGGAAAATCCCTTCGAGGAAGTTTTGATGTACGTCAAACCATAGGAAGGTGCAACTTCTCCCGTCAAGGACTGTTTGATGAATCTGGTACCGTTGTGACTCAGGTCGCCGAGGAGGTGCTGTGGCTCGTTACCTGGAGGAACCGGATGTCGCCGACATCCGGTTCGACGACGTGCTCAACGCGATCGCTGACGACGCGCGGATGCGTGTGCTGGTGACCCTCGCCGACGGTGAGTTCCACCCGTGCGGGCCGGAAGGTCTGCTGGCCGCGCTGCACAAGTCGACGTTGTCGCACCACAAGAAGGTGCTGCGCGAGGCCGGGCTGACGCGGACGAAGCTGGAGGGCCGCAACTACTTCGTGCGCCTGCGCCGCGAGGATCTCGACGCGCGGTTCCCGGGGTTCCTTGACGCCGTGCTCGCCGGGCTGGCCGAAGTGTACTGATCCGTCCGAAGTGGACGGACGAGGTCATTTGAGCACGCGTGTGTCGTCGGCGCGGATCGGCGTGCCGTCGGGCGTCACGTAGGTGAGCCGCGGGATCGGCTCTTCCGTCTCCCGGTTCACGAGCAGCACGTGGTCTTCGCCCGGTTCGTACGCGTGGTCCTGGCCCCACTGCCGCAGGCTCACCACGAGGTCGAACAGGTCTTCGCCGCGCTTCGTCAGCACGTACTCGCGGTAGGCGCTGCCGTCCGAGGCGGGTTCGACGGACAGCACGCCGGCGTCGACGAGGTTTCGCAGCCGGTCGGCGAGGATGTTCTTGGCCACCCCGAGGTTGCGCTGGAACTGCCCGAACCGGCGGATCCCGTCGAACGCGTCGCGGATGATCAGCAGTGACCACTTGTCGCCGACGAGGTCCACCGTCCGCGCGACGGGGCACCGCGGGCTCGTCCACGTGCGCTCGCTCACTGCGGCCACCTCCGGTTGATGGTTGAATCCACCCTGGCCAGTCTGGTTGCAGTTTACTACTGGTTGGAGAGGTGGTGCGTCGGACGGGCCGTGCTCGCAACCTCGCCGGTGACCACATCGACGAGCCCGCGTGAGCGCCGACGGCCGAAGGATCGTTGCGCGTGCTCGATGTTCCGCCGGTGTTGGTGGTCGGCGACCGCGTGCGCACCCGAACGATGGCGCCGTCCGGGCACCCGCGGCCGGCCAAGTGCGTGCGCGGACACGTTGGGGTTGTCGAAGTCGTACAGCCGGCCTCGGTGCTGCCCGACTCCAACGCCTACGTCGCGGAGAATCGTATGTGGAGAAAATCGCGTGACTGCTGAGGAAACCGCCCGACGGTCGTCGGCCGCTCTGCGCACGGAGGTGCTCGAACAACTGCTCGGCGAACGCGGCCTGATCGACCAGGCCGTGGAACTCGTCGGCGCGCACATCGAACGCGCGCCGCGAGCGTTGATCGCGTACGCGCGGAAAAACGCTTGGACTCGTCGTTGGCCTGACTTTCCGTGGACGACGCCGGCCGGGCTGGCCCGGCCGGCGCATTCCCGAAATCAATCGACGATCGTCACGACACCCGTCGGCGCGTCGAGCGCGTCGACCGTGAGCTCGGCCGCGCGGTCGATGTGCACGCGGGGCTCGGCGGGCAAGGCGCCCTCGTTGTAGGTGCCGGGGCCGTAGAACTGGCCGTAGCTCAGCACCACGCCGCCTTCGGCCAGCACCGACTGCTCGAGGTCCTTCACCGCGACGGCGTCGGGGCCGTCCGGCAGCTGCCACGCCACGCTCTGCGCGAGGATCTTCGGCGCGCCGGCCGCCCGCGCGGCCTCGATCAGGTTGTGGTTGCCCTCCGTGCGGATGCGGGCGTTGCGTTCGGCGTGCTCACCGATCTTGGTGACGTCGTCGGGCAGGTCCGTGAGCTCGTTGAGCACGACGTGCGGCTGGAAGTCGCGGACGGACTGCACGAGGGCGTCGCGGTCGAAGACGTCGCACAGGATCGCGACGGCGCCGAGGTCGATCAACGATTCCATCTTGGCGGCCGACCGCGTCATGGCGCCGACCTCGTGCCCGGCCTCGACGAGCCGCGGGATCAGCCGCTGCCCGAGCACACCGGAGGCGCCGGCGAGGAATACCTTCATCATTTCTCCTTTGTTTATTGTAAAAGTCCACAGAGGACACTCAGGCCGCTGCCGGAGCGAGGTGCGCCGAGCGGGTCGCGGACAGCCGGTCGGCGCCCCACACCAGCAGGGCCACCAGGCTGAACCCGGCACCGAGGACGCAGACGGCGGTCCAGCCCCACGTGCTGTACACCGTGGTCGCCGCGACGGCGCCGCCGCCGAAGCCCACGGAGTAGTACGCCATGTTGCTGCCGATGAGGCGGCTGCTCGCGTTCGGGTCGAGGCCCACGATGAGGTGCTGGTTGGTCACGTGGATGGCCTGGCCGGCGAAGTCGATCACGATGATGCCGATGATGAGCGGGATCAGCGATTTCGGCAGCCACGCGATCGGCAGCCAGGAAACCGCGAACAGCACGAGTGTGATGCCGGTGACCCACTGCGCCCGGCCGCGGTCGGCCAGTGAGCCGGCGCGGGCGGCGCCGAACGCGCCCGCCGCGCCGACGAGGCCGAACAGCCCGACCGCCGACGTCGACAAGTGCCACGGCCCGGCGGAAAGCGGTAGCGCCATCGAGCCCCACAGCGCGCCGAAGCCGGCGAACATGAACAACGTGATCACGCTCCGCACCCGAAACACGCGTTCGCGCACGGTCAGCGTGACGATCGACGTGATCAGCTTGCGGTACGAGACCGACGGCCGGTCCGGCAGCTCGGGCGGCAGCCGCAGGCCGAGCACAGCCGCGACGGCGAGCATGAGCACCGCGGAGACGACGAACACCGAGCGCCAGCCGAACGCGTCGGCGAGCAGGCCGGCCACGGTCCGCGCGAGCAGGATGCCGATCACGACGCCACTGGTCACGATGCCGAGCACGCGGCCGCGGGATTCGGGGCTGGCGAGCACGGCGGAGTAGGCGATGATCACCTGCTGCACCACCGTTGCGAGGCCGACCACGCCGCTGGCGATGAAGAACAGCACCGGCCCGGGTGACACGGCCACACCGAGCAGCGCCAGCGCGGCGATCACCGAGCCGACGGGAATCAGCACGCGACGGTTGAGCAGGTCGCCCAGGGGCACCAGCAGGATCAGGCCGGCGAAGTAGCCGACCTGGGTCACGGTCGTCACGAAGCCGAGCCCGGCCGCACCGACGCCGAGGTCGTGCCCGATGTCCTCCAGCAGCGGCTGGGCGTAGTAGATGTTGGCCACCGCGATGCCGCAGACGACCGCGAGCAGGACGGCGAACCCGGTGCTGATGCCGGAGCGTGGCGGTCCGGGGGTTTCCCGGACGTCGAGGGAGGTCATGGCGTTCCTAAGCTGTATCGGGCCATAGGTGGTAGTAAATAGAAACCAGATTGGTGGCCCGCGCGCTGGGCTCAAAATCCACGCTAGGTCGCGATTGGGCCAGGTGTATGGTCCATTTCCATGGCGGGAACACGGGCCACTTCACCCGAGGGCAGGCGCTCCGCCGAGGGTCTCGGCGCTGATCTGCACCTCGACCACCTGGACCTTCGCGGCCACCACGGCCTGCGGACGTCGCTGATGGACGCGTTGCGCGAAGCCGTGCGCTCAGGCCGGTTGCTGCCCGGCGCGCAGCTGCCTTCGTCACGCACGCTGGCGGCTGACCTGTCGATCGCGCGCAACACCGTGGCCGACGCGTACGCCGAGCTTGTGGCCGAAGGCTGGCTCACCGCGCGGCAGGGGTCGGGCACGCGCGTCGCCCGTCGGGCGGAGCCCCGCCGTGCGCCGACGCCCGGCTCCGACCGCGTCGCCCTCCGCCGCCCGACGCCGATCCGCACCCCGGACACGCGGTTCAGCCTGCTGCCCGGCAACCCGGACCTGGCGAGCTTCCCGCGCGCGCAGTGGCTCGCGGCGTCCCGGCGCGCGATCATGGCCGCGCCCCACGAAGCCTTGGGTTACGGCGAACCGCGCGGGCGCGTCGAACTCCGCACGGCGCTCGCCGACTACCTGGCGCGCGCCCGCGGCGTTTACGCGTCGCCCGAGCGCATCGTGATCTGCGCGGGGTTCGTGCACGGGCTGCGGTTGATCGGCAGCGTGCTGCGGGCGAGGGGAGTCCGGACGGTCGCCGTCGAGACCTACGGCGTGCCGCAGTACTACGACCTGATCACCGAAACCGGCCTGGAAACCCCGGCGCTACTGCTCGATGAGGACGGCACCTGCACCGAAGGACTGCGTTCGCTCGACGCCGGCGCGGTCCTGCTCACGCCCGCGCACCAGTATCCGACCGGCGGCGCCCTGCGTCCGGACCGTCGCGCGGCTGTGGTCGACTGGGCCCGGTCGACGGGCGGGCTGGTGCTCGAAGACGACTACGACGGGGAGTTCCGGTACGACCGCCAGCCCGTCGGCGCGTTGCAGGGGCTTGATCCTGAGCGCGTCTGCTACTTCGGCACGGCGAGCAAGTCGCTGGCGCCGGGGCTGCGGCTCGGGTGGCTGGTGCTGCCGCGTTCGGTGACGCACGACGTGATCGCCGCGAAGGGGCACGTCGACTGGGCGCCCGGTTCGTTCGATCAGCTGACGCTCGCCGAGTTCCTCGCGTCCGGCGACTACGACCGCCACGTCCGCGCGATGCGGCTGCGCTACCGGCGGCGTCGGGACCAGCTGGTGGCTGCCGTCGCGGAGCACGCACCGGGGATCCGCGTCTCGGGGATCGCGGCCGGGTTGCACGCGGTGCTCGACCTCCCGCCGGGCACCGAGCGGTCGGTGATCGCCGCGGGTGCGCGGGTGGGCCTGGCACTCGACGGGCTGGGCGATTTCGCGCACCCGTCGGTGCGGGAGGACGGCGGGCGCGACGGGCTCGTCGTCGGGTACGCGACGCCGTCGGACAGCGCGTGGTCGGGGGCGTTGGCGGCGTTGTGCTCGGTGCTGCCGCGCTCATAGCGTCGCGAGCACCTGCGCGAGGCCGTCTTCGACCACGGTGCCGGTGAGCTCGCCCGCGGCGGCGATCAACTCGGCAGGGGACTGTCCCATCGCGACACCGCGTCCGCCTTCGGCGGCCCAGGTGAGGAGCTCGATGTCGTTGTGGCCGTCGCCGACGGCGAGCACGCGGTGCCGGGGGACCGAGAGCTCGGCGCGGACGCGTTCGGCCGCCGCGGCCTTGTTCACGCCCTCGGCGGCGAGGTCGAGCCACGGCGTGCAGGCGAGGGCGAAGCTCACCTTCCCCAGGTGCATCTTCGGTACCAGGGCGAGGAAATCGTCCATGTCGTGACCCGGCGCGAAGGCGACGACGCGGGTGGCCTTCCCGGCCAGCAGCGCCTCGAACGGCACCGCGGCCTGCGCGTCGTCGAGCCCGGTCGTGCCCTCGGGAAACGGTTCGGTGCAGCGGTAGCGGCCCAGCTCGTCCTCGACGGCGAAGCGGGCGTTCGGTAGGTGTGTGCGGATGGCGCGCAGGACCTCGGCCGGGTCGAACGATTCCACGTGGTGGCGCCGGAAGCCCGCGCCGGCCCGGCGCAGGGTGACGGCGCCGTTGGAGCAGACCAGGAACCGCGGCGCGATGCCGAGGCGGTCGAGCACGGGGATGGTGCTCACGGCCGACCGGCCGGTGGTGAGCACGACGTGGTGCCCGGCCGCGTCGAGCCGGCGGACCTCGGTGACCACGGCGTCGCTGAGGGACCCGTCGTCACGGATCAGGGTACCGTCGATGTCCAGCGCGGCGAGCCACGGTCCGGTGTCCTTCCAGGACGGTGCGGTCATCACGGGATCCTCCAGGGGGGGTCGCTTCTTCCCACTGTAGGGACGTTTCCGGGGCTGTCCACTGTGCACTGCGCCATAGGTGATTGGCCCACGATCGGCGGCCGGAATTGGACCATGTGCGCGCGGATACCGGCGTTTAGCGTGGTCTCATGACGACTGAACGCCTGCCTGAGCACACGCCGCGCCTTGATTGGATGAAGCTCGCCCCCGACGTGTTCAAGGCGATGCTGCGCCTGGACACCGCGGCGAAGAAGCACCTCGACGAGGGCCTGGTGCACCTGGTCAAGATCCGCGCGTCGCAGCTGAACCACTGCGCGTTCTGCCTCGACATGCACAGCAAGGACGCGCTGGCGGCCGGCGAGTCGGCGGAGCGAATCCTCCAGCTGAGCGCGTGGGCCGAATCGAAGCACTTCTACACCGCGCGCGAGATCGCCGCGATCGAGCTGACCGAGGCCGTCACCGTGCTCACGGACGGCTTCGTGCCCGACGAGGTCTACGCGAAGGCGGCTCAGCAGTTCGACGAGACCGAGCTCGCCCACCTCATCGCCGCGATCACGACGATCAACGCGTTCAACCGCTTCGGCGTGTCGACCCGGATGGTACCGGGTCACTACACGCCCAACGCGTCCTGACACACCGGCTCGCTTCCGTCTTCCCCCGGGAGCGAGCTCTTTCACCGTCCACACTGGACCCTTTCCGCGAAGGACCTCATGACTGCACTGACCACACCGTTCGGCGCGCTAGCCACGGCCGCCGAAGTCCTCGCCGGCGTGGACCTGACCGGCCGCCGCGTGATCGTCACCGGCGGCGCTTCAGGTCTCGGCGCCGAGACCGTCCGCGCGCTCGCCGCGGCCGGCGCGCACGTCACCATCGCCACGCGGACGCCGGCGCACGCCAAGCAGCTCGTCGAGGAGTTCCCGCACGTCGACGTCGCCGCGCTCGACCTCGCCGACCTCGGTTCGGTGCGGGCGTTCTGCGCGCAGTGGGACGGGCCGGTCGACGCGCTCGTGGCCAACGCCGGTGTGATGGCGCTGCCCGAGCGGGAGGTCACTGCCGAGGGCTGGGAAATGCACCTGGGCATCAACTTCCTGGGCCACTTCGCTCTCGTCACTGGCCTATGGGACGCCCTGCGCTCCGGCGGCGGCGCCCGTGTCGTAGTCCTCAGTTCCGGCGCGCACCTGCTGACCGACTTTTCTTTCTCCGATCCGCATTTCGAGCACCGGCCCTACGACCCGCTCGTCGCCTACGGACAGTCGAAGACGGCCGACGTGCTCCTCGCCGTCGGGATCAGCCGGCGCTGGGCCGGCGAAGGCATCTACGCCAACGCGTGCGCCCCGGGCGTCATCCGGACGAACCTCCTGCGCCACCTCGCTCCCGAGGCCCTGCGCCTGCTCGGCGCCCTTGACGCCGACGGCAACGCCACCACCCCGGCCTACTTCAAGACTCCCGAGCAAGGCGCCGCCACTCCCACGCTGCTCGCCGCGTCACCGCTGCTCACCGGCGTGACCGGGCGCTACTTCGAGGACAACCAGGAATCGCCCACCATCGACGGCGGTGCGCATCTCGCCGCCGGCGGCGTGGACGCGATGGCGGGCGTCGCGCGCTGGGCACTGGACCCCGTCGCCGCGGACCGCCTGTGGGACTACGCCTCGGCGGCCGTGCGCTAGCGGGTCACGCGAGCAATGACAGTTTCCCGACGATCTTACCCACCCGGTTGCGCGGCCCGACGATGCTCACCGCGTAGTAGTCGAGCTCCTCGCAGGCGGTTTCCTTCACGCCGGCGAGGTAGTCGGCGTACACCAGCGTGTGCTGCGCCACCACCGGCATGTCCGCCACGAAGCACCCGGGCGACGCCGCGGCCTTGGCGCGGATGGTGCGCAGGGTGGGCCCGTCGGCGGCCAGCACCGAGCACCCCGTCCACGGCAGCCCGGGATGCGTCTGGCCGTCGGCGTCCACGGCGTCGTCGCCGAGCAGCCCGGTGATGTTCGGCGACGTCGCCGCGGCTGCGCAGATCGCCGCGTTCACCGCGCGACCCGGCGGCAGACTGCCGTCGACCACGACCACCCACTTCAGGCGAGCCGCCCGCGTCGACACGGTCGGATCGAACTCACCCGGAGCGAATCCGATCGGCGAACTTTCCTCGGTCAAAGCCGGACCTCCCTGACTGTTCGTACAGTGCACTGGTCTGTAAGCTAGGTGATCCGTCAGTAAATTCGCCTATGATCCGCACAAGTATCGGTCAGGGCGGCTCGGAGGCGGACGTGGACGAACTTGATAAGGCGATCCTGCGGGAACTGCAGTCAGACGTCCGGAAGACCAACCGCGACGTCGCTGCCGCCGTCGGCGTCTCACCCACCACGGCCCTCGACCGCACCCGCGCGCTTCGCCGGCGCGGCATCATCCAGGGCGCGACCCTCGACGTGAACCTGCCCGCCATCGGCCGCTCGGTGCAGGCCCTAGTCGCGGTCCGCGTGCGCCCGCCGTCGCGCCGTGTCATCGAAGGCTTCCGCAACTGGGTCACCACGCTGCCGGACATCCTCGGTCTCTACGTCACGACCGGCACGGAGGACTTCATCCTCCACGTCGCGGTCCCCGACAACGCCAGCCTGTACGCCTTCGTGATCGACAAGCTCACCGCGCGGCCCGAAGTCGCCGACGTCCGCACGTCGATCGTCTACGAGCACCTCCGCAACACCCGCATCACGCCAGTCGAGCGCTGAAAGCGGTTAGCTCGCCGGTGATCCGCGGCCACGTACCTTCCTTCGTGAGCCGGGCCAGGCAGTCGTGTGATCGGAGGTGGTTCAGACCAGCACCGGGTCGCGCGTCATGTCAATCCTTGACTTGATGCGACCGCAACCTTAACGTTCCTTTCGCCGCCGGGTTTCCACCACATTAATTCACATATCTGAATAAATGGCACAGAGGTCCCCACCGTGCGAAAGGAAACTGCGATGCGCATGCGCGCCGCGCTCGTCGTGCTGGCGATTCCCGCTTTCGTTGCTGCAACCGCGTTGTCCGCGGAGGCAGCGCCGGCCACCGGTCAGTCCGTCCTGGGCAGCCCGTCCGTGGCTCCCGGCGGCAACTTCGACCTCTCGACCTGGCAGCTCCAGGAGCCGGTCGGCTCACCGGGCTCGCCTACCACGATCTCGTCCTCCCGGCTGCAAGGGCCGAACGGGTTCCAGGACAGCTATTTCTACACCGACACGCGCGACGGCGCGATGACGTTCTGGGCGCCGGAAAAGGGTGTCACCACCCCCAATTCGAACTACGCCCGATCCGAGCTGCGGGAGATGAACCGCGACGGTTCGGCCGCCAACTGGGCACTGAGCGGATCGCACAAGCTCAACGCGACGTTGCGCGTGGTGTCGGTGACGTCGAACGTGTGCGTCGGCCAGGTCCACCTCGGCACCGGCGGTTCGTCGACGAAACCGTTGCTGGAGCTGTACTACCGCTCCAGCGGCGACATCGTGCTGGGCACGGAGAACTCGCCCGACGGCGGCCAGACCCTGCACACCGTCGGCCACGTCGCGGTGGGCAAGACCTGGAGCTACACGATCGGGATCTCCGGCGGCAACACCATCGACCTCACCGTGAACGGCAGCACGACGCACTACAGCATTCCCTCGTCGTTCAAGGCGTACAAGCAGTACTTCAAGGCGGGTTCGTACAACCAGTCCTCGTCGAGCAGCACGACGAAGGGCGCTCGCGTCGCCTTCTACGGGCTGACGATCTCACACAGCTGACCGTCGGGAGAATCGGCGCCGCCGGGGCGAACTCGCCCGGCGGCGCCGTTTTGCGTGTGACCGCCGCGCGCCGGTTTCCCTGGCTACGAGCGAACTTCGGCTTCGTTCGCAGCAGGCGGCGGAGATGTTCCAGCAGGAGCAACGGCGATACAACCCGCCGCGCCGCAAGGCCGGGACCGTTCCGACAGACGCGGCGCGTGTCCTCGACTGGCTGTTGCGCAACACGAAGATGGTCAGCACGGCCGAATACCAACGCCCTCGACTACGCACAGGACGAACTCAGCGTGCTGGACCGCAACCCACTCCCGCGCGAAGTGGACGAAGCTGCCGAAGGGCAGGCGCAAGGTCGACCGGAGGAAGCCACCAACCTGTGCAAGGAGCACTTGGCTCTGCCGACACCGAAGCGCGACCCGGTGACGGGTGAGTTCGTGTTCGAGTAGGGCACGATCTACCTGGAAACGGCCCGACCCTATGTAGACCGCTTGTCGACGGACACGGGCGAGGTCGGCGAGGACCGAGCGCTGAAGGCGCGAGCGGCAGGCGAGGTGCGGCCGGTGCCACGCGCGCCGGAGCTGACCGGCGCCCTTGGCGCCACATCGAGCGGTTCGGGTCCGGCCCAGACGGGCGCCTGTTCGTCGGCGAACGCGGGGGAGCGGTCTCTCTAAAGTCACCTGATCCAAGGTGACTCGCGCGGCCCGACAGACGACCTTCACGCCGGACGTTCTGCAAGGGCCACTTGCCGGCCGACCGTACGACTTCCGCCACGCCGCAGTGAGCACCTGGCTGGCTGCCGGGGTGCCGGCGGCAACGGTCGCGCAATGGGCCGGTCAGTCGGTGAGCGTGCTGCTGGAGGTCTACGCCAGCTTCCTCGACGGTGGCGAGGAAGCTGCAAAGCGGAAGATCGAGAACGTGTTAGGCAACCCGCCGCGGTGAACGTGTACGCGCATTGCACGCTGGCTCCCGTATCCGGGCGCGGTCCGCCGTGGTTGGCCGGGAACGACATGAATCGGCCCCTACCGCGTTCTCGCTGGTAGGGACCGGTTTTCGTGTGGTGAAGAAGTGTGCCCTTGGCAGGATTCGAACCTGCGACACCTGCCTCCGGAGGGCAGTGCTCTATCCCCTGAGCTACAAGGGCGCATCGCTGCGCGACCACGTCAGCTTAGCGCACCCCGGTTCGCCCGGTGTTCCGCAGGGGGTCACCTTCGGGGTCGGCACTGCTAGCGTTGATCTTGCCGACGGAGGGAGCAGGGGTGGCAGCGGAACCGTTCGAGGCCCACGTGACCGAGGCTGACATCGCGGACCTGCGGGAACGGTTGCGCCGCACGCGGTGGCCCGAGGCCGAGACGGTGGACGACTGGTCCCAAGGTTTGCCGCTGGCCTACGCGCAGGAGCTGTGCCGCGCCTGGGCCGAGGACTACGACTTCGGCTTCGCCGAGCGGCTGAACGCGTTCCCGCAGTTCCGCGACACCGTCGGCGGGCTCGGCATCCACTTCCTGCACGTCCGCTCGCCCGAGCCGGACGCGTTCCCGCTGGTGATCACGCACGGCTGGCCCGGCTCGGTGCTCGAGTTCCTCGACGTACTGGGCCCGCTCACCGACCCGCGGGCCCACGGCGGAGACCCGGCGGATGCGTTCCACGTGGTCGCGCCGTCGCTGCCCGGATACGGGTGGAGCGACAAGCCGGCGAAGACCGGGTGGGGTGTAGAGCGTACGGCGCGGGCCTGGGACAGCCTGATGGTCTCGCTCGGCTACGAGCGCTACGGCGCGCAGGGCGGCGACTGGGGCTCGGCCGTGACCGGCGCACTGGGCGAGGTCGCGCCGGAGCGGGTGGCGGGGGTCCACGTGAACATGGCGGCCGCGCCGCTGGGGCAGTTCGACGACCCGACGCCCGAGGAGCAGGCCGCGCTCGCTGCGGCCAAGGAGTTCGGCCGCACCGGCCGCGGCTACTCCGGCCAGCAGTCCACGCGCCCGCAGACGCTCGGCTACGGCCTCACCGACTCGCCCGCCGGCCAGGCCGCCTGGATTGCCGAGAAGTTCTGGGCGTGGACCGACAACAACGGCCATCCGGAAGACGCGCTGACCCGCCGGCAGATCCTCGATGCGATCTCCGTGTACTGGTTCACGGCCTCGGCCACGTCGTCGGCGCGGCTGTACTGGGAGAGCTTCGACACGGGGTTCCGGGGCAAGGTCACCGCGCCGTCCGGGATCTCGTTGTACCCCAAGGAGATCACGCGGCCCTCGCGCCGCGAGGCCGAGCTGCGGTTCACCGACCTGCGCTGGTTCGAACAGCTGCCGCACGGCGGGCACTTCGCCGCGATGGAGGAGCCGGAGTCGCTCGTCGAGCAGGTGCGCGAGTTCTTCCGCCTGGTGCGCTGATCCCACCAGGCGGGAGCGCTCATCCGGGGGATGGGTATCCGCCTGTGTGCCCGATTACAGTGCACTCAGGCTTGCCTGTATTGCACATATGCGCATGCGACTATATATTGCGAAGTGGGCCTGGCGACAGTCCCCGCACCGATGGTGACCTGCGGAAACGACGGGAGGCGGAGCCATGGGCCACGGACACGGACATGGGCACACTGCCGCCCCGGCCAGCGCATCCGGCCGCTACCTGCGTGCGTTGCTGGTCGCTCTCGTCATCGGTGCGGGCTTCATGGTGCTGGAGTTCGTGGTGGGTTTCACCACGGGCTCGCTGGCCCTGATCTCCGACGCCGCCCACATGTTCACCGACGTCCTGGGCGTCGGCATGGCGCTCACCGCGATCGTCCTGGCGCGCCGCAGCGGGCCGACGCTCAGCCGCACGTTCGGCATGTACCGCGCCGAGGTGCTGGCCGCGCTGGGTAACGCGGTATTGCTGTTCGGCGTCGCCGGGTACGTGCTGGTGGAGGCCATCGGCCGCATCACCGACCCGCCCGAGGTGGCGGGCCTGCCGGTGCTACTGGCCGCGGGGGCCGGCCTGGTCGCCAACATCGTGTCGTTCTTCGTGCTGCGCTCGGGCGCGCGCGAAAGCCTCAACGTCCGCGGCGCGTACCTCGAGGTGCTCGCCGACCTGATCGGCTCCGTCGGCGTGCTGATCAGCGGCGCGATCACCCTCACCACGGGCTGGCGCTACGCCGACCCGATCATCGGTGTCGCCATCGGCCTGTTCGTGCTGCCCCGCACATGGACCCTGGCGCGCCGCGCGTTGCGCATCCTGTTCCAGCACGCGCCGAACACCGTCGACGTCGGTGCGATCAGCACGGAACTCGCGGCCCTGCCGGGTGTCTCCGACGTTCACGACCTGCACGTCTGGACTCTCACCTCCGGCATGGAGGTCGCGTCGGCCCACCTCACGATGAACGACGAGGGCGAGCAGTCCACCGTGCTCACCAAGGCGCAGGACCTCCTGTCCGCCCGGTACTCCATCGACCACGCGACGCTGCAGGTCGAAGGACCGCAGTGCGCGCGCCGGTGCCAGGAGCTGTCCTGGTAGCCGGGTTTCACCCGGGACGGGCGAACGCCCTGCCGTGGCGCTGAACCGAATCCGACGGGATCTGAGCCGGTCACCGGTCACCGGTTCCCCGCGTTCGGGGCAATCTTCAAGCGGCGCAGGAGGAGCAGGCGGGCATGAGCGCGCCTGCCGACAGACGACCAAGGGGCATGCTCGTGAGTGAGCGGATCAGTTCGCAGCGGCAGGAGTTCGGGATCGGGGTGATCGAGGGGCCGACCACCGTCGTGGACATCGCGGGCCTGCGGCTCGTGGTGGACCCGACGTTCGACGAACCGGGCCCGCACGCCTACCTGACCAAGCTCGAGGGCCCGGCCGTCGACGAAGCCGGGCTCGGCGACGTCGACGTCGTGCTCGTGAGCCACGCCGCCCACCCCGACAACCTCGACGTCAAGGGCAAGGAATACGCCCTCGCTGCCAAGACACTCCTGACCGGAGTCAACTCTGCGAAGCTGCTCGGCGCCAACGCCCGGGGCCTCGAGGCCTGGGAGACGATCACCATCCCCCGCGGCGACGGCGGTGGCGACCTGACCGTGCAGGCGGTTCCGGCCGAACACGGGCCCGCCGACGGCGACCGCGACGACACCGGGTACATCAACTCCCAGGTGATCGGCTTCGTGCTCTCCGGCACCGGCCTGCCGACCGTGTACCTCAGCGGCGACAACGCGTCCGTCCGCGTGGCCGCCGAGATCGCGAGCAAAGTGCAGCCCATCGACATCGCCGTCCTCTTCGCCGGCGCCGCCCGCGTCGCGGCGAAGTTCGCCGGCCGGCCCCTGACGCTGACCTCCGAGCGCGCCGCCGCCGTGGCCGCGGTGCTCGGCGCGAAGACTGTCCTGCCCGCCCACATCCAGGGCTGGGCACACTTCTCCGAGGGCATCGACACATTCCGGCCCGCCTTCGAGGACGCCGGCCTGGCCCACGTCCTGGCGCTGGCCGAGCCGGGCGAGTGGAACGTCGTGGGGAACCGGTCCTGACGGCTCCTTCCTTCGTGCGGGAGCCGGTCGCGGTGACCGAGGTGCACGCCGTGTCCACCGCGGCGACCTGGTAGACCAACGGGCATGCGCAAGGACTTCGATCCCGCCGACGTCGCCCCGTTCGCCTTCTACCGCCTGCTGACCGCGGCCGTGGTGCCGCGGCCGATCGCGTGGGTGTCGAGCACGTCGGGCAGCGGCGTGGACAACCTGGCGCCGCACTCGTTCTTCACGGTTGCGTCGGCTGCGCCGCCGGTGCTGCAGTTCACGTCGGTGGGGCGCAAGGACACGCTGCGCAACGTGGAGGCCACCGGGCAGTTCGTCGTGAACCTCGCGCCCGAGCATCTCTTCGAGAAGATCAACGACACGGGCACCGACTTCCCGCCCGACCACAGCGAGTTCGACGCCGCGGGCCTCATGCGCGAGCCCAGCACGAAGGTGAAGCCGCCGCGGGTGGCGCAGTCGCCGGTGGCGTTCGAGTGCGAGCTGCACAGCACGGTCGGCTTCGGTACGTCGACGGTGGTGTTCGGCCGGGTGGTGCACGTCGCGGTGGCCGAGGACGTGCTCGACGGCGACCACCCCGTGATCGGGCGGTTGCGGCCGCTGGCCCGTCTCGGCGGCGACGAGTGGGGCACCGTCGGCGACGTCAAGGAGATCGCGCGTATCCGGTTCGCCGACTGGAAGCAGCGATGAAAAGGGCCGCTCTCGACAGACGAGAGCGGCCCCGGAACAAGGAACTCAGGACGCCGGAAGCGGAGCCGCCCCGCGCGCCTGCAGCATCAGCTTCATCTGGTTGATCTCCGCGCCCTGCGACACGAGGATGCTGCGGCACAGTGCCTTCACCGCCGGCATGCTCGTGTGGTCCTGCGCGTACTCCGCCATCGCCGTGCCGCCCTGGTGGTGGCGCAGCATCAGTTGCAGGAAGTCGACGTCCATCGCGCGGCCGGTCAGCGAGCGCAGCTTGGCGATCTCCGCGTCGGTGGCCATGCCCGGCATCGGGGCGCCGTTGGCCGGCGAGCTGGTGGGCATCTGCATACCCGCGTGGCCCATCGGCTCGGTCATCCACGTCATGTACGCGCCGGGCGCCTGCTCGGGCTGGTCCCACAGCATGAGCCAGCCCTTCATGCGCCCGACCTGCTCGGTTTGCGACGACTCGATGTCGAACGCGAGCTGCCGAACCTCAGGGTCCGTGCTGTGGTCGCGGGCCCAGTTGGCCATGGTCACGGCCTGCAGGTGGTGCGTCGACATGTCCTGCGCGAAGCCGACTTCGACCGAACCCGCGCCGGGGGTCGCCGGCGCGGCGTCGCTGCCGTCGGTGAGCCGCGAGGCGAACACGCCGATCGCCACGCCGATGAGCAGCACGGCGAGCATCGACCCGCCGATGACGACCCAGCGAGACCACGTGGGGCGCTCGCCGGCCTCGTCAACGTCCGGTTCGAGGTCGGCTTCGGTACTCACCGTGAGATCACTGTCCCGCCGGAGCCGACGGCGAGGTGACGGGCGCGCCGGGCTGGCCCGAGGTGCCCGGCATGGCACCCTGCTCGCCCACGGCACCGGAGCTGCCCTGGTAGTTCATCGGCTTCGCGTCGGGGCCCGGCTTGCTCGGGTCGAACGGCGGCGGGTTGCTCGGGTCGAACTGGCCCGGGCCGAGCGCGTCGCACGACGCGCCGATCTCGGGGTACACGCCGTTGGGGTTCGTCCGCAGCGCGGCGATGAACTCGTCGATGCGCGGGTCGTCGGCCTTGTCCAGCTTGAGCTGGTGGCCCCACGACTGCAGCGAGATCGGCTTGTCCAGGCCGGGGTACGGCGACATCGAGATGTAGGTCTTGCCCTTGACGCGAGCGGCCAGCAGGTCCACCTGGTCACCCTTGACGAGGTCCGGGTTGTAGGCGATCCAGATGGCGCCGTGCTCGAGCGTGTGGACCATGTTCTCGGTGCGCACCGCGGTCGGGTAGACGACGCCGTTGCAGGCCGCCCAGTTGCCGTCGTGCGGGCCGCCGAAAGGCGGGCTGTGGTCGTACGCCACGCGCTCGGTGGGCAGCACGTGCACCGAACCGGTGTAGGTCGCGGTGATCACACCCGGGATCTTCTTGGACGGGTCGGGGTCACTGGCCGTCGGCGCGAACGACGAGGCCGCCTCCTCGCGGGACTTCTGGTCACGCTGCGGAGCGGATTTCACCATGTAGTAGGTGACGACGCTGGCCAAGAGGGCCACCACCACGACGACACCGACGATGGTGCCCCACGGAGTGCCCTTCTTGCTGACGACGGACTTGCCGCGCGCGGCCTTCACCGCGTTCGCGGACTTGCCGCGCGCTCCGCCGGCGGACGTCCCCTTCTTACTGGTTGTCCCTTTCGCCATGGTTTGCCGCGATCTCCTCGTGAGATGATGGAGGGATCCGGACGGACCCTGCCCGTCGGCCAGTGTAGAGACCGGACGTCTGATCACCGTGAACACCTCTCACGATCACTCCCGGGTGATGTGCGGCAACCCAGGTCGGACCGGCGTAAGCGTCCGACCTGGGCACACCTAGAATTCAGCGAGTGACTCCCGCCGCTCTCGCCGACCTGGTCCGCGCCTCCGCCGTGCAGGTGCTCGACGCCCGAGGCGTCGACGCCGCCGTGCTGCCGGAGCAGGTGACCATCGAACGCCCGCGCAATCCCGACCACGGCGACTACGCGACGAACCTCGCACTCCAGGTGGCCAAGAAGGCCGGGCTCAAGCCGCGGGAGTTCGCCGAGGCGCTGGCCGAGGTCGTGGCGGCCGCCGACGGCGTGGCCGCAGCTGAAGTCGCCGGCCCGGGGTTCCTCAACTTCCGCCTCGCCGCCGGCGCGCAGGGCGAGGTCGTGCGCCAGGTGCTCGCCGCGGGGGAGGCCTACGGCCGCGGTGACGCGCTCACCGGGCGCAAGATCAACCTCGAGTTCGTCTCGGCCAACCCGACCGGCCCGATCCACCTCGGCGGTACGCGCTGGGCCGCGGTCGGCGACGCGCTGGGCCGGGTGCTTTCCGCACAGGGCGGCGACGTCACCCGGGAGTACTACTTCAACGACGCCGGCGCCCAGATCGACCGGTTCGTCCGCTCCCTGATCGCCGCCGCCAAGGGCGAGCCCGCTCCCGAGGACGGCTACGCCGGCGGCTACATCAACGACATCGCCGCCGAGGTCCTCAAGCAGGAGCCCAGCGCGCTGTCGCAGCCCGAGGCCGAGCGACACGAGACGTTCCGCAGCGTCGGCATCGAGCTGATGTTCACCGAGATCCGCCAGAGCCTGCACGAGTTCGGCACCGACTTCGACGTGTATTTCCACGAGAACTCGCTGCACGAGTCCGGCGCCGTCGACGCCGCCGTGCAGCAGCTCAAGGACTCCGGCAACCTCTACTTCGCCGACGGCGCCTGGTGGCTCAAGTCCAGCGAGTACGGCGACGACAAAGACCGCGTCGTCATCAAGAAGGACGGCAACCCGGCCTACATCGCCGGCGACCTCGCCTACTTCAAGGACAAGCGCAACCGCGGCTTCGACCTGTGCATCTACATGCTCGGCGCCGACCACCACGGCTACATCGCGCGCCTGAAGGCCGCCGCGGCCGCGTTCGGCGACGACCCGGACACCGTCGAGGTCCTCATCGGCCAGATGGTGAACCTCGTGAGCGAGGGCAGGCCGGTGCGCATGTCCAAGCGCGCGGGCACCGTGATCACGATGGAGGACCTCGTGGAGGCCGTGGGCGTCGACCCGGCGCGCTACGAGCTCATTCGCTACTCCGTCGACTCCACTTTGGACGTCGACCTCGACCTGCTGCGCAAGCACAGCAACGACAACCCGGTCTACTACGTGCAGTACGCGCACGCCCGGCTGTCTTCCTTGCAGCGCAACGCCGCCGATCTCGGCCTGAAGTCCGGAAAGGACACCGCGGATGTCGATTTCGGACTCCTCGTCCTCCCCGCCGAGGGCGACCTGATCCGCACCATCGGCGAGTTCCCCGCCACCGTCCGCCGCGCCGCCGAGATGCGGGAACCGCACCGCATCGCCCGCTACCTCGAGGAGCTGGCCGGCGCGTACCACAAGTTCTACACGGTGGGGCGGGTGCTGCCGCAGGGCGACGAAGAGGCCACCCCGCTCACGTTCGCACGGCTCGCGCTGTGCGAGGCCGCGCGCCAGGTGCTGGCGAACGGCCTGTCCTTGCTCGGTGTCTCAGCTCCGGAACGGATGTAAGAAATGGCGCACCCCGCGGGCCCCCGCCACGCCGACGTCTACCCCCATGCCGACGCCTCCGGGTTCCCGCCCGCGAGCGCTGAAGAGCTCGACAAGCTGCCCGCGAAAGTGTGGCCGCGCAACACTTATCGCGCCGGCGACGGCATCGTGCGCATCGCCGGCATGGACGTGCGCGACCTCGCCGAGACCTACGGCACGCCGCTGTTCGTGGTCGACGAGGCCGACTTCAAGTCCCGCTGCGCCGACTACGCGGAGGCGTTCGACGACCCGGCGCTGGTGCATTACGCGTCGAAGGCGTTCCTGTCCATCGAGATCGCCCGGTGGGTGGCCGAGCAGGGCCTGAGCCTCGACGTGTGCAGCGGCGGCGAGCTCGCCGTGGCGCAGCGCGCGAACTTCCCGGCCGAGCGGATCACCTTCCACGGCAACAACAAGTCGCTCGCGGAGCTCGACGCGGCGGTCGAGGCCGGCGTCGGCACCGTGGTGGTCGACTCGTACTTCGAGATCGCCCGCCTCGCCGAGATCGCGGCGCGCCGCGAGGTCGTGCAGGCGGTGCTCGTGCGGGTGACGGTCGGCGTCGAAGCCCACACGCACGAGTTCATCGCGACCGCCCACGAGGACCAGAAGTTCGGCTTCTCGCTGGCGTCCGGCGACGCGGCCGAAGCCGTGCGCCGCGTGCTCAACGCGCCGTCGCTCAAGCTCGTGGGCCTGCACAGCCACATCGGCTCGCAGATCTTCGACGCCGACGGCTTCGAGGTCGCCGCGCGCCGCGTGGTCGGGCTGCTGGCCGACCTCGCCAAGGAGCACGGGCGCGAGCTGCTCGACCAGCTCAACCTCGTGGACCTCGGCGGTGGCTTCGGCATCGCCTACACCGAGAAGGACAACCCGCCGCCGCCCGCACAGATGATCACGCAGATCCGCGAGATCGTGCGCAAGGAGTGCGCGTACGCCGACCTGCCCGTGCCGCGCATCGCGGGGGAGCCCGGCCGCGCGATCGCCGGCCCGGGCACCATCACGCTGTACGAGGTCGGCACCATCAAGGACGTCGCGCTCGGTGACAACACCACCCGCCGCTACGTGAGCGTCGACGGCGGCATGAGCGACAACATCCGCACGGCGCTCTACGACGCGGTGTACGACTGCCGGGTGGTTTCGCGCTCCGCGAGCGAAGGTGACGAGCCCGTGCTCGCCACTCTGTCCCGAGTCGTGGGAAAACACTGTGAATCCGGCGACATCGTCGTCCGAGACTGCTGGCTACCCGACACTCTTGCTCCCGGCGACCTGCTGGCCGTCGCGGCGACCGGCGCCTACTGCTACTCGATGGCGAGTGGGTACAACCGGCAGCCGCGCCCGGCGGTGGTGGCCGTGCGCAACGGCAGCGCCCGCGTGCTGCTGCGGCGGGAGACGACGGACGACATGCTGCGCCTGGAGGTTTGAGAAGTGTCCACAGTGTCTCCATCGGACCGACGAGCGATCAGGGTCGCCCTCCTCGGCTGCGGCACGGTCGGCAGCGAGGTCGTCCGGCTGCTCACCGAGCAGGCGGACGAGCTGGCGGCCCGCGCCGGGGCGGCGGTGGAGCTGGCGGGCATCGCCGTGCGCCGCCCCGACAAGCACCCCGAGCTGCCCCAGGAGCTGGTGACCGACGACGCGGCCGCGCTCGTGGTCCGCGAGGACGTCGACGTGGTCGTGGAGCTGGTCGGCGGCATCGAGCCGGTGCGCGGCTGGCTGCTCGCGGCGCTGAGCGCCGGGAAGGCCGTGGTCACGGCCAACAAGGCGCTGCTCGCCGAGCACTCGGCGGACCTGTTCGAGGCCGCCGACGCCGCGGGTGTCGACCTGTACTTCGAAGCCGCCGTGGCCGGCGCCATCCCGCTGCTGCGCCCGTTGCGCGAATCGCTGGCCGGCGACCGCATCACGCGCGTGATGGGCATCGTCAACGGCACCACCAACTACATCCTCTCCGCGATGGACACCACAGGCGCGGGCTACACCGAGACGCTCGACGAGGCCGGCCGCCTCGGGTACGCCGAGGCCGACCCGACCGCCGATGTCGACGGTTACGACGCCGCGTCCAAGGCCGCGATTCTCGCCTCGCTCGCGTTCCACACGCGCGTGACGGCGAAGGACGTGCACCGCGAAGGCATCGCCGACGTCACCGCGGCCGACCTGGTCGCCGCGCGTGTGCTGGGCCGCACGGTCAAGCTGCTGGCGATCTGCGAGCGCGTGACCGCCGACGACGGCGCGGAGTCCGTCTCGGCGCGCGTCCACCCGGTGATGATCCCGCGCAGCCACCAGCTCGCGGGGGTCGGCGGCGCGTTCAACGCCGTGTACGTGGAAGCCGACGCGGCGGGCGAGCTGATGTTCTACGGCCAGGGCGCCGGCGGCGCCCCCACGGCGAGCGCGGTGCTGGGCGACCTCGTCGCCGTGGCCCGCAACCGCGTGGTCGGCGGTCGCGGCCCGCGCGAGTCCGCGCACGCCGCGCTGCCTGTGCGCCCGATGGGCCAGACGCCCACGCGCTACCACGTGAGCCTCGACGTCGCCGACCGCGCGGGCGTGCTCGCCCAGGTGGCGCAAGCGTTCGCGGGCCACGGCGTGAGCATCGCCGCCGTGCGCCAGCGTGACGCCAACGACACGGCGAGCCTCGTGGTGGTCACCCACCTGGCGCCCGATGCGGCGCTGCAGTCCACTGTGGACGAAATCGCGAAGCTCGACGTGGTGCACCAAGTCGTCAGCGTGATGCGGGTGGAAGGCGAAGACCAATGAGCTCAGCTTGCAAGCGAATCGCTATTCATGCCGCCGCCTCACCAGTGACGAGCGTGCGACTCCGAATCGAGGTGGCGGCATGACTGCAACCGGATTGACCGCGTGGCCGGGGATCATCGAGGCGTACCGCGACCGCGTCCCCGTGCCGGAGGGCGCACAGGTGGTGACGCTCGGCGAGGGCAACACCCCGCTGCTGCCCGCCGCCCACCTGTCGCAGCTCACGGGCTGCACGGTTTACCTCAAGGTGGAGGGCGCCAACCCCACCGGCTCGTTCAAGGACCGCGGCATGACCGTGGCCATCACCCACGCGCTGGCGAGCGGCCTGAAGGCCGTGATCTGCGCGTCGACGGGCAACACCTCCGCGTCGGCGGCCGCCTACGCCGCGCGCGCCGGGCTCACCTGCGCGGTGCTCGTGCCGCAGGGCAAGATCGCGATGGGCAAGCTCGCCCAGGCCGTGCTGCACGGCGCGCGCATCCTGCAGGTCGACGGCAACTTCGACGACTGCCTCGAGCTCGCGCGCAAGACCGCGGCCGACTACCCCGTGACGCTGGTGAACTCCGTGAACCCGGTGCGCATCGCGGGCCAGAAGACCGCCGCGTTCGAGGTCTGCGACGCGCTCGGCCAGGCGCCCGACATCCACTGTTTGCCGGTGGGCAACGCGGGCAACATCACCGCTTACTGGGCCGGGTATTCGGAGTACGCGGAAGACGGTGTGGTGAAGAACACGCCGCGGATGTTCGGCTTCCAGGCGGCCGGTGCTGCGCCGCTCGTGCTGGGCGAACCGGTTTCGGACCCCGACACCATCGCGACCGCGATCCGCATCGGCAGCCCCGCTTCGTGGGGTGGCGCGGTGAAGGCGAAGAACGAGTCCGACGGCCTGTTCGAGGCGATCACCGACGCGAAGATCCTCGAGGCCTACCGCCTGCTGGCCGAGCGCGAGGGCGTGTTCGTGGAGCCCGCCTCGGCCACGAGCGTCGCCGGCCTGCTCGCCACCGCCGCGGATGGCCGGCTGCCGAAGGGCAGCACGGTCGTGTGCACGGTCACCGGCCACGGCCTCAAGGACCCCGCGACCGCGCTCGAGGGCAACGTCGAGGTCGAGCCGCTCGCGGTCGATCCCACGGCGGTCGCCGCAGCCCTGGACCTGCGGTGACGGGCTCCTCGGGCTTGCCGGTGGGCGCGTCGTTCCGGGCCGTGGTGCCGGGTTCGACGGCCAACCTCGGCCCGGGCTTCGACGCGCTGGGCCTGGCCCTGGCGCGCCACGACGTCGTCGAGCTGCACGTGGTCGAGGACGGCCTCAAGGTCGAGGTGGTCGACGCCGGCGCCGGCGGGGTCGCCGACGTCCCCACCGACGAGACGCATCTCGTGGTGCGGGCGATCCGCCGCGCGTGTGCGCACTTCGACGTGCGTCCGCCGGGCCTGCACCTGCGCTGCTTCAACAAGATCCCGCACGCGCGCGGGCTCGGTTCGTCGGCCGCCGCCGTGGTGTCCGGCGTGGCGCTGGGTTACGCGCTGGCGGGCGTCGCGCTCGACGACGGGGCTTTGCAGCTCGCGGCCGAGTTCGAGGGCCACGCGGACAACGCGGCCGCCAGCCTCCTCGGCGGGCTCGTGGTGGCGTGGTGCGAAAACGGGCGCTTCCACGCCGAGCGTGTGGAGCCCAGTACCAAGATCCGTCCTGTGGTGGCGATCCCGGCGCTGAAGTCGTCCACGGACGCCACGCGTGGCCTGCTGCCCCAGCACGTTCCGCACGCGGACGCGGCGCACAGCGCGGGCCGCACGGCGCTTTCGGTGCTCGCGATGACGACCAAACCCGAGCTGCTGCTGGCGGCGACGGAAGACCGGCTGCACCAGGAATACCGGGCCAGCGCGTACCCTGCGAGCGCCGAGCTGGTGCGCACCCTCCGTGCTCACGGCGTGGCCGCGACGATCTCCGGCGCCGGTCCCACGGTGCTCGCCCTCACCACGACGGGAATATTGCCGCCGGACTGCGACGTTCACGGATTCGACGTCGCCGAGCTGGGTGTGGACCTGACGGGTGTTCAGGTTGCGGCTCAGTAAAGCCCCGGTCACGTGGCGGGTGGAACGTGCGCCACGCGGGGGGTGGTTGTTGCACCGGCCCACAGGGCGGTCTACCCTCGGGGGCGTTCGATCACCGTGCGTTTCCGCACCCGATGCCGGTCCTGTTCGCTCCTCGCGAGCCTCCGGTCCGCATCCTTCGTCGATCCGCCAGATCTGCGCCGCCTGGCAAGCGGGACGCGGAGGACGCAGGCGGGTTTCCGGTTTCGGCGCGGTGCCGAATTCCGTTTCCTCCGTTTGGGGGAGGCAAACACCCTGTGCTGGCGACGCTCTCGCTGTGTTCCGCACGGCTAGGCGCGACTCGCCCGCATCGGAAGCAAATGCCGTTTCGCGATCAGACGCGATCGGCGGCAGTCCGCTGATCCACCTGGAGGCGTGGATCGGTCAGGAAGGACATGTGTGAGCAACACCGATCTGTTGAGCGGCGACGTGGAGACCCCCGCCGCGGCCGCTGAGACGAATGGGGCCGCGGCCGCTCCGAAGCGCCGCACCGGGGGCTTGTCGGGGATGGTCATCGCCGAGCTCCGCCAGCTGGCGGGCGAACTGGGTGTGGGCGAGACCACGGGGATGCGCAAGGGTGACCTGATCGCCGCGATCCGCGAGCGGCAGGGCAAGACCAAGAAGCGCACCGCCACGGCGGAGACTCTCCCGCTCGACGGCGTCGGCGACGCTCCGGCTCCCAAGGCCTCGAAGGCCGCGAAGACCGAAGAGCCGGCCCGGGCCGAGAAGAAGCGCGCGGAGACCCCGAGCGCCGAGGCGGCGCCGGCTCCCAAGGCCGAGACCAACGGTTCGGCTTTCGGAACCGACACGGCGCCGGCCGAGAAGCCTGCGCAGCAGGAGCGCCCGGACCGCGACGGCGGCCAGCAGAACTCCGACGGGCAGCAGGAGGAAGGTGGCCGCAGCCGTCGCCGCCGCGGCTCGAACCGCGCCGCGGGCGCGCCGGACGGCCAGCGTGAGCCACGCGAACAGCGTGACGGTGGCCAGCGTGACGGTGGCCAGCGTGACGGTGGCCAGCGTGACGGTGGCCAGCGTGGCGACCGTGAGCAGCGTGGCGACCGTGGTGACCGCGCCGAGCGTCAGGGCGGCCGCGACAACAACCGCGGTGGCTCGGACAACCGGGACAACCGCGACAACCGCCAGCGCAACAACCAGCAGGACGGCGGCAACCGCGGCCAGCAGGACAACCGTTCGCAGGGCCCGGAGGACGACGAAGAGGGCGGCCGTCGCGGCCGTCGTTTCCGCGACCGCCGTCGCCGGGGCAGCGGGGGCGGGCGCGCCGAAGGCGGTTCGCCGGACACCGAGATCCGCGAGGACGACGTCCTGCTGCCGGTCGCCGGCATCCTGGACGTGCTCGACAACTACGCGTTCGTGCGCACGTCGGGTTACCTCGCCGGGCCGAACGACGTGTACGTGTCGCTCTCGCTGGTCCGCAAGTACGGCCTGCGCCGCGGTGACGCCATCACCGGTGTCGTCCGCCAGCCGCGGGACGGCGAGCAGCAGCGGCAGAAGTTCAACCCGCTGGTGCGCGTCGACTCGATCAACGGGCTGGAGCCGGACGAGGCCAAGCGCCGCCCCGACTTCACCAAGCTGACTCCGCTCTACCCCAACGAGCGCCTGCGCCTCGAGACCGAGTCGCACAAGCTCACCACCCGCGTGATCGACCTGATCATGCCGGTCGGCAAGGGGCAGCGCGCCCTGATCGTGTCGCCGCCGAAGGCCGGTAAGACCACGATCATGCAGGACATCGCCAACGCGATCACCACGAACAACCCCGAGTGCCACCTCATGGTCGTGCTGGTCGACGAGCGGCCGGAAGAGGTCACGGACATGCAGCGGTCCGTGAAGGGCGAGGTCATCGCCTCGACCTTCGACCGCCCGCCGGCCGACCACACCTCGGTCGCGGAGCTCTCGATCGAGCGCGCCAAGCGCCTGGTCGAGATGGGCCACGACGTGGTGGTGCTGCTCGACTCGATCACCCGCCTCGGCCGCGCCTACAACCTGGCCGCGCCCGCGTCGGGCCGGATCCTGTCCGGTGGTGTCGACTCGACCGCGCTGTACCCGCCGAAGCGGTTCCTCGGTGCGGCACGCAACATCGAGAACGGCGGCTCGCTCACCATCTTCGCCACGGCGATGGTGGAGACGGGCTCCACGATGGACACGGTGATCTTCGAAGAGTTCAAGGGCACCGGCAACGCCGAGCTCAAGCTCGACCGCAAGATCTCCGAGCGCCGCGTGTTCCCGGCGGTCGACGTCAACCCGTCCGGCACCCGCAAGGAAGAGCTGCTGCTCTCGCCGGACGAGCTCGCCGTCACGCACAAGCTGCACCGCGTGCTCCACGCGCTGGACTCGCAGCAGGCCATCGACCTGCTGATCTCGCGCCTGCGCAAGACGAAGACCAACATCGAGTTCCTCATGCAGGTCTCGAAGACGGCCCTCGGCGCGAACGACGAGGACTGAGCTCCACCGGTTCACCGTCCGTGAAGGGCACCGCGGGGGAATCCGCGCGGTGCCCTTCACGGCGTCCGGGGCTGACGGCTCCTGGGCCGAGGAATACCAGGCCAGGAGGGTTGGTTGAACTCACCGTCAGCCCGTCTGGCACAATGACCCGCTGAAGTCCGGCACCGGTTCACCCCGATCCTGGGGACCCGGGGCCAACGAGAGAGGACACCATGAAGAGCGGTATTCACCCTGAGTACGTGACGACTCAGGTCACCTGTAACTGCGGGAACAGCTTCACCACCCGCAGCACCAAGGACTCGGGCGCGATCCACGTCGAGATCTGCTCGAACTGCCACCCGTTCTACACCGGCAAGCAGAAGATCATGGACACCGGTGGCCGGGTTGCGCGCTTCGAGAAGCGCTACGGCAAGCGGCAGAAGAACGACGCCAAGTAGCTTCGCCCACGGCGCCCACTCGCACGTGCGAGTGGGCGCCGTTTGCTGTCTGTCGGTGAAATTCTGTCGTTGGTGGTACTAGGCCCGGAAGAAGGCACGGAAGTGGATTCGACTTCGCTCAAGGGGCTGCTCGCCGAGCACGCCCAGCTGGAAGAGCAGCTGGCGGACCCGGCCGTGCACGCCGACCAGGCCAAGGCCCGCAAGCTGGGCCGCCGCTACGCGGAGCTGAGCCCCGTCGTGCGCGCGGTGCGGGAGCTCGACCAGACGCGCGACGACCTCGCCGCGGCCAAGGAGCTGGCGGCCGAGGACTCGGGGTTCGCGGAAGAGGCCGACGAGCTGGCCGCGAAGATCCCCGACCTCGAGTCCCGCCTCACGGAGCTGCTGCTGCCGCGCGACCCGTACGACGGCTCCGACGTGGTCATGGAGGTCAAGTCCGGGGAAGGCGGCGAGGAGTCCGCGCTGTTCGCGGGCGACCTGCTGCGCATGTACCTGCGCTACGCCGAGCGCCACGGCTGGAAGGCCGAGGTCCTCGACTCCACCGACTCCGACCTTGGCGGCTTCAAGGACGTCACGCTGTCGATCAAGAGCAAGACCGCGGACGTCGACGGCGTCTGGTCGCGCCTGAAGTTCGAGGGCGGCGTGCACCGCGTGCAGCGCGTGCCGGCGACCGAGTCGCAAGGCCGCATCCACACGTCTGCGGCCGGCGTGCTGATCTACCCCGAACCCGAAGAGGTCGAGGTCGAGATCGATCCCAATGACCTTCGCATCGACGTCTTCCGCTCCTCCGGCCCCGGTGGCCAGAGCGTGAACACGACCGACTCGGCCGTGCGCATCACGCACCTGCCGACCGGGATCGTCGTCTCGTGCCAGAACGAGAAGTCGCAGATCCAGAACCGCGCCCGCGCGCTGCAGGTGCTGCAGGCGCGCCTGCAGGCCATCGCCGAGGAAGAGGCCGCCGCGAAGGCCTCGGACGCCCGCCGTTCGCAGGTCCGCACTGTCGACCGCTCAGAGCGCGTGCGCACCTACAACTTCCCCGAGAACCGCATCTCGGACCACCGGGTGAACTACAAGGCCTACAACCTCGACCAGGTCCTCGACGGCGACCTAGACGGCGTCCTCGACGCCTTGGCGACGGCCGACCGCGAGGAGCGCCTGGCCGCGCAGTCCGGCTGACTCTGCCCTGCCGTCTCTGTGGCCTCAGACACCTGAGCCGCCTCAGACGACGGCCGCGATCTCCTCGGTCAGCGGCTCGTCGTCCTCGCGTTCCCGCTGCGGCTTCTGAGGCTCGTCGGCGCGCGGCAGCAGGCTGAGGATCGCGAAAGCGAGCGCGAGCACGGTCGGGAACAGCGTGAGCAGCTGGTGCTTCACGCCTTCCACGCCTTCGCCCAGCGCGGACAACCCGAGCTGCCCGACGGCGAAGAACGTCAGCATCAGCACCACGAGGCCGTATTCGCGCCGCCCCCGCCGGAAGGCGCGCACGGCGGTCCAGCTGATCAGCAGCCACAGAGGGACCAGCACGAACAGCCCGGCGGGCGCGGCCAGCACCGCGAGTCCGGAGAACAGCGGCACGCGGTACTCCTTCGACAGCCACGCCTGGCCCGAGAGCTCATCGAAGCTGCCGAGGTTGTCGGGCCGCGCGGTGAGCGTGTTCACGCCGCCCTGCTGCAGGATCTGCGCGACGCGCACGGGGTGCGACTCGTAGTACGCCAGCACGTTGCGGCGACTGATCTCGTCGCGGTACCGCGGGTAGAGCGGGTCGGTCTTGGCCGCGCCCGGGGTCCACCAGCCGGTGCCGATGTACTTCGCGAACGATTGTGGCAGCCCGAGTGCGGCCAGATCGGCATTCGTGTCGTGCCTGCCGTCCACAATGGAGTCGAAGATCGCGTTGGATACGTTGGCCTCGCGGTACTCCGCGTTGGCTGGGTCGCCGTGCGACTGCACCGCGAACGTTCCGCCGCCCACGAGCAAGAGCACCGCGAGCGGCAGCGCCCAGCTGGCCCCGCCGCGCGCGCCCTGGGGTTTCACCAGCAGCACGGCGAGCACGAAAAGGGGGATGAGCAACAGGGTCTGCGACTTCGCGTTGATGCCGATCAGTCCGCCGAGGACGGTGATGCCGGCGCCGGCGTAGCGCCGGGCGCGGTCGCGGTGCATCAGCACGAGGCCGCCGGCGATCAGCAGCATGCCGAGGAAGGCCGCGCCCTCGCTGAGCGTGGAGGCGAAGTAGCCGAAGAACGCGGAGTCACCCATCACGAGCGTCAGCAGGACCGCCGCGACGACCTTGCCGCGACGGTCCAGGTCGAGGCCGGTGACCGCGGCGGTGATGGCGACCGCGACGAGCACGCAGGTACCGGCGCCGAGGACCAGCAGGTTCAGGATGGCGCTCGAGCCGAAGAGGTGGCCGGCTTTGCTCGCGAGCCAGTCGAGCCAGGTCTGGCTCGAAACGTACTCACTCGTGCACGGGGCCCCGGCGCCGTAGTTGAACCGGACGAAACCTTCCGCTGGGCGGTCGAGCTGCTTGCCGCCGAGTTTGCAGAGCAGCCGCCAGCCGTCGCCGTTGTCGGCCATGCCGATGGGGCGGGGGACGAGGAAACGGACCAGGAGCAGGGCGAGGGAAGCGCCGAAGATGGCGAGACCGAAGCGGAGGTCTTTGGTTCGCACCCGGCCGAGTGTAGGCAGCGCGGTGCCGGGCCGCAGTGTGTGCGCACCTCGGTCACCGCCACCAGACCGGTGCCGGGGCGCGGGCCGCGGTCAACCCGCCCAGTACCCCGACACGAAGCGAAGGAAGATCAGCGCGCCGATCGTCGTGTTCGCGTACAGCACGCCGTAGACCACGCCGCGCAGCTTCGGCCTGCGCTCGGCGAACAGCACCAGCGCCACGTACATCACCAGGCACGGCAGCAGGTAGCGGTGCACCGACACCACGTTGTTGTTGATCGTCAGCATCACGATCGACGCGATGCCGAACAACGCGAGCGGGATTCCCTTGGCACGCAAGGCGATGAAGATGTACACGGAGGACACGAGCAGCAGTACCAGCCCGATGGTGGGCAGCACGTGGCTCATCAGCGTCCACCCGTCCATCGGGATGTCGCCGAGCAGGGCGTGGGCCGTCAGCTTCGCCTCGGTCCAGCCGGTGGCGAAGATGTTCGGGTTGAACTTGTGGTACGACCAGGTCGCCACGCCCTTGAGCGCGTTGAAGCTCGCCATGGCGCTGCCAGTCTGGATCTTCATGTACAGCATGTGCGCGCCGAGGCCGAGGAACGCGGCGGGGAACCACAGCAGCCGCCAGTTCAGCAAGCCGCGCACCTTCCAGTCCTTCGAGCGCCAGAACTCCAGGAAGCACAGGCCCACGAACACCGCCGCGGTGATCCGCGAGGCCGTGAGCGGGATCAGGCACAGGCCCGTCCACAGCCACTGGCGCCGCAGCGCGAACAGGTAGGCCCAGAAGCCGAGCGCGCAGAAGACCGCTTCGCTGTAGAACGAGTGCAGGAAAAACGCCGTGGGCGCGGTGAGGAACGCGGCGACCACGAGCCACTGGGCGCGGGCGCTGGTGAAGTAGAAGCGGGCGATCTTGAGCAGCGCCGTGGTGGCGAGCCAGGTCGCGACCACGTTCACGAGGAAGCCCGCGACGAGGATCCCGATCAGGTGGATGCTGATCGTCTGCACGAGCCACACGCAGATCGGGAACACCGGGTAGAAGGCGCGCAGCGGCACGTAGCTGCTGGTGTAGGCGTGTTGTGCGATGTCGCCGTAGTTGCCGGCGTCCCAGCGGTAGGTGTGCGCGAGCAGGCTCCAGGTCGAGCCGATGCCCGTCTTCGGCACGCCCTCGCTCACCGGGGACGACGGGCCGAACAGCCACGCCACCGCGATCAGCACCACGTTCCACGCGAGCACCACGGCCAGCACGCGGGCGAAGTCGCCGGTGAGCCAGCGCGGCACGCGCGAAACCGCGACGGGCCGCCTCGGTTCATCCTCGGAGGTGAGCTCCTCGGCGGTCACCGTGGCGGTCATACCGTGCCTCCCGGCTGTTCGGTGGCGGCAACCGGGACCGGGGTCCGCTGCCGGAAGACGACTTTTTGGTAGAGCACGTAGTTCCACACCAGACCCACGGCGATGCCGGCGAACTTCGGCACGAGCACCGTGACGTGGGGCAGCAGCGACCCGACCGCGAAGATCACCGCGGCCTGCACCACCCACAGCCCGAACGCGGTGACGGCGAAGAACAGCACCACCTGCTTGCGGACGTCGCCGTCCTTGGCGCGGAAGGTGAAGTTGCGGTTGAGCACGAAGCTCAGCAGCATGCCCGCGGTCGTCGAGCACAGGTTCGCGACGAACAGCGGCAGCCCGACGCTGGAGTACAGCAACGCGAAGCCGACCGCGTCGACGAGCGTGTTGGCGACGCCGACCACACCGAAGCGGATCTGCTGCGCGGTCAGGAGCTTCATCAGGGCCTGCTCTCCGCCTGGACCGCGTCGACGGTGTCTACGGTGTGCACGGTCGTGTTCGAGGTGACGCGAGCGTCGGAGGCGAGACCCGTCCGCACCGAGGCGACGCCGTACAGCGGCCGGTTCTGCACCTGCGAGTACGTGCGGCCGATGTAGCTGCCGAGAACGCCGAGCATGATGATCTGGATGCCGCCGAGGAAGAACATCGCGATCGTGATGAACGCCCAGCCGGGCACGGCGGTCGACGGCGCGAACAGCTTCACGCCGATCACGTAGAGCACGCCGACGAAGCTGAGCGCGGAGATCAGGTAGCCGAGGCGGCTGATCATGCGCAGCGGCGTGACGGAGAAGCCGAGAATGCCGTCGGCGGCGAAGCGCAGCATCTTGCGCAGCGGGTAGCCGGTGACGCCCGCGTGGCGCTTGTCGCGGTCGAACAGCACCGCGGTCTGGCGGAACCCGATGTAGGAGACCAGGCCGCGCAGGAAGCGGTCGCGCTCCCGGTACTTGCGCAGCTCGTCCACGACCTTGCGGTCGATCAGCCGGAAGTCGCCGGTGTTCTTGGGGATGTCGACGGCCGCCATCTTGCGCAGGAACCAGTAGAACGCGCCGGCGGTGAACTTCTTGAACGCGCTGTCCTGCCGCGAACGGCGCTGCGCGTAGACGACGTCGTAGCCCTCTTCCCACCGCTCGATCAGCTCGAGCGCGACGCGCGGCGGGTCCTGCAGGTCGCTGTCCATGATGATCGTCGCGTCGGCGTCGACCAGATCGAGGCCCGCGGTCACGGCCATCTGGTGGCCGAAGTTGCGCGCGAGCTCGATCACGGTGACCCGCTCGTCGCGCCGGGACAGCTCGGTCAGCTTCTCCAGCGACGTGTCGCGGCTGCCGTCGTCGATGTAGAGGAAGCTGAAGTCGTAGCGGTCCGCCAGGGGAGCGGTGACCTCGGCGACCGTGCGGTGCAGGAGATCGATGTTCCCCTCTTCGTTGTAGATCGGGAACACGAACGCGATCCGGCGTCGCTGGGGCAGCGTGAGAGGACTCGTCGGCACTGGGGCTCCGGCTGTTCGGCGAAGCGGGCGAACGGCCTTGATCCGCGGCCCGGGGAACATCGGCATCTTAGGAGATCTCCGGTAAAGGGTTTCCGGCACCCGCGGCGCCCGTTCCTGGTCACAGGCCCCGGCCGGCCTTCCCGGCCCGGCGCCACCGTCGCGGGCCGCCGGGTGGATACGCTGGACACCAGGCTCGACGACGTGAAGGACGACTAGTGAATCGGCAGCCGCTGCGCCTGGCCATCATGGAGGCCACCCGGATCCTCACCGAGGCGGGCGTGGAGTCGCCGCGGACGGACGCGGACCTGATCGCCGCGCACGTGCTCGGGGTCGATCGCGGGCGGTTGCCGATGGTGCCGCTGGTCGACCCTCCGGTGATCGAGGCGATCGGACAGCTCGTGGCGCAGCGTGCGAAGCGGATCCCGCTGCAGTACCTCACGGGGTGGGCCGCGCTGGGCAACATCACGGTGAATGTGGGCCCCGGCGTGTTCGTGCCGCGGCCGGAGACCGAGCTGCTGCTGGACTGGGGCCTGAAGTTCCTCCAGGGGCGCGAGTTCCCCGTGGTGGTCGACCTGTGCACCGGGTCCGCCGCACTCGCGCTGGCAGTTGCCCACGAGCGGCCGGACGCCGTGGTCTACGCCGTCGACGTCGACCCGCAGGCCCTCGCGTGGGCCCGGCACAACGCCGACGTGCATTCCGACGCGGGTGACACCCCCGTGCGCCTCTACTCCGGCGACATCGGCGACCCGACGATGTTCGCCGAGCTCGACGGGCTCGTCGACCTGGTGCTCTGCAACCCGCCGTACGTCCCCGAAGGCACGCCCGTGCCCCCGGAGGTCGCCGAGCACGACCCGGCGCGTGCGGTGTTCGCCGAGGAGAGCGGCTTGGCGGTGATCCGCCACGCCATCGCGGCCGGCGCCCGACTGCTGCGTCCGGGCGGAGGTCTGGCCATCGAGCACGACGACACCCACGGGACCGCCGTGCCGGCGCTCGTGCGGGCCCGCCGCGTGCTCACGGCCGTCGAAGACCATCCTGACTTCACGGGCCGGGCCCGCTACGTCACGGCCCGCCGCCTGGGCTGAAGCCGGCCGGAACCGGCGCGCTTCGCCGTAGTCTTTCGCGCATGGCCTGCCGGATCACCGAACTCGTCATCGACTGCGCCGACCCCCAGCGCCTGGGGGACTTCTGGTGCGAGGTTCTCGGCTACGTCGAGCTCGGCTGGGAGGGCGACGATCTGGAGATCGGCCCGCCCGGCGGCTTCGGCGGACCGCTGCCGACCCTCGTGCTCAGCCGCAGCGACGAGCCGAAGCGCGGCAAACTGCCGCTGCATCTCGACGTCAACCCGACCGACCGCGACCAGGACGCGGAGCTCGTGCGTCTCCTCGCCGCCGGTGCTCGCCCGGCCGACGTCGGCCAGACGGGCGAGGAGTCGTGGCACGTGCTGGCCGACCCGGAGGGCAACGAGTTCTGCCTGCTCCGCCGCCGGGTCGACGCGGTGGACAGCCCGAGCGCCGCCGGCTGAACCGCGCTGGAGCGACCACCTCGGACTCTGCCCGGCTCGTCCCCGTCTGCCGTTCGAACGACGCGTTCGGCCGATACGGCACCTCTGTCCGACTTTCGTCGTGAGGCAATGGGGCGGATTTCGTTCGCAACCCTAACGATCCGCGGTCGACTGAATACCGTCGATCTTCGGGCCCGCCCGCCCCGGGGCGGCCCGATCGTGAAGGGGAGTGTGGATGAGACCCTCCTGGATCCCTGTCCGGCGCACGACGAGGCGCGTCTCGAAGGTGGCCGCGGTCGTCGCGGCCGTCGCCTTGCTGCCCGGGCTGACCGCCGGCACGGCGAACGCCGACACGTTCACCAGCGGCTGGCCCGCGCCGCTGGACTCCGCGCACTGGGCCGACCAAGCGGCCATGACGTGGAACGACTACCGCAAGGTTCCCGGCACGAACTGGGCCGACCCGTCGCTCAAGCCGGCCGAGCGCACGTTCAAGGGCGCCGTCGTACTGGCGGACTACCCGGACGAGGACTTCGTGGTCACGAAGCCGCCGCACTCGACCGTGTTCGGCAACCCCGGCCCGTCGGCCGGCAATCTCGCGCGCGAGAACGTGGCGCAGTACTACCAGGACTTCCTCAACAAGCCCGAGACCCTCAACCACGGCCACACCATCAACGAGTACTGGATGGAGGACTCCGGCGGGCGCTTCGGCGTGGACCTCACGGCGTTCGGGCCCTATCGCATGCCGGGCAAGTCCTTCGAGTACGGCATGGAGTTCCAGGACAACGCGTGCCCGCAGGGCTCGACGTGCGACCGCGACCTGCGCACCGACGCACGCGCCGCGTGGAAAACCGACGTCGGCGCCCTGGCCGACCAGTTCGACTTCGTCTTCTTCCTCTCCGCGGGCCAGGACGAGAGCTCGACGTGGCAGGAGTTCGGCGAGATGAAGTTCGGCAGCCAGGACGCGGTGCCGGACGAGTTCGGCCCGCCCGGCGACGAGAGCCTGCCCAACTGGGCCGACACGCGCTACGTCCCGTGGACGTCGTGGGCCTCGGCGTCGAGCATCTGGCCCAACGCGCAGAACGGCTCCTCCACGCAGGCCGAATCGTCCGGACAGGGCACCTACGCCCACGAGTTCAGCCACATCCTGGGCATCGGCGACAACTACAACAACCCGTTCGGTGTCCCGCCGCAGCGCGCGTACACCGGCCCGTGGGAGATGCTCTCGCGCGGCAGCTTTAACGGCCCCGGCGGCCCGCACACGCGCTGGCAGATCCCGGCCACCGAGGGCGGGTCGATGGGCGCGCACCACATGCTGCGCAACAAGCTCAAGCTCGGCATCGTCGATCCCGCCGACGTGCTGCAGCTCGACCGCGACCAGCTCGCGAAGACGGGCCCCGTGACGGCTCGGATCACCGCGCGCGAGGCGGCGCCGGAACCGGGTGCGTACACGGGCCTGAACATCGCGCTCCCGGGCGGCGACAAGGCCCCGAAGTGCGACCGCAACAGCGACCCGCTGTGCGACGGCGGCGGTTACGACAACTACACACTCGAGGTCGTCGACCGGATGGGCTCGGACTCCTTCGCGCCCGACTCCGGCGTGCTGCTGGCCAAGACCAAGAACAAGGACGCGGCGCCGTTCGAGTGGATCGTCGACGCGAACCCGCAGGACATCGGTCTCACCGACTACGTGAAGCCGGACGGCACGCCGGTGAAGATCACCGTCGGCGACTACCGGCAGCTCAACGACGCGGCGTTCAAGGCCGGCACGGGCTCCTCGGGCGCGTACGAGTACACCGACGAGGCCAACCGGCTGCACTTCCTCGTCACCGACCTCGCGCGTGACCGCCGCGGCGTGCTGTCGTACACGGTCACCGTCGCCTCGCTCGACGGCTCGGGCCCGCAGGCGCGCGGTGCGCACCTGTGGCCGGCGCTGCCCGCGTTCACCAAGGGCGGGCTCGCCACGTGCGACTTCCGCCTGCTCAACACCGGTTCCGCGCGCGGGGCGAAGGCACCGTACGACAGCGACACCTACCGGCTGAGCGCGAGCACCGACGCGAAGGGCTGGGAGATCCGGCTGCCCAACGAGCTGGCGACGGCGAAGTTCGGGCAGACCGCCCAGATCGCCGCCTTCGCGAAACGCACACCGGGCGCGCCGTACACGGCGCGGGTCAACCTCACCGCCACGTCGGTGAGCGACCCGGCGAAGACGAGCACCACCACCTGCACGGCCATCGGGTTCTGACCCCGCGTCCCGGCCGAAGCGCCCCAATGTGGCGTTCGGTGCGCTCAACGCACCGGACGCCGCATTGGGTGCGCTCAACGCAACCAACGCCACGTTGGGGCGCGCCCGGGGACGAAGGCTAGGCTTCGCGGCATGAGTGCGGTGTACGACTGCAGCAAGCGCGAGTCCCGGGCCGAAGGGCTGGCCGCCGCGGCGTCGGCGGTGAGGTCGAGCCGGCTGGTGGTACTGCCCACCGACACCGTCTACGGCATCGGTGCCGACGCCTTCGACGCGGGCGCCGTGCAGGCGTTGCTGCGCGCGAAGAACCGCGGTCCGGACATGCCCGTGGGCGTGCTCGTCGGTTCGTGGTCCACAGTGGATGGTCTCGTGCTCGGCCTGCCGCCGCAGGCACGGGCGCTCGTGGAGGCGTTCTGGCCGGGCGACCTGTCGATCGTGCTCCCGCACGCGCCGAGCCTGCAGTGGGACCTCGGGCAGTCGCGCGGCACCGTGATGCTGCGGATGCCGCTGCACCCGGTGGCGCTGGAGCTGCTGCGCGACGTCGGCCCCATGGCCGTGTCGAGCGCCAACGTCTCCGGCCGCCCGCCCGCGTCCACCGCGGCCGAGGCGCAGGACCAGCTGGGCGACTCGGTGTCGGTGTACCTCGACGGCGGTTCGAGCGGCGAGGCCGTGGCGTCGTCGATCGTGGACCTCACGGGCGATAATCCGGTGGTGCTGCGCGAAGGAGCGGTCACGCGCGCGGCGATCGCCGAGGTCATGGGCGTGCCCGTCGAGTCGCTCGCCTGAGCGGTCCACAGTGGCCCCGCGGACGGGAGGCTCCGTTGAACGGCGTGACACCCGGTCGCGGTAGCGTGACGCGGTGACTCGGACCCCCCGGCAGGTGTGACGCGGTCATGCCCCCTGTGCAAGGACTTCTCCCCATCCGGGAGTACCTGCTCGTCGCGCTGACCGCGACGGCCGTGACCTACCTGCTCACCGGCGTCGTCCGCCGCGTCGCGATCCGCATCGGCGCGATCGCCAACCCGCGCGCCCGCGACGTCCACGTGGTGCCGATCCCGCGCATGGGCGGCGTCGGCATCTACCTCGGTGTGGCCGCGGCGATGGGCCTGGCGCACCAGCTGCCCGCGCTGAGCCACGGTTTCGACGCCTCGCTCGACTCGGTCGGCGTGCTGCTGGCGGCCGGCGTCATCTCGCTCATCGGCGCGCTGGACGACCGGTTCGAGCTCGACGCGTGGACGAAGCTCGCCGGCCAGGTGATGTGCGCGGGGATCCTCGTGCTGTTCGGCGTGCAGTGGGTGTCGTTCTGGGTGCCGTGGGGCGGTACCGGCGACTCGTTCGGCTCGGTGCTGGTGCTGGACAAGAACCAGGGCGCACTGCTGACCGTCGTGATGGTCGTGGTGATGGTCAACGCGATGAACTTCGTCGACGGCCTCGACGGCCTCGCGGGCGGCCTCGGCTTCATCGCCGCGACAGCCACGTGCGCCTTCTCGCTCGGCCTGCTCGACAGCACCGGCGGTGACTTCGGCACGTACCCGCCGGCCCTCATCGCGGCAACGCTGGCCGGCGCGTGTCTGGGCTTCCTGCCTTACAACTTCCAACCCGCCAAGATATTCATGGGCGACTCCGGCTCCATGATGATCGGCCTCATGCTCGCCGGCGCGACCACGTCCGCGAGCGGGCGCGTCAGCTACACCCGCTTCTCGGCCTCCGACGCGCTCGCCCTGCTGTCCCCGCTCGTCGTGGTCGTGGCGGTGCTCTTCGTGCCCGTCCTGGACCTCGTGATGGCCGTCATCCGCCGCACCCGCCGCGGCGAAAGCCCCTTCGCAGCCGACAAGATGCACCTCCACCACCGCCTGCTCGAGATCGGCCACTCCCAGCGGCGGGCCGTCCTGCTCATCTACTTGTGGGCGGGCATCCTGGCCTTCGGCGCGGTGTCGGTGACGCTGTTCGACGACACGGCCGTGTTCTGGGTCATCGGGGCGGGTCTGGTGGTGGCTGTGCTGGTGTCCTTGGTTCCGAGGTTGAGGGCACGGCACCGTTCTGCGGGCTGAGTGTTCGCGAATGCGGTCCGCTTTTCAGGAATGGCCCCTCGATCGGGAAAGGTTGGCGAAGTGTTCACCATGATCACTTCGCCGCAGCTAATCTTCGACGCCTTCGGCAAGTTGTGATTCTGCTCCTTCGGGTTGGTCGATGAGGAGGGAACTCGAAACGAAGAACGTGTCCAAAACTGCTGCGACGTCGGAGCCGACGAGCGCGGCCGGCCCGAGGAACCGGGGGGATCGGCTACGGGTCCTTTGATGGGCACCGTGGTGGGGGACCTCGGCGGACTGGATCCGGTACCCACCACTGCACGAACGACGGGCGGTCCGTTCAGGTTCTGGCCGGATTCGTGTTCGTCGGCAACGCTGTTGCGTGTGTCGGTCCGGGCAGACGGTCAAAGTCAACATCACCACGACGTCCGGTATGGACCTGAATGAGCAGACGTGCACCAATCCGGGGCACCCCTGGGCTGCGTGAGCTGTCCCCCGATTCATGCTTGGCAATAGTGGTCGAGCGAAGCATCGAGTTTCAATTCTGCTGCGGACGGCGGGGTCTTTGAAATGAATTCCGCCGCCCCTGGTTTCACGTCTCTGTGGACCCGGGGCGGCTGTGTGTGCGGCCAAGTCGTCGGCCGGGGGCTCAGAACTCCGTTCACCAGGGTCTCTACACTCGACGCCGAACCGAGTAGGGAGCCAGCTGTGAGCGAAACCGAAACCTCGACCGACGCGACGGAGAACCCGCACGCCAAGGTGGTGCTGCAGGCTGCTCGCGCGATGACGAAGGCTTCGCTGCTGGTCACGCCGCCGGCGGTGATCGTGTGCATCGCCGTGTTCAGCATCGTCTTCGGGCTGCCCGGCTTCCTCGGCTCGCTGGTCGGCGCGGTGCTCGCGATCTTGGCGGCCCTGTCGACGCTCGGGCTCATGCGCTTCAGCGCGGGCCAGGATCCGATGTTCGTCATGGTGATCGCGCTCGGTGGATACGTGATCAAGGTCGTGGTGCTGTTCGTCGCGCTCAAGCTGCTCAAGGGCGTGACCGAGCTGCACCCGTTGTCGCTCGGCATCACCATGATCGTGGCGATCATGGTGTCCGCCGCGGCCGAGTTCGTGGCCTTCCGCAAGACGAAGATCCCGACGATCATCCCGTCCTGACCGAAACCCGGTACCCTCGGCTACCGACGGTGAGAGCGCACTGGGGCATCCGAGTGTGACCTGAAACACGTCAGCCGACTTTCGGGTTGGCGGCCCACCTCGCCGAGGCGCTCACCTGTGCTGTTGCGGAACCGGTCGCACGCATCCCGGACTTGGGTCCTGGATGGACTCGGGACCTAAGTCCTGAGCTGATCGGTTGGTATGAAGTACGCGTGTACGGCACCGATTGACCTGCTGGTAGGGTCCGCGTCAAGGGTGGCGGCCTCGCCCGCGCACTCCCTCAAACGAACCGCGACCAGCAGTGTGGCGACCCGATGGTTCCGCCCCTCAGCCGCTGGTCCGAAGTGGATTGCAGGGCAGTGCTCTTGCGAGCCAACCTCTGTGCAGGGCATGAGAATCATTCACTGCGCGGTGGGGCTGGCCGCCTCCGGCGTGCTCGTGCGTATCGGGTACGTTAAGTCCAGATCGTGACGATTCCCCCGGCGGAGTGAACGCCGGCCGGGAGAACCGGGAGGAGCGCAGTGATCGCGCTGGTACTGACCGAGGGTGCGACTTTCACGCCCCCTGGTACTGATGCCTTCGAGCTGCCGCCGTTTTTGGGGTCTGGCGAGTGGGGCTTGAACAAGCCGAAGCTGCTGGTGATCATCGCTTTGGTCATCGTCGCCGGCTACTTCTTGGTGGCTTCGCGCAAGCTGAAGATCGTGCCCACCAAGGGCCAGTTCATCGCCGAGTCCCTCTATGACTTCAGCCGCAACAGCATCACGCGGCAGCAGATCGGCTCGAAAGAGTTCAAGCCGTTCATCCCGCTGGTTCTAGCGTTGTTCACCTTTATCTTGGTGAACAACCTCTTCGGGATCATTCCCTTCTTCCAGTTCCCGACCATGGCGCGGATCGGCTTCCCGCTGGCCATGTCGCTGCTGGTGGTCTACCCGGTGTACCACTACGTGGGCATCAAGAAGTACGGCCTGGGCGGGTACCTGAAGAACCAGCTGGCGCCGGCGGGGATCCCGAAGTTCGTGCTTCCGCTCTACGGCCTGATCGAGTTCTTCCAGAAGTTCTTCATCACGCCGCTCACGCTGGCCATCCGTGTTTTCGCCGCGATGTTCGCCGGCCACCTGATCATCATCGTGTTCACCCTGGGCGGCACCTTCCTGCTCACGGAGACCTCGGGCTGGGCTCTCAAGCCGGTGTCGATCCTGGGCTATGTCCTGGCGATCCTGATGACTTTCCTCGAGGCCTTCATCCAGGTGCTGCAGGCCTACATCTTCGCCCTGCTGTCGGCCGGGTACATCGGCGCCGCGCTGGCGTCGGAGCACTGAGAAACACACAAGCCCCCGATCCGCGTGAGTGCGCGGACCGAAGTGAAGGGAAATGCAAGTGAGCGCCAACCTCGTTCTCGCCCAGGCCGCCACGCAGGCCGTCGACATCAACCCCGGCCTCGCCGCCATCGGCTACGGCCTGGGCGCGATCGGCCCGGGCATCGGCATCGGCCTGATCTTCGCCGCGGTCATCAACGGCACCGCGCGTCAGCCGGAGGCCCAGGGCAAGCTGCAGGGCATCGGCTTTTCGACCTTCGTGCTCACCGAGGTCCTCGCGCTGATCGGTATCGTCATCTTCTTCATCGCCTCCTGAGTGACTCGCTCATCTCTCATCACTAAGGAGACGCCGTGCTGAAGACCGAATTGGTGTTGGCGGCCGAAGAGCACACCAACCCGATCATTCCGGACATCCCGGAGCTGATCCTCGGCATCGTCGCCTTCCTGATCCTGCTGTTCATCCTGAAGAAGTACGTGGTCCCGCGTTTCGAGACTGCGTACGAGGAGCGGGCGCAGAAGATCGAAGGCGGCATCGAGAAGGCCGAGAAGGCCCAGGCCGAAGCCGAAGAAGCGCTGGCCGAGTACAAGGCGCAGCTGGCCGAGGCCCGGTCCGAGGCCGCGAAGATCCGCGACGACGCCCGGCTCGAAGCCGAGCAGATCAAGGCGGAGCTGCGGGCCGAGGCCGAGTCCGAGTCCCAGCGGATCGTCGCGCAGGGGCAGGCCCAGCTGCAGGCCCAGAAGGCGCAGATCATCGCCGAGCTGCGGGCCGACATGGGCCGCAACGCGGTGGAGCTGGCGAGCCGCATCGTCGGCGAGTCGCTCGAGGACGAGGTGCGCCGCCGCGGCACCGTCGACCGGTTCCTCTCGGAGCTGGAGACCGCCACCAACGGAGCGGGGAAGTAGACCAGAGATGACGCTGCATGCTGCGAGCCGTGAAGCGCTCGACCTCGCCGAGACCCGTCTCGGCGAGGTTCTGGCCGACGCGGGTGCCGACCCCGCGACGGTCGGGGACGAGCTGCTCTCGGTCGTCGACCTCCTGGACCGCGAAATCGGCCTGCGCCGGGCGGTCAGCGACGCTTCGGCCAGCCCGGAGAGCCGCCAGGGCCTCGTCCGCCGGCTGTTCGACGGGAAGCTGAGCGAACCGGCCCTGAAGGTGCTCGACGCCGTGGCGGGCAGCCGCTGGTCAAGCCCTCGCGAGCTGGTGGACGGGCTCGAGTCCCTCGGCCGCTCGGCGCTGCTCACCTCCGCCGAGAAGACCGGGAACGTCGAGACCGTCGAGTCCCAGCTGTTCCAGGTCGCGCGGATCGTCTCGGGCTCCTCGGAGCTCGAGACCGCGCTGTCCGACCTGGCCGCTCCCGCCGACGCCAAGCGGACCCTGGTCCGCGGGCTGTTCGCGGACAAGGTCGACGTGGTCACCGAGACCCTCGTCGAGCAGGTCGTGCGCCGCGCCAAGGGGCGCGGGGTCGGCAACGGGCTCGACAAGCTGGTCGCGCTGGCCGCGGAACGGCGTGAGCGTTCGGTCGCGTACGTGACCAGCGCCAACGCCCTCACCGACGAGCAGCAGGCCCAGCTCGGGTCGAAGCTCAACGGGATCTACGGGCGGACCCTCGCGCTGCACGTCGAGGTGGACCCCCGGCTGGGCGGCGGGCTCGTCGTCCGCGTCGGCGACGAGGTCATCGACGGCAGCACGGCCGGCCAGCTGGCGGCGGTGCGCCGCAGGCTGAGCCGCGCCTGACGGGTGCGCCCGGCACCACAGACTTTGCACACTGGACAGAACAGAAGCGAGAGCGGGAACGAAATGGCGGAGCTGACGATCTCCTCGGACGAGATCCGCAGTGCGATCGAGAACTACGTCTCGAGTTACGCCCCGGATGTGAACCGGGAAGAGGTCGGCGTGGTCGCCGACGCCGGTGACGGTATCGCCCACGTCGAGGGCCTCCCCTCGGCCATGGCCAACGAGCTGCTCGAGTTCCCGGGCGGCGTCCTCGGTGTGGCGCTGAACCTGGACGCCCGTTCGATCGGTGCGGCCATCCTCGGCGACTTCGAGACGATCGAAGAGGGCCAGCAGGTCAAGCGGACCGGCCAGGTCCTGTCTGTGCCGGTCGGCGACGGCTACCTCGGCCGGGTCGTCGACCCGCTTGGCGCGCCCATCGACGGGCTCGGCGAGATCGAGACCACGACCCGGCGTCCGCTGGAGCTCAAGGCCGCCTCGGTGGTCGAGCGCCAGCCGGTGTCCGAGCCGCTGCAGACCGGCATCACCGCCATCGACGCGATGACGCCCATCGGCCGTGGCCAGCGCCAGCTGATCATCGGTGACCGCAAGACGGGCAAGACCGCCGTCGCCGTGGACACGATCATCAACCAGAAGGCCAACTGGGAGACCGGCGACCCGAAGCAGCAGGTCCGCTGCATCTACGTCGCGATCGGCCAGAAGGGCTCCACGATCGCGTCGGTCAAGAAGTCGCTCGAGGACGCGGGCGCGATGGAGTACACGACCATCGTCGCCGCCCCGGCTTCCGATTCGGCCGGCTTCAAGTGGATCGCCCCCTACACCGGCTCGGCCATCGGCCAGCACTGGATGTACGAGGGCAAGCACGTCCTGATCGTGTTCGACGACCTGACCAAGCAGGCCGACGCCTACCGCGCGATCTCGCTGCTGCTGCGCCGCCCGCCGGGCCGCGAGGCGTTCCCCGGCGACGTCTTCTACTTGCACTCCCGTCTCCTCGAGCGGTGCGCCAAGCTGTCGGACGAGCTGGGTGCCGGCTCGCTGACCGGCCTGCCGATCATCGAGACGAAGGCCAACGACGTGTCGGCCTACATCCCGACGAACGTCATCTCGATCACCGACGGCCAGTGCTTCTTCCAGTCGGACCTGTTCAACGCCGGTCAGCGCCCGGCCATCGACGTGGGCATCTCGGTGTCCCGCGTGGGTGGTGCCGCGCAGGTCAAGGCGATGAAGTCGGTCTCCGGCTCGCTCCGCATCGACCTGTCGCAGTACCGCGAGCTGGAGGCGTTCGCCGCCTTCGCCTCGGACCTCGACGACGCGTCGAAGGCGCAGCTCGAGCGTGGTGCGCGCCTGTACGAGGTGCTCAAGCAGCCGCAGTACTCACCGATCCCGGTCGAGGAGCAGGTCTGCACGGTGTGGCTGGGCACCAACGGCCACTACGACTCGGTCCCGACCGAGGACGTGCGTCGCTTCAACCAGGAGTTCCTGGACTCGGCCCGGCGCAAGCACGCCGAGGTTCTCAACGCGATCCGCGACAGCGGCAAGTTCGAGGACGACACCCGCGACGCGCTCGTGGCCGCGGTGAACGAGTTCAAGAAGGAGTTCACCACCTCCGAGGGCAAGCCCCTGGAGTCGAACGCCGACGCGATGGACGCCGACAAGGTCGGGCAGGAGACCGTCAAGGTCAACAAGCCCGCCCCGAAGAAGTGAGCTGATAGCTCATGGCCGCACAACTCCGGGAACTTCGGTCGCGCATCAAGGCGACCAAGTCGATCGGCAAGATCACGAAGGCGATGGAGCTCATCGCCACCGCGCGCATCACGAAAGCGCGCGCGAAGGTCGCCGCTTCCCGGCCGTACGCGGACGAGATCACCAAGGTGCTCTCGGCGCTGGCCGGTGCGGCGGCGAACCTCGACCACCCGCTCCTGGTCGAGCGCCCCAACCCGAAGCGGGCCGCGGTCCTCGTCGTCACCAGCGACAAGGGCCAGTGCGGTGGGTACAACACCAACGTGCTGAAGGCGACCGAGGAACTCCTCGCCCTGCTCCGTGAGGAGGGCAAGGAGCCCGAGGTCTACGTCACCGGCAACAAGGGCCTGAACTACTACCGGTTCCGGGGCCGCGAGGTCGTCGACAGCTGGACGGGCTTCTCCGACCAGCCGGCGTACACCGACGCGGTCGCGGCGGCGGAGACGCTGGTGGAGTCGTTCCTGTCCGGCACCGAAGCGGGCGCGCCCGGCGCGCTCGCCGGGGTCGACGAGATCCACGTCGTCTACACCGAGTTCGTCTCGATGCTGACGCAGCGCCCGATCGCCAAGCGGGTCGCCCCGCTCGAGGTCGAGTACACCGAAGGTGAGGAGCAGAAGCCCGCGGGCGAGCTGCTTCCCAGCTACGAGTTCGAGCCGAGCGCCGAAAAGCTGCTGGGCGCGCTGCTGCCGAAGTACATCAACACGCGTCTGTACTCGGCGCTGCTGGAGTCGGCCGCGTCCGAGCTGGCAGCCCGCCGCACCGCGATGAAGGCCGCGTCGGACAATGCGAACGATCTGGTGAACACGCTGACGCGGGAGGCGAACCAGGCCCGCCAGGCGCAGATCACCCAGGAGATCTCCGAAATCGTCGGTGGCGCGAACGCGCTCACCGCAGCAGGAAGTGATGACTGATGACCAGTACTGAAGCCCCGCGCGCCAAGGGGCGCATCGTCTCGGTGACCGGGCCGGTCGTCGACGTCGAGTTCCCGCGCGGTTCCGTTCCCGACCAGTTCAACGCGCTCAAGGTCGACATCGAGTTCGAGCAGCTGCGCAAGACCGTGACCCTCGAGGTCGCCAGCCACCTGGGTGACAACCTCGTCCGCACGATTTCGCTGCAGCCGCAGGACGGTCTCGTCCGCGGTGCCGAGGTCACCAACACCGGCGGCCCCATCACGGTGCCGGTGGGCGACAAGGTCAAGGGCCACGTCTACAACGCCCTCGGCGAGTGCCTCGACGAGCCCGGCTACGGCGAGGACCTCGAGCGCTGGGGCATCCACCGCAACCCGCCGCCCTTCGACCAGCTCGAGGGCAAGACGGAAATGCTGGAGACCGGCCTCAAGGTCGTCGACCTGCTGACCCCGTACGTGCAGGGTGGCAAGATCGGGCTGTTCGGTGGCGCCGGAGTGGGCAAGACGGTGCTGATCAAGGAGATGATCACCCGCGTCGCCCGGAACTTCGGTGGCACCTCGGTGTTCGCCGGTGTCGGCGAGCGCACCCGTGAGGGCAACGACCTCTTCCTGGAGATGTCCGAGGACGGCGTCATCAACGACACCGCCCTCGTCTTCGGTCAGATGGACGAGCCGCCGGGCACGCGTATGCGCGTCGCCCTGTCCGCGCTGACGATGGCGGAGTACTTCCGCGACGTGCAGAACCAGGACGTGCTGCTGTTCATCGACAACATCTTCCGGTTCACCCAGGCCGGTTCCGAGGTGTCGACCCTGCTGGGCCGCATGCCTTCGGCCGTGGGTTACCAGCCGACGCTGGCCGACGAGATGGGTCAGCTGCAGGAGCGGATCACCTCGACGCGTGGTCGTTCGATCACCTCGATGCAGGCGATCTACGTGCCGGCGGACGACTACACCGACCCGGCCCCGGCGACGACGTTCGCCCACCTGGACGCGACCACCGAGCTTTCGCGGTCGGTGTTCCAGAAGGGCATCTTCCCGGCGGTGGACCCGCTGGCGTCGACGTCGACGATCCTCGACCCGGCCATCGTCGGTGAGGACCACTACCGCGTGGCCTCCGAGGTCATCCGGATCCTGCAGAAGTACAAGGAACTGCAGGACATCATCGCGATCCTCGGTATGGACGAGCTCTCGGAAGAGGACAAGCTCACCGTTCAGCGCGCGCGCCGCATCGAGCGGTTCCTGTCGCAGAACATGCTGGTCGCCGAGGCGTTCACGCAGATCCCGGGCTCGACCGTGCCGCTGTCGGAGACGATCGAGTCGTTCGACCGCATCTCGAAGGGCGACTTCGACCACTACCCGGAGCAGGCGTTCCTGGGTATCGGTGGCCTCGAGGACCTCGAGAAGAAGTACAAGGAAATCACCAAGAAGTGATTCTTTGAAAGACGCAGTCTGAGCGCGGCGGGGGCAGTGTCCTATATGGACACCCGCCCCCGCCGTTCTCGTAACCGAAGCCGGACCTATTACACTCGGTGGTGACACCCCGAGCGAAGGAGTGCTACGTGGCTGAGATGTCCGTGGAGCTGGTGGCCGTGGAGCGCCGGCTCTGGTCGGGTACCGCCACCTTCGTGGTGGCGCAGACCACCGAGGGCGAGATCGGCATCATGCCCGGCCACGAGCCGGTGCTCGGCCAGCTCGTCGAGGGTGGCGTGGTGAAGGTGACCACGACCGACGGCGAGATCCTCACTGCCGCCGTGCACGGTGGTTTCCTGTCGGTGACCGCCACCGGGGTGAGTGTGCTCGCCGAGAGCGCCGAGCTTTCCGACGAGATCGACATCGACGCGGCCAAGGCGGCCCTGACCGCGGACGACGAGTCGGAGCGCACCAGGGCAACGGCTCAGCTCCGCGCGGCCGGTCAGTCAGTCTGATCGAGCGACGAGCAGGAGCCGGGCCGTGAAGATCGCCATCGTGGTGCTAGGGCTCCTGATCGTGCTCGCCGTGCTGGCGGCCTGGTACGGCCAGCGGTGGATCCGGATGCGCCGCGGCGGTGGCGTGAGCGTCGCGCTGCGGTGGCGTCCGGACAACCCGCGCGCCAGCTGGCACCTCGGGCTCGGGCGCTACGAAGGCGACGAGTTCGTTTGGTACCGCGTCTGGAGCCTGCGCAGCGGCCCGGACCGGGTGTTCCAGCGCGAGAGCATGCAGATCGCCGACCGGCGGGACCCGTCCGGCACGGAGGCGTACGCGGTACCGGAAGGATCCACGGTCCTGCGGTGTGAGTCGCCCACGCAGGAAGCGATCGAGATCGCGATGGGGCCCGGTGCGCTCACCGGGTTCCTGTCCTGGCTGGAGTCGGCTCCGCCGGGACGAATGCTGCCGCACGCGTCCTGAGAAGCTTCACCAACCAGCCCAAAAGTAGGCGGGCACGCAACCGGACCTTCCCCGGATGGCGACGCTTCCCGCCGTGACTGTGGCCGGATTGGTGACAGCCGACGCAGTACCCTGGGGTGATGGTGCCTGAGGAGCAGGCCGACCGCAAGCGTCGCTGGGCGCAGCTACCCGAGCACGTGCGGCTGGAGGACATGACCACGGCCCAGGACGTCGAGCCCGGGGCCGATTCGACGTGGGACGTCGACTACGAGCGGTACTGGTCCGCTCACGAACTGCGCTGACCCGTTCGGTGCCGGGCTAGCCGCCCGGCTTCCACAGCACGTCGCCGTCCGGGTTGGCGAGCCGGCCGAGGATGAACAGCAGGTCGGACAGCCGGTTGAGGTACTTCACGGCGATCGGGTTGGTCGTGTCCGGCTCCGCCTCCACGAGGGCCCACGCCGACCGCTCCGCGCGCCGCGTGACGGTGCGCGCCTGGTGCAGGTAAGCCGCGCCCGGCGTGCCGCCCGGCAGGATGAACGACGTGAGCTTCGGCAGCCGCTCGTTGAACTCGTCGCACCAGCCCTCCACGCGCTCGAGGTAGGCCTCGGTGATGCGCAGTGGCTCATACGGGGGATTTTCCTGGATCGGCAGGCACAGGTCGGCGCCGACGTCGAACAGGTCGTTCTGCACGCGCCTCAGCACGGTGGCGATCTCGTCGCTCAGCGAACCCATCGCGATGGCCAGCCCGATGACGGAGTTGGCCTCGTCGGTGTCGGCGTAGGCGCCCAGGCGGGGCGAGGTTTTCGGGATCCGCGAGCCGTCGCCGAGCGCTGTGGTGCCGCTGTCGCCGACCTTGGTGTAGACGCGGTTGATGCGAACGACCATGCGCCCGACTCTACCGGCCCCGCGTGTGCCGAAACTGGGCGAGAGGGCATGATTGGCGGCCATGAGCGAGCACTTCGACGTGCACGGCGGGGCACGGCTGGTCGGCGAGGTCGACGTGGTCGGAGCCAAGAACAGCGTGCTGAAGCTGATGGCCGCGGCCCTGCTGGCCAAGGGCACCACCACCATCACGAACTGCCCGCAGATCCTCGACGTGCCCCTGATGGGCGACGTCCTGCGCAGCGTCGGCTGCGAGGTCGAGATCGACGGCGACACAGCGCGCATCACCACGCCCGCCGAGCTGTCGCACCGCGCGGACTCGGCGGCGATGGGCAAGCTGCGCGCATCCGTTTGCGTGCTCGGGCCGTTGGTCGGGCGGCTCAAGAGGGCCGTGGTCGCGCTGCCCGGCGGTGACGCGATCGGCTCGCGGCCGCTGGACATGCACCAGAACGGCCTGCGCAAGCTCGGCGCCACGAGCACGATCGAACACGGCTGCGTGGTCGCCAACGCCGAATCCCTCGTCGGCGCCCAGATCTGGCTCGACTTCCCGAGTGTCGGCGCCACCGAGAACATCCTGATGGCCGCCGTGCTGGCTGAGGGCACGACCGTGATCGACAACGCGGCGCGCGAGCCCGAGATCGCCGACATCTGCACGATGCTCGTCGAGATGGGCGCGAAGATCGAGGGCGCCGGCACGTCGACGCTGACCGTGCACGGCGTCGAGCACCTGCGCCCGACGGAGCACCGCGTGATCGGCGACCGGATCGTCGGCGCCACCTGGGCCTTCGCCGCGGCGATGACTCGGGGTGACCTGACCGTGCGCGGCGTCAACCCGCACCACCTCGACCTCGTGCTGGACAAGCTTCGCCTCGCGGGTGCGGACGTGACCACGTTCGACGAGAAGGGCTTCCGCGTCGTGCAGCCGGAGCGGCCGAAGGCGGTCGACTGGGTGACGCTGCCCTACCCCGGCTTCGCCACGGACCTGCAGCCGTTCGCCGTCGCGCTTTCGGCCGTGTCCGAGGGCACGTCGATGATCACGGAGAACGTCTACGAGGCGCGGTTCCGTTTCATCGAAGAGATGATCCGGCTTTCGGGAGACGCGCGCACCGACGGCCACCACGCCGTGGTCCGCGGGGTCGAGCAGCTCTCCAGCGCGCCGGTCTGGGCCTCCGACATCCGCGCCGGCGCCGGCCTCGTGCTGGCCGGCCTGTGCGCCGAGGGCGTCACCGAGGTCTGGGACGTCTTCCACATCGACCGCGGTTACCCGCATTTCGTCGAGAACCTCAACCGCCTCGGCGCGCGCATCGAACGCGTGGCGGGGGAGCCCGAGCGCGCGTAGTCAGTCCCCGGGGCGGGCGTCGAGCGCGCGGAGCACGTGCTCGACGACCCGTCCAGGAATTGAGGGTCCGGCGGCTCCCGGCGCACCACCAGGCGCCCGTAGATCGGCGCTGCGAGCAGGTCGAGCCCCAGCTCCACGTCCGTGTCGGCCGGTAGCTCGCCGCGCTTGACAGCGCGCTCGAACAGTGGGCGGGCGAGCTCGCGGCGGGGGCCGCCGATGCTGCTGCGCATGTCCTCGGCCGGCTCCGGGTCGCGGGCGCCCTCCGCGATGAGGTCCGGCAGGATCCGGGCGAACCGCGGGTGCGTGAGCCAGTCGTACCCCGCCTGCACCGATTCGCGCAGGTCACCGCGCAGTGTGCCCGTGTCGGGTTCCGGCGCGCGGCTCACGCCGAACTCCGAAACCACCGCCGAGATCATCTCGTGCTTCGAGCGCCAGCGGCGGTACAGCGCGCTCTTGCCGACGCCCGCGCGCTTGGCCACGGTCTCCATCGACAGCCGGCCGTAACCCATGTCCACGAACTCGTCGAGCACCGCTTCGGTGATGGCCTGCGTGACGTCGGGCTGCAGCACAAAGGCGCACCCGACCAGCGCTCGCGACGCCTACCTGCGCGCGTCCACCTACTACCGCTCGGCCGAGTTCTTCCTGCACGGCAATTCCGCCGACCCGCGCATTGCCGACGCCTACGACCGCAGCATCGAATGCTTCCACCGCGCGATCGAGGGGTTCGCGGGCGTCGAGCGCGTCGAGCTCCCGTATGAGGGCCACGTGCTGCGCGGCTACTTCTACCGCGCGTCCGGTACCGCCCGTCGCCCGAACCTGTTGGCGCACAACGGTTTCGACGGCAGTGCGGAGCAAGTGCACTTCTTCGGCGCCGCCGGGGGACAGGAGCGCGGCTACCACGTGCTGGCGTTCGACGGCCGCCGCCAGCCGAGCGCGATCCACCGCGACGGGCTCGTCTTCCGGCCCGCCTGGGAGCACGTGGTGGGCCCGGTGCTCGACTTCGTGCTCGCCGACGCGGGCGTCGACCCGGACAAGGTCGCACTGCTCGGCCTCAGCCTCGGCGGCATGCTCGCGCCGCGCGGCGCGGCTTTCGACGAGCGCATCAAGGCGGTCGTCGCCGTGGCCGGCGTGTTCGACGTCGGCTCGGCGGTCACGGCGTTCCAGCCCTGGGATCGCACGGCGATCGAGCGCCGCGCCAACGCGCCGCAGGACGAGGAGCTCGACAAGCCGTTGGCCGCCGGCCGATGGGCCACCGACCACGGCCGGTACGTGATGGGCGCGGCGACCGACCGCGAGTTCCTCGCGAAGTACCTGCCCTACACGCTCGACGGCGGTGTGGCCGAGCGCATCAAGTGCCCGACGCTGGTCTGCGAGGCCGCCGACGACCTGTTCTTCAACGGCGACGGCGAAACCCAGCCCGAAGCTCGCCGGGTCAACGAACGGCTCACCGGGCCGAAGACGCTGCTCTCGTTCACCTACGAGGAAGGCGCGGATGCCCACTGCCACGTCGGCGCCCAGCGGCTCGCGACGGCCCCCGTCTTCGACTGGCTCGACGAGACGCTCTAGGCCTCCAGGGCCAGCCCCACGCCGAAGCCGATCAGGACCGTGCCGGTCACGCCGTCGAGGGTGCGGCGCACGCGGCGGCGCTCGAGCCAGCGCGCACGCGGTGCACCAGCAGGAGCAGCAGGACCTGCCAGACCGCGCCCACGGCGGCGACGGTGTAGGCGAGCAGCAGGGCGTCGCCGGTGGTGGTGACGCCGGGCGTGAGGAACTGCGGCAGCACCGAGAGGTACAGGACCAGCACCTTCGGGTTGGTCACGTTGGACAGGAAGCCCTCGCGCCAGCGGTGGAAGGCGCTCTGGCGGGCGCGTTTCGCCTCGGCGAGCGACTGGTAGTCACCGCGCCAGGCGTCGCGCAGCGCCTGGAACCCGAGGTAGCAGAGGTAGGCGACACCGAGCCACTTCACGGTTTCGAAGATCGGGCGCGAGTTCGTGATCACGGCCCCGAGGCCGAGCGCGGCGAGGGTGCCCTGCAGGAAGTTGGCCACGGCGATGCCGGCACACGCCCACGCGCCACCGCGGGCGCCGCCCGATAGCGCGTTCTTCAGCACGACCATGCTGTCGGGCCCGGGTGCCACGGCGAGCACCACCATCATGGCGAGGAACCCGCCGTACACACCCCACGTCATGCGGCGAACGTTAACCCGGGTCAGGACTCCAAGGCCAGGGCCGCCCCGAAGCCGACCAGTGCGGTGCCGGTCACGCCGTCGAGCGCGCGGCGCACCTTGCGCTGCTTGAGCCACGCGCGCACGCGGTGCACGAAGAACAGCAGCACCAGCAGCCACACCGTGCCGAGCACCGCGACGGTGTAGGCGAGCACGAGCGCGTCCCACGTGGTGGTGCGCACGGGGTCGAGGAACTGCGGCAGCACCGACAGGTAGAGAACGAGGACCTTCGGGTTCGTCACGTTGGACAGGAACCCCTCGCGCCAGCGGCGGAAGCCGCTCGCCCGCTTGCGCTGCGTCTCTTCGATGGTCGCGTAGTCGCCCCGCCACGCCCCGCGCAGGGCCTGGAACCCGAGGAACACGAGGTACGCCGCGCCGAGCCACTTGAGTGTGATGAACACCGGCTGGGACCGCGCGATGACCACCCCGAGCCCCAGCGCCGCGGCCGTGCATTGCAACGCGTTGCCGGCGAAGATTCCGGCCGTCGCGAGCAGGCCCCCGCGGGCGCCGCCCGACAGCGCGTTCTTCAGCATCACCATCGTGTCCGGCCCCGGCGCCAGCACGATGAGGACCACAATGACGAGATAACTGCCGTACCCACTCCAAGTCACGTTGTTCCACGGTAATCGCCGCTCACGGCGGAGTCTCGCGGATTTCGGTCACAGCACTTCGCCGCGCGGGGCAACCTCGGCGAACCGGACGACGTGCTCATTTCCGGGAGCGGGAGGACACCAACCGGCGGGCCGCAGCGCCGCCACCGGCGACGGGGTCGGCACCGTCGGCTTCGACCGGTCGGTGACGCGGTGGCTGCGCCGGCGGGACCCGTGGCGGTTCCGCCGTCTGGCCATGACCTGTCCGGAGCTGACGGCCATCCGCGACGCGCAGGAGGTCGCCGAGCTCATCGCGCGAAACCAGGGTGAGCTTCGGTCGGCGGGTGAATACGGAAAGTTCGCCGTGCCGGGCAACCCCGCCGAACCGGACAACGTACTCATTTCCGAGAGCGGGGGAGGCGCGATGTATCCGATCCAGCCGGACGAGACGGTGTTGTGGACAGGCCGCCCGGAGCGGTATTACTGGCGCTACCGCGACTACCACTGGTTCGTGGTGGTCGTCGTGGTCATCGTGACCGGCGTCGTCCTGACGAGCATGGTCGAGGCGCCGGCGTACGGCGTCCCGGTCCTGGCTGTGTCGGTGTCGGGCATCGTCGGCCCCGCGATCGCGCGGCACCGGGAGCGGGCGAGCCGGGTGGGGGCGACCACCTATCTCGTGACCGATCAGCGCCTGGTGTTCGCCAGGTACTGGCCGCAGGGGGCGGAGTTCCGCTGGATCCCCTTGGTGTACCTGCGCCGGCCGCGGGTGCGTGACATCGGTGGCGGGCTCGGCATCGTCGACTTCCGGCGGACCGTGTCGCAGTGGCTGAAGGACCAGGGATATCGGCCGCGGCCGGTGTGGTACCCGAAGCTGCCCGAGCTGATGGGGATCCGCGACGCGCACGAGGTCGCCGAGCTGATCTCGCGCAACGCGGGGCACTCCTCGCTCCTCGGCTGAGTTCGCCGCGCGGCGCAACCCCGGCGAACCGGCCAGCGTGCCCCTTCCGGAACGGGAGGGCGCGATGTTGCCGGGCGAGACCGTGTTGTGGTCCGGCCGGCCGCGGCGCTACCGCCGGCGGTTCCGCGACCACTACCGGTGGGTCGTGCTCGCGGTCCTCGTGGTGGGCGGGAGCTTCGTGATCGCCGTGCTCAACGTGGCCTTGTACTCGTGGGTCATCGTGATCGCGCTCGTAGCCGGGTTCGCCGTCGAACACCGGAAGTAACGCCGCGCGCTGCTGGCCCTCACGACCTCCTTCGTCACCGACCGCCGGCTGGTGTTCGTCGCCCGCGGCGGGTCGGGCTCGGAGGTCCGCGCGTGGCGCTGGCCAATCTCCGTCCGCCGTGCGCGACGCGCCGCAGCTCGCTGAGCTGATCGCGCGGAACGCGGCCCGCCCGTCGTTCGTTGGGTGAGACGTGCAGGTCATCATGTCGATCGCCTTGCCCGCCGCCACGCTGCTGCTGGTGATCGTGGGCGCGTGGGAGGTGCGGCCGGGCCGCAAGCCGTCGCGGCTGAAGCGGCGGCTGTCGTCGACGTACCTCGACGAGGTCACCTCGTTCCTCTACGGCACCAAGCGCAACGAGCTCGAGCACCGCGACTCCGTGGAGATGACCCTCGACCAGGACGCGCAGGGCGCGCCGCCGCTGGGCGTGATCGACCTGGACCGCGGCGTGGCGATCGTGCGTCCCGCGAACCAGGACAAGCAGGCCACGGACTGAAAGCTTTCGAACACGCATTGTTCCGGCCGGTCAATTTACGGTAACGGCTGGTGCTTATCGGCTGTACTTCGCGTGCCTCCTTCCCGGTCGACACTTACGTTCGACGCACGGAAACGTGATCGAAACGAGGTGCTGTGATGAAGCACGACGAATGGTCGCGACGGCAGTTGTTCCGGAGATCGGCGCTGGTGGGAGCAGTCGTACTGGGTGGTCCGGTGGCGCTTTCCGCGTGCACGTCGACGTCGTCCGGTGACACGTTGCAGGCGGCGCAGTCCGCGAAGAAGATCAAAATTGGAATTGCCAACGAATCCCCCTACGGATTCACTGATCAAAGCGGAAAAGTCACCGGCGAGGCCCCTGAAGTAGCGCGAGTCGTATTCCGGAACATGGGGATCGACTCCGTCGAGGCGAGCGCGGTCTCCTTCGACCAGCTGATCCCGGCGCTCAACGCGAAGCAGTACGACGTGGTGGCGGCGGGCATGAACATCACCGCGAAACGCTGCGGCCAGGCCGCGTTCTCGATCCCGGACTACTCGGCGCTGACCGCGCTGCTGGTGCCGAAGGGCAACCCGCAGCAGGTGCTGAAATTCGAGGACATCGCGGCGAAGAAGGTCAAGGTCGCGGTGCTGTCCGCGGCGGTGGAGAAGGGCTACGCCACCAGCGCCGGGGTGCCCGAGAGCCAGATCGAGACACTCGACTCGCAGGACAACATGCTCCGCGCGGTCACCGACGGGCGCGTTTACGCAGCGGCGCTCACCGACATCTCGCTGAAGGACGTGCTGAAGAAGAACCCCGGTGCGGCCGCCGAGGTGACGCCCGGGTTCGACCCGGTCGAGAACGGTCAGCCGGTGATCTCGGCGGGCGGTTTCGTCTTCCGAACCGGCGACAAGACGCTGGTCGACGCGTTCAACGCAGAGCTGAAGAAGCTGCACGACAGTGGGGAGTGGACGAGGATCGTCGCGCCCTTCGGCTTCACGCAGGCGAACCTGCCGAAGCCGGACGTGACGACCGAGAAACTCTGCGCCGCGTGACGGGCGGTGCGCCGTGTCGAACGTGCCGCACATCGTCTCGGCGATCCTCGCCGGCCTGACCACGACCATCGAGGCCGCGGTCGGCGGGATCCTCCTCACCATCGTGCTCTCGCTGATCGCCGGGCTCGCGCTGCTCTCGCCGAGGCGGTCCGTGCGGGGGGTCGCGCGGGTGTATGTGGAGGTCTTCCGGGGGACGTCCGAGGCCGTCCAGCTGTTCTGGCTGTACTTCGTGCTGCCGGTGCTGGTCGGGTTCCAGCTGGTGCCGTTGTTCGCCGGCATCCTGGTCCTGGGTCTGAACCACGGGGCGTACGGGGCCGAAGTTGTGCGCGGCGCCGTGCGGTCGGTGCCGAGGGCGCAGTACGAAGGAGCGGTCGCGCTCAACCTCTCGCCCACGCAGCGGATGGTGCGGGTGCTGCTGCCGCAGGCCTTCGCCGAGATGCTGCCACCGTTCAACAACCTGTTCATCCAGCTGCTCAAGAGCACCGCGCTGCTGTCGTTCATCTCGGCGGGCGAGATCACCGAACGCGGTGAGCTCCTGCGGCCGGTCTTCGGCGCGGACATCGGCTGGATCTACGGCACCGAACTGGTGCTCTACCTCCTGCTCGCCATCGTGATCACGACCGGCATGCGGGCGCTGGAGCGCTGGGCGGCGCGCCGGCTCGGGCGGGCGCCCGTGGTGCGCACGGAGCTGGACCTCACCGTGGGTGGCGGAGGTGCCGGGTGAACTGGGACTGGCAGGCCGCCGCCGACGCGATCCCGCTGCTGCTGGAGGGATTGCTGGTCACGGTCGAGCTCACACTCCTCGGGTCCGCACTCGCGTACACGCTCGGCCTGGTGCTGGCGTTGCTGCGCCAGGCCCGGATCGCGGTGCTGTCGCGGGCGGTGTGGCTGTTCATCGAGTTCGTCCGCAGCACGCCCTTGCTGATCCAGGTCTTCGTGCTGTACTGGCTGGTACCGCCGTTGACCGGGATCAAGATGTCGGCCTTCGTCACGGGTGTCGTGGCGCTCGGCGTGCACTACGCGACCTACACCTCCGAGGTGTACCGGGCCGGGATCGAAGCCGTCCCGAAAGGACAGTGGGAGGCGGCGACCGCGCTGAACCTGCCGCGGTCGCGGGTGTGGACCGCCGTCGTGCTGCCCCAGGCGATCCCGCGGGTGCTGCCCGCGCTGGGCAACTACACGATCTCGATGTTCAAGGAAACGCCGCTGCTGCTGGCGATCGGCGTGCTGGACGTGCTCAACCGCGCCAAGGAGGTCGGCGCGGAGACGTTCCGCGTCGTCGAGCCCTACACCCTGGCCGGGGTGCTGTTCCTGCTGGTGAGCCTGCCTGCCTCCGTGCTGGTCCGACGATGGGAACGCCGTGCCGAACGAGTCTGACGCGATGATCCGGTTCTCGGGTGTGGTGAAGAAGTTCGGGGATCACGTGGTGCTCGACGAACTCGATTTCACCGTGGCGCCAGGGGAGTTCGTCTCGCTGATCGGCCCGAGCGGGTCCGGCAAAACGACAATCCTGCGGCTGTTGATGACCCTGGAGCGGGTGAATGGCGGCACCATCGACGTCGGCGGCGAGTGTCTGAGCCACGTGCGCCGCGGCGAACGGCTGGTGCCGGCCGACGAGAAGCACCTGCGGGTGATGCGGCGCCGGATCGGGATGGTGTTCCAGCAGTTCAACCTGTTCCCCAACATGAACGTGCTGCGCAACATCACCGAGGCACCCGTCCGGTCGCTCGGCCTGGCACCGGCCGAAGCCGAGCAGCGGGCCCGTGACCTGCTCGGCCTCGTCGGGCTCGAGGACAAGGCGGACGCGCACCCCACGCGCCTGTCCGGCGGGCAGCAGCAGCGGGTCGCGATTGCCCGGGCGCTGGCGATGCGACCCGACGTGCTGCTGCTCGACGAGGTCACCTCCGCGCTGGACCCGGAGCTCGTCGCCGATGTCCTGCGGGTGCTGCGGGACATCGCGACGACCACGGACATCACCATCCTGTGTGTGACGCACGAAATGCAGTTCGCGCAGGACGTCTCGGACCGGGTGATGATGTTCGACCACGGCCAGGTGCTGGAGGACGCCGTGCCGGAGAAGCTGTTCACCGCTCCCGAACACGAGCGCACGAAGGAATTCCTGAGGGCCGTGATCGACCGTCGTTAGCCCAAGATTTCCTGCGTGGTCTCACGGTGGCGAACTGGTTGTGCAGGTTCGCCGCGGTGACGCGGGAGAGCTCGTCGGCGGTCACGGTGGTGCCGTCGAGGGCGGGCAGGTCGAACGTGAAGGTCGCGTCGAGCGCGAAGGTCACGTCGTAGCCGAGGTTGCCGCCCATGCGGGCCGTGGTCTCGCAGCAGAAGTTGGTCTGGATCCCCGCGAGGACGAAGCTCGTGATGCCGTGGGTCTTGAGCCACGCGTCGAGGTCGACGTCGCCGAGGAAGGCCGAGTTCACCTTCTTGCCGAAGACCAGGTCGGGGCGGGCGGCGTCGAGCTCGGGCATGAAGTCGTTCCCGGGCCGGCCGGGGCGCAGGGGGCCCCAGTACTGCGCGTCGGAGAACCCGCGCTGGACGTCGATGAGGATGAGTGCGGTCATGCCGTCGAGTCTTGCCGGGCCGCCGGCGTCGAGGGGAGTGGCAGAAGGCGCGCGACCCAGTACTTTTCTGCCATGCGGACGATCGGGGTGCTGCTCCTGCCGGGTACGCGCGCGTTCGACCTCGGGGTGATCGCCGAGGTCTGGGCGCAGGACCGCATGAGAGCGGGATCGGCCCGTTCACCGTGCGGTTGTGCGCCGCGGGCCGGCGGAGCACCTCGCTGTCCCCTTTCGGAGAGGTCACGGCGACGCACGGGTTGACCGAGCTCAACGGCTGCGACCTCGTGCTCGCGCCCGGCCGCGACGAGCCGCACGCTCCCGTGCCGCCCGCCGCGTCGGCCGCGTTGCGCCGGGCCCACCGCGCCGGCGCGACGGTGGCGGGCCTGTGTTCCGGTGCGTTCACCCTCGCGGCAGCGGGTTTGCTCGACGGCCGCCCCGCGACCACGCACTGGTGGGACCTCGACGCACTCGCCGTCGCCGCGCCGCGCGCCCAGCTGCAGCGCGACGTCCTCTACACGGAGTGCGACGGCGTGCTCACCTCTGCGGGCGTGGTCGGCGGTCTTGACCTCTGCCTGCACCTCGTGTGCCGCGGCCACGGCGCCGAGGTCGCCGCGAAACTCGCGCGGCGCCTCGTGATGCCGCCCGCACGCGAAGGTGGCCAACGCCAGTACGTCGATAATCCCTTGCCCGCGGCGTCCTCCCGGCCGGGTCTGTCGTCCACTATGGACTGGGCACGGACGCGGCTGGCCGAGGAGATCGACGTGGCGGACCTGTGCGACCACGCCGGGATGAGCGAGCGGACGTTCCACCGCGAGTTCGCCGCGGCCACGGGCGTCACGCCGGGGCGGTGGCTGCGCGTGCAGCGGGTGCGGCTGGCGCAACGCCTGCTCGAGACCACTGAGCTGCCGGTGGAGCGCGTGGCGCAGCGGTCGGGGCTGGGCACGGCCGCGAACCTGCGCCGGCGGCTGCGCGCGGAGGTCGGCGTCGGGCCCGATTCGTACCGGCGTACGTTCCGTTCCGCGCCCGGCGGCGTTACGGTCGGGGTATGGCCGAGTACGAGCACATCCTCGTGAAGCGCGACGGCGACACGATCACCATCACGATGAACCGCGCCGCGCGGCGCAACTCCCTGTCCGCCGACCACCTGACCGAGCTGCTCGCGGCGTTCCGCGAAGCGGGCACCACCGACGCGACGGGCATCGTCCTCGCCGCCGCCGGCCCGGTCTTCTCCGCGGGCCACGACTTCGGCGACGTCGCGGCGCGCGACCTCATGGGCGTGCGCGAACTGCTGACGTTGTGCACCGAGCTGATGCGCACCATGCAGGTCCTGCCGCAGGTCGTGGTCGCGCGCGTGCACGGCCTGGCGACCGCGGCGGGCTGCCAGCTCGTGGCCTCGTGCGACCTCGCCGTCGCCGCGTCGTCCGCGGGTTTCGCCCTGCCCGGCGGCAAAGGCGGCTGGTTCTGCCACACCCCGGCCGTCCCGGTGGCGCGCTCGATCGGCCGCAAACGCCTGATGGAGTTGGCGTTGACCGGCGACGTCGTCGACGCCGCCACCGCGCTGGACTGGGGTCTGGTCAACTCCGTCGTCCCGGACGAGGAACTCGACGACGCCGTCGCCGCCCTGCTCGCGCGGGCCACGCGCGGCAGCCGGGCGAGCAAGGCCATGGGCAAGCAGACGCTGTACGCCCAGCTCGACCGCCCGGAAGCCGACGCCTACGCCATCGTGCTGGAGGTCATGGCCTCGGCGTCGCAGCTGCCGGGCGCGCGGGAAGGCATGGCGGCGTTCCTGGAGAAGCGCAAGGCGGAGTGGCCGGACTGAGGGGTCGCAACCGCCGGGATTTCAGCCGCGCTGCGTTCACCGACGCTCGTGCAGCAGCAGAAGCGTGTACGCGGCGATCGACTGCGCGTCAGCGATGCCGCCCGCCGAGATCATCTTCTCGACCTCGGTGCGGGTGAACCACGCCGTGGTCATGTCCTGTTCCTCGAGCTCGCGTTCCGGTTCGCCCTCGGTGAGGTCCGTAGCGAGGTAGACGTGGCCGCGCTGGCTCGACATGCCGGGCGCGACTTCCAGCAGCCCGATCTCCGTGACGGTCCCGGCGCACAGGCCCGTTTCCTCGCGCAGCTCGCGGCGGGCGAGCTCGGCGGGCGGCGTTTCGGCGAGGTCGGGCGCCGTGCCCTGGCAGAACTCCCAGCGGCGCTCGCCGACGGGGTAGCGGAACTGGTCGACCAGCAGCACGCGGTCGCCGTCCATCGGGATGATCAGGGCATAGGTCGGTTTGTCGACCACGCCGTAGATGCCTTCGCTGCCGTCGGCGCGGCGGATGGCGTCCTCGCGCACCGTCATCCAGTTGTTCCGGTACACCTCGCGGGTCGCGACACGCTGAATGGGGTCCACTCGCCCAGTATCGCGGAGCCTGTCCTACCCTCGGCGGGTGCGTCTCGTGATCGCTCGCTGCCAGGTCGACTACGCCGGCCGCCTCACCGCCCACCTGCCGATGGCCACGCGCCTGCTCCTGGTCAAGTCGGACGGTTCGGTGTCCGTGCACTCGGACGACCGCGCGTACAAGCCCCTGAACTGGATGAGCCCGCCCTGCTGGCTCATCGAGGACGGCAAGCTGTGGATCGTCGAGAACAAGCAGGGCGAGAAGCTCGTGATCTCGATCGACGAGATCTACCACGACCACGAGCAGGAACTGGGCGCCGAACCGGGCCTGCAGAAGGACGGCGTGGAAGCGCACCTGCAGGAGCTGCTCGCCGAGCACATCAAGACCCTCGGTGACGGCTATACCCTCGTCCGCCGCGAGTTCCCCACCGCGATCGGCCCGGTCGACATCATGGCCCGCGACGCGGACGGCAAATCGGTCGCCGTGGAGATCAAGCGCCGCGGCGAGATCGACGGTGTCGAGCAGCTCACGCGCTACCTCGAGCTTCTCAACCGCGACCCGCTCCTGGCCCCCGTGCAGGGCGTCTTCGCCGCGCAGATCATCAAGCCCCAGGCCCGCACCCTCGCGGAAGATCGCGGCATCCGCTGCCTGACCCTCGACTACGACGCCCTGCGGGGCATCGAATCGGACGAGTTCCGCCTGTTCTGAGCTTTTCGCCGGCCGGCCGAGGTCGGGGCCATGCCAGTCCTCGGATTCCGGCGTACCGCTCTGCCCAACCGCCCGCACCAGATCAAGCAGCGCCGAGTGAGGCGGGTTCCGGGGTGGGTCAGGGTGGCAGCCAACGCGAAGCGCTGGGGTGCGCAAAAGCCCTGGTGAGGTCATGCTTGGGTGTCGCGGCCCAGGTAAGCGCCCCGCAGTGGCGAGTTCCGCCTGTTCTGACCACGGAACTCGCCGCCGCGGACGCCTCGCGGCCGACAACGTCCTAAATGGACCCCATAACCGGCCCCTGATCGCACCTGCGCGTTCGTGAGGTTCCGGTCATCGGTGCCCGCGCCGGCAAGATCACACTCGCCGGCCAGCGGCGTTTCCCCAGCCCACCGACGTGAGTCGAAGGGCTTTTCGCGGATCCCCCGTGTCGGGGTGCCGCTGCGGAAGCCATGCAGTACTGTCCGGATCTGACAGGGCGCTGGTGTTTCCTGTGGGAAAATGTTTGATTCGGAGGTGGCTCGCGTGGAGGTCCTTGCCGACGCGAACCTGCGGCTCGACGCGAGTGCGATCGACTACATCGAGCTGGCGTTCTATTTCGTGCTGGTGCTGGGCATCGGCTATCTCGCTCGCAGGCAGGTGTCGAGCAGTCTCGACTTCTTCCTCTCCGGGCGCTCGCTCCCGGCGTGGGTGACCGGCCTGGCGTTCATCTCGGCCAACCTCGGCGCGATCGAGGTCATGGGCATGTCCGCCAACGGCGCCGAGTACGGGCTGCCGACGGCGCACTACTTCTGGATCGGCGCGATCCCCGCGATGCTGTTCCTCGGCGTCGTGATGATGCCGTTCTACTACGGCTCCAAGGTGCGCAGCGTCCCCGAGTTCATGCTCCGGCGCTTCGGGCCCACGGCCCACTGGGTCAACGGCGCCAGCTTCGCGCTCGCCCAGATCCTCATCGCGGGCGCCAACCTGTACCTGCTGGCCAGCGTCGTGAACCTGTTGCTGGGCTGGCCGATCTGGGTCTCGATCATCATCGCGGCCGTCATCGTGCTCACCTACACCGCGCTCGGTGGCCTCTCCGCGGCCATCTACAACGAGGTGCTGCAGTTCTTCGTGATCCTCGCGGCGCTGATCCCCCTCACGATCGTCGGCCTGTACAAGGTCGGTGGTTGGAACGGCCTCATCGAGAAGGTGACCAACAGCCCGGGCGGCGTCGCGCAGACGCACTCGTGGCCGGGAAACCAGCTGACCGGGTTCGGCAGCAATTTCCTGTCGGTGCTGGGTCTCGTGTTCGGCCTCGGGTTCGTGCTCTCGTTCGGGTACTGGACCACGAACTTCGTCGAGGTTCAGCGCGCGATGGCGTCGAAGAGCATGTCGGCCGCACGGCGCACGCCGATCATCGGTTCGTTCCCGAAGATGTTCATCCCGTTCGTGGTGATCATCCCGGGCATGGTCGCGGCCGTGACCGTGACGGAGCTGCAGGGCGCGAACAAGCAGGCCCTGCTCGACGGCAAGCCCGCACCCAGCGGCGCGACGTTCAACGACGCGCTCCTGCTGCTGATGCGCGACGTGCTGCCGAACGGCATCCTCGGCGTGGCGATCGCGGGCCTGCTCGCGTCGTTCATGGCCGGCATGGCGGCGAACCTCAGCTCGTTCAACACCGTGTTCACCTACGACATCTTCCAGACCTACATCGTGAAGAACCGGCCGGACAAGTTCTACCTGAACACCGGCCGCGTGGTGACCATGGTCGCGACCGTCCTGGCGATCGGCACGGCGTTCATCGCGTCGACGTACTCGAACCTGATGGACTACCTGCAGACGCTGTTCTCGTTCTTCAACGCGCCGTTGTTCGCCACGTTCATCCTCGGCATGTTCTGGAAGCGGATGAGCAAGGCAGCCGGCTGGTCCGGCCTGGTGTTGGGGACCTTGGCGGCCATCGTGGTGTTCGTGCTCAATGAGACCGGTGCCATTTCCCTGCCGGGCCAGGGCAGCAGCTTCGTGGCCGCGATCGCGGCGTTCCTCGTCGACATCGTGGTGAGCGTGGGCGTCACGTACCTGACGCCGCCCAAGCCGGAGTCGGAACTGGTGGGCCTGGTCTACTCGCTCACGCCGCGCAATTCGCTCAAGCACGAGACCACCGGCGAAGACGCGGGCTGGTACCGCAAGCCGGTGCTGCTGGCCGGCATCGCGGCCGTCATCACCATCGTCCTGAACTTCGCCTTCTAGGAGGACGACCGCCATGGCAACCGAATCCACACCGCGGGCGCGCAAGGCCGGTGCGTTCGACATCCGCCTGATCATCGCCCTGCTGACCGGCGTGTACGGCATCATCCTCACGGTGATGGGCGCGGCGTTCGACACCCAGGCCGACCGCGTGAAGTCGGCCGGGGTGAACATCAACCTGTGGGCCGGCATCGCCCTGCTGATCTTCACGGCGCTGTTCGTCCTGTGGGCGCGGCTGCGCCCGATCGTCGTGCCGTCGCAGACCGAGCAGCCCGACGAGGACGAGACCACCGAACCGCCTTCCGCCGGATAGGCGGGTTGTCCGGACAGCCGGGGCCGGCTGCCGCTACCGTGCTCCGCGTGGCGCACGATCTCAAACTCGGCCGGCTGTTTCCCCTGGTGGTGGCCGGTGTCCTCGTCCTGACCGCCTGTGGCGGCCCGCAGCTGGGCAAGGAGAACTTCCCCCGCACCACCGTCCCCGCCGCGAGCGGGGACGGTGGCAGCGGGCCGATCACCGACGCCGCGGTCGCCGTGGCGGCGCTGCGCCCGGTGCTGCCGTGCCAGTTCCTCGACGCCACGTCGCTCTCCGCGCTGGGCACGCCCGAGGGTGAGCCCACGGCGTCGAGCGTCCGGTTCGACGAGTGCAGCACCAAGGTGCGCGACGCCGGTGGCAAGGAACTCTCGGTCGACGTGCAGCTCGGCGCGATCGTGCTGTTCGCATCCGACAAGACCACGGGCCAGGTCGGCGGCCTGCCACAGGTCGAGGTGCCCGACACCACGGGCGGTTCGTGCGAGGTCAGCGCGCTCACCTCACGCGATCCGAGCCTCGGTCTCGCGTTCGAGATCGATTACCCGGGTGGCGATCCGTGCCGTGCGGGACGAACCTTGCTCGCTCCCGCCGTGGACAAGCTGCACAACTCCCCGCAGAACTACCCGGACGTCAAGGGATCCGTGCTCACGGCCGACGCGTGCGAGGTGCTCGACCAATCCGCCGTGGACGCCGTGCTGAAGGGCACGAAGGGCGGGGCGACCGGGCTGCACAGCTGCCAATGGGGCAACAGCCCGAACATCACGGTGATGTTCTTCCCGGCCCTTCCGCCGCTGGAGGGCGACGGCTGGCTGAAGGCCGACGTCGGCGGCGCGAACCAGGCGTACGCGAAGAAGGGCACGGCCGGCACGGACTGCAAGGTCGAGTGGCAGCACCGGCCGTGGCAGGGCGACCACGTGGAAGTGGTCCAGGTGGGATTCACCGACTACGACCTCAAGCCGGGCACCGGCGACCCGTGTGCGACGGCGACCACGCTGGCGAAAAGCGTCGCGGGGAACGTCCCGCGGCCCTGAAGCTTGGCAGCGGGCCGGTGTCGGCGGCTAGGTTGGGAGCACCCACCACGCCGACGTGACGGAGGCCCGCCATGAAGAAGATCATCAACGATCCGGCGACAGTGGTCGCGGACTCCTTGAGAGGCCTCGCCGTCGCCCACGCCGACATCCTCCGCGTCCGGGACGACCCGGCCGTCGTGGTGCGGGCCGACGCCCCGGTGCCGCGCAAGGTCGCCGTCATCTCGGGTGGCGGCTCCGGCCACGAACCGCTGCACGGCGGCTTCGTCGGGCGCGGCATGCTCGACGCGGCCGTCCCCGGCGCGGTGTTCACGTCGCCGACCCCGGACGCGGTGCAGGCCGCGGTCGCCGCGACGACCGGGCCGTCCGGTGCGTTGCTGATCGTGAAGAACTACACCGGCGACGTGCTGAACTTCGAGACCGCCGCCGAGCTGGCCGCGGCCGAGGACCTGGACGTGCGCAGCGTCGTGATCGACGACGACGTCGCGGTGAAGGACTCGACCTACACCGCCGGGCGCCGTGGCGTCGGCGGGACCGTGCTGCTGGAGAAGATCGTGGGCGCGGCCGCGGAACGGGGCGACTCGCTCGACGCCGTGGAGGCGCTGGCGCGCAAGGTCGTCGGGCAGGTGCGGTCGATCGGGATGGCGTTGAGCGCGCCGATCGTGCCGCACGTCGGCGAGCCGAGCTTCGACCTGGGGCCGGACGAGATCGAGTTCGGCATCGGCATCCACGGCGAGCCGGGCCGCGAGCGTATCCCGGCCGAGCCGGCCGACGCGCTGGTGGCGCGGATGGTCGAGGCCGTCGTTTCGGACCTGCCGTACGAGCCGGGCGACAAGGTGCTGCTGTTCACCAACTCCATGGGCGCCACGCCGTTGGTGGAGCTTTACCTCGCGCACGGCATCGCCGAGCGGCTGCTGGCCGAGCGTGGGATCGTGGTCGAGCGCAGGCTGGTCGGCCCGTACATCACGAGTCTCGAAATGCAGGGGATGAGCCTGACGCTGCTGAAGCTGGACGACGAGCTGACCGAGCTGTGGGACGCGCCCGTGTGGACGCCCGCGCTGCGGTGGGGGATCTGATGGGTTGTTCTTCCGAAGGAGTCGCGGCCGCGCTGCGAGCCGCGGCCGAGGTCGCGGCCGAGCACCGCTCCGAGCTGGTGGAGCTCGACCGCGCCATCGGCGACGGCGACCACGGCGAGAACCTGAGCCGCGGGTTTACCGCGATCGTGTCGGCCCTGGAGACGGAGGTGCCCGCCACCCCGGCGAGCGTCGCCAAACTGGCGGCCACCACGTTGATCTCGAAGGTCGGCGGCGCGGCGGGACCGTTGTACGGCACGGCTTTTCTGCGCGCGTCGACTCGCCTGGGCGACGCGGCTTCGATCGACGTGCCGCTGCTGGTGGCCGCTCTGCAGGCCGCTTTGGACGGTGTCCAGGCGCGCGGCAAAGCGGTGGGCGGCGACGCGACGATGGTCGACGCCTTGATTCCGGCCGTCTCCGCGGCCGCCGCCTGCCCCGCGGACGCTTCGATCGCGGACGTGCTGACCGCGGCGGCCGACGCGGCCGACCGCGGTGCCGAGTCCACAGTGGACCTGGTGCCGCGCAAGGGCCGGGCTTCGTATCTGGGCGAACGCGCCGTCGGCCACATGGACCCAGGCGCCCGCTCCACGGCGCTGCTGCTGCGCGCATTCGCGGAGGCCGCCCGGTGACCGTGGGTATCGTGCTCGTCTCGCACAGCGCCAAACTGGCCGAAGGCCTGGCCGACCTGGCCGCTCAAATGGCCCCCGACGTCCGCATCGTCGCCGCCGGCGGCCTCCCCGACGACGGCGGCATCGGCACCGACTACGACGAAGTCGTGGCCGCCACCCAGCGCGCCGACTCCGGCGACGGCGTGGTGCTGCTGTACGACCTGGGCAGCGCGCAGATGACGGCCGAGCTGGCGGTGGAGTCCCTGTCGGGTGGTCTTGCCGCCCTGGTCGCCGACGGCCCCCTGGTGGAGGGCGCCATCGCGGCCGCCGTCGCCGCTCAGGGTGGGGCGGACCGCAAGACGGTGGCCGCTGCCGCCGCCGGTGCCGGCCTGGCTCCGGACCTCGCCGCGGTGGACGCTCCCGGTGATGCCCAGGAGAAGGAACTCACGCTGACGAACGAGGTCGGCCTCCACGCCCGTCCCGCCGCCGTGCTGGTCCGCAGCTTGGCCTCCGTGGAAGCCGAGGTGACGATCCGTCTGGGCGACCAGGAAGCCGACGCCCACAGCGTGCTGGCCCTCATGTCCCTCGGCGCCCGCCAGGGCGACCACATCGTGGTGCGCGCCCGGGGGCCGGAGGCTTCGGACGCGCTCGCCAAGGTGACTGGTCTGGTGGAGTCGAACTTCGGAGAGTAGCGGTGCTGCGAACCACCCCCGCCCTCCCCAACGGGTTTCGGTAAAGGTTCTGGGCTGGTGAAGGGCGGACACGGCTCCTGGTTGATCATGGGAACGTCTGAGTCGCATGATCGGCTGAGAGTCGTGTCCGCGCAATCAGTGGCACATCGAAAACATGCTCCGCCGGGACCGCGACGTCCACCTACGCCTGAGATCACACCCGCGCTCGCACCGGACCTCACACCAGCGCGACCCCGCGCAACCTCGCACCAGCGCAGTCCGCGACACCGGCGGGCGCGACCTCGCTGCCGGAATGCGCCACGAGATCGCGAGCCGCCAACCGCCCGCTCATCCTGCCCGGCATCCACGCCCAAAACGCCATAACCGCTTGGCCGGAGCCCTCGTCCTGCCGGAATCCCCGTTCTGCCGGAGCCGCCGTTCTGCCGGAGCCCCGCCCTCCCAAGGGGGGCGTGCCCATGTCCATTCTATCGACCCACCCCGACAAAATCGGTGACCGAGCGCCGGATCGCCTCAGTTGTCCACAACTCGGCATACCTGTGGACAACTGAGGCAACCCTGGCGTTCTCGGCCACCGACCACTCGCGCATTCCGGCAATTCACAAACCGGAATGCCCTCACGACGCCAACGTGATCCCCAGCCAGATTGCCCCGATCACGGCCGCCCCGCACAGCGCGGCGAGCAGCAGCATCACCGTGCTGATCTGCCCCGGCTGGCGCGGCAGTCGCATCGGTTGTGTCGGCGGACCCCAGTAATCCTGGGAATTCTGTCCGGCCGGTCCGGTCGTGCTCGTCACGGCGCTACCTCCGTACCTCGACCGGCAAATCCTTCGTGGTCCGGACGACCGGGCCGGCCGCGATTTCCGTTACCGGAATCGGTAGTGGGCTTTTTGCCGAGTTCCGATCGGGAGAAATCGTCGCGGTCGGTATTCGCGCTGTTCTCCGGAGTTGTCGGTGCCGAGCGATACCCTCGCGCGGTGAACCTCCCGACCGAGTTCGGTGCTCTGACCGAGCACGCGCGCACCGCGGTGCGCCTTCACCCCGCGCAAGGCGAGCCCGCCGTCGGCGAAAGTCACCTCGGCGGCCCCCTGCTGTGGCCCGCGAGCGAGCCGTGGCCCACGTGCCCCGTCACCTGGCCGCCGAAGCCCGAAGCGACCGACGACGGCTGGACCGGCGGCCACCCGGACGACGAGCCCGTGCCGGCGATGGTCGGCGCCGCGCAGCTGTACCGCCGCGACTTCCCCGAGCTGCTGTTCCCCGACGGCACGGACCTGGCGCAGGTGCTGCTGTGCCCGACTTTGCACACCAGTAAGCACCACTACGGCCCCGCCGTACGCCTGGTCTGGCGCGACTCGAAAACCGTCGGCGAAGTCGCCGAAGCGCCGGAGCCACCTGCAGACGCGGACGACATGTTCCTGCCCCGGCCACGCGTCCTCGATCCGTGCCGGTTGGAAGAATTCCCCTACGTCGAGGAGTTTCCCCGAGGCCGCCGCGGAGCTGGGATTGCCGGCGAGCCGCGATGACGTCGAGTACGAGCTCGGCCAGTTCTCGAAAGTCGGCGGCTGGACGGCTTGGTACGGCGAGGATCCGCAAGACCTGAGCTGCCGCGAGTGCGGCGCGCGCCTGCGTCAGGCGATCGCGCTGGCGACGCAGGAGGACGAGGTGCCGTGCGGGTGTGAGCGGCGCGACGACGAGGAAGCCGGCTGGGAGTTCGGCGAGCAGGGCGCGCTGAACATCTTTCTGTGTCCCACCGACCCCCGGCACCCCGTCAAGGTGCGGACGGAGTAGGCGGCAGCAACGCCCCACCACTCCAATGCTGGAACACCAGATTCGTGTGCACGCGCGCGACCTCGTCGCGGGCCGTGAGCTCGTCCAGCACCAGCCGCTGGAGTTCGGTGGCCGAGCTGGTGGCCACGTGCGCCAGGAAGTCGTCCGGACCGGTGAGGTGGTAGACGGCGCGCACCTCGGGCAGGGCGAGCAGGTCGGCGACGAAGGGGTCCACCAGCTGGCGTCGGTGCGGGCGGACCTGCACGAACAGGAACGCCTCCAGTGGACGCCCGAGCTTGGCGGGGTCGGCCTGCGCGTGCTGGCCCGTGATCACGCCCGTGTCGCGCAGGCGCGCCACGCGGTCCAGGCACGTGGACGGCGCGATGCCGACAGCGGCGGCGAGGTCCTTGTTGGACGTCCGGGCATCGTTCTGCAGCACGCGCAGGATCTCGAGGTCCACCGGACTCAGTTCGACAGACTCGGTCACGCCCCGAATGATATCCGAAACCATTGCACCAAATCCGCATGATGACCGAACCTTCGGACCATGACGAACGCGCTGCGCACCCGAGCCGTCCACGCCGGCCGTGACGACCTGACCGACCTGGGCCTGCACGCCGTACCCCTCGACTTCTCGACGACGTACCCGTCCCGCGACAGCGCGGCCGAGGCCCTGCGGATCGACGAGTTCTCGTCCGGCGGCGAGGTCTCCGGCATCTACGGCCGCGTCAGCAACTCGACGGTCGAGCGGTTCGAGCGCGCGCTGGCCGAGCTCGAGGGTTTCGACCACGCGGTGGCGTTCGCGAGCGGGATGGCGGCGGTGTCCGCGTGCCTGCTTTCCGCCGCGTCGCAGGGAAAACGGCACATCGTCGGCATCCGGCCGCTGTACGGGTCGACCGATCACCTGCTGACGTCCGGGCTGCTCGGCACCGAGGTCACCCTGGGTGGCGCCCGGTGAAGTGGCCGCAGCGCTCAGGCCGGACACCGGTCTCGTGTTCGTCGAGACGCCCGCCAACCCGACGCTCACCGAGCTCGATGTCAAGGCCCTCGTCGAGGCGTGCGGCGACGTGCCCGTGCTCGTCGACAACACTTTCGCCACGCCCGTCCTGCAACGCCCCGGCCGCCAGGGTGCGCGCCTCGTGCTGCACAGCGCGACGAAGTTCCTCGGCGGCCACGGCGACGTGATGGGCGGCATCGTCGCGTGCGACGCGGAGGAAGCCGCGCGGCTGCGGGGAATCCGCTTCGCCACGGGCGCCGTGCTGCACCCGCTGGCGGGATATCTGTTGCTGCGCGGGCTTTCGACCCTCCCGCTGCGCGTCACGGCCGCTTCGGCGACCGCGGCCGTGCTGGCCGAGCGGCTCACCCGGCACGAAGCGGTACGCGCCGTCCACTACCCGAAGCTGGGCGGGCCGCTCGTCGCGTTCGAGGTGGCGGGCGACCCGCACGCGCTGATCGCCGCCGTCCGGCTGATCACGCCGGCGGTGAGCCTCGGCAGCGTCGACACGCTCATCCAGCACCCGGCGTCGCTCACACACCGGGTCGTCGCCGAGAGCGACCGCGAGGCGGCGGGCATCACCCACGGGCTGATCCGGCTCTCGGCCGGGCTCGAGGACGTCGAGGACCTCTGGCACGACCTCGACCAGGCGCTGAAGGCCTGCTGACCGTCAGCCGCCGCAGCACCCGCCGCCGCAGCAGCCACCCGACGGTGCGGGGCTCGCGGCGGAGCCGGTGAGCGCGACGGTGGTCAGCAGCTTCACGGTGTCGGTGTGCCCCTCGGGACACGGTGCCGGAGCGCCGGATTCGCTCATCGGCCGTTGCAGCTCGAACGTGTCGGTGCAGTCGCGGCAGCGGTAGGCGTAAGTGGGCATGCGTCGATTATCGCTGCCGGGCAAGCGGGTGGGAAGCTGTCTTCGTGGACGTTCCCCAGATCACGGACCTGCCGCACCTCGGCCAGGTCGTCCCCGCGGTGCTGGGCGCGCTCGGCGTCCCGGGCGAGGCAGGTTCCCTGGCGCTGCCGGAGGCTCGCAGTGCGTGTGTGCTGCTCATCGACGGCCTCGGCTGGCAGCTCCTCGCCGAGCACGCCGCCGACGCGCCCGTGCTCACGGAGCTCGCGAAGAGCCCGCTGCGCGTCGGCTTCCCGTCGACCACGGCGGCCGGCGTCGCCGCGATCGGCACCGGCCTGGCGTCGGGGGAGCACGGGATGGTCGGGTACACGTTCGAGGTGCCGGGCACGGGCGTGCTCAACGCCCTGCGCTGGCGCTCCCACGAAGACGGCAGCGACCTGCGCGGCGCCCTCCCGCCCCGCTCGGTCCAGCCGCTTCCGACGACTTTCGAACGCGCCGCCGCGGCCGGCCTCGACGCCGCCGTCGTGTCGTCCGCCCAGTTCGCCGACACGGCGCTGACCCGCGCCACCCAGAGCGGCGCGCGCTACGCAGGCGTCCACGCGCTGGGCGACCTCGCCGCGCGGACGCTGGAGGTCCTCGCGTCGCGGTCGTTCTGCTACGCCTACCACAGCGAACTCGACCTGCTCGGCCACCTCTACGGCCCCGGCTCCATCGCCTGGCGCATGCAGCTGCGGCACGTCGACCGCCTCGTGGAGTCCCTTGTGGACGGCCTCCCCGCGGGCGCTCTGCTGGCCGTCGTCGCCGACCACGGCATGGTGACCGTGGACGACAAGCTCGACCTCGAGGACACCCCGGAGCTGCTGGAAGGCGTCCGTGCCTTCGGCGGCGAGGTCCGCGCCCGCCACGTCTACACAGAAGCGGGCGCGGCTGCCGACGTCCTCGCGGCCTGGCAGTCCGTCCTCGGCACGCGCGCCTGGGTCCTGCCCCGCGACGAAGCCATCGCGCAGGGCTGGTTCGGCACCGTGAGCGACCGCGTGCGCCCCCGTATCGGCGACGTCGTCGCGGCGGCCCAGGGCACGTTCGGCATGGTCCGCGGCCTGGCCGAAGCAGTGGAGACGTCGCTGATCGGCCAGCACGGCTCGCTGACGGAGGCTGAGCAGCTGGTGCCGCTGGCCCTCGCGCAGGGCTGACCCGGCCGGCGCGCTTCCTCGAAACACGGCGACTCGGGCCCCGCGACTCGGCCCGAGCCCGGCGGTCGTCGCTCGGTCGCCACGGCAAGGTGGACCATGCTCTGCGGCCCACTGATCGCTCCGGTTAACGTGGTTCCCGTGCCCCGACACCATCGCCCCGGCCGAGACCGGCACGCTCGTGCCGAGCAGCCCGACCTCGGCGCGGCCAGCGGATGGGCACACGCCGAGTCCGGCCCCGACGGCGAGTGGCTGGTGCGCACCGTGCCCGGCTCCCACGCGACCAAGACGTACCGCTGCCCCGGCTGCGACCACGAGATCCGCCCCGGCACGCCCCACGTCGTGGTGTGGCCCGCCGACGAAACCGGTTCCGTCGCCGACCGCCGCCACTGGCACCGCACCTGCTGGGACGCCCGCGCCCGTCGGCGCCCGAACCGCCGCTGGTAGCCCGGAAGGTCGCGGCCGGAGGGTGGCGGGCGGTGCGGTGATGAAGGTGGAGCCAGGGGAGGGTGCTCGCGTGGCTTGCTGTGATGTCCGTGGCTCGGATCGGTGCGGGGTGGGCAGGGAAGGGGCGGGCCGGAGGGCGTGAGGCAGCGGCCTTGACGTAGGCGGAGCCAGGGGGAACGCGCTTGCCTGGCCCGCTGCGACGCCGCGCCCAGGACCGATGCGGAGGGGACCAGGAGGGGCGTGCCGCGCTGCTGGGCGGGCTGTGCCTTGATAAAGGCGGAGCCAGGGGACGGTGCTTGCGTGGCTTGCTGTGATGTCCGCGGCTCCGATCGGCGCGGGTGGCCGGGAAGGGGCCGGCCGGAGGGCGTGAGGCAGCGGCCTCGAGGTAGGCGGTGCCAGGGGAACGTGCTTGCCTGGCTTGCTGCGGTGCCCGCGCCCGGGACCGGTGCGGGGGCGGCCCAGGAGGGGCGCCGCCAAAGGGCGGGAGGCAGTGCCTTCATGAAGGCGGCCATGGAAGGTGCTTGCCGGCCCGCTGCAACGCCCGCGGCCCGGACCGGCGGCCAGAACTGCGCTTCGGGCACGGTCGCCGACCAGCGGATGGGCGACCCGACGCTCGCCAAGTGGTGCCTGCCTGTCCGCACCGGCATCGAGGAGCCGGGGCGCCCGCACCGGATGCCCACTGCCCAGCCGGGGCGGTGGCCCGAATCGGCGTCAGCCGGTGCCCGCGCCGCCAGAACCGGCGCGCCGACCGTGGCGCGGCCCGACCCTCATCGGCGGAAATGTCGCGAAACCGCCCCCTCGTACACCTCCTCCTCGAACCGCGTGAACCCCAGCCGGTCCACCACCCGCAGCGATGGCGCGTTCGTCGCGTTCACGCTGATCAGCACCGGCATCTCCGGCAGTTCCCGCTCAGCCCACTCCACGGCGGCGCCCGCTGCCTCCACGGCGTACCCCCGCCCCCACGCCGACGGCGCGAAGCGGTACGCCAGGTTCAGCACCCGCTCACCGCGGAACAGCCGCAGCCGCACCCCCGTCAGGCCCAGGATCTCGGCCCCGTCCTGCTCCCGCACGGCGCAGTAGCCGAACCCGTGCTCGGTCCAGTGCGCCAGCCACGAGTCGAACAGCAGGTCGCCGGTCGGAGTGTCCGGCGGGTCCGGGTTGAAGCGGTGCGTTGCCAGGTCCGTCTGGATGGCGACGACGGCGGCGCGGTCCTCCTCGGTGAACGGTCGCAACACGAGCCGTGAAGTCTCGATCTCCCTCAGCACACCCCGCACGCTAGCGGCGGGGTCCGACAGAATCGCCGTCATGACCGAACTGCCGCTCCTGCTGCTGCACGCCTTCCCCCTTGACGCCCGCATGTGGGACTCCGTCCGCGCGCCCCTGGCCGAGCGCCTGCGGCTGATCACGCCGGACCAGCGCGGCCTGGGCCGCAGCCCGCTGCCGGAGACCGACCGCGAGCCGAGCCTCGACGACGCTGCGCGCGACGTCCTCGCGCTGCTTGATCGGCTGGAGCTGGACGAAGTGGTGCTCGGCGGCTGTTCCATGGGTGGTTACCTCGCCCTCGCCCTGCTGAAAGCCGCCCCCGAACGCGTCGCCGGACTCGTGCTCATCGACACCAAAGCCACCGCCGACGCACCCGAAGCGGCCGAAAACCGCCTCAAGGTCGCCGAACGCGCCGAGACCGAGGGTGTCCGGGGGTGGCTTGCCGACGCGAACCTCCCGAACCTCCTGCACAACCAGGAACCCGCCCCACGCGTGCGCGAGCTCATCGACGCCCAGCCGCCCGCCGGGGTCGCGTGGGCGGCGCGCGCGATGCGCAACCGGCCCGATTCGCTCGACGTGCTGCGCAAGTCCGACGTGCCCGCGCTCGTCATCGTCGGCGAGGAGGACAAGCTCACCCCCGTCGAGGAAGCCGGCAAGATGGTCGACGCCCTCGACGAAGCCATGCTCGTCGTCCTGCCCGGCGCCGGCCACCTCACGCCGCTCGAAGACCCGGCGGGCGTCGTCGAGGCGATCCTCGGCTGGTACGCCTAGAAGTAGTCCGCCAGGGCCGCGCGCGCTTCGCCGAGCCGCGCGGGCCAGCGCAGCGCGAGCAAATACCGCCACACCACCACGAACAGCTCGCGCAACCGCAGACACGCCTCGACCGAAGCCGCATCCACCACGTCCGGATACGCGGCCGCGAACGACGGTCCGCCCTGTTTCGCCAGGATCGCGAGGTCCCAGGCGAGCGGTCCGCGCCAGGTATCTTCGAAATCCAGCCAGCACGGCCCGTCCGCGGTCGCGATGACGTTGCCCGGGTGCGCATCGCCGTGCAGGGCCTGGATCCGGTCCGCCGGCAGCGCGGCCGCGAGCCGCAACGCCTCGGCGCGCAGGGAATCCGCGGCACCGTCCATCATGGCCCCGTGCCGGTCGAGCGCGCCCAGGAGCTCGTCGACGGGCCCGCGCACGGGAAGTTCGTCCGGATAGGCACGAAGTGCCGCGTGGACCGTCGCGAGTGAACTCGCGACTTCGCCCGGCGTGTGCCGAAGGTCCGGATCGTGCGGCGTCCAGTGCCAGAGCGTCACCGGCAGCCCGTCGGCGAAATGGGGTCCGGCCGGGGGATCCGTGGTGGGTGAGACGACGAGCACACCACTCTGCGTGAGGTGCCGCGAAACGGCGACGTCGCGCTCGAGCCAGGCCGTCGCGTCGGGTCGCAGCAGGCGCGTCGTCCCAGGCACCCTCGCGACGACGGGACCCAGTCTCACCAGCACGTTCGAGCGTTCGTGGAGGACCTCGGCGGACTCCGTCGCAAGGCCGAGGCGGCGGGCCACCGAGAGGGCCGCGCCGAGTGCGGAAGCCGTGTACGGGTCGGCCATGCGGTGATCTAAGCAGCCGGTGCGAGCGACGGTGGGTAGCGAGGGCTACGATCCCTCTAGCCGTCGGATCGGGCCCGTCCCGACCCCCGGCGACCCGGACGATGACCACCACAAGGTTTCAGTGTTGGAGGCAGGAGTGACGGCCGTAGCCCCCAAGCCGATCGCAACGCGCCCATACCCCGCGCGCGAGACGGTTAAGGGTTCGTACCTGCTGCGGTTGTTCCGCACGACGGACCACAAGCAGATCGGCATCATGTACCTGGTCACCTCGTTCGCCTTCTTCATGGCGGGCGGGGCGATGGCCATGCTGATCCGCACGGAGCTGGCCCGGCCGGGCCAGCAGTTCCTGTCGCAGGAGCAGTACAACCAGCTGTTCACCATGCACGGCACGGTGATGCTGCTGCTGTACGCGACCCCGATCCTCTTCGGGTTCGCCAACTTCGTGCTGCCACTGCAGATCGGTTCGCCCGACGTCGCGTTCCCGCGGCTCAACGCGTTCTCGTACTGGCTCTACCTCTTCGGTGGGCTGATCGTCCTTTCCGGATTCCTGACGCCGGGTGGCGCCGCCGACTTCGGCTGGTTCGCCTACACGCCGCTGTCGGACGCGATCCACTCGCCGGGCGTCGGCGCCGACCTCTGGATCTCCGGCCTGATCGTCTCCGGTCTGGGCACGATCCTCGGTGCGGTCAACATGGTCACCACCGTGGTCTGCCTGCGCGCGCCTGGCATGACGATGTACCGGATGCCGATCTTCACCTGGAACATCCTGGTCACGAGCATCCTGATCCTGCTCGCGTTCCCGATCCTGACGGCGGCCCTGTTCGGCCTGCTGGCGGACCGGCATCTCGGGGCACACGTCTTCGACCCGGCCAACGGCGGGGTGATCCTCTGGCAGCACCTGTTCTGGTTCTTCGGTCACCCAGAGGTGTACATCGTCGCCCTGCCGTTCTTCGGGATCGTGTCGGAGATCTTCCCGGTCTTCAGCCGCAAGCCGGTGTTCGGGTACAAGGGCCTGGTCTTCGCGACGCTGGCGATCGCGGCCCTGTCCGTGGCGGTGTGGGCGCACCACATGTACGCCACCGGCGCCGTGCTGCTGCCGTTCTTCTCCTTCATGACCTTCCTGATCGCGGTCCCGACCGGTGTGAAGTTCTTCAACTGGATCGGCACGATGTGGAAGGGCCAGCTGTCCTTCGAGACGCCGATGATCTTCTCGATGGGCTTCATCGTCACGTTCCTGTTCGGCGGCCTGACCGGCATCCTGCTCGCCGCGCCCGCCATCGACTTCCACGTGTCCGACAGCTACTTCGTGGTGGCGCACTTCCACTACGTCCTCTACGGCACCATCGTGTTCGCCACCTTCGCCGGCATCTACTTCTGGTTCCCGAAGATCACGGGCCGGATGATGGACGAGAAGCTCGGCAAGTGGCACTTCTGGACCACGTTCATCGGCTTCCACGGCACGTTCCTGGTGCAGCACTGGCTGGGTGCCGAGGGCATGCCCCGCCGGTACGCGGACTACCTGGCCAGCGACGGGTTCACCACTCTGAACACGATCTCCACGATCGGCGCGTACATCCTCGGTGCGTCCACGCTGCCGTTCATCTGGAACGTGTTCAAGAGCTACCGCTACGGCGAGATCGTCACGGTCGACGACCCGTGGGGCTATGGCAACTCCCTCGAATGGGCCACGTCGTGCCCGCCGCCGCGACACAACTTCACCGAACTGCCGCGCATCCGCTCCGAACGTCCCGCGTTCGAGCTGCACTACCCGCACATGGTCGAGCGCATGCACGCCGAAGGTGAGATCGGCTTCTTCGGCAAGCCGCGCCACCAGGCCGCGCCGTCGCAGAAGCTGGTCGACGCGACCATGCCGGGTGACCACAGCAACGACAACTCGGGCGAGCAGTAAAAAGCCCGTTTGACCGCGGAGCCCGTTCAAAACGTTGGGGGCGCGTGCTCGGCTTGTGTGAAGCCGGGCACGCGCCCTTTTTGCGCCCGGCGTTCCGCGCCAGACTGATCGTGCTCGCACAGCGCCGAACGAGGGATAGAGCCCAGTGACCCAGACGCCCGTCCTGATCACCACGACCGGTCCCGACAAGCCCGGTGTCTCCTCCGTGTTGTTCGCCGTGCTCACCCGCCACGACGTCGACGTGCTCGACGTCGAGCAGGTCGTGATCCGCGGACAGCTCGTACTGGGAGTTCTGGCCGGTGTCTACCGCGACCCGGAGGGCCTGCAGGAGTCCGTGGAGCAGGCGATGGCGACCGTCGGCATGCAGGTGGAGGTGAAGATCGGCGACGCGATCGGCGCCGACCCGTTCGCCCTCGGCAAGCAGGACTCGTCCCACGTGCTGGTGATGCTGGGCCGTCCGGTCACGGCGCGGTCGTTCTCCGAGGTCGCCGCGCGGCTGGCCGCGCTCGGCGCGAACATCGACTCGATCCGCAGCGTCGCCGACTACCCGGTGACCGGGCTGGAGCTGTACGTCTCGGTCCACGAGGACACCGAAGCCGCCGACGCCGAGCTGCGTTCGGTGCTGGCCGACGCCGCTTCGACCGCAGCCGTAGACGTCGCGGTGGAGCGCGCGGGCATCAGCCGGCGCGCGAAGCGGCTGGTCGTGTTCGACGTCGACTCGACGCTCGTGCAGGGCGAGGTCATCGAGATGCTCGGCGCGCACGCTGGTGTCGAGGCGCAGGTCCGCGAGATCACCGAGGCCGCGATGCGCGGCGAGCTGAACTTCACCGAATCGCTCGAACGGCGCGTCTCGCTGCTGGCCGGGCTGCCCGAGTCGGTGCTCGACGAGGTCGCGGCGTCGCTGGAGCTCACGCCGGGCGCGCGCACGACCGTGCGCACGCTGAAGCGCATGGGCTTCCGCTGCGGCGTGGTCTCGGGCGGGTTCACGCAGGTCATCGACCACCTCGTGGACGAGCTCGGCCTCGACTTCGCGGCGGCCAACGAGCTGGAGATCGCGGACGGCAAGCTCACCGGCCGCGTCGTCGGCGAGGTCGTGGACCGCGCGGGCAAGGCGAAGGCGCTTCGCCGCTTCGCCGACGAGTACGGCATCCCGCTGGGCCAGTGCGTTGCCGTCGGCGACGGGGCCAACGACATCGACATGCTGTCGGCGGCGGGCATGGGCGTGGCGTTCAACGCGAAGCCGGCGCTGCGCGAGGTCGCGGACACCGCTCTTTCGCACCCCTACCTGGACGCCGTGCTGTTCGTCCTGGGTGTCACGCGTGCCGAGGTGGAAGCCGCCGACGCCGCCGACGGGCTGGAGCTGGTCAGGCCGTGAACCACGTGCTGGAGCCCCTGGGCAGCCGCTACGCCTACTGGCTGGGGCTGCCCGCGCAGGACACGTCCGACACCTCGGACGAGGACCCGGCCCAGGTACGCGCGATGCCGGTCATCCTGCGCATCGAACGCGCCGAGCCGCCCGGCCGCACGCCCTTGCTCGAGGCGGCCGCCGCCGCGGCGCTGGCCGTGTGTCTCGACGAACGCTCCGAGCCCGGCGGCGAATGGGCCGAGCCGATGCACGCGTGGCTCGACAACCGCATCCGCAAGGTCGCGCGGCGAGCCCGGGGCACGCATTGGCAGGCCGTGCTGGACCTGCCGGGCATCACCGTCGAGGTCGACGGCGCCGAGGTCCGGGCGCTGGTGCCCGGGCTGGTCAGCGAGACGCCGAAAGAGGTGTCGCGCCTGCAGATCTCCGGCAGTGAGCTGCCGCCCGACACCCCGGGATCGGCGCCCGAGGGTGTGCCGCTGCTGCTGCTCAACCCGGAGGTGCCGATGACCGTCGGCAAGGCGTCCGCGCAGGTCGGGCACGGGACGATGATCCTGGCCTCGCTGCTGTCGGACGCCGAGCTGGCGGCCTGGGCGGCGCAGGACTACCGCGTGGCCGTGCGGACGCCGTCGCCCGCGCGGTGGAAGGAACTGTGCCCGGTGGACGACCCCGAGGCCGGCTGGCGCGAGGACCGCGTGATCGCCGTCCGGGACGCGGGGTTCACGGAGGTCGATCCCGGCACGATCACGGTCCTGGCGCAGTACCCGGCGTGAGTGCAGTACGTCTCGGCACGGAACACCGGTGTGCCGCTTGCGGTTGCTGATCAGTAGGAACGTCGGGAGGAGCAGGCGATGACCCTGGAAGTCCAGCGCGAAGGCGAGCACCAGTTCGTGGGGCGCAACGAGCGCGGCGCGGAGGTGCGGATCGGGCGCACGGGAGCGGAAGGCGCCTTCTCACCGTCCGAGCTGCTGCAGATCGCGACCGCGGGCTGCTCCGCCGTGACCGCGGAGAACCTGATCACGCGCCGCATCGGCGAGGACTCGAAGTTCCGCGTCGGCGTCACAGCTGATCGCCGCGAAGGAGCTTCGGAGCTGGACGGGGTGCACGTGACCTTCGACGTCGACGTGTCCTCCCTCGACGCGGAACAGCGCGAAGCCCTCGCGACCGCGGTGGACCGTGCGATCGACCGCCTGTGCACCGTGAGCCGGACACTCAAGAAGGCCATCCCCGTCACCGAGTCTTTCCCGACCGCCTGACGCAGCGAGAGCCGAGGCCCTACCCGAGGGCCTCGGCTCTGCTCTGTGCGGGGAACGTCAGCTCTGCCAGACCACGTACGCCTGGTCGGCGTCCGTGGTCATGGCCTCGATGAATTTCTCGTTGTCGAAACCGGGCAGCGACTGGAGGCGCTCGATGAGGGCGTCGGCGGCCGGGTCTCCACTGGGGACGGCCGTGCCCTTGCCGTCGTTGCCGACGAGCATGAAGAACACGTCCTCGTTCCACGGGCCGTCCGGGATCACTCTGACCATCACGGACGAAAGCTCCGCCCACTGGACGGCCTCTTCGCTGCCATCGGCGAGGCGGCGCCGCACCCCGGTGTCGTCGACACTGACGGTCCGGGATCGTGCGCTGGACGAATCCTGGGTCAACCGGTGCTCCCTGTCGTGTTCGTTCTCTTCACCGTACCCGCCCGGGTTGTGCCCGCCGTCACGCGGGCGCCGCCGCGTCGAGCCGCTTGAGCGCGTCGCGTGCGACCTGGGGATCCGTGGTGGGCCAGAAGGGCGGCAGCGACGAGCGCAGGAATCCGCCGTACCGCGCGGTGGCCAGGCGTGAGTCCAGCACCGCGACCACACCGCGGTCGGAGATCGAGCGGTGCAGCCGGCCTGTGCCCTGCGCGAGAAGCAGCGCCGCGTGCGTGGCCGCGACCGTGAGGAACCCGTTGCCACCACGGGCTTCCACGGCCCGCTGGCGGGCCGACAGCACCGGGTCGTCGGGGCGCGGGAACGGGATCCGGTCCACCACCACGAGCTGCAGCGACGGCCCCGGCACGTCGACGCCCTGCCACAGCGTGAGCGTGCCGAACAAGCACGTGCGCGGTTCGTCGGTGAACTGGCGCACCAGCGTGGGCATGGAGTCGTCGCCCTGGCACAGGATCGGGTAGTCAAGCCGCTCGCGCATCGCCTCCGCGGCCTGCTTGGCCGCTCGCATCGACGAGAACAACCCGAGCGTGCGCCCGCCCGCGGCCTCGACCAGCCCGGCGAGTTCGTCCATTGTGGACTCCGCAAGCCCGTCGCGGCCCGGCGGCGGCAGGTGCTTGGCCAGGTAGAGGATCCCGTTGCGCCGGTGGTCGAACGGAGAGCCGACGTCGAGGCCCGTCCATTTCGGTCCTTTGTCCTCGTCGGCCGGCGCTTCCTTGTCCGTGGCCGCGCCGGGCGCCTTCGTGACGCGCGCGCCGCCGGGCGGCAGGCCCCATTGGCGCGCCATGGTGTCGAACTCACCGCCCAGCGTCAGCGTCGCCGAGGTGAGCACCGTGGTGTTGAGGTTGAACACCCGCTCGCGCAGCAGCCCCGCGACGCCCAGCGGTGCCACCTTCAGTGCCGGCGGCCGCGGGTTCGCCGAGTAGCGGTCGCCCGTGAGCCACACGACGTCGCGCTGGTGGGCCAGATCTTCGTCGTACGCGTCGAGCAGGCGCGCGGCGGTGTCGTGCACCTCTTCGAGCAGCGACCGCGCCAGTTTGCGCGCGGTGGCCCCGTCGACGTCTTCCTTGCGGTCGGAACCCAGCGCCGTCAGGCAGGCCTTCGCGGCGTCGCGTACCGCGGGAATCGCGCCTTTCAGCGCCTGCGGCAGCGAATCCAGCCGTCCGGCCGGGAGATCGTCGAGGATCAGCGCGAGGCCGTCGCTCGCTTCCAGCAGGCGGTCGGCGACATCCGCGTCGATCAGCCGCCCGCAGCGGCGCGCGGCGGCGGAGACCATGGCGCTGGTCAGCTCGCCTGTGGCGACGGACGTGACGCGGTCGACCAGGTCGTGGGCCTCGTCGATGATCACGAGGTCGTGGTCGGGCAGCACCTGGTAGCCCTGCAACGCGTCGATGGCCAGCAGCGCGTGGTTGGTCACGACCACATCCGCGCGCCCGGCCTCGGCCCGCGCGCGTTCGGCGAAGCAGTCGGTGCCGATCGGGCAGCGCGCGGCGCCGAGGCATTCCCTGGCGGTGACCGAAACCTGGCGCCATGCCTGGTCGGAGACCCCCGGCACGAGCTCGTCGCGGTCACCGGTCTCGGTGTCCGAAGACCACTCGTGCAGCCGCGTGACCTCCTTGCCCAGCCGCGAAACGGCGAATGGGTCGAACAGCTGCGCGTCCTCCGGCTCGTCGGGCGCGCCCGTGTCGAGCCGGTGCAGGCACAGGTAGTTGCGGCGGCCCTTGAGGATCGCGAAGGTCGGTTCGCGGCCGAGCGGCTTCTTCAGCGCCTTCGCCAGGCGCGGCAAGTCGCGGTCCACGAGCTGGCGCTGCAGCGCGATCGTGGCCGTGGAGACCACGACGGTGGCTTCCTTCTCCACCGCGTGGCGGATCGCGGGCACCAGGTACGCCAAGGACTTCCCGGTTCCCGTACCCGCCTGCACGGCGAGGTGTTCACCGGTGCGGATGGCGTGGCCGACGGCGTCGGCCATCTTCACCTGGCCCGGCCGCTCGGCTCCGCCCACGGACTCCACAGCGTGGGTGAGGAGTTCGAGGACGCCGGGGAAATCAGTTCGAGCGGGCACAGCGATACACGATAGCCGCCGGGGGCGACATGTTCGGCGCTCCGGCACGAACGGGCCGCTCGTGCCGGAGCGCCGTGCACTCAGTCTTCCTTGTGCAGGCGCGCCACCGCGGCCCACGCGAGCGGCAGGACACCCGCCGCCACCACGATCTTCAGCGCGTCGCCGATCAGGAACGGCACCACGCCCTTGGCGAACGCCGTCGAGAAGTCGAAGCCGGCGGCGGCCATCAACCACGGCACGCCGAACGCGTAGATCACGACGTTGCCGAGCACCATGGTCCCCACCGTGCGCAGGGGGGTGCGGTCACCACCGCGGCGGGCGAGCGCGCCCACGAGCGCACCGGCGAACACGAACCCGACGACGTACCCGGCCGAAGCGCCGGACAGACCCGACGTCGCGCCCTGGAACCACGGCACGCCGGCCGCGCCGACGAGCAGGTACAGCAGCATCGAGGCGGCGCCCCGGCGCATGCCGAGCGAGGCGCCCACGAGCAGCGCGGCGAACGTCTGGCCGGTCATCGGCACCGGGCTGCCCGGGACGGGGATGACCAGCTGCGCGGCCGCGCCGGTGAGCAGCGCACCGCCGGCGACCAGCGTCAGGTCGCGCACCAGGGCGCCGGGCACGAGGTCGGCCAGCACCTGGCGGCGGCCGGTGAGGGACAGCGACGACACGGGGACCTCCCACGATCGAAAACGGACGTCCGAGGAGGTTAACGCTCGTTACCCCGGGTTTCCCCGACAAGTTGCGTTCCTCACCACACCACTCGTCCGGGTGGTGTCGGGGTTGTGACGTTTCGCGGGGGTGCCTCGCTGCCGAGGATGCAACCACAGGTCGAAGGGAGCACGGGTGATGCGCGGACGGGTCTTGGTCACGGCGACGGCACTGCTGGGCGCGGCCGCGGCGGGACTGCCGGCCCCGGCCCTCGCCGACGGCCCCACCTCCACCGGCTGGGGCTCTTCGGGCAGCGTCGACGTGCTGGTCGACAACCAGCACGTGGTCACCGGCGACCTCGCCCGCTGCGACGCCGACGGTCCCACCACCGCGCGCACCACGGGCGGCGACACCGGCGACCTGGCGGTGTTCGGCCTCGGCGCCACCACGTGCGGCCGCGACGGCGCAGTGGCCACCGTGGCGTCCGGAGGTCAACGGTTCGAGGCCGACGTACTCAAGCGTTTCGGCGGCCCCGCGATCACCGTTCGCACCTACTCCGCGGGTTGCTCGACCACGAAGAACGGCAGCAGCGGCACGGTGTCGATCGGCGAGGTCGGCGGGTTCACCGTGCCGTCGTCGATCCCCGCGAACTACCGCGTGCTGATCCCCGGCGGCGAGGCGGGCACGGCGCTGGCGGCGATCACGATCAACGAGACCGTGACCCCGCAGCCGGCCGACGGCAGCCTCGTCACGCACGCCGTGCACATCCAGCTGTTCCCGCAGGGCGGCCCGGCCAGCGGCGACATTTACCTCGGCACCGCCGCCTGCAACCCGTTCGGCAAGGGCGGTGCGCCTCAGCCGCCGGCCTGAGCGTCCCAATGTGGCGTTCGTTGCGTTGAGCGCACCGAACGCCACATCGGGTGCGTTGAGCGCAACCAACACCGCATTGGGGTGGTTCGGTTCGAGCGTCCACTCAGGACGTCAGGACGCGGCCGGCACCACCGCGGTGCCGGTGTAGGTGACACCGGCCTTGTCGAAGTCGGCCAGCGTCGCGTCGACGGTCGGCTGCGAACCGCCGACAGTGAGGTCCAGCAGCACCTTCACGCCGAACCCGGCCTGCGCGGCGTCCAGCGCCGTGGCGCGCACGCAGAAGTCCGTGGCGATGCCGACGACCTCGACGTCGGTCACGTCGTGGACGCGCAGCCACTCCTCCAGCGACCGGCCGTCGCCTGACTTGCCCTCGAAGCCGGAGTACGCCGCGGTGTACTCGCCCTTCGAGAACACGGCCGTGATCGGCACGACGTCGAGCGACGGGTGGAACGACGCGCCCGCAGTGCCCGCGACGCAGTGGCGCGGCCAGCTCGTGGAGAAGTTCGGCGTGTCGCTGAAGTGGTCGCCCGGGTCGACGTGGTGGTCGCGGGTGGCGACCACGTGGTCGTAGCCCCCTTCGGCGGCCTGGCGGGAAATGGCCTCCGCCGCGGCCGCGCCGCCGGGCAGGCCCAGCGAGCCGCCCTCGCAGAAGTCGTTCTGCACGTCCACCACGATCAGCGCGGTTCCCATTTCTCGGCTCCCTCTACAGAAACGTGGTCGGTATCGCGGGCTCGCCGTGCGAGAGCTTGAGCCCTTCCCATGGCAGGCTGACCTGTGCGCGCCGCAACCGGGCCCGCGCGTCGTCCAGCGTGGGCAGATCATCCACCGCGCGGCCGCCGCGCACCAGGGGGATCTGCAGGTCAAGATCGTGTTCCTCGGGCTTGGGACGGCCCGAGGCCTCCGTCCACACGACCTCTTCCACGGCCGTGCCGGTGGAGCGGTGCCGCCGCAGCGAGTGCTTGCGCCCGCCGCGGGATTCCTTGTGCGCGCTGCGTTTCGCGACGGGCCGCCCGTCGACCTCCACCAGCTTGTAGACCATGCCGGCGGTCGGCGCGCCTGAGCCGGTGACGACGGAGGTGCCCACGCCGTACGCGTCCACCGGCTCCGCGCGCAGCGCCGCGATGGCGTGCTCGTCGAGGTCGCCGGAGACGACGATGCGGGTGTCCTTCGCGCCGAGGGAGTCGAGCTGGTCGCGAGCCTTGCGCGCGAGGGGGCCGACGTCGCCCGAGTCGATCCGGATCGCGCCGAGCTCGGACCCGGCCACGCGCACGGCGGTCTCGATGCCGGCGGTGATGTCGTAGGTGTCCACAAGCAGCGTTGTGTCCGGGCCCATCTTGTCCACCTGGGCGCGGAACGCCTGCTCCTCGCTGTCGTGCAGCAGCATGAAGGCGTGCGCGACCGTGCCGCGCGTGGGAATGCCGTAGCGGCGCCCGGCCTCGAGGTTCGACGTGGTCGCGAAGCCCGCGATGTACGCGGCGCGCGCGGCGGCGACAGCGGCGTACTCGTGGGTGCGCCGCCCGCCCATCTCGATGATCGGGCGCCCGTGCGCGGCACCGGCCATGCGCGCGGCCGCCGAGGCGACGGCGCTGTCGTGGTTGAGGATCGACAGCGCCAGCGTCTCCAGCACCACGGCCTCGGCGAACGTGCCGCTCACGGTGAGGATCGGCGACCCGGGGAAGTACAGCTCGCCCTCGGGGTAGCCCTCGATGTCGCCGGAGAACTCGTAGTCGGCCAGCCACGACAACGTGGCGTCGTCGACCACCGCCGTCTGTTCCAGCACGGTCAGCTCGGCGTCGGTGAACCGGAAGTCGGCGATCGCGTCGAGGACGCGCGCGGTTCCGGCGACGACGCCGTAGCGCCGCCCGTCGGGCAGCCGGCGCGCGAAGACCTCGAACACGCAGGGCCGCTCGGCGGTCCCGTCTGCCAGCGCGCTGCCCAGCATGGTCAGCTCGTAGTGGTCGGTGAGCAGCGCCGTGCTGGCGCTGGTTACCGGCTCGGGTGCACCCATGGGGCCAGCCTATTCACCCACATGGCCGGACCTGGCGCGGCGTACCCCGTGACCCCCGTGACACCATGGGGTGCATGTCCACGCCTGTCGCATCCGAACAGACGCAGGTTGATCCACTCGGGGCAGAGGTCGCCGAGGAGGACAAGCCCTGGCGGACCGTCGTGTGGAACGATCCGGTCAACCTGATGTCGTACGTGACGTACGTGTTCCAGAAGCTGTTCGGCTACAGCCGGGACCACGCCACGAAACTGATGCTCGACGTGCACCACAAGGGCAAGGCGATCGTGTCGTCGGGGTCCAAGGAGAAGGTGGAGACGGACGTGGCGAAGCTGCACGCCGCCGGGCTGTGGGCGACGATGGAGCAGCCCTCGTGAAGGCGTGGCGACGCAAGGGCGACGTGATCCTCGCGGGATTCGAGCAGCAGGAGGCCGCCGTGCTGCGCGGCCTGGTCAGCCAGCTCGAGGACATGCTGCGCGCGCGGGCCGAGGAGGCGCCGCAGGACGAGCTGGCGGAGCTCACCGGCATCCGCACCGGCCCGTCGGAGTCGCCCGACGACCCGGTGCTCTCGCGGCTGCTGCCCGATTTTCACAAGCTCGACCCCGACAACCCCACCCGCGAGGACCTCGACTCCGCGGCGGCCATGCGCTCGCTGCACGAGCCCGAGCTGCTGGAGACGAAGGTCGGCGTGGCGAAGGTCGTGCTCGACACGCTGCCGCGCGACGGCGGCAACGTGCACCTGGACGTCGAGCAGGCCGACGCGTGGCTGGGCGCGCTCAACGACGTGCGCCTCGCGCTCGGCACGGCGCTCGACGTCACCGAGGACATGCCCGACGAGCTGCCCGACGACGACCCGCGGGCCCCGCACCTGGGCGTGTACCACTGGCTGACCTGGGTGCAGGAGACGCTGATCCAGGCGCTGACCGCGTGATCACCGACGTTCCGGGTGTCCTGGTCGGGCACCACCACCGCCTCGGCGACGGCTGGGCGACCGGCACCACCGTGGTCCTCGTGCCGGACGGCGCGACGGGCGCGGTCGACCAGCGCGGTGGCGCGCCCGGCACGCGCGAGACGAACCTGCTGGAGCCGGAGAACCTGGTGCAGCGCGTGAACGCCGTGTGCCTCTCCGGGGGCAGCGCCTACGGGCTGGCCGCGGCCGACGGCGTGATGCGCTGGCTTTCGGAGCGCAACCTGGGCTTCCCGGTCGGGCGCGAGCCGCACGAGGTCGTGCCCATCGTGCCCGGCGCGGTGCTGTTCGACCTTCCCCGTAGCGACTGGGGCAACCGGCCGGACTCGTCTTTCGGTTACGCCGCTTGCGAAGCAGCCTCGAAGACGTTCGCCTCGGGCTCGGTCGGCGCCGGCACGGGGGCCGTGGTCGGGTCGCTCAAGGGCGGCATCGGCTCGGCGAGCGAGGTGGTCGACGGCGTGACGGTCGGGGCGCTGGCGGCAGTGAACGCCGCCGGCGAAGCCGTGGACTTCACGACCGGGCGCGCGTTCGCCGCGGACCACGAGGTGGCGGGTGAGTTCGGCGTCCGCTGGCCTTCGCGGCCGGGTGAGGTGCCGCCCGCGCGGACCGACCTGAACACCACCATCGGCGTCGTCGCGTGCGACGCGGCGCTGTCGAAGGCCGAGGCGCGCCGGCTCGCGGTCGCCGCGCAGGACGGCCTGGCCCGCGCTGTGCGCCCGGCGCACACGATGTTCGACGGCGACACCGTCTTCGTGCTGGCCACGGGCGCTCGCGAGCTGCCCGCCGGCGTCGGCACGTTCGCCGACGGGCAGCGGGCGGCGGCGCTCGACGCATTGTGCTCGGCCGCGGCACGGGTGTTCGCCCGCGCGATGGTCCACGGGCTGCTCAGGGCCACCGCGGCCGGTGGAGTGGCGGCGTACCGGGACGTGTGGCCCGAAGCGTTCGAGGGCTAGAGGTCCGGCAGCGGGTCCTGCGGGGCCCACGCGCCGTCGCGTTCGAGGTCGGCGGCCCGGACCGCGACGACGTCGGCCTCGTCGATCTCCAGCACGAGGTCGGCGACCGAGATCGTCGGCCCCAGTGAGGGGTGCTCCTCCACCGGCCCCAGCTCGGCGGAGCGCGGCAGCACCTCCCACACCGACTTCGGGCGCAGCCGCCGGAAGCGGCCGCAGGCGAGCACAACCACGCGGCGGTCGGTGACCACCAGCAGGAAGCCGTAGTGCGCCGCCATCCCGTTGAGGTAGAGCGAGTCGCCGGCGAACACGTACTGGATCCGGTCGCCGTCGGGCAGGAACGGCAGGCAGCGGTCGCGGACCTTCGTCGGCACAGGCACGGCCGAAATTGTCCCCGACCAGGTGCCTGAGCGGAAGGTCTCACAGTCTGGACAGGGTGGGTCCACCACCTAAGATGTTGAATGTGCTCCGGATCCGCCGTGAATTCGTCGACGAGATCGTCGCCCACGCCCGCCGTGACCACCCCGACGAGGCGTGCGGGGTGATCGCTGGTCCCGTGGGCTCTGACCGCCCCGAACGGTTCATCCCGATGTTGAACGCGGCGCGGTCACCGACCTTCTACGAGTTCGACTCGGGTGACCTGCTCAAGCTCTACCGCGAGATGGACGCGAACGACGAGGTGCCCGTGGTGATCTACCACTCGCACACCGCGACGGAGGCCTACCCGTCGCGCACCGACGCGAACATCGCCGCCGAACCCGACGCGCACTACGTGCTCGTCTCCACGAAGGACCCCGATTCGCACGAGTTCCGCTCGTACCGGATCGTGGACGCCGAGATCACCGAGGAGCCGGTCGAGATCGTCGACTGAGCTGCCGGAATAAGGGCTGCGTCCCGTGCGTCAGCTTCTCAGAACCCACTTCGGAGGTAGAAAACCATGGCCGTGACCGTCTCCATCCCGACCATCCTGCGCACGCACACCGGCGGCGAGAAGTCCGTCGAGGCGGCGGGCAAGACCGTCCTCGAGGTGATCGACGACGTCGAGTCGCGCCACTCCGGGCTCAAGGCGCGCCTGGTCAAGGAGGAGAAGCTGCACCGCTTCATCAACGTCTACGTCAACGACGAGGACGTGCGCTTCGCCGGCGGCCTCGCGGCCGAGGTGAAGGACGGCGACACGCTCACCATCCTGCCCGCCGTGGCCGGCGGCGCGCGCTGAACCGATGGCCCGTTACGAGTCCCTGCTCGACGCGCTCGGCGGCACGCCGCTCGTGGGGCTGCCCCGGCTCTCGCCCACGGACGACGTGCGGTTGTGGGCGAAGCTCGAGGACCGCAACCCGACCGGTTCGATCAAGGACCGGCCGGCGCTGGCCATGATCGAGGCCGCCGAGCGTGAGGGCCGGTTGCGACGCGGCTCGACGATCCTCGAGCCGACGTCGGGCAACACCGGCATCTCGCTCGCCATGGCCGCGAAGCTCAAGGGCTACGGGCTGGTGTGCGTGATGCCGGAGAACACCTCCACCGAGCGCAAGCAGCTGTTGCAGGCCTACGGCGCGCGGATCGTGTTCTCGCCGGCGGCGGGCGGCTCGAACGAGGCCGTGCGGCGCGCCAAGGAGCTGGCGGAGCAGAACCCCGACTGGGTGATGCTCTACCAGTACGGCAACCCGGCCAACGCCGACGCGCACTACCGCGGCACGGGCCCTGAGCTGCTGAAGGACCTGCCGACGATCACCCACTTCGTCGGTGGCCTCGGCACGACGGGGACTTTGGTGGGTGTGGGGCGGTACCTGCACGAGGCGAAGCCGGGCGTGCAGATCATCGCGGCCGAACCGCGGTACGGCGAGCTCGTGTACGGCCTGCGCAACCTCGACGAGGGTTTCGTGCCGGAGCTGTACGACCCCAGCGTGCTGAACGGGCGCTATTCCGTCGGCGCCTACGACGCGCTCCGGCGGACGCGGGAACTGCTGGAGCAAGAAGGCATTTTCGCCGGTATCTCGACGGGTGCGGTCCTGCACGCCGCGTTGGCCGTCGCCGAGAAGGCCGCCGCTCGTGGGGAGACCGCGGACGTCGCCTTCGTCGTCGCGGACGCCGGCTGGAAGTACCTGTCCACGGGCGCGTACGCGGGTTCGCTCGACGAAGCCGCCGCGCGGCTGGACGGGCAGCTCTGGGCGTGAAGACGATCGGGCTCCTGGGTGGCATGAGCTGGGAGTCTTCGGCGGAGTACTACCGACTGGTGAACGAACGCGTCCGGTCGGAGCTGGGCGGGTACCACTCCGCGCGGGTGGTGCTGTACTCCGTGGACTTCGCCGAAATCGAGGCGCTGCAGGCCTCGGGTGACTGGGCGGCGGCGGGGGAGTTGCTGGCCGCCGCCGCTTCGGCCTTGGAGACGGCGGGCGCGGACGTGATCGTGTTGTGCACCAACACGATGCACAAGGTGGCTTCGGCGCTGCGGACGCGGGTGCCGTTCCTGCACCTGGGGGACACGACGGCCGCGGCGGTGCGGTCGGCCGGGGTTTGCTCGGTGGGCCTGCTGGGGACGGCGTTCACGATGAGCCAGCCGTTCTACCGCGAACGCCTTGCGGCGCACGGGCTTTCGGTGCTCGTTCCGTCCGAAGTGGACCAGGAGCTGGTGCACCGGGTGATCTACGACGAGCTGGTGCAAGGCGTTGTCCGGCCGTCTTCGCGGGCGGCTTGTCGCGAGGTGATCGCGCGGCTGGTCGAGGCCGGTGCGCGAGCCGTGATCTACGGCTGCACGGAGATCGAGTTGCTCGTCGACCAGTCCGACAGCTCGGTCCCGGTCTTCCCGACCACACGGCTGCACGCGGAGGCCGCGGTTGACTGGGCGCTGGGGCTTCGGGAGCTGCCGGCGGCTCCGGCCTGAGAATTCACGCCGGCATCGCACTGGCAGCGGCTGCCAGGCGGGTGGCAGCGCGGTGTGCGCGCCGTGCCAGTGGATCACGGCACCCTTCGGTTCGAGAGCGGCTCACCGGGCCGCTCCTGACTCGAAGGAGCCACCATGAACACCGTCACGATCATCGGCGCCGGCCTCGGTGGCCTCACCCTCGCCCGCGTCCTGCACGTCCACGGCATCCCGGCCACCGTCTACGAAGGCGAGGCGTCCGCGGGTGCGCGTGCGCAGAGCGGGATGCTCGACATCCACGACTACAACGGCCAGATCGCCATCGAGGCCGCCGCGCTCATGGACGAATTCCGCGGGCTCATCCTCGAAGGCCGCCAGCAGACGCGGTTCCTGGACCGCGAGGGCACCGTGCTGTTCGACAAGGCCGACGACGGCACCGGAGGCCGGCCCGAAGTCCAACGCGGGCAGCTGCGGCAGCTGCTGCTCGACTCGCTTCCCGCCGAAACGGTTCGTTGGGGCCACAAGGTTCTCGAGGCCCGCCCGGGGAGACGGCCGGCACGAAACCGCTTTCACCGACGGCAGCGTCGTCGTGAGCGAACTGCTGGTCGGCGCCGATGGCGCGTGGTCGCGCGTCCGGACGCTGCTCTCGGCCGCCGTTCCCGAGTACGCCGGCACGGCGATGGTCGAGACCTACCTGTACGAGGCCGACACCGCCACCGCCACCCCGCCACCGCCGAGGCCGTCGGCGGCGGCTCGATGGGCGCGGTCGCGTCGGACAAGGGCATCATGGCCCACTGGGAAAGCGGTGACACCATCCACACGTACGTGTCGCTGACGCTGCCGCTGGACTGGTTCGCGGCCATCGACTTCACGGATCGGGCTGGTGCTGCTGCCCGCGTCGCGCAGGAGTTCAGCGGCTGGGCCCCGGAACTGACGGCGCTGATCACCAACGGCGACACCCCACTCGTGCTGCGCCCGCAGCACGTCCTGCCGCTGGAGCACCGCTGGGACCGCGTGCCGGGCGTGACCCTGATCGGCGACGCGGCTCACCTCATGCCCCCAACGGCGAAGGAGCCAACCTCGCCATGCTCGACGCCGCCGAACTCGCCCAGGCCCTCGCCGCCCACCCGGGTGACGTCGAGGCCGCGTTGTCCGAGTACGAGCAGACGATGTTCCCGCGCAGCGCCCGGATCGCGATCGGCAGTGCCGAGTTGGAGGCGGCCATGGCCGGCCAGACGGAGGAGGCGACGGCGGAGCACCTCATCAAGGTCTTCTCGGAACTCACTGCGGGGGAGAGCCCGTTCGACCTCAGCCACTAGCCTCGATCCCGTGCCCGGCACCTTCGAGACCGCCATGCGGATGATGCGGCGCCACAACCCGCAGATCCGGGAAGACGGCTTTCAGCTCCTGCTCGCCGAGGTCACCGAGCACGTCGAGGCGCTGGGCGCGGAGTTCGAGCGGGAGACCGACTCGGGCCTTCGCTGTTGGCTGCTTGAGTGATCGGCGAGGCGGAGGCGCCCGAGGCGCTGCCCGTCCTCGCCGCCCAGCTCGGTAGCCCCGACGAGTCCTTGCGCTCGTGGGCAACCCGCGGCTTGGAACAGCTCAACACAGCAACATCAGGGAATTCACCCGAGGCCACCCGCACCGGACGGACGTAGCCTGGAACAGGTGAGCACACTCCCACCGCAGCCCATGCCGTTCGGGGACCAGCCGGCGGACAAGGCGAAGGCCACCGATGTGGCGAAGCGCGTCCTGCCGCCCAACCCCAAGGCTGCGGCGATCGTCGCGGTGGGGTTCACGCTCGTGCTCTACCTGGTGGAGCTCGTGGACGTGATCCTGCCCGCGAACCTCGACCACGGGGGCATCGTGTCGCGGCAGCTGTCGGGGCTCGACGGGATCCTGTGGGCACCACTGCTGCACGCCGGGTGGGGGCACCTGTTCTCGAACACCGTGCCGGTGCTCGTGCTGTCGTTCCTGGCGATGGCGGCGGGGATCGGGCGCTGGGCGGTGGTCACGGCGATCATCTGGATCGTGTCGGGCCTGGGGGTCTGGCTGGTCGGGCCGGCGAACACCTACACGGTGGGTGCGTCCGGGCTGGCGTTCGGGTGGCTGGCGTTCCTGCTGGTCCGCGGCATTTTCAACCGGGCGTTCGGGCAGATCGTGGTGGCGGTCGTGCTGCTGGGCGTGTGGAGCGGGATGCTGTGGGGCCTGCTGCCCGGCAACCCGGGCATCTCCTGGCAGGGCCACCTGTTCGGCGCGCTCGCCGGTGTCCTCGCGGCCTGGCTGACGGCGCGGGGCGAGCGCCCCAAGAAGAAGGCGGCCGGTAGCCTCGAGGTGTGAGCACCCCGACCGCCGACGCGCCCATCGGGGTTTTCGATTCCGGCGTCGGCGGTCTCACCGTCGCCCGGTCGATCCTCGAGCTGCTGCCGGCCGAGCAGCTGCGCTACGTCGGCGACACCGCACGCAACCCGTACGGCCCCCTCCCCATCGCGACGGCCCGCCAGTACGCCCTCGAAGCCCTCGACGACCTCGTTGAAGGTGGCGTGAAAGCCCTGGTCATCGCCTGCAACACCGCCTCGGCCGCCTGTCTGCGCGACGCCCGGGAGCGCTACGACGTCCCCGTCATCGAGGTCGTCCTGCCGGCCGCTCGTCGCGCCGCGTCGGTCACGCGCAGTGGCCGGGTGGGCGTGATCGGGACCGAGGGGACCGTTCGCTCGCGGGCCTACGACGACGCGTTCGCCGCGGCGCCCGACGTGCAGCTGACGAGCGTCGCGTGCCACCGGTTCGTCGACTTCGTGGAGCGCGGCATCACGTCCGGGCGCCAGATCCTGGGTCTCGCGCAGGGTTATCTGCAGCCGCTGCTCGATGCCGAGGTCGACACGCTGGTGCTGGGCTGCACGCACTATCCGCTGCTTTCCGGCGTGTTGCAGATCGTGATGGGTCAGGACATCACGCTCGTCTCCAGCGCGGACGAGACGGCCAAGGACCTCTACCGCGTGCTCACCGAGCTCGACCTGCTGGCCGACCGCGACACGGCGCCGCAGCACGAGTTCCTGGCCACGGGCTCGCCGGAGCCGTTCACGCGGCTGGCGGCGCGGTTCATGGGGTTCGCGCCGGGTGTCCTGGCTCCCACCAGCGCCTAGGCTGAACCACGTGCGACTGACGATCCTCGGCTGCTCGGGCAGCGTCCCCGGCCCGAACGCCGCCGCGTCCGGGTACCTGCTGGAAGCGGAAGGGTTCCGGCTGGGCCTCGAGCTCGGCAACGGCGCGTTCGCCCAGCTCCAGACGGTGCTCGACCCGTTCGACCTCGACGCGCTCGTCCTGTCGCACCTGCATTCGGACCACTGCGCCGACGTCAACTCCCTCACGGTGCTGCGCCGCTACCACCCGGCGCCGCCGTACCCGGCCCGGCCGCGGCAGCTGCCGCTCTACGCACCGGCGGACGCCCCGACGCGGCTGGCCCACGCGTACGCCGCCGACGCCGACGAGCGCGCCGCCGTGGACCTGTCCGACGTCTACGCCTTCCACACGCTGCGTGAGGAGACGGTGCGGATCGGGCCGTTCGACGTGACGGCCGCCGTGGTGCAGCACCCGACGCCGGCGTTCGGCCTGCGGATCTCCTACGGCGGCGCCCTCTTCGCCTACACCGGCGACACGGGTCCGTGCACCGCGCTGGGCGAGCTGGCCGACGGCGTCGACGTGCTGCTGTCGGAGGCCTCGTGGACGGACGCCGCCGACCGGCCCGACGGCGTGCACCTGTCCGGGAAACAGGCCGGTGAGCTGGCGAAGGACGCCGGTGTCGGGCGGCTGCTGCTCACGCACATCGCGCCGTGGACCGACAGCCGCGCGGTGCTGGCGGAGGCCGCGGCGGTGTTCCCGGACGCCGAGCTCGTGACGCAGGGCGCCGTCTACGAGATCTGAGCGGTGGACTGTCGGCGGCCTGCCTTATTGTGCACCCCGTGACGAGGAAAGATGGCAGGAACGACGACCAGCTCCGCGACATCAAGATCACCCGCGGGTTCCAGAAGTGGCCTGCCGGTTCGGTGCTCATCGAGTTCGGCAACACGCGCGTGCTGTGCGCGGCCAGCGTCACCGAGGGCGTGCCGCGCTGGCGGGCGGGCTCCGGGCTCGGGTGGGTCACGGCGGAGTACGCGATGCTCCCGTCGGCCACCAACACCCGCGGCGACCGCGAAGCCGTGAAGGGCCGCATCGGCGGCCGCACCCACGAGATCTCTCGGCTGATCGGCCGGTCGCTGCGCGCGTGCATCGACCTCGCGGCGCTCGGCGAGAACACGATCGTGATCGACTGCGACGTGATCCAGGCCGATGGCGGCACCCGCACCGCCGCGGTCACCGGCGGCTACGTCGCGCTGCGCGACGCCATCACGTGGCTCGGCGCGGCCAACCGGCTCAACGACCCGCAGCCGCTGTCGTCCTCGGTCGCGGCGGTGAGCGTCGGCGTGGTCGACGGGCGCGTGCGCCTGGACCTGCCGTACGAGGAGGACTCGCGCGCGGAGGTCGACATGAACGTGGTCGCCACCGACGCCGGCACGCTCATCGAGGTGCAGGGCACGGGCGAGGGCGCCACCTTCGCGCGGTCCACTTTGGACACCATGCTCGACCTGGCGCTCGCCGGCTGCGCGACGCTCACGCAGCTGCAGAACGAGGCACTGGCGCTGCCGTACCCGGGTGAGCTGCCGCAACCGCGCCCGGACAAGAAGAAGGGTGCGAAGTGACAAAGCTGCTGCTGGCCACTCGTAACCAGAAGAAGCTCGGCGAGCTTCGTCGGATCCTCGAGGCCGAGGGCATCTCCGGCATCGAGGTGCTGGGTCTCGCCGACGTCGACGAGTTCCCCGAGGCGCCGGAAACCGCGCCGGACTTCGAGGGCAACGCCGTCGCCAAGGCCCGCGACGCCGTCTCGGCCACGGGTTTGCCCGCCGTCGCCGACGACTCCGGCTTGGCGGTCGACGCGCTGAACGGCATGCCCGGCATCCTGTCCGCCCGCTGGTCCGGCCGCCACGGCGACGACGACGCCAACCTCGACCTGGTGCTCGCCCAGCTCACCGACACCCCCGACGACCGCCGCGGCGCGGCCTTCGTCTGCGCCGCCGCCCTCGTCCTCCCGTCCGGCGAGGAGACCATCGTGCGCGGCGAATGGCGCGGCACCCTGCTCCGCGAACGCCGCGGCACCAACGGCTTCGGCTACGACCCGATCTTCGTCCCGGACGGCGAGTCCCGTTCGTCGGCGGAGCTGGAACCGTCCGAAAAGGACGCGGCCTCGCACCGGGGCCGCGCGTTGCGGGCGCTGCTGCCGGCGCTGCGCGACCTCGCCAACGCCTGACACCGTCACCTCAGGCCCTGCCCTCCGCACCCCAACGCGGCGTTCGGTGCACTGAACGCACCGGGCGCCGCGTTGGGTGCGGTGAACGCAACCAACGCCGCATTGGGGCGCGGCCGGCTACTTGTCGCTCGGTCCCATCACCTGGACTTCGCGCCCCTGCTCGATCTTGTCCGAGTTCGGGGGCTGGTTGTTGCTCGTGTAGTGCCACGGGGACTCGTCGTCGTCCGGGTGTTCGGCGACGTGCATGCCCTGCGACGTCATGCATTCGACCCAGCGGTGCAGGTTGTCCTTGTACGCCGGGTTCGCCGGGTCCTCCCCCCACGGCAGCAGGGGCAGCTTGGACCGGCACGCGTCGCCGGCTGCCTGGTGGTCCTTGGCCCACTGTTCGGCGCCCGCGATGCTGTGGGGCTGCTGGTCGACGTCCGCGTCGTGGTCCTTCATGCAGGTGCGCCACGGTTCGATGAGCCGCTGGGAGTCTTCCGGCGATTCGTCGACGCGGTGGCGGGGGCGGCCGCCGTCGGGGTCGGTCGAAGGAGCCGCCGAGGACGACGCAGAAACCGAGCGCGTGCCCAGCGAAGCGACCTGAGAGCTGGAAGGCGGGGGCGACGAACACGCCGCGAGGACCAGCGCCAGCCCCGCGAGGCTGACCACTTCCGACATCCGAAGCTCCCTCATGTCGTCGCCAGCGCCTGCGTCGGGGTCAGCCGCGCCGCGCGGATCGACGGGTGGATCCCCGCCAGCGCACCCACGACGAGCGCGCCCGCCACGCCGCCGGCCACGGACAGCGGCGGGATGACGGGCGGCCACCCTTGGTACGTCGTGTAAAGCAGCGTCACGACGATCCCCAGCACCGTCCCCGCCAGGCCGCCGAGACCGGACAGCGCCACGGCCTCCGTGAGGAACTGCCCGCGGATCTGCCCCCGCGTCGCCCCGAGCGCGCGCCGCAGGCCGATCTCGCGGCGGCGTTCCAGCACCGAGATGAACATCGTGTTGGCCACGCCGACACCACCGACCAGCAGCGCAACGCCCGCCAGCCCGAGGAACAGCGCGGAGAACGTCGTCTGGCTCGCCTGCTTGGCCGCCAGCGCGTCCGACGGTCGGCTCACCGAAACCAGCCCCGGCAGCTGCGGGTACAACGTCGCGGGCAACACGGCGCGCACGTCCGGGATCGCGTCTTCGCGCGCCTTCACGTAGATCACCGTCGGGTGGCCGTCGAAGCCGAGGAACTGCTTGGCCGAACCCCAGCCGACGAGCACCGCGCGCTCGATGTCCGGCGCGAGCGGCATCGGCGCCAGCACGCCCGTCACGGTGTACCACTGTTTGCCGATCATCACGATCGGCGCGGGCCGCCCGGGCGTCACCGCGGGGATGCCGAGGCGCGACGCCGCGACGTACCCGAGCACGACCGCGGGCAGGTTCTGCGTTGCCGCGTCGAGGAACTTGCCGCTCTGCACGGTGCCGTTGAGCGCGGACAGCAGGTCCGGACTGCTCGCCAGCACGGCGAGACCGGAGCCGTCCAGCGGATCGGTCAAATCGGAGCGCCGCACGGTCTGGTGTGTGTTCGCGACGGCCGCCGCCGTGGTCACCGGGCCGATCCGCGCGACACTGCCGACTGACGACTCCGGCAGCAGCACCGGCGGCGTCTGGTTCGGTTGCGGTTCGGCGCGCAGCATATTCGTGCCCAGCGCCGTGAGCTTGTCCAGTAGCGCGGCCTGGCTGGCGGCGGGAATGCCGATGACCACGATCATCGTCGCGATGCCGAGTGAGATCCCGAGCGCCGACAGGGTCGCGCGCAGCCGCCGGGTGCTGATCCCGAGCAGGCCGAGACGCAGGACGTCGTGCAGGCCCAGGCGCACCGGGTGCGTGTCGAGTGCTGTGCTCACGCGGCACTCACCACGAGGTCCTGCACGATCCGGCCGTCGCGGAACTCGATGCGCCGCGGCAGGCCGGCCGCGATGTCGCGGTCGTGCGTGATGATCGCGGTGGTGGTGCCCTCGGCGTTGAGGCCGTGGAGCAGCTCCAGCACGGCGCGGCCGTTGGCGGTGTCGAGCGCGCCCGTCGGCTCGTCGGCGAGCACGAGCGCGGGGTCGTTCACCACGGCCCGGGCGATGGCGACCCGCTGGCGCTCACCACCGGAGAGCTCGTGCGGCCGGTGGTCCACGCGGTGCGCGAGCCCGACCCGCCCCAATGCCTCCAGGGCCAGCGGACGGCGTTGCTTGCGCGGCACCCCGGCGTACAGCAGGCCGGTGGCCACGTTCTCCGCCGCACTGAGGCCGTCGGTGAGGTGGAACTGCTGGAACACGAACCCGAGCCCCCGCCCGCGCAACGCGGACAGCCGCCGGTCGCTCAGCTGCGTCACGTCCTGACCGCCGAGCTCGACGGTGCCGCAGTTCGGCAGGTCGAGCGTGCCGACGATGTTCAGCAGCGTCGACTTGCCCGAACCGGACGGTCCCACGATCGCCAGCAGCTCACCCTCGGCGACAGCCAGCGACACGTTGTCGAGCGCCTTCACACCCCCGGGGTAGTGCTTGCTCACCCCGCGCAGGGCCAGCACCGGCGTCACGAGGTCGTCACCACCCGCAGGCCCTCGGTGATGCCCCGGCCGCTGATCTCCACCTGGTCGCAGGCGAACATGCCGGTCTTCACCGGCACGAGCTTCCCGCACTGCAGCTGCACGGCGTAGCCGCCTTCACGCAACGCGACCAGCGCGGCGATCGGCACGGCCAGCACGCCGGCGTGGGTCTCCGTGGCCACCTCGACCTGCACCGACGCCGAGTCGAGGTCGGCGACGTCGGACGCGTTCACGGGCACCACGGTCACATTGATCTTCGGCGGCCCCTGCGTCGGGTCGCCACCCGACGGGTCGCCGCCGCTCACGGCGGTGCTCACCGAGGTGACCTTCGCCGGGAGCTCCTTGCCGTCCGGGCGCACCATCGTCACGTCCATGCCGGTCTTCACCGAGCCGACCTCCGCCGCGTCGACGGGCGCGACCACGACCTTCGACGTCGGCGTCGTGGTGAGCAGCGGGCCCGCGGCGGGGTCGCCGAGCTGGGCGGTCACGCTGTTCACGCGCGCCTCGCCGGGCAGCACCACGACCTGGCCGACGTCGAGCGTGCCGGTGTCGGGCAGGCCGGCCTTCTTCTCCCACTTCTTCAGCGCGCCGGCGAACGTGAACTTCGCCTTCAGCGGGCCCTTCGTGCGCGCGCCGACGGAGTAGCCGAGCCGGGCGAGGTTGTCGGCCACCGTGGCGACGTCCGGGCCGGTCAGGTCGGGGTTGTCGAGCTTGCGGAACAGCGGGGTGTCACCGAAGAACACCGGCACCGGGACACCGTTGACGGAGTACAGCGGCTTTCCGCGCTGGGCCATCGTGCCGACGTCCGGCAGCTGCGTGACCACGCCGGCGCCGGCGCCCTTGAGCGGGTCGGGCGTGCCGAATCCGAGGGTGCCCGTGAACGTCCGTGTGTTCGACAGATCGGTCTTGGCCACGGCCACGGTGCTCACGGCGGGCGGGGGAGCCGCGGCTTCCGCCGTGCCGCGGCCGTGATCGATGGCCACGTACGCGCCGGCGCCGAGAAGCACCACCACGGCAGCCGCGGCTGAGACGGCGATCGCGCGCCGCCGGGACTTACCGGCCACTGACGGCCTCCATCATCGCTTCTCCGCTTCCGATCACCCGGCGCGTCCGAAGTGGACTGAGCCGGCGGGTCCGGAGGCCACTATCGCGGCGAATTGTGAGGAACCCGTCAGGAAGCGGTGCTGATCCGGTGTTCCCGCGGCGGCGGGTCGCCCGCCCCGGCGGAGATCCTTATGCTCGCAGCATGTGCGCAGACATCGTGCTCGCGGAGGACGACCCGAAGCAAGCGGAGCTCGTCCGCCGCTACCTCGAGCGGGAACGCCACTCGGTGGTGGTCGTGCCCGACGGCCGCGACACACTCGACCTCGTCCGCCGCCGCGCGCCGGACCTGCTCGTGCTCGACGTCATGCTGCCCGGCATGGACGGGCTCGAGGTGTGCCGGATCCTGCGGGCGGAGTCCGACGTGCCCGTGCTGATGCTGACCGCACGGTCCACAGAGGACGACCTGCTGTGTGGTCTGGACCTCGGGGCAGACGACTACATCACCAAGCCGTACAGCCCCCGCGAGCTGACGGCCCGCGTGCGGACTTTGTTGCGTCGCACCAAAAGTACCGTGCCCTCGGATGGTCCGCTGCGCGTTGGCGCGCTGACGGTGGACGTCGGCCGGCACGAGGTGGCCGTGTCCGGGCAGCTGGTCGAGACCACTCCGGGGGAGTTCCGGCTGCTCGAGGTGATGGCCGCGCACCCGGACCAGGTGTTCACGCGCGGACAGCTGCTGGAACACCTGCACGGCTTCGACCGCTACATCACCCAGCGTGCGATCGACGTCCACGTGATGAACCTGCGCAAGAAAATCGAGGCGGCGCCGCGCAAACCCAAGCGGCTGCTGACCGTGTACGGCGTCGGCTACAAGCTCACGGCGGGACCGCCCGATGCGGCGTAGCCTGCTGGTCCGGCTCATCGCGGTGTCGGCGCTGGTCGCGGTGTGCGCGATCGCGGCCACGGCATGGCTCGCGGTGCGCACCACCACGGGGGCGATCCGGCAGGAGCAGGGCCAGGTCTTCGCCGTCGACGGCACCATCTATCAGGGCCTGCTCGGCTACGCGGCCACGCACCCGAACTGGGACGGCGTTGGCGAGGTCGTGCGCACCTATGCAGCGGACACCGGACGGCGCGTGGTGCTGGCGACGCCCAAGGGCCAGGTGATCGCGAGCTCCGACGCCGATCCCGGGCGGTTGCCGGCGCAGCCGTCGGTGGTGATCGACCCGTTGTCGGTCGACCCGGGGCTCGGTGTGCAGTCCACCCCGGACCGGATCGATCCCGCGGCGGTGGGTCCGTATGCGTTGCCGGAGAACGAAAAGACGCACCTATCGGAAATCGCGCAGCGGGTGCTGCGGTGTGTGCAGGAGCGCGGGAGCCTCGGCAGCATCGAGGTGTCGCCCGGCGGGCACCCGCGAGTGGTGGCCCAGGACCCGTTCGCGCTGTCGCGGTGCAACGGCGCGACCATCGAGCAGCCGACCGAGACCGAGCAGGCGGCGCTCGACAAGCTGTCGGATCTCGTGAACGCCTGCCTCGGCCGCAGCGACAAGAGCGCGCCGGCGGCGCAGCTGTCCCTGTCGTGGACGTTCATCGGACCGGAGACCGACGCGACGGACGACGCGACTCAGACCTGCGTGACCTCTGCGCGTCGCGAGCAGCTGACGCCCTACGTCGCACCCGCCGCGTGGCTCTACATCACCGAGAAGGGCAGCGACCAGCCGCCGAGCGGATTCACGCTGTCGTCGCACAACCAGGTGCGCCTGGCCGAGGTGGCGGGCGCGATCCTCGTGCTCACGGTCGTGGCCACCGGGCTGGCGTCGATCCGGCTCATCCGGCCGCTGCACGCGCTCACGGGCGCGGCGCAGCGCATGGAGGCGGGCGAGGCCGGCGCGCGCGTGGCGGTCAAGGGCAAGGACGAGATCGCGCGGCTGGCGCGGGCGTTCAACGACATGTCGGAGGCACGAGAGAAGCTGGAGACGGCGCGCAAGGCCATGTTCAGCGACATCGCGCACGAGCTGCGCACACCGCTGTCGAACATCCGCGGCTGGCTGGAGGCCACGCAGGACGGCGTGAGCCGGCTCGACGACGACCTCGTCGCGTCACTGCTCGAAGAGGCGCTGCACCTGCAGCACATCGTCGACGACCTGCAGGACCTCGCCCTGGCCGACGCCGGTGCGCTGCGCGTGCACCCCGAGCCCATCGACGCCAACTCCCTGCTCACCCACCTCGCCGCGGCCCACGCTGCCCGCGCCGGCGCCGCGGGCGTGCAGCTGGTGGTCGAGCCGATGGCCGACCCGGCCGTCACGGCGGACCCCGTGCGCCTGCGCCAAGCCATCGACAACTTCGTGTCCAACGCCGTCCGCCACACCGCCCGCGGCGGCTCCGTCACGGTCAGCGCCACACGTGTCGATGCGGACGTCGTGTTCTCCGTGACGGACACCGGCGTCGGCATCGCCGCCGACGACCTGCCGCACGTCTTCGACCGCTTCTGGCGCGCGGACAAAGCCCGCACGCGCGGCTTGAGCGGCGGCAGCGGCCTGGGCCTCGCCATCGTCCGCAGCCTGGCGGCGGCCCACGGCGGGACGGTCTCGGTGCGGAGCACGCTGGGTGAGGGGTCGACGTTCACGCTGCGCTTCCCGCGGCCGGCCCGCCCGAGTGAGCCTTCCCCCGGCGGCGGGGTGGCGCGGCTCAGGCGGCGATGCCGAGGTCGCGGATGAGCTTTGTATCGTGACCGGTCGCGCGGACGCCGGCGTCGCTCGCGCCGACAGTCCGCACGGTCGCTGCGGTCGCGCAATCGGTCGCGTCGGGTCGCGGTGGTGCGCGTTTCCGCGAAGGGCGGGCGTCGCGTTGAGCTCGGCCAGTCGTGAAGCTGAGGTCCTGCCCCGGGACCGCGCCCGAGGCGGGCGAGTGTCAGGCGGCGATGCCGAGGTCGCGGATGAGCTTCGCGACGTGACCGGTCGCGCGGACGTTGTAGAAGGCGTGCGCGATCTTGCCGTCCGCGTCGACGATGAAGGTCGAGCGGATGACGCCCTGGTAGACGCGGCCGTAGTTCTTCTTCTCGCCGAAGGCGCCCCACGCGGTGAGGACGTGCTTGTCCTCGTCGGAGAGCAGGGGGAAGGTCAGCTGCTCATTCTCGACGAACTTCGCGAGCTTCGCCGGCTTGTCCGGGGAGATGCCGAGGACCTGGTAGCCGGCGTCGTTGAGCTGGGCGAGGCTGTCGCGGAAGTCGCAGGCCTGCTTGGTGCAGCCGGGGGTGCCGGCGGCCGGGTAGAAGTACACGACGACGGCCTGGCCGCGGAAGTCGCTGAGGGAGACGCTCTTGCCCGTGCTGTCGGGCAGGGTGAAGTCGGGGGCGGCGTCGCCGGGGGAGAGTCGCTGCTCGGTCATGAACGCAGCGTACTGTGCCGATCGTTACCAATCCGACCACAGTCACGGCCGAATGGCTTCGTAGCAACGGAAGTGCCGCGCGGGGGTCGGCCTGCTTTTGGCCGGATTAGTAACTCAGACGGCTCCGCAGTACGTGGCCACGGCGGGCTCGCTCGCGCTGGGTCGCAGCTGCACCGTGAGCTGCGTGGGGCGGTCGGGCACGGCGAACGCGAGCGTCAGCTGCGCCGAGCGGCCCTGCTGCAGGTCTTTGCCCGCGTCGGTGATGCCGCCGAGGCCCTGCGTGGCGTCGACGACCTGTTTGGTCGGGCGGCCGTTGATCATCGCGACCACGGTGAGGCCGGAAAGCCGGTAGGAATCGGCGCCGTTGTTGGTGATCTCGATGCCGAACGACGCAGCTCGCGAGCTGCGCGGGTACGCCGCGGGAGTGGGCTGGAACGACTGCGGGGCGGAAACCGAGATCGTGATGCCGCTGGCGAACCGGTGTTCCGCGCCGAACTGCAGGTCACGCGGTGTCTGAGCGGCCGCCGCCTGCGCGGGGGCGCCGCCACCGCCGAGCGCCGCCGTACCTTCCTGCGCGTCGACCCCGCAGGCCGCCACCGCCATCAGCAAACAGGCGGAAAGCAACAGCTTGGGGGTGCGCGCGGGCGCCATCTCGGTTTACTCCAGTCGGGGCGGGGGCTCGGGCCGTTCGGCGTAGTGACCGAAGTCGACCCGCTCCACTGTCCCTGCATGTGCACGTGCGCGCGCACGAAGACGCGGACCTGGTGTACAGCCGTGGCCGATCCGTGACCGAAAGGGCACTCCGGGTGACAGTCGTCACCGATGTGCCACTTAAACGGCGAAGGCGAACAAGAGGATGAAGATCGCCACGCCGGCGCCCCACGCGACCATCACCCACCCGAAGTCACGCACCGGGTCGACCGCGCGGCTCTCCTCGCCCGGGATGTACACGCCGCGGTTCTCGAACCAGTCCGTCCACTTGCGCAGCAGGCGCAGCGGATTGCGTGACGGCACGAGTCACCTCCCGGATCGGCTTCGCTCCCGCCAGCCTACGTGGGGACTCGCCCTCCCGGTGAAGGAGCGTCGAGCGTGCGGAAAAGCGTGCTCTGCCGGCTCTCCCGACCGTGTTCGGGCCTCGCGGCCGCCGTCCCGGCCGACGCCGTGCCCCCATCGGGTACGGCGCCCCTGGGCCACGCGCTGTGGGCGTGCCTGCCCGCCATGGCCGCGAACCCGTGCAACCAGAACCTGGCGGGTGACCCGCAGATCGCGACGCCCGGTGACAGCTTCACGGTCGGCCACCCCGCATCGCCTGGCCGGGTGACGTTTGACACCACTTGGGTGGAGTCGGACGCAAGTGTGGTGGAACCGTTCGAGCCGTCGGCGGCGCCTGCTGGGACTGCTTCTTTGGTTACCCGACCGTCGACTTGCTCTCGAATCCGGTGCTGCGGATCGGCTCGCTGCCGCTCGGCCCGGACGACGCTGCGGCCGCCGTGGCCTACGCCCAGGTCGGTCCGTTGCTCAGCCACTGCCGCGTGTTCGTGCCCGCGTACCGGCAGGCGCCGCTGGCCGCGCACATCGTCGGCGTGCTCACCGGCGCGGCGCCCGACTACGCGCTGGGCCTCGAAGACGTCGAGCAAGCGTGGCAAACGTACTGGCGCGACGACAACATCGACCCGGTCACGCACCGTCGCCGCGGGGTGGTCGTGATCGGCCACTCGCAGGGCGCCGCCGACGCCGCGAGCCTCCTGCGCGGCCGCGTGGACGGCCACCCCGACGTGCGGCCCTCCCTGGTGAGCGCGTTGCTTCTGGGTGGCAACGTCCAGGCTCCCCTCGACCGTCCGGCCGGCAGCGGCTCCGAACCGGAAGCGGCTTTCCAGTACCTGCCCGTGTGCGCTCGCGCTTCGGCCGCGGTGCCCGTGCCGGTCGGCCGGTTATTCGTCGTACAGGCAACCGGCCGGAACGGTCCCACCGCCCGGCTCCACTTTCGGCCTCGTCTTTGACGCCCGGCCATCGCACCCTCTCCACCAACCCGGCCGCCTCTGCTGGCTGGCGCTGCCCCCGACGCGACGACCCCGCTCGACACCCGGACTTTGGTGCAGGGCAACGCGATTTTCCCCAACGGCCACCTCACCGCCGTCGTGCTCGCCACCTCGCTGCCGGTGTTCCCGACCGGCTTCGCCCGTTACCCAGGCGGGTTCAGCGGCGCGGGTGAGTTCCGCACGGTCCCCGGGGGCACCGCCTCGTGGTTCCAGCTCTCCGGCGGCGACTCCTTGGTGGGCCCTCCGAGCAGCGGCGGCCTGGGCCTCCACGTCTGGGCCTCCACGTCGACGACTTCTCGCTGACGTCGGGCGACTTGACGGCTCTGGTCGACGCGCAAACCGCACAATGGGAGGCGGTCTCGAGCTGAGACGTCGCCGGAGCCACGGCGGGGTTCGGTTCGGCCGGCTGGATTCGGTCCCCACCCAGCCGTCGGCTCTTTCGTGCCGCCGCCCGGCAGGAGTCCGGCATCGCGGGGCGAAGCCGGACTCCTGCCGGGGAAGGCGGTGCCGATCCGCCTGGGCTTCGCGGCAGGACTTGGTCTTGCCCGCGCTGGTGCTGGGAGTTCCGCGTCAGCCGTTCGGGCCGAGCGGCTAGGCGAAGTCGGCCAGGCGCGCCGCGATGCGGGGCAGGTCGAGGCGGCCCTGGACGACGTCGTGGACGAAGGGTTCGGCGGCGTCCTCGTCGAGGGGCGTGCGCAGGGGCTTGTCGTTGAGGCCGAGGAAGAACCAGGTTGCGGTCCAGGTGAGGCGTTTGTTGCCGTCGATGAGGGGGTGGCCGCGGCCGAGTGACTCCATGAGGGCGGCCGCCTTCTCCCACACGCCGGGGTAGGCGTCCTCGCCGAAGACCGACGTGCGCGGGCGCGCCGCGGCTGCCGCGAGGATGCCCGTGTCGCGCACCGCGAGCTCGCCCCGCACCACCCGGCGCGCGACGACCATCAGGTCGTGGATCGTCAGGTACTCGGTCATCGCGCCAGCCGCTCGTTGAGGCCGGCGCTCGCTTCCAGCACGTGGTCGAGCACCGTCGCGCGCTGCTGGGCACGCGAAGTCACGGCGGCCATCAGCGTCTCCCGCACGTACTCCTGCAGGCTCCGCCCCTCGGCGGCCGCCTGCCGTTCGATCTCCCGCACCTCGCCGTCACTGAACTCGACCGGCAGCACCTGACCCATGCCTCGAACCTTGAGGCCTCAGGTCGCCCGGCGAACCCCGGTTTTCCCGGCCCCGGCCTGATATCGCTCAGTGGGCCACCGTCGGAGACGGCCCTGCCGGCGGGTACTGCTGCTGCGGTACCCCCGGCCCGGTGGAATCCGGCATCGGCGGTCCCGGTGGCACCGACCGGCCCGCTCCGGTCCGGGCAGAGCGCGACCTTGCCACGCTTGTCCGAGCGGCACCGCGTCTTGCGCCTGCCGCCTGCGGCGCGGGTTTCTTGCGGCGGTTGTTCCGGCAGTTAGGTTCCGTGCGCGTTCGGCGAGGCGGAACCCTGCGTTGGCTGGTCGGCTTCAGCGGAGCCCGGCCACGGCTGCCCGGGTACAGGGCGTTGCGCCGGCGGACCGTAGCCCTGCCACGCCTGTGCGGGCTGCCCCTGCGGCGGCGGAACGGCACCGGACCACACCTGGCCCGATGGAGGCACCCCCTGCCACCCCGGTGCCGTGCCGCCCGGCCAGCCTTGGCCGACCTTGCCGGCGCCCGGCCATTGCTGCCCAACAACGGACCCTGGCGTCACCTGTCCCGGCATCGTGCCGCTCGGCCACGCTTGCCCAGTTCCACCGGCACCCGACCACTGCTGTCCGGGAACCGGTCCGGGCATCGCTTGCCCCGGAATCCCTTGCCAAACTTGGCCAGGAACAGACACAGGCATCCCGGCGCCCTGCCAACGGGCCGGCCCGCCGTACCCCGGCTGCCAACCCGGACCGACGGCGAAACGCGGCGACGCCTCCGGCAAAGTCACCGCCACCGCGGGCACCAGCAGCAGCACCGCGATCATCGCCGCCAAGCCGGCCGGCAGGAACACGTCCTCGAAACCACTCGACCGCCGAATCCCCAAGATGCGCATCGATCCGGGCACCGCCAGCACCACCTGCACAACTGCGCCCAGCATCAACACCCGCGCCACCCGAGGTCGCCGCGCGGCCAGCAGCACTGCGCCGACGAGCACGCCGAGGCCGAGCAAAGCGATCACCAGGTGGAAGTACGGGCCGGGATCCAGATTGAAGTGCCGGCTCAGCTCCTCGACCTCACTCCACAACAGCAGCACTTCGCACACCCCGGCAACACCCGCGAGCACGAAAGCCAGCACGCGCCCCTGCGGCGTCGGTGAATGAACCACGCCCGATCTCCCTCCGTCATCAACCGGACACGCACAGCATAGAGGTTGCTCACGGCAATCCAGCGCGATCACGACCCGTTCGCGGCCGGAAGGCCTCTCGGCGCGGCCCGCCAGGCACCCGGAACACTTCCCCACGCTGGACGAGAACCGAACGGAAGGGGTCGACCTCGGGCCCTGCACGACAGTCCAAAAAGGACCGCCCGCGAGCACGACGAGACCGGCCACCGCGATCGTCACGCCGGCGGCGCGCACCTTCGCCGGCCAACTCACACCGGCTTCGGGATCCCCCGAAGGCCTGACGTTTGCCGAGGCCTCACCGCGCATGTGTGCCGGCATCACCGCCGTCAATGCGTTGCGCCACGCCAAGGCCGGCCCCGGCGATCTCGTCGCCGTGCAGGGCGTGGGCGGCGTCGGCCACCTGGCCGCCTGGTTCGCCGAAAAGGTGGGCTTCCGCACCGTCGCGATCAACCGCGGTCGCGGCAAGGAAGAGCTGGGCCCGCAAGCTCGGCGCGGACGAGTACATCGACAGCGACGAAGGCAGCGTCGGAGTCGCTGAAGAAGATGGGCGGCGCCTCGGCGATCCTCGGCACGGTCGACCGGCATCCGCCCCACACCAGGTGATCGTGCTTGAAGACCAGAACCCGATCCAGGTCACCGGCCGGCCACCCGCCGGCGGACTGCCGGCTGAACCCCTCCGGCTGGTGCAGCGGCGTGGCCCGCAACAGCGAGGAAACGGTGGACTCATCCGGCCGGCGTACGAGGTCTTCCCGCTGAAGAAGGCCTCCCGGCACATGCCGAAGGCCAACATTTGCGTGGTGCTCCGGATCGCGGACCGACGCCTCGGCCGAAAACGGCCCCACCTTACTCCGAGAAGGGGCGCGTTTTATCGCGTCAGCGCAACCGGAGCGCGACGCCGTCGAGCAGTGAGCGCAGGCCGAGCTCGAACAGCTCGTCCAGGTCCAGGTCGTAACCGTCCTCTTCCAGCGTCGTGAGCATCCGCGTGAAGACGGGGTGGCGCCCGCCGGCCATGATCGCCGTGTGGCCCGGCGCCTGCGTCGCCAGCCACTCGTCCTCGGTCAGCCCGGACGTGCCGGCCGCGTGCCGCTCGCGTTCGAGGTGGATGGCGATGCCCTGGATATAGCTGAAGAACAGCACGTGCAGGTCGCACAGCTGCGTGGCGGACAGGCCGAAGCCGTCGAGCGCCGAGAGCGCCTCCTCCGCGTGGGTGGCCAGATTGGCCAGCGGCAACGGACGCGTGATCGGCGACAGCTGCGCGAGCCACGGGTGCCGCCGGTACAACGACCACAGCGTGCGGCCGGTGAGTTCGAGCCGCGCCCGCCAGTCGCCCGAACGCCGGGCCGGGTAACCGCGCTCGCCGAAGGCCTCGTCGGCCATGAGCAGCACCAGCTCGTCGCGCCCGGCGACGTAGCGGTAGGGCGCCATCGCCGCGACGCCGAGGCGCGCCGCCACTCCCCGCATGGACAACGCGGCGAGGCCCTCTTCGTCGGCAATCGCGATGGCTGTCCGGACGATCCGCTCGCGCGACAGGCCCGGCGTCCGCGGGCGGGCCTTCGGCTCGGTCTTCCGACCCACGACGACGGTGCCGGACCGCGGTTCGGCGCGCACCAGCCCTTCCTGGCCGAGCCTGGCCAGCGCCTTGGCCGCGGTGGCTGTCGCGACGCCCCACTCGACCGCGATCCGGCGCGTCGACGGCACTTTCGCCCCCGGTACGAGTTCGCCTTCGGTGATCCGGCGGCGCAGCTCCGCAGCGATCTCCAGGTAGCGCTGCTCGGCCATCCCCGGCTCCGATCTGTACCAGTACAGCTGACCATCTGTACTAGGTCAGTTTTGGCACGGTTACCTGGCAGAAGCCAGTGTGTGGTCCGTAAGGATACGACGAACACCTGGAGGAAACCATGCGCAACGTCCTCATCTCCGGCGCCGGCATCGGCGGCCCGACGCTGGCCTACTGGCTTCGCCGGGCCGGATTCTCCGTGACCGTGGTCGAGCGCTCACCCGGCCTGCGGGAGGGCGGCCAGGCGGTCGACGTGCGCGGGGTTGCGCTCGACGTGGTCGACCGGATGAGGCTCGGTGAGCAGGTGCGCGCGGTGCGGACGCGGATGCGCGGAATGTCCGTGGTGGACGGTTCCGGCACGGAGCTGTTCCATTCGGAAGAGCAGACCCACAGCAGCGGCCGCCTGGACAGCCCCGACGTGGAGCTGGTCCGTGACGACCTGGTTTCCCTGCTGTACCGGGCAACCGAGCACGACGTCGAGTACGTCTTCGACGATTCCGTCACCGCTCTGCAGCAGGACGAACACGGTGTGCGCGTGGAGTTCGAGCGCGGCGGCTTCCGCACGTTCGACCTCGTCGTCGGCGCCGACGGGCTGCACTCCGCCGTCCGGCGGCTGGCGTTCGGCCCGGAGGAGCGGTTCGCGCAGCACCTCGGGCAGTACCTGGCGATCTTCCCGGCGCCCAACCTGCTCGGTCTGGACAATTGGCAGATGTGGTTCCGCGACGGCGAAACCGGCGGCGCGGTGTATCCGGTGCACGATAACGCCGAGCTGCGGGTGACGCTCGGGTTCGCGTCCGCGCCGCTGTCCTACGACTACCGGGACGTCCCGGCGCAGAAGGAGATCGTGGCGAAGCAGCTGGCCGGCGCGGGCTGGGAGGTGCCGCGCCTGCTGTCCGAAATGGTCGCTGCGCCCCACTTCTACTTCGACGCGATGCAGCAGATCCACCTCGACTCCTGGAGCACCGGCCGTGTGACGCTGCTCGGGGATGCGGGCTACTGCGCGTCGCCGCTCTCGGGTCAGGGCACCAGCCTTGCCCTCGTCGGCGCCTACGTGCTCGCCGACGAGCTCGCGCGCCACGACGACCACACGGCCGCGTTCGCCGCCTACGAAACGCGGCTGCGCCCGTTCGTCGCCGCGAACCAGGCGCTGGCGACGAAGAACCCCGGCGGGCCGGCGGCCGAGGAGTCGGTGGATCGCGCCAAAAACGCGATCAGGCTCACGTAACGCAGACGAGGCCGGCAGAGCTTGGTCCGGCGTTCAGCCGCACCACGGCGGTGCGTCAGTTCGGCGTTACCCAAACGGGTGAAGGTTGGCAGGTTCAGCTTCACGAATGGAGGAACCCGATGGTCGACGAGCCCTGCCGCCACGACGGACTGCACCGAAGGGCGTTCTTCGGGCTTGCCGCTGGGGCGGTGGCGGCACCGGCGCTGGCCACGCTGCTCGGCGCCGCGCCGGCGGGCGCCACGCCCGGGCGGCCGGATCAGCCGGGGCATCGCCTGAAGTTCGCCGCCGTGTCCGACACGCACGTGAACACCACGAGCCCGCAGTCGACCACGTGGCTCACGCAGGTGTACGCCTCGATCGCGCGCCGCGACCCGGACCTCGTGCTGCACTGCGGCGACATCACCGACACCGGCTTGCCCGACGAGTACGAGCAGTACGGCAAGGTGCTGCCCGCCTCGTTGCGGGGGAAGATCCACTACTCGCCGGGCAACCACGAGACGCGGTGGGACCCGTCGGCCAAGGAGGAGTTCCACAGCCACTTCGGCCCGACGCCGTACTCGTTCGAGGCCGGCGGTGTCCACTTCGTCGGCTTCGACCCGACGCAGGTGCTGCAGGAGCCCGGGCACTACGGGCCCGCCGGGCTCGACTGGCTCGAGCGCGACCTGCGCCGCGTGCACCGGGACACTCCGGTGGTGCTGTTCCAGCACTTCCCGTTCGGCAACCAGTTCTACTACGTCGACGACCAGCCGGCGGTGCTCGACGTGCTGGCGGAGCACAACCTGCGCGGTGTCATCGTGGGCCACGTGCATCGCGAGGACGTCACCCGGTTCAACGGGCTCACGCAGGTGACGCTGAACGCCGTGCGCAATGGCCCGATCTACTACTGGGCCGAGAAAACGACGGCCGCCGACGGCACCGCCGTGCTCGACGTGCGGCGAGTCACCGTCGCCGCGGACGGGACCGACACCGAGGCGCCGTTCGCGACTGTGCCGCTGACCGGCGGCGGGCAGGGTCGCGAGCAGCGGCCGCGATACGTCCACGTGGGCAAGGTTTCCGGCGGCTCGCTTCCGGTCGAGGTGCGCGCGTCGGCCTCGCAGCAGGTCGGCGTGCAGCCGTACCCGCAGGCTGTGTTCGGCGGCACGAGCCCCGGGGCGTGGTTGCCGCTCGCGGGTGCGGGTGACCGCTGGACCGGCAGCGTCGACGTCTCGGCGCTGGCGCCGGGACGGCAGCGCCTTCAGGTGCGCGTGAACGCGGCCGACGGCAGCTGGTGGGAGCAGGTCGCGTTGTTCACGGTGCCCGCGGTGGCCGGCGACCCCGCCGACCGGTGGCAGCAGCAGCTTGCGGGTTCGGTGCAGGGCGGCGTGACCCTCGCGGATGCGCGCAGTGGCCTGGTGCTCGCTGCCTCGTCGGCCGGTGAGGTGACCGCGTTGCGGCGCGGCGGCCACCGTGAGTGGCGTACGCAGCTCGGCCCGGTGTACCGGCGTCCGGCGGTGAACGGGACGCTGGCTTTCGTTCCCTCGGCCGACCACCACCTGTACGCGCTGGATGTCCGGAATGGACGGCGGGTGTGGGCGTTCGACGCCGGGGCCCCGGTCGTCAGCGCGCCGCTGGTCTCCACTGTGGACGGCCACGAGCAGGTCGTGTTCTCCGCCGGGCAGGCGTTGTTCGCGGTCGGCACCGACGGCCGCCGCCGCTGGTCCGTGCCCGCGCGCGGGTTCTCCTCCGGCCAGGCCGCAAGCGACGGCGAGCGCGTGTACACCTCTGCGGCCGACGGTTACGCGCGGGCGCACGACGCGCGCACGGGCAAGGAACTGTGGGCGTACCAGATGGTGTCCGGTGTCGAGAACCACGTCGCGCTGTACAGCGGGTGGGACACTGTGGTGGCGCTCGGGGGTGACGTGGTCGTCGTCGCCACCGTGTCGAGTGCGATCGCGCTGGACCGGGCCACGGGTGCGCTGCGCTGGACGGTGGCCGGCAGTGCGATGTACGCGCCCCCGCTGATCGTCGGCACCAGTGTGCTGCTGACCACCGAGTGGGGTGTGCTGACCCTCGTGGACCTCGCCACGGGGAAACCGTTGTGGACGACGAACCTCACGCTGCGCGTGTTCAACGCCGGTGTCGCGATCAGCGACGGCACGGCGTGGGTGCTGACCGTCGACGGCAAGGTGATCGGCGTGCGGCTCGCCGACGGCGCCCGGCTGGGCTGGCTGCAGCAGAGCCTCGTCTACACCTTCGGCCGGCCGGTGATCGACGGCCGGACGCTCGTGGCCGGCGACCAGAACGGCGTCGTGCACGGGATTTCCCTCCCCTGAGTTCCACCGGCACCCGACCGGTGCCGGTGCCCGGAAGAAGGACAGAGATGGGCCTCACTCGAAGACAGTTCATCGTGACGGGCGGCGCGGTCGCGGCGTCCGGCCTCGTGGCCACGCCGGCCGCCGCCGCGGCCCAGGGGCTCCCGTTCGGCGGGTTTCCCTTCGGCGGTGGCGAACCCCAGGGCCAGTGGCTCGTCGGCGACACGCACGTGCACGACGACCACTCGGCCGACGGCAGCCTGCCGCGCCAGACGTCGAAGCAGGCGCTGCCGGGCAACCTGCCCGTCGGCGACCAGATCGGCCAGGCTGAGAAGACCGGGCTGGACTTCCTGCCGCTGACCGACCACCGCACGTACGACCAGCACTGGGATCCACAGTGGACGTCGGACCGGCTGCTGCTGATCCCCGGCGAAGAGGCCAACGGCTCGCCGCACGCGATCGTGCTCGGCGCCGTGGACAACGTCGTGGACGGCGCGAATCCGCCCGGTTCGGCGGCGTTCCGGCACGTGCAGCAGTCTATTTGGGACGCTCGGTCGCAGGACGCGGTGTGGCACATCGCGCATCCCGACGACGGTGAGTACAGCGCTGCCGGCGGGCCCAACGACAACGCCAGCGTGCAGGGCATCCACAACATCGAGGTGCTCAACGTCTCGACAAACCCCGACGCGCAGATCGACTTCGCCGAGACGCGCTGGAACCGCGGCTACGTCACGGGCGTCACGGCCGCGAGCGACTGCCACTTCCGCGAGCTGTGGGACATCGCGGGCCCCGGCCAGCCGGCCACGCGCGTGTTCGCCGGCGACCGCAGCGTCCGCTCGATCCTCGACGCGCTGAAGGCCGGCCGGACGACCGTGTCCTCCGGCGTGTCGGGACCGTTCGTGACGATCGAGGCCGACCTCGACGGAGACGGCCGGTTCGAGGCTATCGGCGGCGATGAGACGGTGGTCGGTTCGCGCAAGCTGCCGCGGCACGCTTCGCTGCGCGTGCGGGTCCGCCAGGGCGCCGGGACGCGCCTGCTCGTGTACGGCACGCCGGGCCGCTCCGCCAAGGCCCTGCTGGACACCACCGTGCGGGGGAACGACGACACCCGCACTCTGCCGTTGAGCCTGTCCGGCGACCACGTGTGGTTCCGCGCCGAGGTGCGCTCGCCAGGCAGCGCGTCCGGCGCCGACGCCGACCCGACGCTGCCCGACCAACTGCGCGCGGCGACTTCGCCGGTGTTCGTCTTCGTCGGCCGCGTGGCCACGCCCACGCCGGAGATCCCGTTGCCCGCCATGCAATCCGGGCATGACGGCGCGACGGCGGTGCTCGGCGGGACCGGTGAGTTCACGGGGTTCGCCGACGTCGCGGTCACCGGCAACGACGTGCACGTGGTCGCGCAGCGGCACTCCGGCGGCCGCAGCCGGATCGTCTACAAGCGCGTGGACCGCCGCGGCTTCGGTCTCTTCGAGGTCGAGCTCTCCAGCGGTTCGGGCACAGCCACGGCGCCGCGCGTCGCCGCTTCCGGGCGCGACGTGTGGGTGGTCTGGCAGGACGAGCGCGGCCACGAGCAGCCGCACCGCCCGGCGATCTACCTGCGCCACAGCAGCACCGGCGGCCTGCTCTTCGGCCCCGCGCAACGGCTCGACGCCGGCACCGGCCGCGCCGTGCACCCGGCGATCGCGCTGCTTTCCGGCGGGCAGCCCGTCGTCACCTGGGCTGACAACACCGGCGGCGCGTTCGACGTCTACGCCCAGGTGGTCGGCGTCGACCGGAAGCCGGTCAACCTGTCGGCCGCGGGCAAGACGGTCAGCGCCGGCAACCGCGCGGTCGACGCGCGCTCGCCGCGTTACCCGGCCTCGGTGTTCCCGACCGTTGCGGTGGGCCACGGCGACCGCGTTCTCGTGGCGTGGCAGGACGACCGGTACGACCCGGATCCACTGTGGACGGGCCACACCCCGCCCGCTGGCCAGGCCGCGACCGGTGGCACGGACCCGGACAACTGGCAGATCCTCGCCACCACCCGGGTGGGCACCCGTGGCGGCTGGGGCGCTTCGGCTCAGGTCAGCGCCGCCACCGACCGCGCCGACCGCCATCCGAGCGCGGCCGTCGACCACTCGGGCGCCTTCGTCGTCGCCTGGGACAGCGGCGCTTTGCAGAGCTCGGGCGCGAACCTTTCCTTGCGCTCGGCCCGCTCCGCCGACGGCCGGACGTGGTCGGCGGCCACGCCGTTTGCCCTCGAGCCGGCCGCGATGAGCCAGCGGCCCCGCCTGAGCAACGACCCGGACGGCACCGTCCGCGCCGTCTGGTACGACTCCCGCGCCACAGACTGGCGCTGGAAGGTCTTCACGTCGCACCGCACGCCGGCCGGCTGGACGGCGCCGGTCCAGCTCACGAAAGCGGGCAACGCGACCTACCCCGCGGTGTCCGCCGGTCTCGTGGCTTTCGTCACGGACCGAAACGCTGTTCGGGGCCAACGCGACACCACGCAACAGATCTACCTCGTGGACGCGGGCGGCCGCTGACGGGGTTGCCGGCCCGGCCACCGCCCGACGGCGGCTGGGCCGGGCGCGTCGTCCTCGCCGAACGAGGGGAGGGGTTCACTCGTGGTTCTGAGGAGCCGCGATCACTCGGCCTGAGGTGAGTTTCCGGCGGGCGCGGTCGGCTGCCGGGTCCGGCTCAGTACCGCACACGAGTCCGCCAGTGGCGACCCCGTCGCCGGGTTCGCCAGTGCCGGCCCGTCCAAGGACCGTCGGCGATGTCCGTGCGCCGGGCGGCGAACGTGGCGGCGCTGAGGCCCATCAGCACCGGGTACGTGATCTGTCCGTGGAGCGCCTCCGTGTCGCGCACCCGGCCCTCTTCGCGGAACCCGAGCCTGGCGTGCAAGGCGAGCGAGGCGAAGTTGCGGCCGTGCACACTGACCTCGCACTTGCGGTAGCCGGCCGGGCCGAACATCGCGGCGAGCAGGGTCGTGACGGCGTCTTCGGCGTACCCGCACCGCCGGTGCTGCGCGCCGATCCCGACGCCATAGCTGAACCGGCTCGCCGCGGGGTCCGTCCGGACCCAGATCGACCCGACGAGCGTGCGGCCGTGCAGCGTCTCGATCGCCAGGTGGCGATCCCCGCCGGATCCGGCCACCTCCGCGCGGTGCGTCGCCCAGTGCCGGTAACCACCACCGCCGCCGTCGCGATCGAACCCGACGAGGGCCCGCCGGTCGTCGGGGCGGATCTCGCGCAACCGCACCTGCCGGCCGACCCAGTTCTCACGCACGGCGGCACGGCTGCCGGACAGCACCGGACGGGCGAGGTTGGCGGTCATCGGTACGGCACGGTACCGGGTCGCGCACCGGTGTCTCGAAGGGCCGGCCGGTGTGGTCAGGCGGCGCCCCGCCCGGGCCGCCAGCCCAGGCGGCGCGAGATGCCGAACGCGCCGGCCAGCACCGGAGCGACGACCGTGGCCAGGTCGAGCGAGCCCGTGCGCACGACGACCGACAGTGCCGCGACGACCCGGCCGTGGCCGTCGGTGATGCGGGCGCCCACCGAGTCCGCGCCTCCGGTCATCTCGCCGCGCACGGTGGCGGTGCCGGACCGCCGGCACGCCGACAGCTCGGCCCGCAGGTTCGCCGGGTCGGTCACGGTCCGCGCGGTGAACCGCGCCGGCCCGGCCGCGAGGTAAGCCTCGATCAGGGTTCGGCCGGCGTGCGCGAGCAGCACCTTGCCGACGGCCGAGCTGTGCAGCGGCAACCGCCCGCCGACGTGGGAGGCCAGGTCGACGGCGTCGCGCGCGGAGAAGCGCTCGATCACCACGGCCTCGTGCCCCTCGAGGACGGCGAGCTGCACGTGCTGGTGGAGCGCGGCGTGCAGGTCCTCCAGGAACGGCAGCGCGACCGTGCGCAGCGGCACCGACAGCGGCGCCAGCGTGCCCAGCTGCCACAGGCCGACGGTGAACCGGCCGCCCGGGGTGCGGTCGAGGGCGCCGGCGTTGAGGAGCTTGTGGACGAGCCGCCGGACCGTCGCATGGGGGAGCCCGGTGCGGCGGGTCAGGTCCGCGAGGGTCAAGGCGCTGTCCTCGGGCGTGAACGTGAACAGCACCTGCAACAGCCGCGAGCCGACGCTGCGGCCGGGTTCGCTCGTGCGGGGCATGGTGCTCGCAGCCTACGGCGATGTCCATTGGCTGAACATCGCCGTTCCTCGACGGCCTCGTGCGCGGTCATGCTCACCGGCACCCGAAACGAAGGAGGAACGCTGGTGCCTGAGCTGCGGATCGCCGTCGTCGGAGGGGGCATCGGGGGCCTGGCCACCGCCGCGTTCCTCAAGCGGGCCGGGCTCGCGTGCACGGTCTACGAGCAGGCCGCCGAGCTGGGCGAGGTCGGGGCGGGGCTCGTCGCCGGCCCGAACCTGGTGCGCCTGCTGCGCCGCCTCGGTGTTCTGGACGAACTGCTCGCGCGAGCGGTGGCCGTCGACGTCGGGTGGGAGTTCCGGCGCTGGGCGGACGGGAGCGTGCTGTCCGCGGAGAACCTCGCCGAGGCGTGTGAACGGCTCTACGGCGAGCGCACATACACCGTGCACCGCGCCGACTTGCTGAGCGTCGTCCAGGCCACGGTGCCGGCGGACGCGCTCCGGCTCGGCGCGAAGTGCGTGGGCGTCGAGATCGGCGCCGACGGCGCGGTCCTGTCGTTCGCCGACGGCGCCGCCACGACCGCCGACGTCGTGATCGGAGCCGACGGTGTGCACTCGACGATCCGCAACGCCCTGCTCGGCCCGTCATCCGCGACGTTCTCGGGCCTGTGCGCCTTCCGCGCCCTCGTGCCGGCCGCCGCCGCGCCCGCGTTCGCGTTGCGCAAGGCCCACACACTCTGGCTCGGCCCCGGCCACCACCTCGTCCACTACCCGATCTCGGCGGGCAAGCTCATCAACATCGTCGCGTTCGCCCCGGCCGGCGCGGACGTCGTCGAGTCCTGGAGCGCCACCGCGACCCACGCGGAGTTCGCCGCCGAGTTCGACGGCTGGGACCCTCGCCTGCGCGAGCTGATCGCCGCCGCCGGCGCCCCGGGCCGCTGGGCGCTGCTGGACCGCGCCCCGCTCGCACAGTGGAGCCACGGCCCCGCGACTTTGCTCGGCGGCGCCGCGCACCCGATGTTCCCGTTCTTCGCCCAAGGCGCCGCGCAGGCGGTCGAAGACGCGGCCGCCCTCGCGCTGTGCCTGGCCGCCGACGCCACCGAGCCGGCCCGCGCGTTGCGCCGCTACGAGTCGGCCCGCCGCGACCGCACCGCCCGGCTCCAGACCGTCTCGCACGAGCGTGCCCACCTCAACCACCTGCCCGACGGGCCGGCCCAGCAAGTCCGCGACGCGTCGTTGTCCGGTCAGGACCCGCTGGCCGCGAATGCCTGGATTTACGGCCACGACGCGGAACTCGTCCCTCCTTTGTGGACCTGAACGTGCTGCACCACGTACCTTTCGCCACGGGGGCGCACCGTCGAGCAACGCCCGATGGGTGTGTCCGCAAGACCTCTCGACGTGCCCTGGCGAAGGGGTATGCCGCGGTCGGCATCAACGAGGTACTCGCCCCCGCCGGGGTGCCGAAGGGGTCGTTCTACTGCTACTTCCGGTGACCACAGTGCCCGCGCACCAGCTCTGGACCACCAAACTCACCCTGGACGGCAAGACCTCGGCATCTTCCACGTCATGGCGACGACGGTGCCGTTCAACCTCACCGGGGTCCTGGCCCTGTTCCTGCGATTCGGCACGACCACCGACGGCCTGCCGATCGGCGTGCAGCTCGCCGCCTCCTGGCACGCGGAGTCGACCATCCTAGCTGCGGCCGATATTGGATTTGCCCACCTCGGAGGGACGGGCCGGCCGCAGGCCGCAGCGGCCGCGGACGAAGTCGAGATCCGCCGCGTCGACCGGGGCGGTCTCGCGGTCGACGATGACCTGGCCGGTGCCGGGAGCCGGGAGGTCGAGGTCGAGCACGTCGGCGGGTTCGCCGATGGAGCCGAACCGCGGGCCGCGACTGGTGGTCATGGGAGTTCCTGGTGGATCGCCGAGCTGCTCACCGCCGACGGGCCTCCCGACCAGCCCCGCCACCGCAGCGCTGCGGATCAGCGGCGACATCGAGCAAGCTCACCCCAGTCAAACCAGGCCGACCTCAAGAAGAGGGCCGTCCGACCGAGTCCCGCACGGGCGGCCGTGGCCCACTGCCGCCGTTCGACCGACCCCGCAGGAGCCGTTACGTGCCAGGTAATCGACTGGCCTCTCGGCTTCCGTGACTATTGGCCGTAACACAATGGTGAGGAGCTGAAAATGCCTTTCTTCGAGGTCGGTGACGGGACTCGCTTGTCGTATGAGGATTACGGTGCGGGCGCGCCGATGGTGTTCGTCTCCAGTTGGGTGCTGAACGCCGAAATGTGGGAGTACCAGGTCCCGTTCTTCGTCGAGCAGGGATTCCGGTGTGTCCTGCTGGACCGGCGGGGGCATGGCCGCTCGGACCGCCCCTCCTCCGGCTACGACGCGGACACCGCCGCCGACGATCTGGCCGCTTTGATCGAGCATCTGGACCTGTGCGGCATCACGCTCGTCGCCCACTCGGCCGGCGGTGGCGAGGCCGCACGCTATCTGTCCCGGCACGGTGAGGGGCGGGTCTCCCGTGTCGCGTTCCTGGCGGCGACGTTGCCGTACCTCAAACTGACCGAGGACAATCCCGAGGGAATTCCCGAGACGGTCAACGAGGCGACGCTCAAACAGTTGCGCAAGGACCGGCCGAAGTGGTTCGCCGATCGAGCGCAGGGCTATTTCGCCACGCATCTGGGCAACGACGTCTCACCGGCACTGATCGAGCACGAGGTCCGGCGCTGCCTGTCGCCATCGCCCTTCGCGACGGCCGCGATGTTCCACTCGAACTTCCACACCGATTTCCGCCCTGACCTGCGTCACATCACCATTCCGACGCTGGTCGTGCACGGAGTGGCCGACCAGTCCGCACCCATCGACGTCACCGGCCGTCGTACCCGGAAGCTGGTGGCCCATGCCGTCTACCGGGAATATCCCACTGCCGGGCACGGCCTGTACGTCACCCACGCTGAACAGCTCAACGCCGACATCTTGGAGTTCATCAAGAGCTGAGGTGGTTCCATGCCGCGCGCGTGTACGACGCGGCCAAGCGACTCGAACGGGCTACCGATGCTACGGGGTTGTGGGGCCGGAGAGACTCGAACTCTCACTGGCACGGACCTAAACCGTGTGCCTCTGCCAATTGGGCTACGGCCCCGGGACAGCCGGGGGAATAGTAGCGCGCGCCACGTTCGGGGTGGCTCGGCGTGGCCAGTGGTCGTCGTGGGGGTGTCGTCCTCTAACGTGGGCGCCTACAGTCCGACGCGGCGAGGAGGGCACGTGGCTCGCGACCCCGAGACCATCGAGCGTGAGATCGAGCAGGCCAGGACGGCGCTGGCGGTGACGCTCGACCAGCTGGGCACCAAGGCCAACCCCCAGAAGCTCGCGGACCAGGCCAAGAACGGCATCCGCGCGAAGCTGGACGACCCCAAGGTCAAGTACCCGCTCATCGGCGTCGGGGCGTTGATCCTGGCGCTGCTGGTCCGCAAGCTGTTCCGCTGATCCACCTACACGCCTGAGCGGGCCCGGGAGCCGGGTCCGCTCAGACGTATCGGGGTGCGAAAGATCGACAAAACGACAACCGGCCCGTCGGCCAAGGCCGGTGGAACCGCGGTGTCAGGCGCGCGGTGAGACTGTCGGCTTCGAGGCGCGGACGGCGGGCGTCTCCTCGGCCTTGCGGTCCTCGACTTCCTTCGGCAGCTGCTTGCTCGGCGGCAGCTGAGGCTTCGCCGCGGCGGCCGGCTTCGAAGACCCCGAAGGCGGGACTTCCAGCGGCTCGATGTCCGGCAGGGTGAGCCGCGCGGCCATGTAGGAGCTGGTGAACTCCAGGGCGCTCCCGTTGAGCAGGTGCACGACCGTGGGTCGCCCGTCCGGGGCGAGCTCGTCGACCAGCTGGTCCGCGCGGTCACGCGCGGCGATGATGCCCGGCGCTTTCGCGGTCCGTTTCTCGCCACGGCCGCTGACGGTGATCGTCCAGTCGTCGTTTTCGTGCGCGTACGTCGCTGTGATCGTCTCCACCACTACCTCACCCCTCTCGCCATCAGCATGCGTCACTGGCCGAGACTCGGCCACCGCACACTCATGACGCGATTTCCTGCGCCCCCGCGCAACCCGCGACTGTCCATCAGTCTTTCTACAGGGTTCTCGATACCGTAAAGAAACTCTGTGTCACAAGACACGAGAGCGGATTCGCACTGAGTGACGACCGAATGGCCTAGTGCGCGTGCAGGTTCACGCGCATGTCGGCGGCCCGTCGTGACAGTCCGCTCCAGAGCATGTCCATGGCGTAGTCGGTCGCCATCTCGGGAGTCACGTCCGGGAAACGCTCGCACCAGATCGCGAGCCGTTCGCACGCGCCGACCACGAACTCGGCCGACGCCTCGGCGCGGAGCTCGTCGTCGAAGTACTCGCTCATCACCGCCACGATCAGGTCCGTCTGCTGCCGCCGCGTCTGTTCGATCTCGTCGGCCGCAGGCGTGCCGATCAGTGCCATCTCGTGCCGCAGCAGTGACCAGGCCTCCCGGCGCTCGCGGATGAAGACGAAGAACGCCAGCAGCCCGCGGCGCAGCGCGTCCTCCGGCGAAACCGCGCCCACCGTCGCCTGCTCGGTCGCCTCGCGCAGCGCCGCCCGCGACTGCCGGATGCACGCCAGCAGCAGGCCTTCCTTGGAGTGGAAGTACTCGTACAGCATCGGCTTCGACACGCCCACGAGCTCGGCGATCTCGTCCATCGACGCCGCTCCGTAGCCTCGCTCGGTGAACACCCGTTCGGCGACCTCGATCATCTGCCGTTCGCGCTCGACCCGGGGGACTCGCTTGCGTTTCGCGGTGGTCACGACAACACTCTACCGCCGGTAACCTACTCAAAGTAGGATGGACTTCGAGTAACACTAAACGGGAGGGCGCATGGGCAACCGCACCGAGACCGGGGTGATCGTGGTCGGGACCGGGTTCTCCGGCCTGGGCATGGCCATCCAGCTGCGCAAGGACGGCCGCGAAGACTTCGTGATCCTCGAGAAGGCCGACGATGTCGGCGGGACGTGGCGCGACAACACCTATCCCGGCTGCGCCTGCGACATCCCGTCGCACATGTACTCGTTCTCCTTCGAGCAGAACCCCCGCTGGTCGCGCGCCTACTCACCGCAGCCCGAGATCTGGAGCTACCTGCGCGGTGTCACGGAGAAGTACGGCCTGCACCGCTTCCTGCGCTTCGGCCAGGAGATGACCGGCGCGCGCTGGGACTCAGACGAGAACCGCTGGCACGTCACCACGAAGTCGGGCGACGAGTTCGTCGCCAAGGCCCTGGTCGCGGGCGTCGGCGCGCTGCACCGGCCGCAGATCCCGCACCTGCCGGGCATCGAGGACTTCGCCGGCCCGGCGTTCCACTCCGCGCAGTGGGACCACGCCGTCGACCTCACCGGCAAGCGCGTGGCCGTGATCGGCACGGGCGCGAGCGCCGTGCAGTTCGTGCCGCAGATCGTCGGGCAGGTCGCGAACCTGACGCTCTTCCAGCGCACCCCGCCGTGGGTGATGCCGAAGGCCGACCACGACATGCCCGGCTGGGCCCGTGGCCTGTTCAAGGCGGTACCACTCGCGCAACGCGCCTACCGCGACGTCCTCTACTGGATGCTCGAGGCCCGCGCCATCGGCTTCAACGGCCAGCCGTGGGTGATGCGGCTCGGCCAGCGGATCGCGAAACGCAACATCGACCAGGCCGTGGCCGACCCGGCGCTGCGCGCCAAGCTGACGCCCGACTACACCATGGGCTGCAAGCGCGTGCTGATCTCCAACGACTACTACCCGGCCCTGGCCAGGGACAACGTCGACGTGGTCACCGAGGGTGTCGCCGAGGTCCGCGAGCACAGCGTCGTCGACGCCGCCGGCGTGGAGCACGAGGTCGACGTGATCATCTACGGCACCGGCTTCCACGTCACCGACGCGTTCGACACACTAGAGATCGTCGGCCGCGAGGGGCGCAACCTCGCCAAGGAGTGGGCGGCCGAGGGGATGCGCACGCACCTCGGCATCACCGTCAACGGGTTCCCCAACCTGTTCTTCCTGCTCGGCCCCAACACCGGACTCGGCCACAACTCCGTGGTGTTCATGATCGAGTCCCAGATCTCCTACATCGCGCAGGCGTTGCGGCTGGCCAGCGGCCGTGCCATCGACCCGCGCCCCCAGGTGCAGGAAGCGTTCAACGCCGACGTGCAGCGCAAACTCGCGAAGGGGATCTGGACGCAGGGCGGCTGCAAGAGCTGGTACCTCGACGCGAAGGGCGTGAACCGCACGATCTGGCCCGGCTTCACGTGGCGGTACTGGCTCGACACCCGCACGGTCCGCCGGGAGGACTACGAACTGCTGGGCTGATCGAGCACGGTCCACGAAAGGGTACGAAGGGGACTTTCGCGGCAGGGGAGGAGGCGCGAAAGTCCCCTTCGTAGCTTGGGAGAGGGCAGGAAGGCGCGCCGATCAAGCCCACGGACGGCGGTGGGCGTGCTCGGGGCCATGGATGAGGTGTGGCGGGGGCTTTCGCGACCCTCGACAACGCGAAAGCCCCCGGCCTGGGCCGGCTAAACGGCCCGGGTCGGCTCCGCCCGCGGTTCAGGCGGGCGCGAGTTTGCGCAGGTGGCTGATCAGGTCGACGACCGGCAGGTCGCACAGCTCGGCCATCCGCTCGAGTGCGGGCAGGTCGAGCGACACTTCGGCCGGGCCCGAGCTCAACGTGGTCGCGCCGGCTCCCGGATCGCCGCGGCGCAGCCGGTCCTCGGCCCAGCGGCGCAGCGGCAGCAGTTCGGGCGAGGCCTCGGCCACCACTCGCCGCAGGTCCACCCGCACGCGTCCGGGCTCTTCCACGAACACGCGCCGGTGCACCTTGGCCAGCAGGTCCTGGGGCAGCTCGTCCATCGCGACGCACAGCTCGACCAGGCGCACCACGGAACACTGCCGCGTGCCCAGCTCGTACGTCGCCAGCGTCTGCAGGGAGATCTCACTCTGCAGCCGCGTGTTCAGCTCCTTGCGCGTCCAGCCTCGCCTGCGCCGGAGCTTGCGGAGCTCGTCACCGAGTATCCGCTGGTAGTGCTCAGCGTCGATCACCACTTCCTCGTCCCCTGCCCTGCTCACGCTCTCACACGCGGCGTCCGCTGTCGTGACTGCGGACGCGTGCGCGTCTCACGTGTATGAAAGTGGGCAGCGAGCTTTTCCTTACGCGGTTTCGGCCAAGTCTTTGGTGACGATTTCGCAGACTGCTCCGAACGGACGAACCGCGGTGCGCTGAACAGGTCAGTTGACGCAGGGGACGCCGTCGGCCGTGATCGGCTTCTGGTCGTCGCCGGCTGCCGGCGGGGGTGCCGCGGGCGAAGACGCGGGCGCGTCGGCCGAGCCGGCCGGCGCACCGGAGCCGGCGTTGTCGGCGCTCGGCTGGTAGTCCGAGCCGAGGAACACCATCACGTGCCCGGCGTCGACGCTCTTGTCCTCCTGCACCGTCGCCTTGGTGCCGAGTGCGTCGGCCACGGCGTTGCCGGAGTCCTCGCCGCCGGAGGGCACCCAGATCACGGTGGTCTTGCGCGAGGTCGCGTTGGCCGTGTCGCCCGCGGTGAAGCCCTTGCCGGTGAGCTGCTTCGACACGCTCGCGGCCAGGCCGGTGCGGCCCGAGGCGTTGCGGACGTCGACGGTGATGCCCTTGTTCGCGTCGTTCGCCGGTGGCGGCGGCGCCTGCCGGCCGGGCTGCGGACCGGCGAGGCCCCGCACGAACTTCTTCACGGCCTGCGGGTCGACCTCGATGGCGTCACCGTCGCTGGGCGTCTTGTACGCGACGTTCTCCACCGGGATCGTGCGGAACTCGAGCTGCCCGCCGGTGAGGCCCTTCATCTGCTGGGCGAAGCTGAAGATGTCCCAGTTCTGGTTGAGGACCACCGACTTCTTGATGGCTTCGATGAGCGCGTTGAGCTTGCCCGGGTCGGTGAGCGTGCCGGCCGAGAGCACCTTGCGGGCCATGCCGGCCATGAACACCTGCTGCCGCACCACCCGGTCGAGGTCACCGCGCGGCAGGCCGTGGCGCTGCCGGACGAACTCCAGCGCCTGCACCCCGGAGATCGTGTGCACGCCCTTGGTGAACTTCGCGCCGGAGTAGGAGTCGTCGACGTTGTTGTTGAGGCACACGTCGACGCCGCCGATGGCCTGCGTGATCTCGCTGAAGCCGAGCAGGTTGATGGCCGCGTAGTTGTCGATCGTCGAGCCGGTGAGCGCCTCGACCGTGGTGATCAGCTCCTTCGCGCCGGCCTGGTTGGCCTTGACGTCGAGCTCCTTCGGGTCCGTCACGCCCTGCTGCTGCAGGTCCTTGCGCGCCTGCAGCATCGCGCGGGCGTACGCGGAGTTGATCTTGTGCTCGCCGTAACCGGGAATGTTCACGTAGGAGTCGCGCGGCAGCGAGATGGCGACGGCCTTGCTGCCGTCGTTCGGGATGTGCACGAAGATCAGCGAATCGGTGTTGAGCTCGCCGTCGGCCTCGCCCGCGCGCAGCTGGGCGAGCAGCTGCGGGGAGAGCGGGTTGCCCTGCGCGTCGGTGCGGCTGTCGAGGCCGACCAGCAGGATGTCGCGCGCGCCGTCGGCGGGCTGGTCGCCGCCCGAATGCGGATTGATCACGTCGGCGTAGTTCAGGCCGTTGACCAGGCCCTGCAGCGAGGCCCACGCGTAGCCGGTGAAGGCCATGACCAGCAGCGACACCACGGCGAGGGTGATCTTCGCGCCTCGGTGCGAGCCGCGCCGGCTCGAGCGCCGCGGCGGCGGGCCGGACCGGCGTTGCGGCGGACGCGACGGGCGGTGCTCGGCGTCGCGGGGGCCACGCGGCTCCGCGCGGTCACGCGCGGGCGGCGGCACCCGACGTCCGCTCGCGCGCCCCGGCGGGTCCTGCCAGGGGCGGGCGGGGCGTCGGCCGCCTTGCCCGTTCCGAGGCGGGTGATCCACGCGGTCCGCTCCTTCTGCTCGTCCGTCTGCCTACCACTGTCCGGTTCCCCGGCCTTTGAAGACGCATGGTGCCGGGGCGGGGTTGCGGCGGGTTCGCGCCTCCCCCGGCCGGTGTGGCCTGCACCACCCATGGTCCGCCACTCCGGGCGCGTTCGCCCGACCGGCGGTGTGCGTGTTGCGGTTCGAGTTTCTCGTCAAGAAGTCGCGCTCGCAGTACGGCGCCGGGGAACCAGGCACGAAACGGCCGCGACCAGCGCAAACACCGCCGTCGTCGCGTGCAGGACCACGGTGGGCGGGCCGGCCGGCGTGACCATCAGCGCCGGCCCGCAGGCGAGCGCGCACGCGAACCACGTGCCCGCCGACGCGGTGGCGCCCGTACGGACGGTGTGCAGCAGGAGCACACCGAGCAGCAGGTGCACGAGGCTCTGCACGGGATCGAGGTGCAGGCCGAGGAAGTCGGCGTCGGCGGCGACGTCACCGAAGCGGGCCAGCGCGAGGCCGAACACGCCCAGCGTCGCGTAGCCGATGCCGAGCGCGGCGGCCGCTCTCGTGAGCAGCGCCGGGCGCCAGCCGGTGGCCGTGCGAGGTGTCGACCGGGGCGGCGCGGGTACGCCGTGGCCGCGCGGGTGGCGTTCGAACCACCAGAACACGCATCCCGCCGGCACCAACAGCAGCGCGATCGCCATCGCGGTGCGCGGCTTCACGGGCCAGCTCAGCCCGTCGGCGATCGGCCCCGGCAGGTAGACGACGGCGACGAGCAGCAGCATCGCCGCCAGGAACGCCAGGTACAGGCTCATCGGCGTCCGCAGCACGAACCCGGCCGCGCGGCTCACCCGCGGCCGCGCCGCGACGCGCACCAGCCGACTGCCGAGCAGCCCCGCCAGCCCGAGCTGGGTCACGCCGAGCAGCAGGACCTCCCACGGCGGTGCCGACAACGCGGCCGGCGCACCCGGGCTGCCCAGCAGGATCGGCGATGCGCCGAGAGCGAAGGTGGCCACGGCCAGCCCGCCCACTCCGGCCACGGCGGCACCTGCCAGCACCGGCCGAGACAGGCGCACGCCGTCGGCGTGGGCGAACGCGACCTGCTGGGCCAGCAGCGCGAGTGCCAGCGTCGCGCCGTAACTCGGCAGCGGCGAGCCGGACCACGCCGCGGCGGCCTCGCCCGCGACGACGAGCGCCAGCAGGCCGGCCACCGACCACAGGCGCGTGCGCTGGTAGAGCGCGAGCAGCACGGGCGCGCAGACGATCGTCAGCAGGTACACGCCCAGCAGCCACAGCGGATGCAGCGCGATCCGCATGACGGTCGCGTTCGTGCCGGCGGGGATGCCGAGCAGCTCCAGCGCCAGCGGAACGAGCAGGGCGACCACGGCGAAAATCAACGCCGGGCGCAGCAGCGGGCTCGCGCGTTCGGCGAGGTAGTGGCGGTAGCCGCGGTCGCGTTCGGCCGGCCAGCCGGTGACGTTCGCGTAGCCGCCCGCGAAGAACAGCAGCGGCGTGAGCTGCGCGAGCCACGTCAGCGGCCACCACGCGGACTCGGGCGCGCCCGCCCAGTCGGCCAGGGCCGTCGCCGATTCGCCGAGCATGAGGAGCACGGCCGAAGCGGCGCCGAGCACCGCCCAGCGCGCGGCGGGACCGGTGGGTGCGCGAGCCGGTCGGGGCGCGGTGCGCCGGGCCGTGTGCCAGCCGCGCAAGCGGAACACGAGCAGGCAGCCGATCACGAGGACGCCGGCGACCAACGGCCCGATCGGGTCGGCGACCGGCGGTCCCCAGCGCTGGTGCCAGGAGTTCACGACCAGTCCGGCCGAGTACAGCGTGGCGACGACCTGGCAGGTGCCCGGCGAGCCCATCGGGTTCACCACGCACGCGTGGTGCATGTCCTGCGAAAGCCGAGCGTCCAGCGAGGCCCGCACGCTCTGGTCGAGCGGGTGCCCCTTCTTGTCCGCGTAGCGCAGCAGGTCGTAGCCCAGATCGTGGGCCTTGCACGGGACCGCGTAGTCCCACTTGGTGTTGTCGTCGCCCCACGGAGTGGAGCACCCGCCGTCGACGTGGACGGCGCGAACGGTCCCGTCGCGCGCTCGCAGCGCACCGGGCGTCACGCCGCTGACGGCGGTGAAGTCCTTGGGCAGGAGGGCGAGCGCGGTGGGTTGCGGCCCGGGGTGGGTCAGCGCAGCGATGGCGTTCTGCGCGGCCAGCACGTCGCCGGTCGGCGGCCCCTGGTCCGGAGGCGACGCCGGGCGCGAGGCGATGAGCCCGAAGCCGAAGACGACGAAGAGCACCAGTAGCAGCCAGCCTGACGTCGACCACGGACGGCGGACACGAGCGGCGGCCGGAGGACGGTCGTCGGTGGCTGGCATGCGCTCAAGGGTGCCAGTCGCGCCCGGGCGGCGGCATGGGGCTGACCCCCGGAAGGGGGTGGGGGATCTCCTCGGGTCCGGCCCGGACGGCGCATTTCAGAGGCGGGTGAATTGCATCACAGTCGCTTTTTCGCGACTTCCGGTCACGGAGAGCGAGGTCCGGCCGAATGCACTGTCCGGTTTCGTGGGACCGTCCCTCCACCGCGATTAATCGCAATTGGAGGCGGGCGGCGATTTTCGCTCAGGCCACGCGGGGTGGTGGATCCGCGTCGGCGAACCGCACTTGATTCCGGCCGCCTTCCTTCGCGGCATAGACGGCGGCGTCGGCTGCGTGCAGCAACTGTTCCACCGTCGATCCGTTCGGCCCGAGCAGCGCCACTCCGATCGACGTGGTCCGACCGGTGATGCGGGCGCGCCCGCCGCGTTTGTCTGTGGTCACGATCTGCTGGTCGGCGATCGCGAGGCGGATCCGTTCGGCCGCGACCTTGGCGGCCGTTTGGTCCACGTCCGGCAGCAGGATCAGGAATTCCTCGCCGCCGAAGCGGCCGATGATGTCCCTGGGGCGCGTGATGTCGTCCAAGGTCTGGGCCACGGTGCGCAGGACGTCGTCGCCCGCGGGGTGGCCGTAGGTGTCGTTGACCCACTTGAAATGGTCGAGGTCGATCATCAGCAGCGCCACCATTTCGTTGCCGCGCGCGGCGCGGGCGAGGGCGCGATCGGCTGATTCGGACCACCCGCGCACGTTGAAGATGCCGGTCTTCGGGTCCGTGCGGGCCTCGGACTGCAGCTGGTTGATCTCGGCGAGCCGGTTGCCGAGCACGGTGATGAGCACCAGAATCACGATCGCCGGCGGGAAGTTCACCAGCAGGATCGTGGCGATGGTGCCGAGGCCGATGGTCGAGAGCTCCAGCAGGTTGTCGTCCTTCGTGCCCAGCACGTTGCTCAACGTCGGTGCGGAAGTTCCGCCCAGTGCGAGCAGGCTGCCGATGACGATCGCCTGCAGTGCCGCGTAGCAGAAGCCGACCAGCATGAGGACGCCGAAGAGCTTCAGAGAGTTGCCGGGCGTGAGGTTCTCCAGCTCCGCCGAGGCGAAGGTCTGGTAGAGCTGGTGCGCGGCCAAGGCGGACACGGCATGCGTGAACGAGGTGAACACGAATTTGTGCGGAGGCCGCCGCGAGTTGAACCACCGCTGCACGCGGACGATCACGATCAGCAGCAGGGTCAGGTGGATCGGCAGCAGCAGTGCGCCGGGAAACACCCAGATCCCCGACAGGTCGATGTGGACGGCCGTCACGCGGTTGCGCCGGCGCTCCTCTTGTCTGCGCGTGAGCTGGATGTGCACCGTGGCGCACACGGCGAGGATGCCGAACCGGCCCCAGTCCAGGGCCGTGGTGGGCCCGCCGGTGACGATCCCGAGCGTCAGCAGCCCGACGGCAAGCGCTTCCCAGGAAAGCAGGAAAACGATCATCGCCCGAGGCTTGGTCCACAGATCCCACGACCGCACCGGATTGCTGGAAATCAACTCACCGAGCCGTTTGCCGACACCCTGCGACTGCGCGGTTGCTTTTTGTGCATCACCGCGTGCAGCACCGGAAGAATCTTGGAACCTCGGCGCGTGATCAGGGGAAGATCTGGGTACCCCGTGATTGGAGTCCGTCGGTTCACCGTGCGCGTGTCCGTTCTCGGGCATCGGGCTCGGCCTCCTCCGGTCTCTCTGGTGGTTCGCGTCTGGTGGTATCCACTGTCGTGCTGTTATCGCTTACCGGTATCATCGCACTCACCGACTTCCCGGCGGTGAGCCCTCCACGAGGGCTGAATTCGTGTTCCGTCCAACCGTGCGCCTCTTACCCGGAGGCGCCTTCCCCCGATGGCTGGTGAACCTTGAATGCGAATTGCAGCACCAGTCACTGAACTGTGCCCTCCAGGAGGTGTTTTCCTGATGCGTGACCGCGAAGCCTGAATCGTTCTTGTCTCTTTGCCCGGAAATTGTCAGTGCTCTCAGAGCGAGGAGGTGTCCCACCGTGCGTGACCGCGAAGCGTGATTCCGGTGACCGGCGACCGAGAGTTCGTGACAGTGTGAGCAGAGGAGAGCCGCGATGCGTGACCGCGAAGCCTGAGAACAAGAGGCACCCCGAGACTTCGATCCGGATTCCAGTACCGGATCGCCCCGGCCGGTCAACGAGCCGGCCACGACTCAGAGCCCGGTTTCGGCTGCGACAGCGTGCCGCACCCGGGTCCACGAGAAGGCAGTGGGGATGGCCAGCGCCACGCCGAGCAGACCGGCGAGCGCGATGGCGGTGACCGCGGACCCGGTCACCTGGGCGACCACCCCACCCAGCGCGACCCCGACTCCCTGCGCGACCCGCAGCCCGGTGCGGTAGAGCCCGCCGGCGCCGCCGCGCAGCTCGTTCGGGACCCAGGTGGCGAACGTCGCGGTGACCGTGATGATGTACGCGCCCATCGCACCCGCCAGCGCGAGGAGCACCAGAGCCAGCGCCAGGTTCGGCTGGAGCAGAAAGAGTGCGAGCAGGGCCAGCGACGTCGTCGCGAGGATGCCCAGCAGGCGCTGCCTGACCTGGGCGGACGCGAACTTCGAGAGCAGATAGGCGCCGGCCACGAACCCCAGCGGGTCGGCAGCCAGCAGCCAGCCGACGGCCGCAGGCGACGCGCCGAGCTGCTGCGCCAGCGGAGCCGCGAGCCCTTCGGGGACCACCGCGAGCCCGACCAGCCACGACAGCGCGATCAGCACCCGCAGCCGGCGCTGCCCGAACACGAACCGAGTGGCCCCGAACCACGTCGACTGCTCGCCGCCGGCGGCCGGGCGATCGTGCACCCACACGCGCACGATGCCCGAGGCAACACCAAAGCTCACGGCGTCGATCGCCAGCGCCCACGAGGTGCCCACGAACGTCACGAGCAGGCCGCCGCCCGCCAGCCCCAGCAGCATCACCGTATTGGTGGTGATTCCGCGTAGGTCCTGGCTGCGCAGGTAGATCTCGTCGTCGGTGAACACCTCGCGGGTGATGGCGTTCTGCGCGGCGTTGGCGGGTGACGCGGCCAGCTGCACGGCCACGAGCAGGCTGCACAACACCACGAGCGGCATGCCCGGCAGGCTCATGAGCCCCACGAGCACCGCCTGCACCGCGGCGCTCGTGCTCAGCACCGCGCGCCGCGGATAGCGGTCGGCGAGGAAGGACAGCCCGAGCCCACCCGCCAGGGCGGGGAGGAAGGTGAGGGCGTAGACGACGGCGGCCCAGAGAGCCGAGCCGGTGCGGTTGTAGACGAGGATGGCGAGCGCCACCTTCGCCAGCTGGTCGCCCGCGCTCGAAATGGCCTCGGCTGCCCACAGAACGCGGTACTCGACGTTCCGCAGTGGCGCCGTCAGCCGTGGCGTGGCGTGGGTCGTCACAGGGTGACCACTTCCCCCTCCCCGATCGGGTGAACGTGTCCGGTGGGCATTCTGCCCGGGCTGTGACCGCGACCCCGAGGGAGTCACAGTTCCCGGCAGTGGGACAACAATCAGTATGCCGCTGATTACGCGCGGGCGAACAGTGGATGCGAGCGTTCTCCCCCACTGGGCTGTTCAAGGGTGGCCGGGCCACCCCGGGCCGGACCCACTCCCGGTCGGTGCTGACCTGTCCGGAGGTACCGCAGGGCTGATCGTGCGTCACTCGCTCGGCGCATGACGACCACCGTTCGTCGCCGTCGCCCTGCCTGCTGCACCGAATGCCCCAACACTGGAAATGAGCGCGGTGGGGCGATCCCTCGCCCCGCCGTCGCCGGGCAGTGGGGAGAAGTTATGGACAGGCTCATGCAGGACAAGACCGTGGTCGTCACCGGCGCCGGCCGGGGACTCGGCGAGGCGTTCGCCGTGCACGTGGCGCGCGCGGGCGGGGCCGTGGTGGTCAACGACGTCGACGCCGGCCTCGCCGAACGGACGGCGGAGAGCATCCGGCAGCACGGCGGCCGGGCCGTCGCGAGTGGACACAGCGTGGCTGACCCCGCGCAGGCCCAGGCCATCGTGGACCTGTGCGTGGGCGAGTTCGGCCGGATCGACGGCCTCGTGAACAACGCGGGCCTCAACTACGAGGCCCTGCCATGGGACGACGACGTCGAGCAGGCCAGGGAGCTGGTCGAGGTCAACGTCCTGGGCGTGATGTACACGGGCCTGGCGGCGATCAAGGCGATGGTCGCCGGGGGGATTCACGGATCCATCGTGAATATTTCGTCGGGCGCTTCGCTGGGGCAGCGCAAACTCGGGGTGTACGCGGCTTCGAAGGGTGCGGTCGCTTCGCTCACCTACTCGTGGGCGTTGGACCTGGAGGAACACGGGATCCGGGCCAACGCCGTGTGCCCGGTGGCGCACACGCGGATGGTGTGGAAGTCGGAGCGCGCGCTGCGGGCGTGCCCGCCGGAGCGCACGCCGTCGCGCATCGCGCCGGTGGTGCTGTTCCTGCTCGGCGACGGCTCGGCCGGGATCACCGGGCAGATGATCCGGTGCAACGGGCCGCAGCTGCACGTGATGGGGCAGCCGTATCTGAAACAGCCGATCCTCGAGCGGCAGGTGTGGGACACGGAGACGGTGCAGAACGCTTTCGACGAGGTGTTCTCGGCGCACCTGGAGAACTACGGCCTCGAAAAGCGCGTGCCGCCGCGCCTTCGCAAGTGGACGGACAGCAGCCGCATCGCGTGACGGCCCACCCCGGGCGGCTCTCCTCTCGGACCGCCCGGGGCCGGCGATCAGGACGCCGGGCTGGCGGCGGCGTACAGGTCCTTGATCGCGGCGTCGTAGCGCTCATTGATGACGCGGCGCTTGAGCTTCAGCGTCGGCGTCAGCTCGCCGGTCTCCGGGGTCCACGCTTGCGTGATCAAGTGGTAGCGCTTGATCTGCTCGATGCGCGCCAGGCGGCTGTTGGCGGATTCCACCGCGCGTTCGATCTCGGCGAGCACCTGCTCGTGGGCGGCCAGCTCGTCGATGCCGGACGCGTCGATGCCGTGAGCCGTGGCCCAGCCGGGGGCGATCTCGTCGTCGAGGACGATCAGGGCGGTGACGTACGGACGGTCATCGCCGATGGCGACGGCCTGGCCGATGAGCGGGTGTTCCTTGAGTAGACCCTCGATGCGGGTGGGGGCGATGTTCTTGCCGCTCGAGGTGATGATCAGTTCCTTCTTGCGGTCGGTGATCCGCACGAAACCGTCTTCGTCGATGGTGCCGATGTCGCCGGTGGCGTACCAGCCGTCGGCGTCGGTCGCGTCGGCGATGGAGCCGTCGTCCTGCAGATAGCCGAGGAACACGATGGGGCCGCGCACGAGCAACTCGCCGTCTTCGGCGACCTTCACCTCGACGCCTTCGAGTGGCTTGCCGACGGTGCCCGCGCGGAAGGCGCGGGCGCTGTTCGACGTGGCCGCGCCGGTCGTCTCGGACAGGCCCCAGACCTCCTGGATCTCGACGCCCAAGCCGGCGATGAAGTACAGGACCTCCACCGGCAGGGCCGCCGCACCGCTGGAGGCGACGAGCACCTTGTCCAGACCGAGCAGCGCGCGCACGGGGGCGAGCACGGCTTCGTCGGTCTTCGCGATGCGCTCGGCGAGCTCGGCCGGCACTTCCTTGCCGTCGGAGCGCAGCTTGTAGCCCTCCTGCAGCAGCGCGTTGGCCGAGAGCAGTGCCTCACGCCGGTCCTCGGGCACGCCGCCGAGCATGTTCTTCATGCCCGCCACCATCTTTTCCCACACGCGCGGCACGCCGAAGAAGCTCTCCGGGTGCACCTGCCCGAGCGCGGCGACGACACCGGCGGCGTCGGCGACGGTGTGCACGTGGCCCGCCCACAACAGCGGCAGGTAGATCGACAGCTCGCGCTCGGCGATGTGCGCCAGCGGCAGGTACGCGATGTTCTTGGCGTGCATGGGCGCGTCGTGGAGGTTCTGCACCGCGAGTCCTTCGTGGACGGCGTTGCGGTGCGAGAGCACGACACCCTTGGGGTCGCCGGTGGTGCCGGAGGTGTAGATCATTGCGAGCGGGTCGTCCGGCTGGATCGCCTGCCACGCGGCTTCGAACGCGGCGGGGTCCTCGGCGAGCGCCGCGCGTCCGGCCTCGCGCACTCCGGCGAACGAAACGAACCGTTCGTCACCGGCCGGGATCGCGGCCGCGTCCATCACGACGACGTGGCGCAGCGCGGGGAGATCGTCGAGCACCGGCAGCCAGCGCTCCAGCTCACCGGCGCCGCCGAGGACGACGACGGGCGCGGCGCTGTGGCGGGCGACGTAGCGGATCTGGTCCGGGCTCAGCGTCGCGTACGCCGTGCACGGGATCGCGGCCAGGTGCACGGCGGCGAGGTCGGCGACCAGGTGCTCGGGATTGCTCGCGGCCATGATCAGCATGCGGTCACGCTTGCCGAGCCCGAGCCCGGCCAGGCCGCGCGAGAACTCGGCGATCGCGGTGCGGAACTCGCTCCAGGTCAGCGTCGGGTGACCCTCGAGGTCGAGCGAGGTCACGGCGGGGTGCTCGCCGTACTCGGTGGCGTTGCGGTACAGCAGGCGGGGGATCGTCTGACCCTCGGACTGTGCGGCTGCGGACTGCGGGGTGGTCAACGCTGGCCCTCCTCCAGTGGTGCTGATGACCGATCACTGTAGGGGCTCCCGGCCGGTGTGGATAGAGAATCGCGGCCACTCCGCGTGCTTGCTTGGGCCTGACCGTGAACTACGCAAAACGGTCGATTCTCCACCCGGCGAGAAAAAGATCCACTTCAGCGCTCCTGCTTGAATGGAAGCCTCAGTCGAAGGAGAGCCTGTGCTCGCTCGTGATCAGTCCGCTCGTGAACTGCGCACCTCGGCCGGCACGCCGCGCGACGAGGACAACCGGCTCGTGCCGCTCGTTGCGTCCGGCTCCGCACCGCGGGCGGTGTTCGCCGCGATCGCCGCCGAGGAGAGGTGGCTCGCGCGCAGCGACTGGCGCAGCTGCCACGCGCTGGCGGCCCGTGCCGACGAACCGCGGGCGCGCGAGTTCTTCGGCGGTCTCGCGCCGGGGGAGCAGCTCGCGCTGGGCAAGCTCGACGCGTTGGCAGCCGCGGCCGGAGACGATCCGGGGACCGAGCTGCCGCACGCGGGTTGGCAGGCATATCTGGCGTATTTCACCTGGCTGGCGCTGAATGGTGAAGCGGCTGAAGTCGCGGTCGCGAGTTTCGCGAACTTCGCCGCGTGGGCCCGGTACTGCGCCGCCCTGGCCGCGGGGATGCGTGAGCACTACTGCTTCGAGGACGGTGGCTTCTCCGATGACGCGTGCGCGTTCTTCGACTTCTTCGCGGCCGACGTCCCGGAAATCGAAGAGTCAGCGCCGGCGGCGATCCAGGCCGGGCTCGACGCCGGCCGGTTCGATCCCGCCGGGCACGGACCTACGCCCGGCTGTTCCAGAGCTACGAGCTGATGTTCTGGAACACCCTCGCCGACGAGATCCCGGCATGACGCTCGCCGGCAGGGAACTCAGCACGGAAGCCGCCGCCCTCGACGCCGCCGACCCGCTGGCCGCCAAGCGCGCGGAGTTCGACCTCGACCCGGCCGTCGCGTACTTCGACGGCAATTCCCTCGGCGCCCCGCCGCGGCACGTCGCACAACGGCTCGCCGACGTGGTCCGCGAGCAGTGGGGCGGCCGGCTGATCCGGTCGTGGACCGACGGCTGGTGGGACGCGCCGGAACAGGTCGGCAACCGCATCGCGCCGCTCGTCGGCGCGGCGCCCGGGCAGATCGTGGTCGCCGACTCGACGAGCGTCGACCTGTTCAAGGTGCTCGTCGCCGCCGTGCGCGCGAACCCGGGGCGCGGCGAGATCCTGCTCGACGCCGCGACCTTCCCGACCGACGGCTACGTCGCCGAGCAGGTCGGGCGCCTCACCGGACACGCCGTGCGGCGCGTGCCGGTCGCCGAACTGCCCGCCGCGTGCGGTGCGGCGACGGCGGCGGTGCTCGTGAACCACGTCGACTACGTGTCGGGCCGGCTGCACGACATGGGCGCGATCACCGCCGCCGCGCACGCGGCCGGCGCCGCCGTGGTATGGGACCTCTGCCACAGCGTCGGCGCGCTCGAGGTGCGGCTCGACGAGCACGAGGTCGACTACGCGGTGGGCTGCACCTACAAGTTCCTCAACGGCGGGCCGGGCGCGCCCGCGTTCGTTTACGTCGCGAGCCGGCGGCAGGAGTCGTTCGACCAACCGCTCGCGGGCTGGGCCGGGCACGCCGATCCGTTCGCGATGGAGGCCGGCTACCGCGCGGGCGCGGGGATTTCGCGGGCGCGTGCGGGCACCCCGGACATCCTGTCGCTGCTCGCGCTCGACGCCGCGCTGGACGTGTGGGACGACGTCGATCTCGCCGTGGTTCGGGCGAAAGGCTTGGCACTGGGCGATTTCTTCCTGCGCTGCCTCGACGAACTGCGGCCCGGCGCCGACGTCCCGACGCCGCGTGACCACGCCCGCGGCCACCAGATTTCGGTGCGCGTGCCGGACGCGCAGCGCACGATGGCGGCGTTGCACGAACGCGGTGTGCTCGGCGATTTCCGCCCGCCCGACGTGCTGCGGTTCGGGCTCGCGCCGCTCTACACGCGGTACGCCGAAGTGCTGCGTGCCGTCACGGCGTTGTGCGAGCTGAGCTGAACGAAAAGGCGAACCGAACTCATGGAAAAATCGCGGTTTTCGCGGCTGAATGGATCCACGAATAGCCCCTTCGGGTGAGCGGCGGGGACATTTCCGCGTGGTTGCCCGCTATGATCAGACCCTGCTTTTCCGCTGGTGGGCGCACCGCGGACCGGCGCGATCCCGTGCTCGTGCGGCGCGGGACAACGTCGGCGCGGTTGCCGGGCGAAGGAGGCGGCGATGACCGGAGCACGCGTTCGCGAGGTGCCGCTTTCGTATGTCGGCACACTCCTGGTCGGGGTGGTCATCGGAATTCTACTCGCCGAATTCGGTGGCCTGTTCGCGCGCTTCCCGGTGGAGTCGACGCTCGTGCTCGTGCTGGTCTGCTCCGTGGCGGTGCTCGGCTGGGCGTGCCGGGAGATGCTGCACGATCTTCTCCGCCGGGGCCGGCGCGGCGGAGCGGCTAGCGAGGCCGACCTCGAAGCCAACCTCGACTGGCCCGACGTGCCGCGCTTGATCCCGCACCGCGACGGCGACTCGCGTCCGAACGGCGTTCGGCACTGAAAAGTGGTAATCGCGCCGGTTCGTCCAACGATTCCGCGGCCGGTGTAGTACATTTCACGCCTTTTCGCGCTCGCGTGGAGTTCGCGGCCGCGCGTAAGGTAGCCGTCACGGTCCGTCGGCGCCTTCCGTGATCGACCTCACCGGATATTTCGGTGTTCCTCACACGTCGTTCACCTCGCGGATAGCGCGTTGCAGGTCGCGGTGGCACCGCCGTCCGGCCCATTACCCGCGCGACCCAGCTCACCCTCCGCGTGGTGGATTTCCAAAGTACCGCTGGGAGTTGTAAGTGGATCACGGGAACGTGACCTCGATTCGCATCCGGACTTGACGTGTCTGCCCGGCCTGCCTAACGTCGTCGCGGGCGATGGACCACGGTGAGTTGATCCGGCTGGTCGGAACCGGGTGAGAAAACCCTGGGAGACCCGAATACTTTGCACTGCCGGAAGGAAAACGGACCACGGTGAAGCAGAATTCTGTTCGTCGCAGCCGCGGCTCGTCGATTCGATCACGCGTGCTCGCGATCGCGTTGATTCCGAGTCTCGCTCTCCTGCTCGTCGGCGTCGCGCTCGCCGGCTACCTGATCACCGACGCCCTGCAGGCACGGGATTACGCGCAGAAGATCCGCAGTTCGGAAGGGCCGGGCATCCCGTTCATCCTCGCCGCCGAGCAGGAGCGGCAGCTGTCGATGAGCCTGCTGGCCGGGCAGGCTGACGCGCGGCAGGCGCTGCAGGCCGCGCGGCCGAAGACCGACGCGGCGGCCGCGCAGATCAGCTCGATCCTCGAAGGCAACTTCGCCGACGACGACACCGTGCCCGCGAGCGTGAAGCAGAACATCGCCACGTTCGCCGGGCTGTACTCGAAGGTGCCGCAGGTGCGCCAGCAGGTGGACGCGGGACAGCTGCCGCTGCTGCAGACGTTCACCTTCTACAACCAGATCATCGACCAGTTCACGCAAGGCGTCGCCGGGCTCGCGCAGGCCGCGCGAGGTGCGGAGAACGCGTTCGCGCGCCTGTCGGCGATCCCGATCTTCAACGCCGCCGAGGAGATGCAGCGCAGTGACGCCCTGTCGGCGGCCGGCCTCGCCTCGGGCGGCCTGAGCGGCGACGAGCAGCGCGCGTACATCGGGCAGATCGGCGCGTACCACGCGCAGCTGGAACAGTCCGTGCCGCAGATGTTGCCGCAGGTGCGCGCGAGCTACGACAAGCTCGTGGCCGGACCGGACTGGCGCACCGTCACGCAGGTCGAAAACGCGTTCCTGGCGGGCGGAAAGCAGCTGCCCGTGCCGCAGCGGCAGTGGCGCGACGCCGCGCACCAGGTCGCCACGACGTTGATGACGATGTTCGTGACGCAGAGCTCGGCCGCCACCAACGCGGCGATCGCCGACGCCGACACCACGCTCACCGACTCGATCATCGCCGGCGCCGCCGCGCTGCTCATCGCGATCACCGTGGTGCTCATCGCGCTGCGCCTGTCGCGCCGGTTCATCGCGCGCCTCGCGCGACTGCGGGAGGACACGCTCGACGCGGCCGAAGTCCGGCTGCCGGAACTGGTGGAGCGCGTGCGGGCGGGCGAGCCCGTGGACCTCGAAGAGGGCGGGCACTTCCTCGACCACGGTGACGACGAGATCGGCGAGGTCGCCGAGGCGTTCAACAAGGCGCAGCAGGCGGCCATCGCCGCCGCCGTCGAAGAGGCGAAGACGAGAGAGGGCACCAAGACGGTGTTCCTCAACATCGCCCACCGCAGCCAGGTCATCGTGCACCGGCAGCTGAAGGTGCTCGACGCGGCCGAGCGCAAGCAGGAGGACCCGGACCAGCTGGACACGCTGTTCCAGCTCGACCACCTCTCCACGCGCGCCCGCCGCAACGCCGAGAACCTGATCATCCTCGGCGGCGGCCAGCCCGGTCGGCAGTGGCGCAACCCCGTGAGCCTTGCCGAGCTGGTGCGTGGCGCGGCGGCCGAGACCGAAGACTTCTCGCGCGTGAAGACGGCGGCGCTGCCTTCGGTGGCCGTGCGGGGTCCGGTGGTCGGCGACCTCGTGCACCTGCTGGCGGAGCTGATCGACAACGCGACGTCGTTCTCGCCGCCCGAGGCGCGCGTCGAGCTGCGCGGCAACGTCGTCGGCAAGGGCGTGGTGATCGAGGTCGAGGACCAGGGCCTCGGGCTGGAGAAGGAGCAGGCCGACGAGTTCAACGCGATGCTCGCGGACCCGCCGGACTTCGGGATCATGGCGCTGTCGGACGAGCCGCGGCTGGGCCTGTTCGTGGTCGCGCGGCTCGCGTCGCGCCACGGCATCTCGGTGCACCTGCGGGAATCGGCCTACGGCGGCACGCGCGCGATCGTCCTGGTGCGCAGGGATTTGCTGGCCCCGCTGAGCGAGGCGACGCCGGACGTCGCGCAGGAGCAGGCCCCGGTGCCGGTGCCGGTCCCCGAGCAGCCGGTGCAGGACCCCGTGCGGATGAGCCGTGTCGGACGGCGTGCCGCGCGGTTGCGGCCCGAAGCAGCGCCCGTCGCGCAGGTGGAACCGCCCGGGTACGAACCGCCCGCGCCGCCGGTCGAGCAGCCCGCTCCACCGCGGGCCGCCCGGCCGCCTCGCCCGCCCCAGCCGGCGTGGCCCGCGCACGAGCCGCGGCCGGCGCCGGAGAACGGCCGCCCCCAGCAGCCCTACCGGCCGGAAGCACCCGGACGTCCGCCGCTGCCTCAGCGCCGGCGTCAGCAGAACCTCGTGCCCCAGCTGCGCGAGGACCGACCGGCGCACGAGCTCGAAGAGGCCCGGGAGGACACGCCGGAACTCGCCCGCAACCGCCTCACGGCGTTCCAGCAGGGCACCCGGCGCGCCCGGGAGACGGAAGTCGACTACGACGACAACAGGTACGGAGATCGCGACTGATGGCCAACAACGGCGTCAACGAGCTCGACTGGTTGCTCGACGACCTCGTCAAGCGGGTCGCCGGAGCCGAGCGGGCAGTGGTGCTCTCGTCCGACGGGCTGCTGATCGGCCGGTCGGGCAACCTGTCCGAAGAGGACGGTGAGCACCTTTCGGCCGTCGCTTCGGCGTTCCAGAGCCTCGCGCGGGGCACCGGGCGCCACTTCGGCGGCGGCAACGTGCGGCAGACGATGGTAGAGATGGACCACGCGTTCCTCTTCGTGACGGCCGCCGGCCGCGGGGCGTGCCTCGCGCTGCTGGCGAGCGCCGACGCGGACATGGGGCTCGTGGCGTACGAGATGAACCTGATGGTCAAGCGGGTCGGCGCGGTGCTCACGGCGGCACCGCGGGCCGGAGTGGTCCAGCGGACTTCGCCATGAGCGGCCGGCACGAGTCCTGGTTCGACGACGAGGCCGGGCCGCTGGTCCGCTCCTACGCCGTCACGGGCGGGCGCACCCGCTCGGACACGCTCGGGCTGGACCTGATCACGCTCGTGGTCGCCATGCGCACCGCGCGCGAGGTGGCCGCGATCGAGCCGGAGTACGCGCGGATCCTCAGCCTGTGCCAGAAGCCGACATCGGTCGCCGAGGTGGCCGCGCGCGTGGATCTGCCCCTGCCCGTGGTCAAAGTTCTGCTGAGTGATCTCATCGAGCAGAACCTGGTGCTGTTCCGCACCGCCGCACCACCGACCGAAGCCCCGAACAAACACGTACTCCAGGCGGTTCTCGATGGCATCCGGAAACTCTGAACCCCGGCGCGCGCTGACCGCGACCGCGGTCAAAGTGCTGATCGCCGGCGGGTTCGGGGTCGGCAAGACCACGATGGTCGGGTCGGTCAGCGAGGTCGCCCCGCTGCGCACGGAGGAGGTGATCACCACCGCTTCCGAAGGTGTCGACGATCTGTCGGGCGTGGAGCAGAAGACCACCACCACCGTCGCGCTGGACTTCGGCCGCATCACGATCAACCCCGATCTGATCCTGTACCTGTTCGGCACGCCAGGGCAGGACCGGTTCTGGTTCATGTGGGACGAGCTGGCCGAGGGCGCGCTGGGCGCCGTGGTACTGGCCGACACGCGGCGGCTGGAATCGTGCTTCGCCGCGGTGGACTTCTTCGAGCGGCGCGGCCTGCCGTTCATCGTGGGCGTGAACTGCTTCGACGGCGCGTACCGCTACGGCACGGAAGAGGTCCGGGCCGCGTTGGACCTCGACCCGGACGTTCCCCTGTTGCTGTGCGACGCCCGTGAGCGGGAGTCCACCAAGCAGGTGCTGACGATCCTCATGGAGCACGTGATGAAGCACAACGACCTGGCGGTCGCGGGCTACTGACGGACCTTCTCGGCGCGCTTGCGCAGGTTGCCCAGTGCGAAGGCGCCCGGGCCGGTGGCGGCGATCGTCAGGAAGATCCACGAGTACAGCGCGGCCGGCTCGCCCATGTTCTGCATCGGCAGCAGGCCCATCGGCGCGTGGACGGTGAAGTAGGCGTAGGCCATCACGCCGGACAGCACGATCGCGGCCGGTCGCGTCGCCACACCCAGCAGGATCAACACGGCGCCGACGACCTCGATCACGCTGGCCCAGAAGCCGGGGAAGCTGCCGAACGGCACGGCCCCGCCCTGACCGTCGATGCCGCCGAAGAAGCCGAAGCCGGCCAGGCCGTGGATCAGGAACAGGGCCGACGTGACGACGCGGAACAGGCCCAGCACGACCGGGCGGGCGCGCTCGACGAGCTGCGGCTTCGTGGTCGACGTGGTGGACGGGGTGGCCTGGGTGCGCGTGATGGTGGTCATTTCCGGTTCCCTCCGAGTGTTTTCCCTTTTGCCGATGCGTCGAACGGGCCCGGCGCGGATCGACACGGGTGCGGAATCTTTTTCCGGACGGGTTCCGGCAGACTGGCGCGATGGCTGCCAAACACAGCGCCGGGCTGCTGCTCTTCCGCCGGCGCGACGAGGTCGAGGTGCTGCTCGCGCACATGGGTGGGCCGTTCTGGGCGAAGAAGGACGAGGCCGCTTGGTCGCTGCCCAAGGGCGAGCTCGGGGACGGCGAGGAGCCGGTGGCCGCCGCCCGGCGCGAGTTCGCGGAGGAGCTCGGGCTGCCCGCGCCCGACGGCGAGTGGCTCGCGCTGGGCGACGTGCGGCAGTCGGGGAAGGTCGTCACGGCGTGGGCCGTGGAGGCGGACCTGGACCCGGCGGCGGTCGTGCCGGGGACGTTCGAGCTGGAGTGGCCGCCGCGCTCGGGGCGCAAGCAGGAGTTCCCGGAGGTGGACCGCGTCGAATGGTTCGGGCTGGCCGACGCGCGGGTCAAGCTCGTGAAGGGGCAGCGGGCGTTCCTAGACCGGCTGTCCGAAGCGGTTTAGCCGAGGAGGTCGAGGACCTCGGCCAGCGGTTTGGCCGTGAACGACGGCAGCACCAGATCAGCGTGGCCGAAGTCGAGCACGGTGGTGATGGCGTTCGGCACGGCGACCGTCGGGATGCCCGCGGCCTTGGCGGCGCTGACGCCGTGGGGCGAGTCCTCGAAGGCGATCGCCTGGTCAGCCGGGACATCAAGCCTGGCCAGCGCGGCGAGGTAGGTGTCGGGGCGCGGCTTGGCGGCGTGGCGGTCGCCGGTCTCGACGGAGCCGAATCGCTCGGCGAGGCCGAGGCGGGCGAGCTGGCCGTGGACCCAGGCGCCCGACGAGCTGGACGCGACGCCGAGCTTGAGGTTCCGGTTCGCGGCTTCGTCGAGGTAGTCCAGCACGCCTTCGCGCGGGCCTTCGGCTTCCAGCAACTGGTGGACGCGGGCGCGCATCCCCGGGCGCAGCTGCTCGGGGTCGATATGCGCGACGCGCTCGGCGAGCAGCTCGAACATCGTGGCGGCCGTGTTCTGCGTGCCGATCACGGTGTGCCAGACCTCCAGCGGGAGCTCCGTGCCGTGGTCGCGGAACATCTCCTGCCACGACTGCAGCACCGCGGCTTCGGTGTCGGCCAGCGTTCCGTCGAAGTCGAAGATCAGTGCTCGCGTGGCCACCCGGTCAGCTTGCCGTATTGCCGTTCACGGTGTCAGCGAGGTGTGAAGAACTCCGCAAGCACGGGGGCGAGGGCCTTGGCCTTCACGAGGTGCGTCTGGCCGGGGAGGGTGCGGTAGGTGGCGCTGGGCAGCGTCTGGGCGAGCTGAGTCACGCCGGCGCGCATCCACTGCGGACTCTTGCCGCCGTCGATGACGAGTGCCGGCGCGGTGATGCCTGACCAGCGTCCTTCGGGGAGCGGCCGGCCGGCTTGGTTGCCGTCCAGCACGGCGTTGTCGTAGGGGAGCGTGTGGGCGACGCGCTTGAGCTTGGGCCAGGCAGGCATGAGGCGCATCATCGCGACCACGGGCGCGGGCAGTTCGACACCGACGCGCATGAAGAGGCGAACGGCTTCCGCTCGGTTGTTGCCTTCGACGGCCTGCTCCAGCTTCTCGGTGTAGCCGCGTTCGAGCGGCTTGCGCGACCCGTCGACGACGAACGGCGGCTCGTACACGGCGAGCTTGTTCGTCGGCACCCCGCGGTGTGCCGCTTCGAGCGCGAGCGCGGCTCCCGAGGAGATCCCGAAGAGGCCGGCTTCCCCGCCCGCCTCCTTGACGATGGCGGCGACGTCTTCCACTTCGCGCTCCACGTCGTAGGGCAGCGTGTTCCCGCTCTCGCCCCGGCCGCGGCGGTCGAAGGTGTAGACGGTGAAGCGGCCGACGAGTTCTTTCGCGATGGCGTCGTTGGGCGTCGAACCGCGGTAACACATTGCCCCGTCGACGAGCACGAGCGACGGCCCGGTGCCGACGCGGGTGTAGCCGAGGGTGGTGCCGTCGGCGGAAATGGTGGTGGGCATGGGTTTTGCCTCCTTCAGTGGTTGGTGGTGCGCTGGGCGTGGACCGCTGTCACGGCGAGCCAGGCGAACGCGAGTGCGACGGCCACCCAGAACCCGACCACGACCACGGGGCTGGTGGACCCGGTGGTGACGCCGGCGAACCCGGCGAGGAACGCGATGCCGGTGACGCGGGAGTAGAGGGATTTGCGGGCGAGGCACGCGGCGGTGAAGGCGAGGAAGCCGATGCCGGCGGTGACGATGTGGAGCGCTCCGTGCCAGGAGATCGCGGTGCCGGCGGGGTCGGCCACGAAGACGCCGGCCGCGATGAGCCCGGCGCCGAAGGTGGCGACCAGCTTGCTCTTGAGCCCTGCCGCGCAGGCGATGACGAGCAGGCCGGTGACGACGAAGTTCGCCACCTGGATCCAGCCGTGGGGCCCGATCGCGAGGAGGCTGACGTCGGTCCGCGCGGCGTCGAACCCGGGCCGGGTCAGGGCTTGGGCGAGGGCGGTCACGAGGTAGACGGGCCCGGCGGCGATCCCTGCGTCGAGGAGGGCGCGGGTCTTGTTCGAGCTGGTCGGCGGGGTGGTCGGTCGGTACTCGGTGGTGGTCATGGTGGCCTTCTCTGCGCTGAGACTCCTCGCGTGTGTGGTGCGGAGAAGATTGTCACCGATGGTTGTTATTGTCAAGACAAAAAAAGTATTCGGTAGGATGGCTGGATGGGCTTGGGGGGCCGGTGAAGGTGGGCGCGTCAGGTGGCGTGACGGGTCGCTGGGGCGCGCCGTAGCGCTCGCCTCGGCCTGGCGTTACTCGTGTCAGGGCGGTCGGCGGTGCTCAAGTCAGACTTGTTGGCCGGGAGGTTGACGAAGGCGCGCCTGTCAGGTGGCGCGGTGGATCGCTGGGTCGCGCCGATGCGCTCGCCTCGGCCTGGTGGTCGCGGTTCTGCGGTGCTCAGGTCAGGCCTGCCGGCCGGGCTGAGGTCTGCGGGCTGGGCTGGTCGGGAGGCGTGGCGGATCGCTCGGGCACGCCGAAGGCGTTGCTCGGCCTGAGGTGGCTCGCGTTGGACCGGGCGGTGCCCAGGCCAGGGGGTGGCCGGTTTGGGGTCGTCGATGGCGAGCCGGTGAGACGGCGCGACGGGTCGCTGGGGGCACGCCGAAGCCTTTGCCCGGCCTGGTGTCGCCCGCGTCAGGCAGGGTGGTCGGTGGTGCCCGGTCAGGCGGGGCGGCGCAGGGTGAGGAGGCTGATCTCGTTGGGGGCGAACACGCGGAACGGCGGGCCCCAGAAGCCGGAACCGCGGCTGTTGTAGAGCTGGGTGCGGGGGCCGTGGGGCGTGAGGCCGGAAAGGGTGGGCTGGTCGAGGCGGACGAGCAGGTGGAACGGCCAGATCTGGCCGCCGTGGGTGTGGCCGGAGATCTGCAGATCGACGCCGGCTTCGCGGGCCTGCTTGACCTGCTTGGGCTGGTGGGCCAGGAGGACGACGGGGACTTCGGGGTCCGCGCCGGCGAGGGCGGCGGGCAGGTCGGGGCCGTGGCCGGGCAGTCCGGAGGCCGCGCCGGTGGGGTCGTCGATGCCGGCGAAGAGGACTCGGTCGCCGCCGCGTTCGACGAGGGTGCTGCGGTTGTGGAGGGTGTCCCAGCCGAGGCTGGTCATGTGGTCGAGCCAGGCCTGGGCTTCGCCGAAGTACTCGTGGTTGCCGGTGATGTAGAAGCGTCCGAGGCCGGCTTGGACGCCACCCAGCGGGTCGACCTGCTTGCGGCGTTTGGCGACCGACCCGTCGGCGAGGTCGCCCGCGTGGCAGACGACGTCGGCTTGCAGCCGGTTGACCTCGGCGACCAGCTTTTCCGACCACTTGGTGCGGTCGAGGGGGCCGTAGTGCGTGTCGGTGATGACCGCGATGCGCAGCCCGTCGACGCCCGCGCCCAGCCTCGGGATCACCACGTCCACTTCCTTCACCGGCGGCACCCGCATCGCGATCCGGTTGCCGACCACGAGCAGCACCAGCGACACCGCCAGGCTCGCCGCCGCCACGATCCGCGGCCGCGCGGGGTCGTCAACACCCGCGAGAAGCAGCGCCAGCCGCAGCACATGCCCGAGGACGCTCCACGTGAACAGCACCCAGACGGTGCCCAGCATGACGTCCGCGGCTCGCGCCGCCGCATCGCTCTGCCGCGGCCCGTGGCCCTGGAACATCAGCACCGGGAACGCCACCATCGCGCCGGCGAACACCACCGTCCCCGCGACAGTTCCCGCCACCGGCCACCCCGGCAACAGCACGAACACCGACCAGGGCTCCCCGAACAACAACAGCAACGCAACAACCAGGGCGGCCGCCCGACGAACCCGACGTATCACGGTCGCCATCCCTTCGACATGGTGTACCCAGAGTAGCCGGACTCGAGGGCTAACGGCCCAATGGGCTGTTAGGGCTGCAGCGGGTTGGCGGAGCCGCAGCCGAACTGAGCCGAGATAGTCGAGCCGAGCCCGGTTGGTCGTGGTGCGAACTGGGCCGGGTTGGGTTGAGCGGATCAGGTTGGTCGGACCGGGCGGGGAGTCGGCGAGCCGGGTGGGCAGGGCGCGGCGGGCCGGCAGCCGAGTCGGGCCCGGTGGGTCGTGGCGCGAACTGGGCCGGGTTCGGTCGAGCGGATCGGGTTGGTCGGACCGGGCGGGGAGTCGGCGAGCCGGGTGGGCAGGGCGCGGCGGGCCGGCGGCCGAGTCGGGCCCGGTGGGTCGTGGCGCGAACTGGGCCGGGTTGGGTTGAGCGGATCGGGTTGGTCGGACCGGGCGGGGAGTCGGCGAGCCGGGTGGGCAGGGCGCGGCGGGCCGGCGGCCGAGTCGGGCCCGGTGGGTCGTG
>NZ_JBFAAJ010000001.1:1003609-1125018 GCF_040639695.1 Amycolatopsis sp. NPDC023774
TGGCGCGAACTGGGCCGGGTTCGGTCGAGCGGACCGGGTTAGCCGGGTCGGGCGGGGGAGTCGGCGAGCCGGGCGGGCAGGGCGAGGCGGGGCCGGCACCGTCGGTGAGTCGACCGGGCCGGGTGAGGGAACTTCACCGGAAGAGTCGGGTCAGTCGAGCGAGCTGGGTCAGTCGGGTCGCCGCCGCTGATCCGGAGGCCCGCTCCGAGACCACCCGATTCAGCGACTGCGTTGTCGATCAAGTGTTCGATAATGTTTTCGACATGAAGTCATCCACTGCTCACACCGCCACCGAGATCTCGCGACGTCTGGCCCTCTCCCATACCGAAACCGAAGCCGTCACGGCCCTCCACGCCGCCCTCGCTGCCCACCTGCCTACCGCCCTCACCGCCCTCCGTGACGGCACCATCGACGTGATCACCGCCGCCGGGCTCGCCTACCTCGCCGGATTCCTCTCGGCCACACAAGCGCACCTCGCCACGGAAATCCTCACGCCTGGCCGCCACGAATGGCGGTGGGTCACCTAACTCCCGGCTGGGACGCTCCCGTGTGGACACTGTGGCCGGCAACACTGTCCACACGGGAGTGCGGCGCGAATCCCGGGCGATCGCTCGTTCCGCTCAGTGTCCCGAGGGGCGGTGAGGGTGGCGGGGGTGGTGGCCGACCGGGAAACCGGCGGGGTCAGGAGAGTCGAGCAACGCCGATGATGAGCAAGTGCGAATGGCAAGCCTTGCCGGAGTGGCCCCTGCGGGTGAGTTCGCGAGGACGTCCGGGTAAAAGAGGAGTGGGTGGAGTTCTGGAGAGCGTCATCAACAGAGGCGCCGACGAGCTGGACGGAGGTGATGCGTACGGAGAAACGGTGCCCGGAAGACCGGTGAGACAGAGGGATTCCGCGGCATTCAGGCGATTGGCCGCTGCCCCGCCTGCTCGGTGGCATCTACCAGGTGAAGACGCCCGCGTCTTCGATCACGCTGCCACTGGCGCCGCTCTCGGTGTTCACCGGGTGACGCGCCAGCTCTCCACGACTTCGTCGACGTCCAACGGCACCGCGCGCAACGGCGGGCCTTCCTGTGGCCGGCGGTGCGTTTCGCGGATGCGTTCGTTGAGGTCTTCCACGATCTCGCGGACGCGCTTTTCGGTGCGCACCGACGCGAGTTTCGCCGGCAGGTCCTGGATTTCGCGCGGGATCGCGAGTGACGGCGGCAGGAACGAGCCTGTGTCCAGGTCGCCTTCGCGGGCGCGGCGCAGGGCCCAGTCCGTGGCGGAGTCGCGCCCCGTCGCGGGTGGCAGCGGCTTGCCGGCGCCGGGCAGGTCGTCGAACTCGCCGCGCGACTGGGCGGCGGAGATCAACCGGTCAACCCACGAGCCGAAGGACACGCCGGGGGGTTTGCGCTCGGTCACTCGAACACCTCCGATCCCCACCCAGCGTAGCCGAGCCCGGAGCCGCGCGGATGGGTCGAAGGTCCCGAACCGGCGGGTAGGATCCCCGGCAACCGATCAGCGCCGGGGCAGGGGAGGGCTGCGACGATGACCGTCGAGCAGAACAGTGACGACCGCGCCGCGGAGGCTGAGCAGATCGACCGCACGCTGGCGTTGCTGTGGCGCGAACGCTCGACGCCCGCCGCCGAACCCGCGCGCGGGCGCCGGCCGACGCTCACCGTCAGGCAGATCGTGGCCGCGGCCATCACCGTCGCCGACGCCGACGGACTCGTGGCCACGTCGATGCACCGCGTCGCCAAGGAGCTCGGCGCCGGGACCATGACGCTCTACACCTACGTGCCCGGCAAGACCGAGCTGGTCGACCTGATGGTGGACGACGTTCTCGTCGAGCGCGGCCTGCCCGGCCCCGGCGGGCCTCGGACGGGTGACTGGCGCGCGCAGATCCGGCTCTACTCCGAGCGCACCCGCGAAGCCCACCGCCGCCACCCGTGGCTGCGTGAGATGTCACGCGTGCGCCCGGCGCTCGGCCCGGGCCAGCTCGCCGGGCAGGAGTACGTGCTGTCCACCGTGGACGGTCTGGGGCTCGCGCCGCGCGAAACCGTGGCCGCCGCCAACAGCATCACGGCCTACGTGGACGCCAACGCGGCGCTCGAAGCCGAGAGCATCCACCTCGAACGCAGCACCGGTCAGTCGAACGACGCATGGTGGGACCAGCGGTCTTCCTTCTGGGGCAAGTACTTCGACCTCACCGCGCACCCGGCGATGAACCGCGCGTGGCTCGGCGGCGGCTTCGACCAGAGCGCCGGCGAGCAGGCGGCCGAGGCCTACGAGTTCGGCCTCGCCCGGCTGCTCGACGGCATCGAGCTGCAGGTCAAGCGGTGCCGCGGGCCAGAGCCCGGGCGATGACGTTGCGCTGCACCTCGCTCGTGCCCTCGCCGATTTCGAGGATCTTCGCGTCGGCGTAGAACCGCGAGATGGTGGACTCGCGGATGAAGCCGTAGCCGCCGTGGATCTGCACGCTCTGGCTGGCCGCGCGGTTCGCGACCTCCGACGCGTACAGCTTCGCCATCGCGGCTGCGGTGCTGAATGGCCGGCCCTGGTCACCGAGCCACGCCGCGTTGTACACGAGCCAGCGCGCCGCCGCGATCTCCGTGGCCATGTCCGCGAGCTTGTGCCCCACGGCCTGGAACCGCGTGAGCGGCTGTCCGAACTGCTCGCGCTCGCCCGCGTGGCGCACCGCGAGGTCGAGGGCCTTCTGCGCGAGCGACAGCGACAGCGCGGCCACGCTGATGCGCCCGCCGTCGAGGACCTCCAGGAACTGGCGCAGGCCGTTGCCCTCCTCGCCGATGAGGTGGTCGTCGGGCACCCAGCAACCCGAGAACACCAGCTCCCGCGTGTCGAGCGCGTGCCAGCCGAGCTTCTTCAGCGGCTGGCCCTTCGTGTAGCCGGGGGTGCCTTCAGGGATGAAGAAGGTGCCATAGCGCTTGGCGCCGCCGTCGTTCTCGCCGGTCAAGGCCAGCACGGTGACGCCGAGGCTCATCTCGGTGCCGGCGTTGCTGATGAACATCTTCGTGCCGTCGAGCAGCCAGCCGCCGTCGGCTCGTCGCGCGCGCGTGCGGATACCCGCCGCGTCCGAGCCGGCCGTCGGTTCGGTGAGGCCGAAGGCGCCGATCGCTTCTCCCGAGGCGAGCGGCCGCAGCCAGCGCTCCTTCTGCTCGTGGGTGCCGAACGTGGCAAGCGGAAGGGTGGCGATCGTCGAGTGCGCGTTCCACGCCGACGCGATCGACTGGTCGGCCGCGCCCAGCTCCTCCATCGCGGCCACATAGGACACGAAGCCGGCGTCGGCGCCGCCGTACTTCTCGTCCACGAGCATGCCCATCAGCCCGAGCTTGCCCAGGTCGTGAAACACCTCCGTGGGGAAGTGGCTGCGCTCGGACCAGTCGGCGGCGTACGGCGCGATCTCCTTCGCGGCGAAATCCCGGCAGAGCTGCTTCAGCGCGACGGTTTCCTCGGGCAGGTCGAAGTCCATCAGTGCTCCTCGGGTTTCAGCAGGATCTTGAGGTGGCTGCCGCGGTCGGCTTCGAGCTCGGCGAACGCGTCGCGCCCGGCCGAGAGCGGCCGCACCCCGGTGAGCATCGGCGTCGCGTCGAGCCGGCCGGTGGCCATGAGGTCGAGCACGCGCGGGATGTCGAAGTTGTAGCCGAGCGAGCCCAGCACCGTGCGCTCGAACGGCACGATCTGCGTGATCGGCAGGGACGCGCTGGCCCCGCTGATGCCGCACAGCACCGCGCGCCCACCGCGGCGCACGGTGCTGACGGCCAGCTCCACCAGCTCCGGCCGGCCGGTCGCCTCCACCACCACGTCGGGCCCGACGCGGCCGGTGCGCAGGAAGACCTGGCGCCGCACGTCGGTCTTCGCCGGGTCGTAGACCTCGGTCGCGCCGATCTCGGCGGCCTTGCGCGCGCGGTCGGGCACGGGTTCGCTCACGTAGAGGCCGGCCGCGCCGGCGAGCTTCGCGGCCAGGAGCGCCGCGATCCCGATCGGACCCGCGCCGAGCAGGAGCACGTGGTCACCCGGTTGGACGTTGGCGCGCCGGATGGCGTGCAGACCCACGGCGAGCGGCTCGGCCAGGGCGGCGAGCTCGTCGGAGACACCGTCGGGGATCGGCACGAGGCCCTCGACGGGCACGGTGACCTTCGACGCGAACCCGCCGTCGGCGGCGAGGCCGATCGAACCGCCCTTGGCGCAGATGTGGTACTCGCCGTGCGTGCACCAGCGGCACACGCCGCACCGCAGGCACGGGTCGACGGCCACGCGCGTGCCGACGTCCACCCCCGGCACGTCGGAGCCGAGCGACATGACCGTGCCGCTCATCTCGTGGCCGAGGGTGAACGGCGGTTCGAGACCGGTCAACGGGTGCGGCCCGGTGCGGATGAGGTTGGGGCCGTGTGCGAACTCGTGCAGATCGGTGCCGCAGATTCCGCAGTACGACACGGCGATCACCGCTTGACCAGGCGCCGGCGCCGGCGGTTCCGGCACGTCGTCGAGGCGCAGCTCGCCCTTGGCGTGCCAGCGCAGCGCGTGCACGCGACCACCTCCGAACTGGAGTTGTTTTTTCGAACAGTCGGTACAAGAATCGTGGTTCCCGGCGCGATGTCAAGGGCCGGGGAGAAAACCGGTGAACGGCAAGGGCAGGAGCGTGATGACTTCCACCCGGGTGAGCGACCTGGCAACGGCATTCGACGGTGACCCGAGCGCATTGGCCGAGATGTACCGGCGGATGCGGCTGATCCGGCAGTTCGAGGACCGGGCGTCCAGGCTGTACCGGAACAACGAGATCCCCGGCTTCCTGCACCTGTCCATCGGGCAGGAAGCCTCGGCGGTCGGCGCGTGCCGGCCGCTGGACGACCGAGACGTGATCACGTCCACCCACCGCGGGCACGGCCACTGCATCGCCAAAGGACTCGACGTCGAGGGCATGTTCGCCGAGCTGATGGGCAAGGAGACCGGTACGTGCCGGGGCCGCGGTGGGTCGATGCACATCGCCGACCCGCGCAAGGGGATCTTCGGGGCCAACGGGATCGTCGCGGCGGGGCTGCCGATCGCCGTCGGCGCGGGTACGGCCGCGCAGCTGCGTGCTCAGGGCGGTGTCGTGCTGGCGTTCTTCGGCGACGGCGCCGTGGCCCAGGGCATGTTCCACGAAGCGGCGAACCTCGCTTCGGTGTGGCGGCTTCCGGTCATCTTCTTGTGCGAGAACAACAAATACGCCGAGTTCTCGCCGATCGCCACACAGACGCGCGCGTCACTCGCCGACCGCGCGCCGGGGTACGCGATGGACTACCACCAAGTGGACGGCAACGACGTCGCCGCCGTTGCCTCGCTCGTCGACGGCTTGGTGCGCGAGCTGCGTGAGGGCGCCGGGCCCGTGCTGGTCGAGGCCGACACGTACCGCTGGCACGGCCACTACGAGGGCGACCCGGAGAAGTACCGGGAGCCGCAGGAGTTGGCGGAGTGGAAGGAACGCGACCCGCTGGTGCGGTTGGCGACGCGGCTGCGCGAGCTGGGCACGGACGTCGCACCGATCGATTCCGAGGTTGACGCCCGGATCGAGGCGGCGGTTGAGGCCGCGCGCGCCGCGGACGAACCGTCGCCGGACACGCTGCACCACTTCGTCGGCGTGCCGCGAGAGCCGGTGCCGGAACCCGCCGAGGCGACGGGCGAGGTCTTCCGGACGATGGACGCGATCCGCGGCGCTCTGGAGTACGAGCTGGCCGGCGACGAGTCCGTGTTCCTGGCCGGCATCGACGTCGGCGCGGGCGGCAACGTCTTCGGCCTGACCAGGGGACTCTCCGCGAAGTACCCCGGCCGTGTGCGGGACACGCCGATCTCGGAAAGCGCCATCATCGGCGCCGCCGTGGGCGCCGCGATGGCCGGCCTGCGGCCCGTGGTGGAGCTGATGTACTTCGACTTCGTCGGCGTGTGCCTCGACCAGCTCATGAACCAGGCCGCGAAGCTCCGCTTCATGACCGGCGGCGCCGTCAGCTTGCCCCTGGTCGTGCGCACGCAGTTCGGCGCGGGGAAGTCGTCGGGGAGCCAGCATTCGCAGAGCCTGGAGGCGCTGCTGGCACACATTCCCGGCCTGACCGTGGTGATGCCGTCGACGCCGGCGGACACCTACGGCCTCCTGCGGGCCGCCATTCGTGATCCGAATCCGGTGGTGTTCGTGGAGAACCGGCTGATGTACGGGCGGAAGGGACCGCAGCCGCCGCCCACGCATGTGGTGCCGCTGGGGCGCGCCGCCATCCGCCGGCCGGGCACGGACGTCACGCTGGTGTCGTACTCGAAGCTGGTGCACGACTGTGTCGACGTGGCTGCGGAGCTGGCGGCCGAGGGGATCAGCGTCGAGGTGATCGACCTGCGGACCATCGCACCGCTGGACACCGAGACGGTCTTGCGGTCGCTGGCCAAGACGGGCCGGCTTGTGGTGGCGCACCAGGCTGTCGGCGACTTCGGCGTGGGCGCCGAGCTGGCCGCCGTGGCCGCCCGTGAGGGCTTCTGGACGTTGGACGCGCCCGTGATCCGCGTCGGCGCGCAGGGGACGCCGGCGCCGTACGCACCTTCGCTGGAACGGGTCTGGCTGCCGTCGAAGGAACGCATTGCCGCGGCGGTCCGCGAATCGGCCCGCGCGTGACTGCGCCTCGCCGCACGCACCCCAATGTGGCGTTCGGTGCGTTGAACGCACCGAACGCCACACTGGGTGCGCTCAACGCAACCAATACCACATTGGGGAACCGAGCAGGTCAGGCCGGGACACGCGCCCGGAACGCGGCCACCCGTTCCTCAAGATCCGCCACGTCGTATCCGGGACTGCAGAACCCCGAGATCAACGTCGCGCAGTACTCCCGCGACAGGAACGCCGCGTCCCACGGTCCGCCGGGACGGGCCCACTGGTAGGTGTGGTTGTGCAGGTTCAGGAACTGCAGCATCGCCAGCCGAGGGTCCAGCCGACGGAACGCGCCCGAGGCCATCGCCGCCGTCAGGAGATCCAGCACGATGCGCTCGAACTCGCGACGCTGGCGAAGCAGGCGGGCGCGGTTGGCGCCGCGCAGGTGGCGGTAGTCGTGTTCGTACACCCAGATGTGGTCGAGGCGCGCGAGGATGATGTCGAGCAGCGTCTCCGACAGCAGGCGCAGCCGCAGGACCGGGTCCTCGTCGAGGGTGGCGATGCGGCGGGCGGCGGTGAGCAGCGGGCGCAGCACGCGGTCCTGGATCTCGACCAGGAGGTTCTCCTTGGACCCGATGTAGTAGTACAGCGCGCCCTTCGCGAGGCCGGCGACCTGACCGATCTCGGCGATCCCCGTGGCGGCGTAACCCTGCTTGGCGAACAGCGCCGCGGCCTGGTCGATGATCTCCTGGCGCTTGACCTCGTAGCCGGGGCCGTGTCCCGGTGGTCTCGGCATGCTTCCCCTCCGCTGCTGGCAGACACACCACTCTAGGCGTCACGGTCGAACGTGGCCTTGCCCGGTCCGTCGCGCAGGAACGACGCCATGCCGGTGTCGCGGTCGCGTGTGGCGAACAGGCCGGCGATCAGCGAGCGTTCCAGGGCCAGGCCCGCCGCGATCGAAGAATCCAACCCGTGGTCCACCGCCTCCTTCACCGCCTGGATCGCGAAGCGGGGCCCGGCCGCGAGAACCCGCGCGTACTCCAAAGCCGCCGCGAGCGGATCCTCGGCGACGCGATCCACGAGCCCCAGGGAGAGCGCTTCCGGAGCACGCACGCGCCGTCCGGTCATCAGCAGTTCCTTCGCCCGCGACGGGCCGATCAGCCGCGCCAGCCGTTGCGTGCCGCCGGAACCCGGGATGATCCCGAGCAGCACCTCCGGCTGTCCCAGCACCGCGCCGGGAGCCGCCACGCGGTAGTCGGCCGCCAGCGCGAGTTCCATGCCGCCGCCGAGGGCGTAGCCGTTGATGGCCGCGACGACCGGCATCGGCAGTTCGGCGAACCGGGTGAACGCTTTCTGCAGCGCGCGGTTCCAGCCGAGCACCTCCTCGAACGAGAACCCCGCCAGCTGCTTGATGTCCGCGCCCGCGGCGAACACTTTCTCGCCGCCGTGGAGCACCACCGCGTGCACATCGTCCGCGTCCGCCAAGCGCGCCGCCGTGTCGGCCAACGCGTGGCGCATCTCGGTGTCGAAGGCGTTGAGGGGCGGGTGGTCCAGGCGGACGGTCGCGATCCGGCCGGTGGTTTCGACGTGTAGCCGTTCAGTCATCACCGAAGCTCCTCACCTCACCCGGTCCGGGCTTGTCAGGCCGCGATCAGGGTCTTACAGTGCTTCCCATCACGGTTTCTTAGACCGATTGGTACACGAAACTCGGCAGCGGCACAACACACCGGAGTGATGGCCCATGGACGCAGTCGAATCATCCGTCCCCGAAGGACTTTCGGTAACCCGGGAAGAGGTCACCGAGGCCGATCTGCAGGCACTCGGCGTGAACCTCGAGCGGGATTTCCCCGGTTCCACCGCAGCGGATTTCCGCCGCTACCCGGTGCTCTCGGAAGGCGGTTGGTTCACCGTCGTCAAGCACCAGAAAACGCTCGAATCGGTGAGCCGCGAAACCGGCCCGCTGCTCGGTCCCATCGTCCTCACCTCCGACGGCCTCGACGTCAACTGACCACGAATCACCGAAAGGCGGGTAGTTCCATGATCGGAGTAGACGTCGGCGGCACGTTCACGGACGTGGTGGCGATCGCCGATGGCGAGATCAAGACCGTCAAGGTCGCCACGGACGTGCGCACCACCGAACGCGGTGTGCTGCGCGGTGCCGAAGAGGTCGGCGTGAGCGCGTCGGCGGTTTTCAACCACGCCAGCACCCACGGCCTCAACGCGATCATCACGCGGCGGCTGCCGAAGATCGCTTTCCTGACCACGCTGGGACACCGGGACATTCTCGACATCGGCCGCACCTGGCGCCCGGTCGAAGGCCTGACGAACCCCGCGTGGCGCCGCTCCTACGGCGATGCGAACCGGCCGCTGGTGCCCCGGTACCTCCGGCGCGGCATCCGCGAGCGGCTCACCGCCGACGGCGGCATCCTGATCCAGCTCGACGAGGACCACGCCCGCGAAGAGCTGGCCGTGCTGCGCAAGTGCGGCGTCGAAGGCGTGGCCATCTGCCTCATCAACGCGTACGTGAACAACCATCACGAAGAGCGCCTGCGCCAGCTCGTGCACGAGGAGCTCGGCGACATCCCGGTGTCCATCTCCAGCGAGGTCTCCCCGCTCGCCAAGGAGTTCGCCCGGGCGTCGACCACGGTCGTCGACGTCTTCATGCGCCTGACCTACGACGCCTATACCAAGCGCCTCGACGCCGGCCTGCGTGATTTGGGCTTCACCGGCGACCTCAACTTCGCCGACTGTGCCGCGCAGCTCGTGCGCTCCGACGTCGCGATGGAGCACCCGTTCCGCATCGTGTTCGCCGGTCCCGCTGCGGGAACCGTGTCCAGCGCCCACTTCGGCGGCCTGATCGGCGCCGGCAACCTGCTGTGCGCGGACGTCGGCGGAACCTCGTGCGACATCAGCATGGTCAGCGACGGCAAGCCGTTCGTGAACACGACGTTCGAACTCGAACACGACCTGATCGTGAACGCACTGTCCAACGAGGTCTCCAGCATCGGCGCCGGCGGGGGCAGCCTCGTCACGATCAACCCGGCCGGTGAGCTGAAGGTCGGCCCGGGCAGCGCGGGTGCCGACCCCGGCCCCGCGTGCTACGGCCTCGGCGGGCAGCAGCCGACCACCACCGACACCTGCCTCCTGATGGGCATCATCGACCCCGACGGGTTCGCCGGCGGCCGCATGAAGCTCGACCCGGACCTGTCGCGCCAGGCATTCGAGGCGCTCGACTCGAAGCTGTCGTTCGAGCAGCGTGTGAGCTACGCGTTCAACATCGGCGTGAACAACATCGCCGAGGGCGTCGTGAACATCGCCATCCAGCACGGTGTCGACCCGCGTGACTACAGCCTCGTCGCCTACGGTGCGGCCGGCCCGATGCTGCTGCCCGCGGTGCTCGACCTGGTGCACGCGGCCGAGGTCATCGTGCCGCCGCACCCGGGTCTGTTCTCCGCGCTGGGCCTCGTCAGCTCCGACCTCGTCTACGCCGACAGCCGCAGCGCGTACACGCTGCTCACGTCGGAATCGGCCGAGCAGGTCGACAAGGTCTACCACTCCATGGAAGAGCGGTTGCGCGAACGCCTGCAGGAGAAGGACCGCGACAACATCGAGTTCGTCCGCAGCTTCGACGGTCGGCTCGCCGGCCAGACGTGGGAGACGCCGTTCATCGGCGTGCCCGCCGGCACGATCGACGCGGAAGCCGTCGCCACCATGGTCGCGAACTTCCACGAGGCCTACGCCGAGCGCTCCGGTAACAAGTTCGAGGCGCTGCCCGTGCAGGGCGTCACCTATCGCGTCCAGGCCGTCGCGAAGGCCGACAAGGTCGAGTACCCGAAGATCCCGGAGCGCGCTGCGGGCGAGACCCTGCAGCCCGCTCGCACACTGAAGATCCGCTACCTCACCGACGACGTCCTCGACGCCGGCGAGTACCAGCGCGCCGACCTGCGCGTCGGCGACCAGGTCCCCGGCCCCGCGGTCGTCCGCGAACCGCTGTCCACCACGTTCCTCGTCCCGGGTCAGGTCGCGACCGTCGGGACCTACGGCGAGCTGCGCATCCGGAAGGCGTGAACCATGACCTCTCTGAAGGACCTCGACGACGCCCAGTTCGCCGAGCTGTACGGCTCCGACCGCTTCACCGCGTCGGTCCTGTCGAGCCGCATGCGCTACATCGTGCAGCACATGTGCACCGGCCTGCTCAACAACGCGTTCTCCCTCATCCTGCGCGACTGGTACGACTTCGCGGCGACGATCTCCGGCCCGCCGGAGCAGAACTACCCGATGTCCTCGGTGAGCAACAGCCTCGCGATGTTCCTCGGCACCATGTCCGAGGCCGTCCGCAACACCATCGAGGAGTACGGCCCGGAGAACCTCGAGCCGGGTGACGTGATCATCTGCAACGACCCGTACCGCGCGGGCAACCACGTCAACGACATCTGCTTCATCCGCCCGGTGTTCCACGACGGCAAGCTGATCTCGCTCGTCACGCTGCGCGCGCACCAGCTCGACATGGGCGGTGTGATCCCGGCGGGCTTCTCCGGCACGAAGCGCAACGTGTACGAGAACGGTCTCGTGATCGCGCCGATGCAGCTGTACAAGAATGACAAGCCGGTGAAGTCGGCGTTCAACCTGATCTTCGACAACGCCCGCTACTGCGCGCTGCTGCTGCCCGACATCAAGACGATCTACCAGAACCTGCTGCTGGGCGAGAAGCTGATCAACGAGAGTGTGGAGCGCTACGGCGTCGACGCGTACCTCGGCGCGATCCGCTACTCCACCGACGTGTCGGCCGAGTCCATGAGCAGCGCGCTGGCCGAACTGCCCGACGGCGTGTACGAGGCCGAGGAAGGCATCGACTGCGACGGCGTCGACGACACCGTCGAGTACAAGATCCGCCTGAAGATCACGAAGGCCGCCGACCGGATGGAGCTCGATTTCTCGGGCACCTCGCCGCAGGCGCGTACGTCGATCAACGCCGGTATCCTCGACACGAAGACCGCCGTCGGCGTCGCCCTGAAGTTCCTCATCGACCCGGCCACGCCTTTCACCTCGGGCGCGTACCGGCCGATCGACATCGTGCTGCCGGCCGGCACGTTCATCAGTGCCACGCCGCCGGACGGCGCGGTGTTCCTGTATTGGGAAAGCACCGGGCCGGTGCTGCTCGCGGTGTTCCGCGCGCTGGAGAAGGCTCTGGGCCGCAAGGCCGTCGGCGGCGACTACGGTTCGCTGAACATCCACAACGCCAACGGGGTACTGGCCGACGGCACCCCGTGGGTCACCACCGCGCAGTGCGGTGGCGAGCACGGGCCGTGGGGCGCGACGGAAGCGGGCGACGCGGACAGCTACTCCGTGGTCTACCAGGCCAACAACCTCGACCCGGCCACGGAAGCCATCGAGTCCGAGCTGCCGGCCGTGGTGCTGCGCAAGGAATACGCGCCGGACAGCGGTGGCGCGGGCGACAACCGCGGTGGCGCGGCCGTGCTCAAGGACACGCTGTACCTGACGGACGCGGAACACTGGTCGAGCCCGCTGCACACCAAGACCGCGAGTGGCGTCGGGGTATACGGCGGCGAGGCGGGCGCGCTCGGGGCGACCTGGGTGTTCCACCCGGACTACAAGGACGTCACGAAGGACAAGGACCTCATCGGCACCGAACCGGAGGTCTACGCGGGTGCCACGCCGGTCGCCGGGATGCTCGACCCGGAGACCAAGACGGTGGACCCGAGCGGCGAGTACTTCTACTTCGCCAGCACGCCGGTGTGGCACACCAAGCCCAACGCGGTGTTCCGCTACCTCACCAACGGCGGCGGGGGCTGGGGTTCACCGCTGCAGCGCGACCCCGAGCGCGTGTGCCGCGACGTGCGCGACGAGTACGTGACCATCGAGGGCGCGTACCGCGACTACGGCGTGGTGATCTCCGGCGACCCGCACGGCGACCCGGAGAACCTCAAGATCGACCGGGAAGCCACCGCCAAGCGCCGCGCCGAGCTGGCCGCGAAGTAGGGAGGAACCGTTGTCCGAGAATCCGACGGTCGTCGACCGGCAGAACAAGCTCAGGGAGACCTTCCTCGCCGAGCGCGGGTACTGGAACACGTTCTGGGAAGGGCTGTTGAGCCTCGACCCGGACTTCTTCGAGGCGTACCTGAACTTCTCGGCCGTGCCGTGGCGCAAGGGGGTGCTGGAGCCGAAGGTCAAGGAGCTCATCTACACCGCGATCGACGCCTCTACGACGCACCTCTACGAGCCCGGGCTGCGCCAGCACATCCGCAACGCCCTCGGGTACGGGGCCACCAAGGAAGAGATCATGGAGGTGCTGGAGCTCACGAGCGTGCTCGGGATCCACACCTGCACCCTCGGGGTCCCCGTGCTGATGGAGGAACTGGCGGCGCACGAGCAGAAGTCGGCGTGAGCCACGGAGTGCTCGACCCGCGCGGCCCGGCAACCCTTGCCGGGGCGCGCGCGGTCGTGACCGGCGCGGCGCGCGGGATCGGCAGCCGGATCGCGGTCGAGCTCGCGCTCGCCGGGGCCCACGTCACGGTACTCGATGCCCGGGATCCCGCCGCGATCGTCGCCGAGATCACCGAGGCCGGCGGTTCCGCCGCCGGCCTGGTGGTCGACGTCACCGACCGCACCGCCGCCGCCTCGGCCATGGCCGAGGCGGCGGGGCCGGGCGAACGGCTCGACGCGTTGGTCACGTGCGCGGCGATCTACGGGGAGACGATGCGCCTCGACGAGCTTCCGGAGTCCGAAGTGGACGCGGTGCTCGGGGTGAACGTCAAGGGCACCCTGTGGTGCATCGGCGGCGCGCTGCCGTACCTGCGCGGGCACAACGCGCGGGTCGTGTGCATCGGCTCGGTGGCCGGCAAAGTCGGCGGCGTGCTCGCCGGCCCGCACTACGTGGCCAGCAAGGGCGCGGTCCACGCCGTGGTGAAGTGGCTCGCGAAGACCGAGGCTCGCAACGGGATCATCGCCAACGTCGTGGCGCCGGGTGTGGTGGACACGGACATGATCGTGGGCAAGGGGTATTCCGACGACTACAACCCGCTCGGGCGCCTGGCGCGGCCCGAGGAGATCGCGCGCGTGGCGGCCTTCCTGGCCTCGCCCGCGGCGAGCTACATGACGGGTGCGGTCGTCGACGTCAACGGGGGTTACGCGATGGGCTGACGCCCCGCGGAAGGAGGTCCACTGTGGACAGGAAAGGCTGCGCGGTCGTCACCGGGGCGGGCTCCGGGATCGGCCGCGCCTGCGCGCTGCGCCTCGCCGAGGACGGCCGGCCGCTCGTACTGCTCGACTCCGACGGCGCGGCGGCCGAGCGCACGGCGAAGGAGCTTTCCGTGGCCGCGGCGGCGTTCGCGGTCGACGTCACCGACGAAGAGGCCGTGGCCGGCGCGGTGAGTCAGGCCGTCGAACGGTTCGGTCCGCCGAAGGTACTGGTGAACGCCGCGGGGATCATCATACGCAAGAAGTTGCTGGAGTCCACTGTGGGCGAATGGCGGCGGGTGCTCGACGTGAACCTCACCGGGTACTTCATCCTGCTCAAGCAGGTGATCCCGGCGATGGCCGCGGGTGGTGGCGGTTCTATCGTGCAGATCGCGTCGATCGCCGGCCACACCGGGTACGGTTTTTCGTCCTATACGGCGGCGAAGGGCGGCGTCCTGGCGTTGACGAAGCAGCTGGCTGCCGAGCTGGCCGTGGACGGGATCCGCATCAACTCGGTGAGCCCCGGCGTCGTCCACAGCGGCCTGAACCGCGACACGCTGGGCAACGAGAACATCCGCGCGGCCACGGTGGCCAACACGCCGCTGGGCCGCATCGGCGAACCGGACGACATCGCGCGCGTGGTGGCGTTCCTGGCCGGGCCGGGCGCGGACTACGTCACCGGCACCGACCTCGTCGCCGACGGCGGCATGATCAGCACCATCCACTGGGGATCGGCCGGAGGCGAGCTGCACAGCTTCCACGCACAGGAGCGCTGATGTCGAACTTCGCCACGGTCCTCGACCACAACACCGGACGCTACCCGGACAAAGTGGTGCTCAGCCAGGGTTCACGGTCCTTGACGAACCGCGAGCTGCTCAGCCGGACCGACGCGCTGGCGTCCGGGCTCACGGAGCTCGGTATCGGTCGCGGTGACGTCGTCGCGCTGCTGCTGTACAACCACCTCGAGTTCCTGGAGGCGGTCTTCGCGGTGAACCGGATCGGGGCGGCGTTCCTGCCGCTCAACTACCGGCTCTCGCCCGAGGAATGGCGCTACATCCTCGTCCACTCGGGCGCGGTGGCACTGCTGACGGAGCCGGAGTTCCAGCCGTACGTGGACACTCTGCCGTTGCCGGGCCTGAAGCAGCGGCTGCTGCTGGGTGGAAGTGCTTCGGGCTGGACGTCGTACGAGGACCTCGTGGTCTCGAACCTCGGCCGTTCGGTGCCGCCGGCGTCGGTCGGCGCGGACGACCTGCAGCGGCTGATGTACACGTCCGGCACGACATCGAGGCCCAAGGGTGTGCAGATCACGCACGGGAACCTGGCGTGGAAGAACCTCGGCCACCTCGTCGAGTTCGGCATCACCGCCGAGGACGTGACTCTGGTGTGCGGGCCGCTGTACCACGTCGGGGGATTCGACCTGCCCGGTGTCGGGACGCTGCACGCGGGCGGTTCGCTCATCGTGCTGCGGAAGTTCGACGCGGCGGAGGTCGTGGACACGATCGAATGCGAGCGGCCGACCAACATCTGGCTGGCGCCGTCGATGATGAACGCGATCCTTCAGCTGCCCGACATCCTGGAGCGCGACACGTCGTCGATCCGGTTCATCATCGGCGGCGGGGAGAAGATGCCGGTGCCTTTGGTGCGGAAGATCCTCGCCGCGTTCCCGAAGGCATGGTTTTCCGACGCGTACGGCCTCACCGAGACGGTGTCGGGTGACACTTTCAACGACCCGGAGCACATGCTGGCCAAGGTGGGTTCGGTCGGGCGGCCGGTGGTGCACCTGGAAGTCCGGATCGTCGACGAGTCCGGGGCGCCGTTGCCCCCGGGTGAACTGGGTGAGATCGCGTTGCGCGGGCCGAAGGTGAGCATCGGGTACTGGCGTGACGAGGCCGCGACGGCGGAGGCGTTCCGCGACGGCTGGTTCCACACCGGCGACGTCGGGCGGCTCGACGAGGACGGGTACCTCTACGTCGAGGACCGCAAGAAGGACATGATCGTCTCCGGTGGCGAGAACATCGCGACGCCTGAGGTGGAGCGCGTGCTGTACGAGCACCCCGACGTCGTCGAGGCGGCGGTGGTCGGGATGGGCCACCCGCGGTGGGGTGAGGTGCCGCAGGCGTTCGTCGTGCTGCGCCCGGGGGCGGCGCGCGATCGTGACGCGCTGGTGGCGTTCTGCCGCGAGCGGCTGGCGAAGTTCAAGGTGCCGGCGGACCTGGTGTTCCTCGACGAGCTGCCGCGGACGCCGTCGGGCAAGGTGCTGAAGAGGAATTTGCGCGGATGAACGAGTTCGATCTGACGGGCAAGGTCGCCTGGGTCACGGGCGCGGGCAAGGGCCTGGGCCGCGCGATCGCGGTGGCGTTGGCCGCGGCCGGGGCGACGCTGGCCGTGACCTCGCGGACCGAGGCCGACCTCACCTCGTTGGCGGCGGCGGCCGGTGGAGCACTGGTGCTGCCGGGTTCGGTGTCGGATCCGTCCTTTGCGGACCGTGCGGTGGCGCGGATCGTGGCCGAGCACGGGCGGCTGGACGTCTGCGTGACCGCGGCCGGGATCAGCCCGACGTTCCGGCGCAGCGAGCAGGGCAGCGACGACGACTGGGCGCACGTGCTCGACGTGAACCTGTCGGGTACGTACTACTGCGCCCGCGCGGCCGGGCGGCAGATGCTCACGCAGGGGGCGGGGTCGATCGTCACGGTGTCTTCGGTGCACGCGCGCACCGGTTTCGACCGCATTGCCGCCTACGCCGCCAGCAAGGGCGGTGTCGAGGCGCTGTCCCGCGTGCTCGCGGTGGAGTGGGCGCCGAAGGGTGTGCGCGTGAACGTGCTGGCGCCGGGCTACTTCCACACCGATCTGTCCGAGGGCCTGGTCACGAGCAAGTGGGGCGAGCGGATCCTGGCGAACATCCCGCAGAACCGCGTGGCGGCACCGCCGGAGCTCGGTGGTGCGGCGGTGTATCTGGCTTCGGACGCGTCTTCGTACACGACCGGCTCGACGCTCACTGTGGACGGTGGCTGGACGGCGTAAGCGCCGGCTCGGGGGAGAGCACGAAGTCTTCGCGGCGGAAAACGCCTTCGCGGAAGAACGTCCGGCGTGCTGTGGGCTGCCGCCCGGGCGCGGTCACCACGAGGTCCACGAACTGCTCGGGCAAGCCGCCGACGGCGAACGCGCCCTCGTCGTCGGCGGTGGTCCGCACGAGCTGCCGGCCTTTTCCGTCGGTGACGGTGAGGATCGCGCCGCCGACGCGTTCGCCGGTAGTGGAGCGGACGGTGCCGAGGAGCATGGGCTCGAGTTCGCCGAAGCGGTGGCCGTGGGTCGGCAGCGCGGTCGGTCGTGGCATCTCGAGCACCGGGTCTTCCACGGGCGGTCCGGATTCACCGGGGGCGTGGCGGCGGATCCACAGCGCGTGGCCCGCGTTCAGGGCCATGCCGGCCGCGAGCCACGCGCACAGCACCAGGACGTGTCCGCCGACGCCCACGCCGTGGAAGTACAACACGCCGCGCAATGCGTCGTTGAGGTTTCCCATGGGCAGGATCGGGTGCAGAGCCCGGAACAGCGCGGGTTGCAGCTGCGGCGGGATGATGCCGCCGCTGGAGGCCGAGCTGAGGATGACGAACAGCGTGGCCGCGACCCCGGGGAAGAACTGCTTGAAGATCGGCACGATGCCTTGTGAGACCACGGAAACCACGAGGCTGGACAGGAACGCCAGCGGGATCGCGACCGGATTGGCGGGAATCACGTCCATCGCGCGGCCGATCAGAAAGCCCGCCACGGCGAGGAAAGCGGCCCAGCCGACAAAGGTGAGCAGCTTCGCGCGGTGACTGAGCCCGACGGCTCGCAACAACATCATGACGACGAAGTAGCTCGGGAGGCCCCAGGCGAGGAGCAGGTAGAACAGGCCGTTGCCCAACGGGTCGCCGGCCACAGTCGGCGCGAGGTCGACGACGGCGAGCTTGCCGTTGGCGACCGGCGTGAAGGTCTGGGTCAGCAGGGACTGGAGGGTGAACCCGTTGGCTTTGGCGACGTAGAGCACGGGGTGAGCCGGGTCTGGCGCGTAGGCCCCGCTTGCGGTGCGGTCGAGCACGGCGCTGCGGGCTGCTTCCGCGTCGGGCACGGCGACGATGTGGAACCCGCCGGGGCTGACCTCGTCCAGCCGGCTCTGGATCCTGGTCGCGGCCGCCGGGTCGGCGACGGCCACCGGCACGTCGTGCGGCTGAGGTCGGTGGGAAGCGGCCAGGTAGACCACGGCAAAACCGAGAAAAAGGACAACGGGGAACCAAAGGTTCTCGGCGAGGGTACGGGTGATCGAGGGTTTGCCGAGTTCTTCCGCCATGGCGGTCACATTATCTTGCAGTACTGAAAAAGTGCAGTAGTGTAAGAAAGATGACAGGGCCGGGACTTCGCGAGCGCAAGAAGGAAGCGACGAGGCAGGCGATCCGCGCGGCTGCCGTCGCTCTGTACCGTTCGCGCGGCCCGCACGAGGTGACTGTCGACCAGATCTGTGAAAAGGCCGGCGTCTCGGCGCGCACGTTCTTCAACTACTTCGACAGCAAGGAAGCCGCGGTCTTCTCCCTCGCGCTCACCCCCGACGACGTCCGGTCGGGCGTCGCCGCGCGGCCCGCGTCCGAACGTCCACTCGCGACCCTGCGCGCGGTCTTCACGGAGCGCTTCACGGCCGCCTCCGCAGACCCAACCTTCGGGGAGCGCGCTCTGATGCTGCGCGAATACCCGGAACTCTGGGGTCGGCTCACGCATGTCAACAAGCTCGTCGAGGAGGCCGCCCTCGAGTCGATCGCCGCGCGCACCGGTCTCCCAGCGGACGACCTCTACGTGCGGCTCACGGTGGAGACCGCCTTGGCGGCCAACCGGGCGGCGTTCAAGTGCTGGTACCCGGGGAGTGATCCGGACCTGGTCGTGCTGCTGAATCAAGCCATGGACATCCTCGACTCAGGTCTCGAACCGCCGATGTGATCCAGCTGGGCGGCGTCCAGGCGTTGCTCAAGTCGGCGACGTGATCAGCGGATGTCGAACGTCGTGCCCGTCAGCTTTTCCGACCATGTCCACAGCTTGGCCGCGCGGCCGGGGTCCCGGTCGACCTTGACGGCCGTCTTGGGGACGGGGCGGCCGACGCCGCCACGGGTGGGGCCGTAGAACTGGCCCCCGATGGCCTCCGGGTCGATGGCGGCACGGACGGCGGGCCAGGCGCCGCGGTCCTTGCCCTGGGTGATGGGCGCGAACAGGCGCATCAGCGGCTTCGGGTCGGTGATGCCGTCGCGGCGCGGGCTGGCGCTGTCGAGGCTGAAGCCGGGGTGGGCCACTACGCACGTGACCTTCGAACCGGCCGCACGCAGTCGGCGGTCGAGTTCGAAGCCGAAGGACTGCACGGCGTGCTTGGACTGGGCGTAGGCGCGGAACTCGGAGTACTTGCGTTCGGTCTGCAGGTCGTCGAGGTCGAACGGCTGCAGCCGGGTGATCAGGCTGCCCATCGGCACGACGCGGGCGCCGGACGCGGTGAGCACCGGCATCGCGAGCGCGGTGAGGGCGAAGTGGCCGAGGTGGTTGGTGCCGACCGCGAGTTCGAAGCCCTGCCGCGTCGTCCGGCGTTTGCGGCCGGGGGAGGTGGAGCCGGCGTTCTCGACCAGCCCGTCCACGCGGCCCAGCCGGTTGAGTTCCTCGGCGGCCTCCGCGACGGACTCGAGGTCGGCCAGATCCAGGCGGATCGTGCTGATCTCGGCGTGTGCGTGGTGGTTCTTGATCACCTCGGCCGCCGTCGTGAGCCGCGCCGGGGTGCGCCCGAGGATCACGACGTGCGCGCCGGCGCCGGCGAGCTGTTCGGAGATGAAATAGCCGATCCCCGCGTTCCCGCCGGTTACCGCGTACGTGCGACCGGACAGATCGGGCAGCGCTTGGGGGTTCCAGGACACGTTCGCTCCTCGGGCTCGGACCGCGTGCAGCTTAGCCCGGGTGTCCCGGTTGATCGGGTTCGAGACGGCTTCCGGCCGGGCTCGCGAGGTGCGTGGCCGGGCTTGGTACGGGCGCAGATGCCGAGAACTCCCGGTGCCCGGCATCCGATCGCCCGTCTGTGCGGCGCCGGGATCGCCGGCGCGCCGAACGGTACTCGGCCGCGGCGGCTGGCGCACGGCTTCAGCCGAGGAGCTTCGCGATCGTCTCGGCGATCGGTGTCGTCGGGCGGCCGAGGAGCTTCGCCAGCTCGCCGAGGGTGCCGGCGAGGCGGCCGCGGGAGATGGCGTCGTCGACGTCGACCAGGAACGTCGCCAGGAACGGCGGCATGCCGGCGCCGGTGACGATCGCTTCGTACTCCGCGCTGGGGACGGTGGTGTGGACCACCGGGCTGCCGCGAATGCGCGCGAGCTCCGCGGCGAACTCGCCGAACGTCCACGCGGTGTCGCCGCCGAGCTCGTAGGCGACGCCGAGGTGGCCGTCGGTGTGCACGGCCGCGGCGGCGGCCGCGGCGTAGTCCTCGCGCGGTGCGGTGGCGATGCGCGCGTCGGCGAGGACGCTGTTGACGACAGCACCGCGGGCGAGCGAGCCGGCGACGTCGGGGACCGCCACCTCCGAGTACCAGTTGTTGCGCAGGAACGTGTACGGCAGCCCGGCATCGAGGATGCGCTGTTCGGTCGCGCGGTGGTCGTCGGCGAGGGCGAAGTCGGCGTCCGGGCCGCCGAACACGCCCGTGTACACGAGTTGTGCGACGTCGGCAGCCTTCGCGGCGTCGATGACGGCGGTGTGCTGGCCGACGCGCTTGCCCAGCTCCGTGCCGGACACGAACAGCACGCGGTCCCCGGCTGCGAAGGCCCCGGCGAACGTCTCCGGCCGGTCGTAGTCGCCGACGTGCACGCGCACGCCCAGGTCGGCCGCCTTCTCCGCACTGCGCGCCACGGCCGTGACCTCACCCGCGGGCACGCCGGCCGCGAGGAGGTCGGCGACGACCTGCCGGCCCAGCAGCCCGGTGGCGCCGGTGATGACGATGCTCATGTTGTTCCTTCGGGTCGGTGGTTCTTCCGCCGCTCACCGTAGGACTGTTACTCTCCCTCGGAAAGTACCCGCTTCAGAGTAAGGTACTGGTGTTCGAGTAACGAGGAGGGTGACATGACCGAAGTACTGCCCGAGGCGCCCAACGTCAACCGCGCGACCTGCCCGTCGCGCGTCGTGCTGGAGCACATGACGAGCCGCTGGGGCATCCTCGTGCTCGCCGCCCTGCTCGAACGGTCGTACCGCTTCAGCGAGCTCCGCCGCGAAATCGGCGGCGTGAGTGAAAAAATGCTGGCGCAGACGCTGCAAACCCTCGAACGCGATGGTTTCCTCAACCGCGACGCCAAGCCCATCATCCCGCCCCGCGTCGACTACTCGCTCACCCCGATGGGTCGCGAGGCCGCCGAGCAGGTCTGGGGTCTGGCCCGCTGGGTCGAACTCCGGCTGCCCGCGGTCACCGAAGCCCGCGACGCCTACAACGCGGCTCGCGCTTCCTGACTCATCCGGACTCGTGGGTGGCAGAGCCTGGCTCCACCACGCACGGCACGGGGATCAGCTGGTCGGCGTGGTGCTCGTCGTCTCCGGAGGTGTGGTGGTGTCCGAGCCTGTGGAGGAGGACGAGTCCGAGCCGGACGAAGACGTGGTGGTGGTCGGCGTCGTCGAGTCGGACGGCGAGGTCGAGCTGTCCGCAGGCGGGGGCGTCGAGCTGCCCGCAGGCGGCGGAGTCGAGCCGTCCGAGGGTGGCGGGGTCGAGCTGTCCGAGGGTGGCGGGGTCGAGCTGTCGGACGGCGGCGGCGTGTCGCCGGAGTCCGACGGGGTGGTGCTGGAGTCCGTGGGCGTGGTCGCCGGCGTGCCGCTCGGGGTGCTCGACGGCGGGAGCTGCGTCGGGGTGCCCGGCGGCGTGACGACCGGGGGCGGCGGCGGGGCCGGGTCGCCGAGGGGGCTGCCGGCGGCGGCCGCGATGGCGTCCGGGCCTGGGGGCGCCCCGATGGGGACCTGGCTGTCGGGCAGCTGCGACACGCCGCCGCGGTAGGCCGCCGCGTAGGCCATGACCGTGTCCACATAGGACTGTGAGTTGTTGTAACGCCGCACGGCCACGCGCTGCATCGCGTCGCTGGAAAGGTCCAAGCCGCCGGAGCACAGGTAGCGCGCCGTGGCGAGGGTCTCGTCGTAGATGTTGTTCGGGTCGGACACGCCGTCGCCGTTGCCGTCGGAGGCGTAGCCCGCCCAGGTCGACGGGATGAACTGGGTGGCGCCCACGGCGCGGTCCCACACCGCGTTGCCGTCGAACTCGCCGCCGTCGGTGTCGCGGATGGCGGCGAACGGGCCGGACCCGTCGAGCATCGGGCCGAGGATCGGCTCGAGCGTGTTGCCCTGCGCGTCGACGTAACCGCCGCGCGCGTGGTTGGACTCGATGCGCCCGATGGCCGCGATGAGCTGCCAGTCGAGGTGGCAGCCGGGCTGCTCGCGGGACATGATGTCGGCCGCGTTCTGGTACGCCTTCAGCATGCTGCCCGGAATCCCCAGGGGACCGGACGGTGTGGCCGACCCCGTGCTCACGTGGAAGCCCGGCACGGTCAGCGGCAACGGGTTCGGCGGCTGCGGGAGGCTGCCGTCGACGGCGACCGGCGGGAGCACGATGTTCGGCGGGAGCCACGGTGCGGCCAGCGGCGGCTGCGAGGTGCCCGCGGCCGCCGGTGCCGGCGCGGGGAGCGGAACCGGCAGACCCGACGCGGCCACCGTCGGCAGCACCACGAGCGCGCCACCCGCGAGGGCGGCTGCCGTCTTGCCGCGGACAGACCTCCGCCGTGGCCGGTGTTTCCCCATCGTCGCTCCCCGAATCGCTTGCGAACCCTCTTCCGTCAAGCTAGCCGAAGAGGGCCGCCTTTTGTGAGGGCCTGGGCCAAATCTGCCGAGACGGCGAGGTCTTGTCCATTCACACTAAATCCGTTGTTGGCCGATCGGACATTTTCACCGGGGCTTAACAGGGGTCTCGGACCGGTTTTCCAACGACTGCGCCGAACGGAGTAATCGCGCGTAGCACCGGGCCAGTGGATCAGTGGCGTACGCCCCGAACGCCGGGATCGGTTCGTAGCCTTCGCGCTGGTAGAAACGGATCGCGTCCGGCTGGCGGACGCCGGTTTCCAGCAGCAGCCGCGTGATGCCGTGCGAGACGGCCTCCTCTTCGAGCGCTCGCAACAACGCCGTCGAAACGCCGGTTCCGCGCGAGGCCGGCACGACGTACATCCGTTTGATCTCCGCCTCGCCCGGTCCGAGGGGCCGCAGGCCACCGCAGCCGACCGCGGCGCCGTCGAACCACGCGATGACAAAAACGGCCATACTTTCGGCGGTTGGCGCCGGGCCGGCTTCGTGATCGCTGTTCGCGTACCGGGCGTCCAATTCGGCCCGTTGCGCCGCCCGCAGCGCCACCGCCTCCGGCGCGTCCCACTCCGAACGCTCGATCTCGATCACCGGCACCCCCAGATCTTGGCCCATGGTTTCGGAACAAATGTTACCGTAACTGATGTTACGAAACGGAGGCCCGCATGCCAAGACAGCGTGACGTCGATGGCCAGCGCGAACTGCTGTCCGGCGCGGTGTGGCAGGTGCTGGCCGCCGACGGGCTGCCCGGCCTCACTGTGCGCGCCGTCGCCGAGCGCGCGGGCTGCACCACGGGCCTGGTCATGCACGCGTTCCCGACCAAGCGGGCCCTGCTCCTGCACGCCCGCGACCTGCTGCACCAGCGCACCGCCGAACGCGCCGACGCCACCGAAGCCGCCGGCGGCCCGCCCTCCACCGTGCTGCGCGACGTCCTCTGCCACGCCGCCACGCTCACCGAAGAAGCCGCCGACGAAGCGCGGGTCTGGGTCGGCTTCCTCGCCGCCGCCCTCGCCGACCGCGAGCTGGCCGACCGGCACCGCGCGCACAACCGCTCGTTCGTCACCCGCGTGACGCGTCTTGTCGGCGCGTGCCGTCCCCGCTGGGCCCACCCGCGCCGCGAACGGGCCGCGAAACGCCTCATCGCCCTGGTCGAAGGCCTCAACGTCCTGACCGCGGCCGACCCCGCCACCTACCCGCCCGCCGTCCACCGCGACGCGATCGCCGCCGCCCTGCGCGAGCTCGAAGGCTGATCAGGCCGCCGGCCCGAACCGCCGCCGGTACTCCGACGGGCTCAGCCCTGTGTGCCGCCGCAGCCGCGCTCGCAGGTTGGCGGCCGTCCCGAATCCGCACTCGGTGGCAACGCGGTCGAGCCGCAGCTCACCTCGTTCCAGCAGTCGGCACGCGAGGCTCACGCGCTCGGCCGTCAGCCAGCTCAGCGGCGTCGTGCCCAGCTCGCCGCGGAACCGCCGGTGCAGCGTCGCCTGGCTGGTCGCGGCCCGCGCGGCCAGGTCCGCGACGGTCAGCGCCCGGTCGAGATGGCCGCGCGCCCACTCCAGCACCGGCGCCAGCGACGCGTCCGGCACCACGGGCACCGGCCGTTCCACGAACTGCTGCTGCCCGCCGTCGCGGTGGCCGGGAAAAACCAGCCGGCGGCTCACGGCGTTGGCGATCTCCGCGCCGTGGTCGCGCTGGATCACGTACAGGCCCAGGTCCATCGCCGCCGCGCTGCCCGCCGCCGTGAGCACCGTGCCCTCGTCGACGAACAACACGTCGGGTTCCAGCCGAACTTCGGGGTAGCGCTCGGTGAACTCGGCCGCCCACCGCCAGTGCGTCGTCGCGCGCAGTCCGTTGAGCACACCTGCTTCGGCCAGCGTGAACGCGCCCGTGCAGAAGCTCATCAGCCGCGCGCCGCGCGCGTGGGCCCGCCGGATCGCGGCCAGCACCGAGGCGTCCGCCGGGACCTGCGGATCCGGCCGGTTCGGCACGATCACCGTGTCCGCGTCGTCGACCGCGTCGAGCTCCGCGACGCCCGACAGCGTGAACATCCCCAGGTGCATGCCCACGTGCTCGCGCGCCGAGGCCAGCGTGAACTCGTACCACTCCCGCCCGAGCTCCGGGCGGCGCAGGCCGAACAGCTCCGTGGCGACGCCCATCTCGAACGGGTTCGAGCCGTCGCCCACGACCATCACCACGTGGTGCGAGGATCCTTGCGACATGTGCTATTCCTAGCACTCCCGGTGAACCGGGGACAGGACGACGATCGATCGCATGAACCAGCCCCTCGATCTGCAGACCGTGCTCGACGGCTTCGACGCCGTGTGGAGCCCGCGCATCGTCGCGAACATCAACGACTACGACGTCCGCCTCGCCCGCTTCTCCGGCGAGCACGTGTGGCACGTCCACGAGAACACCGACGAGTTCTTCCTGGTCCTCGACGGCAAGATCCAGATCGGCCTGCGGGAGCCCGCCGGCGAGCGCGTGGTCACGGTGGGGCGCGGCTCGGTGTTCGTGGTGCCGCGCGGGACGTTCCACAAGCCGTCTTCGCGGGAAGGCGCGGTCGTGCTGCTCGTGGAGCCGGAGGGCACGCTCTCGGTCGGCGACGAGCACGACGAGGTGCCCGGCCACGTGGACGTGACCGTCGGCCACCGCGGGGAAATCGCCTGATCACACCCGCCAACAGCTGAGTTTCAGACTGAGACGGCGTACTCTCCCGTCCATGAAACGGACTTCCTTCGCGCAGTGGCCGTGCTCCATCGCGCGGACCATGGACCTGCTCGGGGACTGGTGGACGCCGCTCGTGCTGCGCGACGCGTTCTACGGCGTCACGCGCTTCGACGAGTTCCAGCAGGCGCTCGGCATCGCGCGCAACACCCTCGCCGACCGGCTGCGCCGGCTGGTCGACGAGGGTCTGCTGGAGAAGGTGGCGTACCAGACCGAGCCGGTGCGCTACGACTACGTGCTCACCGACAAGGGCAAGGACTTCTTCGGGGTCCTCATCGCGATGACGGCGTGGGGCGACCGCTGGCTCGCCGGCGAGGCCGGTCCGCCGATCACGACGCACCACGAGAAGTGCGGCCACGACACGCACGCCGAGGTCGTCTGCGCGCACTGCGGCGAGCCGCTCACGGCCGAGGACACGCGGATGCGCCGCGGCCCCGGCTTCCCCGAGAAGATCGCGCACCGGCCCGACGTCGAGGCGCGGTTCGCGAAGCAGGAAGCCGCGCGCTGAGGTCGCGTGCCGCGCGCTCGCGTTGACATGAGGGTCTCACTACGAAACTATCGTGGTCAGAGGCATCTTGACGGTCGAAGCTGAGGAGGCGCACCACGATGGAGTGGACCGGCGCGCGGTACGCGGACAAGCCCACGGCCGAGGCGGCCACCTGGATCGACGGCGCTCCCGAGGCGGTGTGGCCGTTCGTGTCCGACGTGCAGCGCATGCCCGAGATGAGCTCGGAGCTCCAGCGCGTCGAGTGGTGCGGCGGGGCGACCGGCCCGAAGCTCGGCGGCTCTTTCGTGGGCTACAGCAAGCACGACGCGCTCGGCGAGTGGTCGACGACGTCGTTCATCGTCGAGTGCGAGGAGCCGCGCGTGTTCGCGTGGGCGGTGGCGGACCCGGAAACGCCCACGGCGATCTGGCGCTTCACGCTCGAGCCCGAGAACGGCGGCACGAAGCTCACGCAGTGGATGCAGATGGGGCCGGCGCGATCGGGCTTGTCGTTCGCCATCGACCGCATGCCGGACAAGGAGCAGAAGATCGTGTTCGTGCGCATGCGCGAGTTCGAGAACGCGATGATCGCCACCGTCGCGGCGATCAAGGACCGCGTCGAGGCGGCGCGCTGATGCGCACCGCGACCACGGTCGAAGGCTCCGGCGGCTGGCCGGAGACGCTGGAGTTCGTGCTGGAGGCCGAAAAGCTGGGTCTCGACGTGTGCTGGGTCGCCGAGGCGTGGGGTTCCGACGCGCCGTCGGTGCTCGGGTTTCTGGCCGGGCGCACTACGCGGCTGCAGCTCGGCTCCGGGATCATGCAGGTCGGTGTGCGCACGCCGGTCGCGGTGGCGCAGGCGGCGCTGACGCTCGCGGACATGTCCGGCGGCCGGTTCTCCCTCGGCCTCGGGCCGTCGGGTCCGCAGGTGATGGAGGGGCTGCACGGCGTGCCGTTCGCGAAGCCGCTCACGCGGATGCGCGAGACCGTGGAGATCGTGCGCAGCGCGTTCGCGGGGGAGAAGATCTCCTTTTCAGGCAAGGCTTTCGAGATCCCGCTGCCGGGTGAGGCGCGGCCGATGCGGCTGTCGTCGAAGGCACGCGAGGACATCCCCGTCTACCTTGCGACGCTGTCGCCGAAGATGCTCGAGCTCACCGGCGAGGTCGCCGACGGCTGGCTCGGCACCAGCTTCGTGCCCGAAGGCGCTTCGGCGTACTTCAGCCACCTCGACGCCGGCCTCGCTCGATCCGGCCGCGTACGCGGTGACCTCGACGTGTGCCAGGGCGCGGAAGTCGCGTTCGCCGCCGACGAGGACGAACTGCGCACGATGGTCGCCGGCCGCAAGAAGGAACTCGCGTTTTCCCTGGGCGGCATGGGTTCCGCGAGCACCAACTTCTACAACGACGCCTACAGCCGCCAGGGCTGGGCCGAGGTCGCCTCGGAGGTCCGCGACCGCTGGCAGTCCGGCGACCGCGACGGCGCCGCTTCGCTGGTGACGGACGAGATGGTCCTGGGCACCACGCTCATCGGCACCGAGGACATGGTCCGCACACGGCTGCGCGTCTGGCGCGACGCGGGCGTGGACACGGTCCGCCTCTACCCGTCAGGCGACTCGCTCGACGCTCGGCTGTCGACGCTCGGTCGCGCGCTCGACCTGGTACGGCAAGTGGGTTGATCGTTCGGTTTGCCTGCGCGATCCCGGCTGTCTCCGGGATAGTGGGGCTCCCCGAACGAGGAGCCCTCCGATGCGCAAGATCGTCTCCACGTTGTTCGTGTCGCTCGACGGCGTCGTCGAGGCGCCGGACCGTTGGTCACTGTCGCACTGGACGCCCGAGCTCGAACGCATCGTCGGCGCCGGCATGTCCGACGCCGACGCGATGCTGCTGGGACGCGTGACGTACGAGGGCTTCGCCCAAGCGTGGCCCGACCGCACGGACGACCCGGGCGCGGAGTTCCTGAACAACGTCCGCAAGTACGTCGCCTCCACCACGCTCACCGCGGTCGGCTGGCAGCACAGCACCCTCCTGCCGCGCGACCTCGAACCCGCGATCCGCGACCTCAAGGCCGCCCCCGGCGGCACCATCCTCACCAGCGGCAGCGCGACGCTCGTGCGGTGGCTACTCGCCCGCGGCCTCGTCGACGAGCTGGTCCTCCTGCAACACCCCGTCGTCGTCGGCGCGGGCCGCCGCCTCTTCCCGGCCGACGGCCCGCACCTGGACTTCGCCCTCGACCGGTCGAAGGTGTTCGGCCAGGGCGTGGTGCAGCTCGTTTATCGCCCGGCCGAACTCCGTGGCTAGTTCACCTGCCGGTCCTGGCCTTCCCAGAACGGCTTGCGCAGCCTGAACTTCTGGATCTTGCCCGTCGCCGTGCGCGGGAGCTCGTCGAGGAATTCCACGCGCTTCGGGCATTTGTAGCCTGCCAAGTGCCGGCGGCAGTGCGTGATCAGGTCCTCGGCGGTCACGGGTGTGCCGTCCGTGACGACCAAAGCCGTGACCAGCTCGCCCCACTTCGTGTCCGGGATGCCGATCACGGCGGCCTCGCGCACGGCCGGGTGGGAGTTCAGGGCGTCTTCCACCTCGATGGACGACACGTTCTCGCCGCCGGTGATGATCACGTCCTTCTTGCGGTCGGCGATGGAGAGGTAACCGTCCTCGAAACGGCCGCCGTCGCCGGTGTGGAACCAGTTGCCCTCCTGCACGCGGGCGGTTTCCTCCGGGTTCTCCCAGTAGCCCTCGAGGTTCATGTTCGACTGGACGAGCACCTCGCCGTCGGCGTCGATCGACACGCGCACGCCCAGCGCCGGCGCGCCCGCGCGGCCCAGGAGCTTCGCCTGCTCGTGCGCGTCGAGGTCCTCCCACTCCGAGCGGAAGCGGTTGACCGTCAGCAGCGGCGACGTCTCGGTGAGGCCGTAGATCTGGATGAACTCCCAGCCCAGCTCGGCCCGCACGCGCTCGATGGTGCGGGTGGGCGGCGGCGCGCCCGCGACGATGATCCGCACGCGGTCGCGGCCGGGGATCTCGCCGTCCCACGCCGCGGCGCCGTCGAGCGCCGCGGTGACCACGGCGGGCGCGGCGCACATGATCGTTACGCCGTGTTCCGCCACGCGGCGCAGGATCTCCGTGCCGTCGACCTTGCGCAGCACGATGTGCCGCGCGCCGAGGCCGGTGACGGCATACGGCATGCCCCAGCCGTTGGCGTGGAACATCGGGAGGGTGTGCAGCAGCACGTCGTTGTCGTTGAGTGTGGTGTGCAAGGCGAACGTGGTGGCGTTGAGCCAGAGGTTGCGGTGCGTCAGCTGCACGCCCTTGGGCCGGGCCGTGGTACCCGAGGTGTAGTTGAGCGTGGCGGTGGCCGATTCATCGGGCGTCCACGGCCGCGGTTCGCCGTCGCCGCCGAAGATCTGCTCGTCGTGTTCGCCGAGCACGAACACGTGTTTCGCGGTCACCGCGTCGAGCAGCGGCTTGAGTTCCGGGTCGATCAGGACGACCTCGGCCCCGGAGTGCTCCACGATGTAGCGCACCTCCGCCGCCGCCAGCCGGAAGTTCACCGGCACCAGGATGCGGCCCCAGCCCGACACCCCGAAGAACGACGTGAGCAGCCGCGCCGAGTTGTGCGAAACGATCGCGACGCGCCCACCGACGGGCACGCCCAGCGCGTCGAGGTTCGCGGCCTGCGCGCGGGCCCGCCGGGCCAGCTCGCGGTAGGTGATCGCGCCCCACGACGCCGCGGGCTGGTCGGGTTCGTCCACCACCGCGATCCGGTCCGGGTACACCGTTTCCGCGCGGTCGAGGAAATCGCGGACAGCGAGGTCGTAGAACACGTGCCGATCCCTTCGCGTTGAACGGGCAGCGCTGCCCGTGCGGCGATGATGCCCCCGCCGTGACCACCCGGCCACCCCACAAAGGAGGTGCTCAGCCGAGCAGGCCGGCCGCGCGGGCCCGGTTCACCGCCTGGATCCGGTTGCTGACGTCGAGCTTGCGCATGGCGTGCTTGAGGTACGACTTGACCGTATTGGGCAGCAGCCCGAGCCGCTCGGAGATCTCGTCGTTGGTGTGGCCCTCGCTCACGAGCCGCAGCACGTCGAGCTCGCGCGGCGACAGCGTGATCCCGGGCGGTGCCTCGGCCGGACGCAGGCGTTCGCACAGGTCGAGCAGCCGCGTGCGGGCCTCGTCGTCGTGCATCGAACCGGCGATCGCGAGGAGTTCGGCGTGCAGGTCGTGGTGTTTGCCCGGAGGTGGTGTCGTCACCCGGCGCCGGACTTCTTCCTCCACCTCGATGTCCCGCTCCAGCCGCGCGACGACGGCGCTCGCCGCGCGCAGGATCCGGTCGCCGAAGGTGATCGAGTCGCGTGTCGCCGCGTACAGCACCGCGCGCGTCGACGCGCGCACGCGCACCGGCAGCGCGACCATCGCCCGCAACTGCTCCGGCGCGACCGCGCGGTCGTACTTGTGGGTGATGCCCTGCGCGTTGAGGTAGTCGATGACCGTCGAGGGCCGCCCGAGCGCCACGGCCTTGCCGCCCAACCCTGCGCCGGTGTCGACGCGGAGGTGCTGCAGCGAGCCCGTGGCCGTGCCGCGCAGCTGGTCGATCACGAGCGTCCGCGACCCCGCCGACACAGGCCCGCCCATCGCGACCGGCAGCCCGGTCACGCGCTGGAGCGCCTGCAGCGCGCCGGCGACCAGGGGGCTGGCCGTCAGCGCGAGCCTGCCCGATGGCGTCATGGGCACCGTCCCTGGACCTGTCGCTTGACCTGCGGCTTGCGGCTTTGCCGAGGCGTCCACCGTACGTGATACGTCGCGTTCGGACTACCGGTGTGGTTCCGTGGTGCGGTGGATTTCGATACCGTCGCCGACGACCTCTACGCGGGTGAGCCCGCGGACTTCGTCGCGTCGCGCACAGCCGCGGCGAAGAAAGCGAAGCAAGCGGGCGACGCGGAACTCGCGCGCCGCATCCAGGCGCTGCGCAAGCCGACGACCGCGGCCTTCTTCGTCAACCGGCTGGCCCGGGACGGCTCTTCGGCGCTGAAGGAGCTGGCCGACCTGGGCGAACGGCTGCGTGCCGCCCACGCGAGCCTCGCCGGCGAGCAGCTGCGGGAGCTGGCGCATCGGCGGGCCGAGCTGGTGCGTGGGGTCTTGCGCGACGCGCCGGACCTGAGCGACTCCGTCGCGCGCGAGGTGGAGGAGACCCTGGAGACGGTCGTGGCGGACCCGGACGTCGCGCGGCTCGTGCTGGCGGGGCGGCTGACGTCGGTGGCGCACCAGGACGTGGACCAGTGGCTGTCGTTGCCTGCCGCTGCGTCGGGTCAGCGGAAGACCCAGCAGAAAACCGAGAAAAAACCCGCACCCGCCAAGGAAAAAACCCGCCGCAAACAAGCCGACGAGAAGGCCGCGCGCGAGAAGTCCGAACAGGACCGCGCCGACCGCGAACGGGAACGCGCCGCCCGCGAAGAGTGGCAGCGCAAGGCGTCCGCCGCCACACGCGAACGAGCCGAAGCCTCGCGAACCCTCGTGCGCACCGAACGCATCGCCGAACAGGCCGACGCCCGCCTGGCCGAACTGCGCGAACGCCTGGCCGACGCGGAAGAACGCGCCGCCCGCGCGGCCAAAGACCTCTCAGCGGCACGGGCGGCGTTCGACAAGGCCGACGAGGCAGTACAGCAGTTCGCTCACACGAGCACTCCGGCGAGCCGCCGCTAGCCCGTCTCAGAGGCCCGAAAACAAGCGGCGGCGAATCCGTGGATAACTCCAGGGCGCCGCCGCGGATCGCGTCACGAGCAGGCGGCCTGGCGGACGGCGGGCCGGAGTTGGCTCCGGAAACATTGCCTCGGGGTGGGAGGCGAGTGCGCCGGCCGGGCTCGATCTGGCCGTTGAGCAGCACGGAGAAGGCGGGGTGGGGCAAGCCGCCGTCCACGTGGCGGCCCTCAGCGTTCGACCGCATCGGCGTCCGCGCGGTTTTTGTCGGTCCTCTCCACATACCGGGTGAAGCGGGAGTTGATCACCGCGTCGAGGAGCTGGGCTGCCAGGACCAGCTGTTCCATGGCGCTGGTATCCGGGCCGGACAGGACAGAATGCGGCGCTTCGGTGCTGCGGATGAAGGGGGAGAAGCGGATGCCGCTGGCCGACGAGATGCTCAACGACGCGGTCGTCAGGGGGCTGCTCGCGTCGATGGAGGCGGCGGCGCCCGGCGTCGCCTTCGGGGAGCTTCGCCGGGTCCGCCTGGGTGGGCTCGGGCTGCGGCAGCGCACGGACGCGGTGCGCGACGCACTGCTGGCCGACCTGCCGGGCGGCTATCGCGAGCTCTCGGACGTCGTGGAACGGGCGCTGGCCGACGAGGCCTTCTCCGGCTGGATGATCTGGCCCCTCTCGGAGGCGGCTTCGGCGCGGGCTCTGGCGGACGGCGGGCCGGTCGCGTTCGACGCCGCGTTGGATCTGCTGGCGGCCTTGACGCCTCGGCTGACGGCCGAGTTCGCCATCCGGCCGTTGCTCGACGCGGATCTCGACCGGGCGTTGCCCAAGGTGCTGACCTGGACTTCCGACCCGTCGGAGCACGTCCGCCGCCTGGCTTCGGAGGGCACGCGGCCGCTGCTGCCGTGGGCACGCCGGGTGGGCGCGATCATCGCCCGGCCGGGCGTCACGGCGCCGATCCTCGACGCGCTGCACCGCGACTCGTCGGCGTACGTGCGGCGTTCGGTCGCCAACCACCTCAACGACGTGAGCCGCGCGCGTCCTGACGTGGCGGTGGCCGCGGCCGGCCGCTGGGTGGACGCTTCCGACGACAAGCAGACCGCGCAACTCGTCCGCCACGGCCTGCGCACCCTGGTCAAACAAGGCGATCCGGGCGCGCTGGCGCTCCTCGGCTTCGCGCCACCGTCCGGCATCACCTTCGACGGTCTCGTGCTCTCGGCGCCCTCGGTGTCCATCGGCGACGAGCTGGGGTTCACCGGCACGCTGCGCAACACGGGCGACGCACCGATGAACCTGGTCGTCGACTACGTCGTGCACCACCGCAAAGCCAACGGCGCCACCACGCCGAAGGTTTTCAAGCTCACCACCCGCGTCCTGGACCCGGGCGCCGAGCTGCTGCTGGCCCGCGCCCACTCGTTCCGCGTCATCACGACCCGTGTCTACCACCCGGGTGCGCACGCGCTGGAGATCCAGGTGAACGGAACTTCGTTGGGGAAGGCGGATTTCGAGCTGCTGGCGTGAGTCCACGCTGTTGCTCCACTGTGGAGGGTCGTCGATGCGGCAGCCGCCTCGGAGCACGTGGTTCGGCGCAGTTGCTCGGCTGAGACAGGGGCGCGGCGGCTTCGTGTCGGGCGTGGCGTCGCGGGCTCGAGGCCAGTCGAGCCGCGTTCTCAGCGGAGCAAGTACCGCATCATCAACGTCCCGTCGTCCTCCAGTACCGAGGCCAGCCGGAGCCGCGCGAGATCGATGGTGTCGCCGAAAGCCGCGCGCGAGGCGAGGCCCGCGACGAGGAAGGGAGAGATCGTCAGGCGGAGCTCGTCGACGGCGCCCGCGGCCAGGAGGGACGCGAAGAGGCGCGGGCCGCCCTCGCAGTCGATGCGGGTGAGGCCGCGGGAGACGAGAGTGGCGACAGCGGAGCGGAGGTCGACGGCGTCCGTGCCGGCCACGAGCACGTCGGCGCCCGCGGCGGTCCAGGCGGCGCGCAGGTCGGGGTCGGTGCCGGCGTGGCTGATGACGATGGTGGGCACCAGGGCGTTCGTGATGACCGGCGCGTCCGGGCGCAGGGACCGGCCCGAGGTCACGACGGCGACCGGGGCGATGGGGGCCAGGCCGTGGCGGCGGCGCCGGTCGGCGGAGTGCTCGTCGGGGCGCATGCCCTGAAACCCCTCCAGCAGGGCGGTGCCCGCGCCGACGAGCACGACGTCGGCGAGGTCGTTGCCCAAGCGGTAGATCACGCGGTCGGCGGGCGTGGACAGCGAGGCCGAGCGGCCTTCGACGGTGACGGCACCGTCGGCACTCGACACGAAGTTCACCGCGAGCCACTTGCCGGGCGCCGGGTACGCGTACAGGGCCTCCAGGTCGGCCTCGGCCAGGTCGCGCGCGCCGGGGAAGATCTCCCGCATCAGACCGACCGGACCACGTGCGCCGGCGGGCGCGTGCCCATGATGCTGGCCACCATCTCCGCCACCTGTCGTGTCTCCACGACCTGGTGGGCGCGGAACATCGCGGCCCCGTGCAGTGCCGCGACGGCCGTGGCCGCGAGCGTGCCGATCACGCGCTCGCCGACGGGCACGTCGAGCGTCTCGCCGATCACGTCCTTGTTCGACAGCGCCATCAGCACGGGCCAGCCCGTGTCCACGAGCGCCTGCGTGTGCCGCATCAGCTCCAGCGACTGGTAGGAGTTCTTGCCGAAGTCGATGCAGGGGTCGATCATGATCCCCTCGCGCGGCACCCCGCGCTCCAACGCGCGCTTCGCGAGCTCCGTGGTGCCGTCGATCACGGCGCCGACCACGTCGTCGTACTGCGGCTTCGCGGCTTCGGTGCGCGGCGTGAGGCCGTTGGTGTGGGAGCAGATGTACCCCGCGCCGTGCTCGGCCGCGACGTCGAGGATCTCGGGCTCGAAGGCCGCCCAGTTGTCGTTCACGATGTCCGCGCCAGCGCGGCAGACGGCGTCCGCGACCTCGGCGCGGTAGGTGTCGACGCTGATCACGAGGTCCGGGAACGTCTCGCGTGCCCATTCGACGGTCGGGACCACCCGGGCGATCTCCTCCGCCGTGGTGACCTCGGGGCCCTTGCCGGCCGGCACGCCGCCGATGTCGATGAGGTCCGCACCCTCCGCGCACGCGCGGCGGATGGCGTCCTGCGCGCGGGTCTCGAGGTAGGTCGCACCGTTGTCGTAGAACGAATCGGGGGTGCGGTTGACGATGGCCATCACCAGCGCGCGGTCGCTGGTGAGGCGGCGGCCTCGGAAGACGAGGTCGGGCGTGTGCATGGCTTCTCCCGTACCGGAACGTCGGTTGCCGCGATCATAGGCGAGCGCACGACGGTGATACGGCGGGCAGGTGGCGGGCGGCACCGCCGAAGGCCACCTGCTCCCGGGCCGGCGACTTCAGGAGGCGAGTGCCTCGTTGATGGCGTGGAATTCGTGGGCGGTGCGAGTGGCGGAGAATTCGATCACAGTGTAGTGCGCGAGGCGCTGGACGACGAGCGGGTCGGTGGCGAGCACGGCGTCCAGCTTGCCGCGCACGCACGGGCGGGTGAGAATGACCTGATCGTGGTCGGTGTCCCCTTTTCCGGAAATCAGGAACAATCCGCGGGAGAAGTGCGTGCGCAACCACTCCGCGTGTTCTGCCAGAGCATAGTCGACTTCGTTTCGAGGCGCCGTGTAGGCGAGCAAGGCTATGTACATGTCTTCAGAGTAGAACTCACCCACGGCAGTCGCATCCTCCTGCCGAGTGGCGACGCCCACGCGTTATCCCGGAATTGCAATGCGTCCTTTACGAGCCCTTTTTTAGCGTTTTCCCCGTGGACGGCGTACGTAAATCTGCGTACGCGGGTGTCAACACCGAGCCGACGACGAAACGTTGTCGCAGCACCAAACTGACGTCATGACTCAGCCGGTGATGGACGCCGTGAGCCGCATCTGGCGGGACGGCAGGCGCGTGGAACGCGTCGCGTACGTGGTGGGGGCCGTGCTCTTCGCGAGCGGCGTCGTGAACGCGGCGGTGCTGCTGGCCGGCGACGGCACGTGGCTCGGGCCGGTGTCGCTGCGCAAGGCGGTCACGTTCGGGTTGTCGTTCGGTCTCACGCTGGCGTCGGTGGCGTGGGCGACTTCGTACTTGGCGCTGCGGCCGCGGGCTCGGGCCGCGTTGCTGGGCGCGTTCCTCGTGGCTTGCGTGGCGGAGGTCGTTCTCGTGACGATGCAGGCGTGGCGAGGGGTCCCGTCGCACTTCAACTTCGAGACCGGCTTCGACACGGTGGTGTCGATGTCGCTCGCGGCCGGCGGCGGCGTGATCGTGGTGACGGCGCTGGGCTTCACCGCCGCGGCTTTCCGTTCGCCGGGCCGCATGGCACCGAGCATGCTGGTCGCCGTGCGCTTCGGTCTGCTGATACTGATGGTCGCCCTGGCCACCGGCGCGGTGATGATCGCCCGTGGCGTCGTCGAGGCTCGCGGCGGCTCACCCGAGTTGGCCTACACGACCGCGGGTTCGCTGAAGCCATTGCACGCCGTGGCGATGCACGCGATCCTCGTGCTGCCCGGGCTCGCGTGGCTGCTGCGTTTCACCGCATTGCCCGAACGGGCCCGGCTGCGCGTCGTCTGGCTCGCCGTGGTGGCCGACGCCGTGCTCACCGCGGTGATCGGCATCGAGTCCTTCGTGGGAATTCCGCCGTTCGACGCGCCTTGGTTCTTACTGGCGCTCTCGGCCCTGGCGTCTCTCGTTCTGGCCGGCACCGTTGTTTTTTCGTTGATTCTCGGGAAAAGCCACGCCGGCTATTTCACCGCGAGCAATCCCTGAACCGCGTCGACGAGCGTCTGCCGCCGCCCCGCGCGGGCGCTCGGCAGGTGCGGCCCCAGTTCCGGGTTGGTGCTGTGCCACGCCGCGGAAAGCGCTTGGATGAGCACGAGCAGCTGCACGGGCGAAAAGTGCCCGGAGATCTCGCCTTCGCGTTGTGCCCGCCCGATTTCCCGCAGGCGCACGTCGTTGACCTCGGTGATGGCCGCGAGGTGCTCGGCGTCCGACCGCTCGAGCCGGTACCAGGTCGAGAGCCGCAACGTCTCCGGGTGCTCGTCGAAGTAGTCGAACGCCCGCCCGGTGTACCCCGCGAGATCCCCGGCGTCGAACGGCACCGCCTCGAAGAACGCCGCCGTCCGCTCATCGAATGCGGCGTCGAACAGCCCCTCCTTGCTGCCGAAGTACGAGTAGATCATCGCCTTGTTGCACCCGGCCGCCGCGGCCACCCGATCCACCCGCGCCCCCGCGATCCCGTATGCGGCGAACTCGCTGATCGCGGCTTCGAGCAGCCGCTGCTTGGTCTGTTCCGCGTCGCGCGCCATGGGGCCAGGTTACCAACCAACTGGTCGGTGAGTTGAGGTTCGGGTCACCCGCCTCGGCGCTGCCGGTTCGTAGCTCTTGGTCCGGTATCTCGGTACTCGCTGTTTCAGCAGATGAGAGTGCCTGGCTGACGAGGTGCGACAGCGTGTCGACGTATTCGGTGACGGCTTCCTCCGAGGCGAGGTACCCCGGGATGTGTGATCCCGATGGCCACCGTTCGCCTTGGGCTGCCACGGTTCTTGGCGTCAGGGCAACGGCCGAGCGTGGTGGAATCGACGCGTCCTGACGGTACCGGCCGGGGGTCTCGCCCGACATTCTCGCGCTATCGTCGGCGCATGGCGGGAATCGTCGTGATCGGGGCGGGGCCGGGGATCGGGGCGGCGGTCGCGCGGCGGTTCGCGCGGGAGGGGTTCGGCGTGGCGTCGGTGGCGCGGCAGCGAAGGGACCTCGGGGTCGACGCCGTGACCCACGTGGCCGATGTCGGAGACGAGGTGTCCCTGCGCCAGGCGCTCGACTCGGTGACCGAAGACCAAGGCTTGCCCGACGTCGTGGTCTACAACGCCGCCGCGATTCGCCGGGACGCGCCAGGGGAGCTCGACACCGCAGAGCACCTCAGGCTGTGGCGCGTCAACGTCCTGGGCGCCTACACCGCCGCGGCGCACCTCGCGCCGAGGATGGCCGAGCGCGGCCGCGGGACGTTCCTCACCACCGGCGGGATGCCCGAGCCGAAAGCCGCCTACACCAGCCTCTCCCTCGGCAAAGCCGGCCTCCGCACGGTGACGGCGCTTTTCGCCGAGCAGTACCCGACGCTGCACTTCGCCACGGTCACCGTCGCCAGGCACCGTCGAGAAGGGCACGGCGTTCGACCCGGACGGCATCGCCGAGCACTACTGGCGCCTGCACACCCAGCGCACCTGGCAGCAGGAAGTGCTGATCACGACCAACCCCAATCCCGCGTGAAGCAGCCCGCCAGGTAAAGATCCACCCGGTCCGCGAAACGGCCCAGATCGCGGCCCGTCAGCTCCGAAACCCGCGAGATCCGGTACCGCAAGGTGTTCACGTGCAGGTGCAGCGCCCCCGACGTCTGGGTCCACGAGCCGGAATGCTCCAGAAACGCTCTCAACGTCGCCAGAAGCTCGGAGCCGTGGGCGGCGTCGTACGCCACAACCGGCCCGAGCACTTTCTCACCGAAGGACCGGCGCAGGTCGTCAGGAACAGCGGCCAGCAGCAGCAGGTGCGACGCCACCTCATCACCCGCCAGCACGGCCGCGCGGCCCGGCGAGAGGGCGGCCAGCGTGCGGGCGTGACGTGCCTCCTGGAGGCCGGAGCGCAGGCCGGCCGCGTCGGGCGCGCGGCTGAGGCCGACGGACAGGCGGGCAGAGCCGAGGGCCGGTTCGATCGCGCGGACGGACTCGCGCAGGGCCTCGGCGAGGTGGCCCAGGCGGTCTTGAGCCGGGAAGAGGCCGAAGGTCTCGCCGTCGACGGTGGCCACCAGCGTGGGGGCGGGAGCCGAAGCGAGCAGCTCCTCCACCAGCACCTGGGTCAGGCCCGGCCCGCCGCCGTCGACCGCGGCCGAAAGGGTCACCACCTGCGCGGACGGCGGGAAGTCCAGTGCCGCGAGCCGCGCGGACAACGAAGCCGGAGAAGCGTCGTCGGAGAGGGCCAACCGCAACAGAGGTTCGGCCGCCCGGTTCTCGATGCGCTTGGCCTCGTCGACCCGCGAGCGCTCCAGCCCGATCAACGGCGCCAGCTCCAACGCGAGCTCGCGCCGGGAAGCAGGCCAGCGTCCGATGTCACCGGAGGCCACCAGGAACCAGCTCGCCACGCGGTGGCCCGAGCGGCTGGCGGCGGCCAGCAGCGTGACGGGACCGTCGTCCCCGGGGACGGTCAACGGGAGGCGTTCGGCGCGGAGGAACCGGCGCGCCAAGGCGGCCCGCCGAGCATCGGAAGGCGGCGAACCCGTGCCCGCGATCAGCCGGCCGGTCGCGCTCAGCACCCAGCAGTCCACGCCCAGTTCCCAGGCACCCGCGGAAACCAGCGCCGGCAGACCAGCACCGCTGGTCACAGCCGCGACGAGGCGCCGGTGTGAGTCGTGCGCGGGGGCGGAGCGCTCAGCGGCCAGACGCAGGACCACGCGCTCGGTCACCGTCGCGAACGACACCGACAGCGGGACCTCGAACAGCGGCAGGCCCACCCGTCGGCACGACTCCACCAGGTGCTCGGGCACGGGCCCGCCGACCTCCGCCGTCCCGGCACCCAGCGCGACCACGCCGGCCGCCGCCAGCACGCCGACGAACTCCTCGGCCTCGGCGGGCCCGGGCAGCCAGCGCATGCCGCACAGCACGATCTCGCCACCGCTGAGGTACCGCGTCGGGTCCTGCAGCGTCGCCTGGAAGACGCGCCCGAACTCGCGATCCAGTGCCGACTCGCCGGTGAGCAGCATCAGCCCGAGCTCCGGCGTGTCCAGCAGCGCACCCAGCCGCACGCGGCACCTCCTTCCCGGCTCAAGTAGCGCACACGCCGAGGCCGTCGTCGTTTGGAGGAACCTACGAAAAACCACCCTCGACGCCCACCTGGTTTCGGTGGATCTGCCGTGGTCCGCGCCACGTCACGGTGTGTGTACTGACCGACGAGCGAAGGGAAGGAAGACCATGGCGATCGTTCTGGGCGACAACCGCTACGGAAAGGCGGAGAACCGGGTCGTGCGCGTCGACCGCGACGGCGACGAGCACCGGATCACCGACCTCAACGTCAGCGTTTCGCTGTCCGGCGACATGAGCGACACCCACCTCACCGGCGCCAACGACAAGGTACTGGCCACCGACACGCAGAAAAACACGGTGTTCGCGTTCGCCCGCGACGGCGTCGGCGAAATCGAGGACTACGCGCTGCGCCTCGCACGCCACTTCGTCACCACGCAGGAGAGCATCCACGGCGCCCGTGTCCGCGTCGAGTCGTACCCGTGGCAGCGCCTCACGGTCGGCGGGCAGCCCGCCCACCACTCGTTCGCGCGCTCGGGTGGCGGCACGCGCACCGCGACCGTGCACTACGACGGCGATCAGGCCTGGGTGCTGGGCGGCGTCGAGGACCTCACGGTGCTCAACTCCACCGGCTCGGAGTTCTGGGGCTTCCCGCGCGACGGTTACACGACGCTGCGGGAGACCAAGGACCGCATCCTCGCCACGGCCGTCAACGCGAGCTGGCGCTTCGCCGGCGAAGACGTCGACTGGGCCAGCGCGTACGACACGGCCCTGGCGTCGCTGCTCGACGCCTTCGGCGGAACGCACAGCCAGTCGCTGCAGCAGACGCTCTACGCGATGGGTTCGCGGGTGCTCGAGACCGTGCCCGAGATCGTGGAGGTGCGCCTGTCACTGCCGAACAAGCACCACTTCCTCACCGACCTGTCGCCGTTCGGCCTCGACAACCCCGGTGAGGTCTTCCACGCCGCCGACCGGCCGTACGGGCTGATCGAGGGCACCGTGTTGCGCGACGACGCGCCGGCCGCCGGGCCGGCCTGGTCCTGAGACGGAGGCCGAAGTGGAGTTCCTGCGCCCGACCACACTCGCCGAGGCCCTCGAGGCCAAGGCGGCGCACCCCGATGCCGTACCGATCGCGGGCGGCACCGACGTGATGGTGGAGATCAACTTCGACCACCGCCGCCCGTCGGCGCTGCTCGACCTCAACCGCGTCAGCGAGCTCCACGGCCATGACGTCGAGGACGGCCGCATCCGCATCGCCGCCGCGACGCCGTACACACGGATCATCGCCGAGCTGGGCGACCGGCTGCCCGGTCTCGCGATGGCGGCCCGCACGGTCGGCTCGCCGCAGATCCGCAACCGCGGCAGCGTCGGCGGCAACCTCGGTGCCGCGTCGCCCGCGGGTGACGCGCACCCGGCACTGCTCGCGGCCGACGCGGAGGTGGAGATCGCCTCCACCCGCGGCTCCCGGCGCGTGGCGGCGAAGGACTTCTACGTCGGCGTGAAGCGGAATGTGCTCGAAAAGGACGAGCTGATCACGGCTGTCCACTTGGCTCCGGCGAGCGGGCCGCAGCAGTTCAGCAAGGTGGGGACCCGCAACGCGATGGTGATCGCGGTCTGCGCGTTCGGCCTGGCGGTGCACCCGGCCGAACGCCGCGTGGGCACGGGCGTCGGCTCGGCCGCCCCGACGCCGCGCCGCGCGTTCGACGCCGAGGAGTTCCTCGCGGGCGAGCTGGCGGCCGACGAGCAGTGGGACCGCCCGCGCGAGCTCGCCGACTCGGTGAAACGCCGCTTCGGCGAGCTGGTGGCGGCCGCGGCCGCGCCGATCGACGACGTGCGCGGCAGCGCCGACTACCGCCGGCACGCACTGTCGGTGCTGGCGCGGCGCACGCTCGGCTGGGCCTGGACCGAATACTGCGGAGGGCGGCGCACGGAATGCGCGTGAACGTGATCGTCAACGGCGAGCGGCGCCGGGCGGACAACGTCTGGGAAGGCGAAAGCCTGCTCTACGTGCTGCGCGAACGGCTCGGTCTCGCCGGCTCGAAGAACGCGTGCGAGCAGGGTGAGTGCGGTTCGTGCACGGTGTACCTCGACGGCGTGCCGGCGTGCGCCTGCCTGATCGCGGCCGGGCAGGCCGAGGGCCGCGAGGTGCGCACGGTCGAAGGTCTCGCCGACGGCGAGAACCTGGACCCGATCCAGGAGTCCTTCGTGGCGTGCGGGGCCGTCCAATGTGGCTTCTGCACGCCGGGACTCCTCGTGACCGCCCACGATCTCGTGGCGCGCACCGAAAACCCGAGCGACGCCGAGATCCGCGAGGCCCTCGCCGGGAACCTCTGCCGCTGCACCGGGTACGAGAAGATCCTCGACGCGGTCCGCCTCGCGGCCGCGCGGAAGGAGCACGCATGACGCGCCCGGCACCGGCCCGGTCGTCGCAGGAGCTGGCCGACACCGTCACCGGTGGCATCGGCACGAGCCCGATGCGGCCCGACGGCACGCTCAAGGTGCGCGGCGAGTTCGCGTACTCATCCGACCTGTGGCACGAGGACATGCTGTGGGGCGCCACGCTGCGCAGCCCGCACCCGCACGCGCGAATCGTGCGTCTCGACGTCTCCCGCGCGCTGGCGCAGCCCGGTGTCCACGCGGTGCTGACCCACGAGGACGTGCCCGGGGAGAACCGCTACGGTCTCAAGTACCAGGACACGCCGGCGCTGGCCGAGGACCGCGTGCGCTACCAGGGCGAACCGGTGGCGATCCTCGCGGCCGACCACCCGGAGATCGCGCGGCAGGCGCTCAAGCACATCGTGGTCGAGTACGAGGTGCTCGAACCCGTCACCGATCCCGAGCGCGCGGCCCACGACGAGACCCTGCCGAAGCTGCACCCCGGCGGGAACCTCGTGCGCTACCAACGGATCGTCAAGGGCGACCCGGCCGCGAAGGCCGACGTGGTGGTGTCCGGAGTCTACGAGATCGGTATGCAGGACCAGGCCTTCCTCGGCCCGGAGTCCGGCCTCGCCGTGCCCGACGACGACGGTGGCGTGGACCTCTACCTCGCCACGCAGTGGCTGCACGTGGACCAGAAGCAGACCGCGCGGGCGCTCGGCCTGCCGCCGGAGAAGGTGCGGCTCACACTCAGCGGCGTCGGCGGTGCGTTCGGCGGGCGCGAGGACCTGTCGATGCAGATCCACTCGTGCCTGCTCGCGCTGCGCACGGGCCGGCCCGTGAAAATGGTCTACAACCGCGAGGAGTCGTTCTTCGGCCACGTGCACCGGCACCCGGCGAAGATGTACTACGAGCACGGCGCCACCCGCGAAGGCGATCTCGTCTACGTGCGCGCCCGGATGTACTTCGACGGCGGCGCCTACGCGTCCAAGACCCCGGTGGTGGTCGGCAACGGCACCACGCTGAGTGTCGGCCCGTACAACGTGCCGAACGCGAAGATCGAGGGCTGGGGCGTGTACAGCAACAACCCGACGTGCGGCGCCATGCGCGGCCTCGGCGCGGTGCAGCCGACCTACGCGTACGAATCCCAAATGGACAAGCTCGCCACGGCGCTCGGCATGGACCCCGCGGACCTGCGGATCCGCAACGCGATGAGCGAAGGCTCCACCAACGTCACCGGCCAGCTCGTCGACTTCCCGGCTCCCGTGGCCGAGCTGATCCAGCGGCTGAAGGACATGCCGTTACCACCGGAGCGTGGTGAGAACGCGGACATCCGCGACCTGCCCGGCGGAGCGTCCAATGTGACCCACGGCGAAGGCGTCGTGCGTGGGGTCGGGTACGGCGTGACCATCAAGAACATCTCCTACGCCGAGGGCCTCGACGACTATTCGACCGCCCGCGTGCGGCTGCAGGTGATCGGCGGCGAGCCGGTGGCGATGGTGCACACGGCCGCGGCCGAGGTGGGCCAGGGCCTCGTCACGTTGCAGCAGCAGATCGCGCGCACCGAGCTCGGCGTGCCGCGCGTGACTGTGCACCCGGCCGACACGAGCGTCGGCGACGCGGGTTCGAGCTCGGCCTCGCGGCAGACGTACGTGACCGGGGGTGCCGTGCGCAACGCGTGCCGCGCGGTGGCCGACGCGGTGTACTCGCTGGCCGAACGCCGGCTGGGCTGCGATGCCCAAGGCATGTCGCTGGCCGCCGGCAAGATCGTGGCCCGTGACGGCGAGGTCGTCGCGTCCCTTGCCGACCTCCTGGGCGAGGAGATCCTGGAGGAGACACGGGAGTACCACCACCGCAAGACCTACCCGCTCGACCCGGAGACCGGCCAGGGCGACGCCCACGTGCAGTACGGCTTTTCCGCACACCGCGCCGTGGTGGACGTCGACGTGGAGCTGGGCCTGGTCAAGGTCGTGCAGCTCGACTGCGCGCAGGACGTGGGTAAGGCCATGAACCCCGACGCGGTGATCGGCCAGATCCAGGGCGGGTCCGCGCAGGGCCTCGGCCTGGCGGTGATGGAGGAGATCCAGGTGGTGGACGGGAAGGTGCGCAACCCGTCGTTCACCGACTACCTCATCCCGACCGTGCTGGACATGCCGCCGATGCGCATCGAGGTGCTGGAGCGGCCCGACCCGCACGCGCCCTACGGCGTGCGCGGTGTCGGCGAACCGCCCACGATCTCCTCGACACCGGCGGTCGCCAACGCCGTCCGCGCGGCGACCGGCCTCGAGCTGCCCCGGGTCCCGATCCGGCCCGAGCACATCACCGGTACCTGAAAACCGTTGGGAGAACAAGCGAAATGACTCTGTCCATCGACGCCGAGCGCGAGTGGCTCGCCGAAAGCGTGCGCATCGCGACTCGCAACGTCACCGACGGGGGCGGCCCGTTCGGCGCGTTGGTCGCCAAGGACGGCGAGGTCATCGCGACCGGGGTCAACCGCGTCACGCCCTCGCTCGACCCGACCGCCCACGCCGAGGTGGTCGCGATCCGCGCGGCCTGCCAGGCGCTCGGCACGTTCAAGCTCGAGGGCTGCGTGCTCGTGTCCTCGTGCGAGCCGTGCCCGATGTGCCTGGCCTCGGCGTTGTGGGCGCGGGTGGACCGCGTGGTCTTCGCGGCCGACCGCCACGATGCGGCCAAGGCCGGGTTCGACGACCGCGCGTTCTACGAACTGTTCGAAAAGTCCCGCGAAACCTGGGAAGTACCCGTCTCCCGGCTGTCCCTCAAGGACGGTTTCGCCCCGTTCGACGCCTGGCTGGACCGGCCGGACCGCGTCGACTACTAGGCGCGCGGGGCCGGCGGTTCTCCCCGGTCCGGCCCCGATTCGTGCCTGACACCGGAAGCCCGTACCCGGGCACATCCCGGTGCTGACCGGAGCACCAAAAAAGCAACTTCGTCCGGCTCGCCCGCCCCGTCCGAATGCGGGACGTGGCCGAGCACACCCACCGGCAAGGGGAGGACGCATGACCCAGGTCCACATCGACGACGCTGTGACCCCGGCTCCAGGACCGGCCCGAAAGTCCATCACGGACAGGCTGTTCGACATCACGGCCCGCCGCACGACCGTGGGCCGCGAGGTACGCGGCGGTATCACCACGTTCGTCGCGATGGCCTACATCGTGCTGCTCAACCCGCTCATCCTCGGCGCCTCCGCCGACATCACCGGCGCGAAGCTCAGCGCCGCCCAGGTCACCACGGCCACCGCGCTGGCGGCCGCGGTGCTGACCATCCTCATGGGACTCGTCGGCAACGCGCCGCTCGCGCTGGCCGCGGGTCTCGGGATCAACGGCATCGTCGCGTTCCAGATGGCGCCGGCGATGACGTGGCCGCAGGCCTTCGGCCTCGTGGTGCTCGAAGGCGTGTGCATCGTGCTGATGGCCGTGAGCGGAATCCGGGAACGGATCATGAACGCGATCCCGGCGCCGTTGAAGATGGCCATCACGGTCGGCATCGGGCTCTACATCGCGCTCGTCGGCCTGGTCAGCGCCGGGTTCGTCACGCGGACGCCGGACTCGGCCGAGTCGACCGTGCCCGTTCGGCTCGGCTTCGACGGCCACCTCGACGGCTGGCCGATCACGGTCTTCTGCTTCGGCCTGTTGCTGATGACGGTGCTGATGTCGCGCAAGGTGCCGGGCGCGGTGCTGATCAGCATCGCGGTGTCCACTGTGCTCGCGGTGGTGTTGCACGACGGTCTCCACGTGGGCGACTGGGGACTGACCACCCCGACGCTGCCGAGCCACGTAGTGGCGGTACCCGATTTCGGGCTGCTGGGCCACATCGACCTGTTCGGCGGCTTCGCTTCGGCGGGTGCGTTGACCGCGACGATCTTCCTGTTCACCCTCGTGCTGTCCGGCTTCTTCGACGCGATGGGCACGATCACCAGCGTGTCGGCGGAAGCCGGGCTGTCGAAGGACGGCCGCGTGCCGCGCATGGGCCGGATCCTGTTCGTCGACGGCGCGGGCGCGATCGCCGGCGGGCTCTCGGGTTCCTCGCCCAACACCGTGTTCCTCGAATCGGCGGCCGGCGTGGGCGAAGGTGCGCGGACCGGGCTCGCGAGCGTGGTCACCGGCGCGCTGTTCGCCGCGACGCTGCTGTTCACGCCGATCGCGGGCATCGTCCCGGCGCAGGCCGCGGCGCCGGCGCTCGTGGTGATCGGCGGGATGATGGTGGCGCAGTGCCGCAACATCCCTTGGCAGGACCGCGATTACACGATCCCGGTGTTCCTCACGGTCGCGCTGATCCCGTTCACGTACTCGATCACCAACGGCGTGGGCGCGGGCCTGATCGCGTTCGTGCTCATCAAGACGTGCAAGGGAAAGTGGCGCGAGGCCGGCTGGATCCTGACGGTGCTGGCCCTGGTGTTCAGCGTCTACTTCGGAATCGACGTCGTCAAGGCAGTCCTGTAGTTGCCGTAGCTTCCAGGGAAAGGATCTGTTGTGACCCTGATGTTCCTCAACGGCGGCGCCATGCGCGGCGAACCGCTGCACCACCTGCTCGACGGCGCTCCTCTCGTCGCCTCGACGACCACGGCGCCGAAGTACCGTTTCTACTCCGTGGGCGGCCAGTGCCCGGCGCTGGTCCCGGTCGCCCACGGCGGCGGCGCGGTGGCGGGCGAGGTGTACGAGGTGTCCCTGGACGCGCTGCGGGACCGGGTACTGCCGGCGGAACCGCCCGAGCTGGAGCTGGGCGTGATCGAGCTGGCGGACGGGAGCTCGGCGTTCGCGATGCTGCTGCGCCGGCCGCAGACGTCGCACGTGCAGCTGCGCGACATCACCGAGATCGGTGACTGGCGTGCGTTCCGGTCTCGGTCGTGACGGTGCTGGTCGCGCCCGACAAGTTCAAGGGCTCGCTCACGGCCGGGCAGGTCGCTTCGGCGGTCGCCGCCGGCTTGCGTGAGGTCGCTCGCGACGAGCCGGTGGTCGAGCTCCCGGTGGCGGACGGCGGAGACGGCACGGTGGCCGCCGCCGTCGCCGCCGTCGCCGCCGGGTTCCGCCGGGTGCCGGTGCGCGTGTCCGGGCCGACGGGGCGGCGGATCACGGCGTTCTTCGCGCTGCGGGGCGAGGTGGCCGTCGTGGAGCTGGCTGAGGCTTCCGGTTTGCACCGGTTGCCGGGTGGGTTGCCGGCGCCGCTGACCGCGTCGAGTTACGGCACGGGGGAGCTGATCGCGGCGGCGCGGGCGGCCGGTGCTTCGCGGATCGTGCTGGGGGTCGGCGGGAGCGCCAGTACGGACGGTGGCGCCGGGATGCTGACGGCGCTGGGAGCGCGGGTGCTGGATCCTTCCGGCGCCGCGGTGCCTCTGGGCGGGATCGGGTTGGGCTCGGTGTCTGCCGTGGACCTGGCCGGTGTGTCTGCTGTGGACATTGAGCTGGCTTGCGACGTGGACAATCCACTGCTGGGTCCTTCGGGTGCGGCGGCGGTGTACGGGCCGCAGAAGGGCGCGAGCCCGGAGGATGTTGCCGTGCTGGAAGCCGGGCTGCGCCGTTGGGCTGCGGTGCTGGGTCCTTCGTCCGCCTCGGTCGCGGGCGCCGGCGCGGCGGGTGGGGTGGGCTTCGCGGCGCTGGCGGCGTTGGGTGCTCGGATGCGGCCGGGTATCTCCTTGCTGCTCGACCTGCTGGGCTTCTCCGCCGCGGTGCGCGACGCCCGCCTCGTCATCACCGGCGAGGGCTCCCTCGACACGCAGTCCCTGCACGGCAAGGCCCCCGTGGGCGTCCTGCGCGCGGCCATGGGCGCCGGCGTCCCGACGGTCGCCGTGGCCGGCCGCTGCCTGCTGTCCCCTGCGGAATGGCGGGCGGCCGGCTTCACCACCGTCCGCGCCCTCACTGACCTCGAACCGGACCCGGCGCGCTGCATGACGAACGCGGCGCCGTTGCTGCGCCGCCTCGCCGAACGCCTGGCCCGCGACCACGCCGCGGCGGTCTAGCTCAGCCGCCGGTTCGAAGCACCCCAATGCGGCATTGGTTGCGCTCAACGCACCCCATGCGGCGTTCGGCGCCAGCGCACCGAACGCCGCATTGGGGCGCTGGGGTACCGGCGCGGCTTAGCCGAGCAGGCGGCGCACGTGGGGTGACAGGGGCAGGCCCGCGGCGGTTTCCGGGGTGGCCCAGGTGAAGTCGTCGTGTTCGGCGGGGTTGAGGGTGACCGGGCCGGGGGTGGGTTCGGCCGCGTTGTAGACGCGGGCGTGGATCGTGAGCGGGCGGCCGGTGAGGTCGGGCCACGAGAGGCGGGCGCGTTCGCCGAGGAGGTGGACGCGCAGGCCCGTTTCCTCGGCCACCTCGCGGACCGCAGTGGTCTCCGGGGCTTCGCCGGGCTCGGCGGTGCCGCCGGGGAGCTCCCAGTGCTCGCCGAGGAACGTGCCGGGCGCGCGGCGCAGCAGGAGAACCGTGGCGCCGCGCGGCAGCCAGGCGTAGGCGAGGAGCTTGGTGGTCATGAGAAGCCGCCGTCGGAGGTGAGGAGCTGGCCGGTGACCCAGGCGCCGTCGGGGCCGCAGAGGAAGGACACCAGGTTGGCGCAGTCGCGCGGGGCGCCGAGGCGGCCCAGCGGCGTGCGGTCGCGGATGGTGGTGCTCAGGGGGCCGTCCATCCAGCCGGTGTCGGTCGGACCGGGGTTGATGGCGTTGGCGGTGATACCGCGGGGGCCGAGCTCCGAAGCCGCGGCGACGACGAGGCGGTCGAGCGCGCCTTTGCCGGCACCGTAGGGACGTTGCCGACCACAGCGTCGCTGGTCAGGGCGACGATGCGGCCGGCGCCGTGCGGGCCCGGGTAGCGCAGGGCGAACTCGCGCATGAGCAGCCAGTTCGCGCGCGTGTTCACCGCGAAGTGCCGGTCGAAGCTTTCGAGCGAGGTGTCGAGGAAGCCGGAGTCGACGGACTCGCAATGCGCCAGCACCAAAGCCGTCACGTCGCCCAGGGAAGAAGCCACGCGGTCGAACAACAAAGCCGGCGCCGCGGGATCGGCCAGATCCGCCTCGACCGAGAAATCCCCGACCTGGACCGGATCCGCGCCCCACGGCATGCGGGCGTCGTAGGCCTGCCAGTGCGTGCACGCGACGAGCCAGCCGTCGGCGGAGAGGCGTTCGGCGATGGCCGCCCCGATGCCCGCGCGCCGGCCGACACCGGTGACCAGGGCGACCGGGCGCTCACTCCTCAATGGCCCCGCCCACGGCACGCAGGTGCTCGCGGAAGGTCAGCGCTGGGTTGGTTTCGCGGGCGCCCAAGAACTCGGCGAACCGCACCTGCTCGCGCAGCGTCTTGCCGCCGCGGATGAGCTCGGCTTGGCGCCGCTCGGTGTCGCGAATGGACTCAGCGAGGCGGAACACGTCGTCGGCCTCGGCGGCGGGCACGAAGACCACGCCGTCGTCGTCGCCGAACACGAGGTCTTCCGTCGTCACCTCCCACTCGCCGACGCGCGCGGACTCGAGCGCGTTCGCGGCGCGGTCGGTGAGCGTGAGCGGTCCGGTCGGCATGGACCCGAGGCTGAACACGGGCAGCCCGATCGCGCGCAGGTCGGCGGTGTCGCGGTGCAGGCCCCAGATCACGATGCCGGACGCACCCGCCGTCGCGGCCTCGATCACCACGAGGTCGCCGACGCAGCTCTCGTCGAGGCGTCCGCCGTTGTCCACCACGAGCACGTCGCCCTCCTCGGCGCCCATGAGGGCCTCCAGGAAGACGTCCACGCTGCCCGCGTGCCGCGCCGGCAACACCCGCCCGGCCACGCGCCCGCCGACCGCGGCCCGCGTGCCCGCCGGCGCGCAGCGCACCTGCAGCCGCGCACGGATGCAGCCGTCCGTGAGGTGCGCGGTGGTGAGCGTTTCGAAGCGACGCCGCGGCTCGTCGTTCTTCATTTCCCTCAGGCCTTTCTCGAAGCGTGCTGGAAGACGTTACCGGACGGATCCCGTACCGGGGCGAGGAAATCGCCGTACGGTGTCTCACGCGGCCCCTCCACCGACGTGGCTCCCCAGGCCAGCGCGCGGGCGTGTCGCCGTGCCGCACCTCGGCCGGGCCGGGCGTGGGCGTGGTCCACCGGGTCCTCGACGATCATGCGCGGGACCACGGGGGGCAAACCGAGTGGCGGAGTCACCGCCCGAGCCAACCGCGTCCGCGACGCGGGCGCAACGAGTTTCAGAAGTCCGCGGCGTTGCCCGTGAACGGCTCCGCGCACGCCGTGGCCACCGTCTCGGAACCGAGCAGCCGCCGTAGCCGCGCCCCGGCCACGCCGGCCGGGAACGGGCCGCTCGCGGCGGGCGTGTGGTGGAAGATCTCCGAGAGCCACAGCGAGAACTCCTGGTACTGCCTCACTCAACCCCGCCCAGGCGACCACAGCGCGAGATCGCGCCGGACTCAACGGCGATCTCGCCGCCCCGGCGGGGCCGGGGCCAAAGACAGTTGTGCATGCCCCGCAGGCGCTTCTCCACGAGCGGCCCCTCGGCCACGGGGCTGTCCGGCACCGCGAGCCGGGTGCGCAGCTCGTGCCACACGTGCTCGTCGGACCAGTCCTCCTTCGTCTCGGTCAGAGACATCTGCAGGTAGTAGCGCGTGATCGTCGGCGTCCGCGCCAGGTGCGCCGCGCAGCCGCGCTCGTGGATGCCGAGCACCACGCGCTCGGCCGACGCGGCGCCTGCGCCGACAGCGCCGGCCATGCGAGGCCGCAGCCGTGCCGCGCGACGAGCGTGGTCTCCGGCGGCAAGGTCGAGCCGGGTGCGCAGCTTCGCGCCACCGGCGCTCGCCGGGCCAGTCCGCCTCCGGCTGCGGAAGATCTCAGAGTGCCGCAGCCAGAACTGCCACACTCGCCCAAGGCCGGCCCGCCAGCGAGATCGCGCGGGCTTCCGGATTGCGTGGTGCGATCGGCCCCCGGCCGATCCGACCGCTCAATCCGGAACCCGGCTCAACGGCGATCTCGCACGCCCCGAGCGGAGCCGGGGCCAAAGACACAGAATTCGAAGGAATCGTGCTGCTGCGCCGAGGCGAGCAGCCGGGCGGCCAAGCCGGGTTCGGCGGGGCCCGTACCGCCCATTCCTCGATGAACCCGGCACGGGGGCGTTTTCCGAAGAACTCCCGGCTGCGCTCCTCCGGCACCACCACGCCGATTCGGGCCTCACCCAGGAGGTTCTCCGCCGTGAGGCCCGCCGGGCGCGTCCCGACGACGACCACGGCCGTCCGCGTCTTTCGTCCGCCCGCCCTCCCCGGTGTGCCCGCATCAGAAACCCGCCATACGTGTCGAACAGGACTTGATGCAGTGCGGAACTTTGATCCTTATATCCGGTTTAATCGATTTTTGGTTGAAGTCCTGGTGAATTCCCGGGCGGTAGGTGGTCTCGACCCCCTGTTTCTTCACGTTCCGCACGCATAATTCCCTCCCGGTAGTCCGAACGAGTGGCAGGAGTGTGCGCGTGCCGGGGTCTGTACGTGCCCGTTGGGTAGTGGGGGCCGCGGGTGTCGTGGTCGTCGCCGCTGCCGTGGGAATCGCCTTCGCGGTCTGGCCCGACGGAGCGTCCGCGCAGGATCCGGAGATCCAGATCTCCCGCTCCGCCTGTGGTCAGGGCTGGACGGACCCCAAGGCTGGTCCGCAGATCTTCAACCTCCACAACACCGGAGCCGTCACGTCGGAGGTCGATCTGATCGACCCGAAGACCGGCGTGATCTACGGCGAAGTCGAGGGCCTCGGCACGGGGACGACCCGGCCGATGTCGGTGACACTCGGTAATGGACCGTACGCCTTCCGGTGCCTTCCTGAGGATTCCTCCGCGATCGTGGGCCCGACGACGACCGTCAGTGGCGGCGCCGAGCGCGGCCCGGGCGTCGCGGCGGTGACGCAGAACGACCTCTTGCAGCCGCTCAAGGTCTACGAGGCCAAAGTGACGCAGGGGCTCGACACGCTGGTCACCGACGTCGGCGCGCTCAAGGACGCCGTGCACCGCGGCGACCGCGGTGCGAGCGAGTCCACCTGGCTCACCGCGCACCTGACCTACGAGCGCCTCGGCGCCGCGTACGACGCGTTCGGCGACTCCGACGGCGCCATCAACGGCACGACCGACGGCCTGCCCGGCGGTACCGCCGACCCGGGCTTCACCGGCTTCCACCGCCTCGAGTACGGCCTCTGGCACAACGAGGACATGGGCTCGCTCGGCGGCGTCGTCGACAAGCTGGCCACCGACGCGCAGGCCCTGCGCACCGCCTTCCCCCAGAGCCAGGTCGACTCGAACGACCTCGGCCTGCGCGCCCACGAAATCGTGGAGAACGCCCTGCAGTTCGAGCTCACCGCCAAGACCGACTACGGCAGCGGCACCAACCTCGCCACCGTGCGGGCGAACCTCGACGGCGTGCAGACCGTGCTCGACGTCCTGCGCCCGGTGCTCGCCCCGCGCTACCCCGCACTGTCCGGTGTGGACAGCTGGATGAAGCGCACCGAAACCATTCTCGACGGCGCCCGCAAGCCCGAGGGTTCGTGGACGCCCGTGTCCGCGCTCACCACGCCGCAACGCCAGAAGATCAACGCCGACGTCAGCGAGCTCACCGAGCGGCTCGCCCCGATCGCGGCCATCGCCGAGCCCAGGAGGGTTTCGTGACCGCCAAGCCCGCCCAGCCGGGGGAGTCCTCCCGCCGGACGTTCCTGCGCCGCACCGTTGTCGGCGCCGGCCTGACCGCCGCCGCGGGCGTGGGGATCGGCTCGGTCGCCGCCAGCGCCGCCGACTCCGGTTCCGGTTCCGTCGCGTTCCACGGCGACCGTCAGGCCGCGATCATGCGCCGGCCGCCCGCACAGAGCGTGGTGGCCTCGTTCGACGTCGTCGCCGACAACAAAGCCGAGCTAGCGGACCTGTTCAAGGAGATCACCGACCGGGCGCGCTTCCTCACCGCCGGCGGGGCCCCCGCGGCGCTCGGCATCACCGCGCCGCCCGCCGACTCCGGCGTGCTGGGCCCGGTCGTGCCCGCGGGCAACCTCGGCGTGGTGCTCGGCGTCGGTTCGTCGCTGTTCGACGACCGCTACGGCCTCGCGGCGCTCAAGCCGAAGAAGCTCAAGCCGATGACGATGTTCCCCAACGACGCGCTCGACGCCGCCCAGTGCCACGGCGACCTGTCGCTCACGTTGTCGGCCGACAACACCGACACCGTGCTCCACGCGCTGCGCGACATCGCCCGCGCCACGCGCGGCGGGATGCAGCTGCGCTGGAAGATCAACGGCTTCGCCTCGCAGCCGCGGCCTTCGGGCACCCCGCGCAACCTCATGGGCTTCAAGGACGGCATCTCGAACCCGACCGAAGCCGAGTACGACAAGCTGGTCTGGCTCGGTGAGGGCGGTGGCGAGCCCGCGTGGGCCAAGGGCGGCACCTACCAGGTCGTGCGGCTGATCCGGATGCTCGTCGAGTTCTGGGATCGCGTGTCGCTGACCGAGCAGGAGAACATGTTCGGCCGCCGTCGCGACACCGGCGCGCCCCTGGACGGCGCCGACGAGCAGGACGTGCCGAAGTACGCCGACGACCCCGTCGGCACCGTCATCCCGCTCACGAGCCACATCCGCATGGCGAACCCCCGGAAGCCGGAGACGGATTCCAGCCGGATCCTGCGCCGCGCGGTCAATTACGACCGCGGCGTGGACACCAACGGCAACCTGGACATGGGCCTGATCTTCACCTGCTACCAGCAGGACCTCGAGCGTCAGTTCGAGGCGGTCCAGAAGCGGCTCATCGACGAACCGCTGGTCGATTACATCTCCCCGTTCGGTGGCGGTTACTTCCTGGCGCTGCCCGGGGTGACCGGTCCCGACGACCATTACGGCCGGGCTTTGCTGGCCTGACCGTTTTCCGTTATCGCAGTTCCCACTTCGAGGTCATCGAGATCAGGAGGATTCCCCAGTGGACAAAGGAATCGGCAGACGGCGTCGCCGTTCGCGGCGGCTGATCGGCGCCGGTGCGCTCGCTTCGGCGGCCGCGCTGGCGATCGTCACCGGCTCCGCGGCGACGTCGGCGGATGCGCAGACGCTGCACACCGTGCCCGCGTCGTGGACGCCGACGCTCACCCCGATCAAGCACGTCGTGGTGATCTTCGGCGAGAACATCTCGTTCGACCACTACTTCGGCACCTACCCCAACGCGACCAACCAGGACGGCACGCCGTTCAAGGCCGCGAAGAACACCCCGAAGGTCAACGGCCTCGACAAGAAGCTGCTGACGAAGAACCCCAACGCCTACGACCCGAAGCGCCTCGGCCCCGACAAGGCGCTCACCTGCGACCAGAACCACTCCTACGGTGCTGAGCAGGCCGCGTTCAACGGCGGCAAGATGGACAAGTTCGTCGAGAAGACCGAGACCGACAAGTGCACGGGCCAGCCGATCCTCTTCGGCGAACCGGGCCTGGTCATGGACTACTACGACGGCAACACCGTCACCGGCCTGTGGAACTACGCTCAGAACTACGCGATGAGCGACAACTCCTACAACACGACGTTCGGTCCGTCCACCCCCGGCGCGATCAACCTGATCTCGGGCCAAACGCACGGGACCCAGGCGGTCACCTCGGTCACGCACCAGCCGACGTCCGACTCGTACGTGGTGGTTTCGCCCGACGCCAAGGGTGTCGGCACGGTCATCAACGACCCGGACCCCGCGTGGGACGACTGCTCGGACAAGAACCACACGGCCACCGATAACCTCGCCGCGCAGCAGGGCAAGAACATCGGTGACCTGCTCAACCAGCGCCACGTGACCTGGGGCTGGTTTCAGGGTGGGTTCAAGCCGACCGGCACCCAGAACGGGTTCGCGGTCTGCGGTGCGCAGCACAACAACGTCGGTGGCGTCCCGGTGACGGACTACAGTCCGCACCACGAGCCGTTCCAGTACTACAAGTCGACGGCGAACCCGAAGCACCTGCCGCCGTCTTCGGTGCAGGCCATTGGTCAGACCGACCAGGCCAACCACCAGTACGACATGACCGACTTCGACGCTTCGCTGCAGGCCGGTTCGATGCCCGCCGTGAGCTTCCTCAAGGCCCCGGCCTACCAGGACGCCCACGCGGCCAACTCCGACCCGCTCGACGAGCAGCAGTTCGTGGTCAACGAGATCAACAAGATCCAGCAGTCGCCGGAGTGGCGCTCCACCGCGATCGTCCTCGCCTACGACGACTCGGACGGCTGGTACGACCACCAGAAGTCGACCATCATCAACGGGTCACAGGACGCCTCGCAGGACCAGTCGCTCTGCACGGGCACGAAGACCACTGTGGGCAGCTACGCGGACCGCTGTGGCTACGGCCCGCGCCTGCCGCTGCAGGTCATCTCGCCCTACAGCAAGGTGAACTTCGTGGACCACACCCGCACCGACCAGACCTCGGTTCTGCAGTTCATCGAGGACAACTGGTCCACCGGCCGCATCGGCGACTCGTCGTTCGACACCCGAGCCGGCGGTCTGTGGAACATGTTCGACTTCTGGCGGCCGCAGGCGGGCAAGCTCCCGCTGGACCCGAAGTCGGGCGCGGTCGTGAAGAACGGGCACCACTGAACACCGCGTAGGACCGAACACCAGTAGTACCCAGTTCCGAAGGCCACCGGGTTTCCGAACCCGGTGGCCTTCGGCCTTTCCGCGCCCGCCTGCTGTGGCGAACGCGACGGTGATTCCAGTGGCAAGTCAACTAACCAACTGGTTGGATAGTAGGCGGAGGTGGTCACCGTGACCGGACCGTTCGTCTTCATCGCCACCAACAGCGTGGTCCCCGGCAGGTTCGACGCCGAGCAGGGCCGCGCGCCCGGCTGGGCCCGGTTCGTCGACGACCACGAGCCGCGCCTGATCGCGTTCCACGAGTACGCGAGCGCCGACGGAACCGAGGTCGAGTTCGTGCAGATCCACCCGGACACCGACTCGTTCGAGCACCACATGCGCGTGCTCACCGAGCACGCCGACCCGGCGTTCCGCGCGAACCTCACGGCCACCACGAGCATCCGCGTCCACGGCACGCCCACGGATTCGATCCTGACGATGCTGCGCGACCTGGCCGGCGCGGGCGTGCCGATCACCGTCTTCCCGCACCACCTGGGCGGCTTCACGCGCGGCTGAGCGCATTTTCCGCGGCGATTTTCCGGCAGGGGCCAATAGTTCGGAAATGCCCCTTGCGCTCGGGCGGCCACACTGGTCCAATCCCCGCCATGGCCACGTGGACCCAAACGCCGCGACTGCGGCTGCGCCGGTTCACACCCGCCGACGCCGGCGCGCTCGCGGATCTCCACGGTGATCCCGCGGTGATGCGCTTCGTCGACGACGGCCGTCCGGTGTCCCGTGAAGTCGTCGAAGGCGCGACACTTCCGGGTTTCCTCGCGGAATACCGGGATCTGCCCGCGGGGTTCGGGTGTTTCGCCGCCGTGAATTCGGGGACGGACCAATTCGCCGGGTGGTTCTCGGTGCGGCCCGCGACGAGCCGTGGTCTCGAGGGCGGCGGTACCGAAGTCGGATACCGCCTGCGGCCTGCGGTGTGGGGGCGCGGGTTCGCGACGGAAGGGCTGCAAGCGGTGCTCCGCAAGGCATTCGCGGAACTCGGTGCCGAGCGGGTCGTCGCGACGACGATGACGGTCAACACCCGTTCCCGGCGGGTACTCGAGAAGGCGGGGCTGGAGCTCGTGCGCACCTTCTTCCTCGAGTGGCCGGAATACCTGGAAGGCGCGGAACACGGCGATGTCGAGTACGCGCTCTCCCGAGAGGAATGGGTGTCCAGCACCGCGCGGCATTAGTCGACACGATAGGGTTCCCCCAGGCACGTCCTGTAGAAGGTGAAGGAACGACGAACCATGGCGCAGAAGGTTCACGTCGAGATGGTGGACGACATCGACGGCAGCATTGCCGATCAGACCGTCCCCTTCAGCCTCGACGGTGTGAGTTACGAGATCGATCTGTCCGAAGACAACGCCGCCGCGCTTCGCGATGAGCTCGCGCGCTACGTCAGCGTGTCCCGCCGCGTCGGAGGCCGCAAGGTGCGCATGGCCGCCGGGCAGGCGCCGCGGGCGACGTCGTCCGCGGCCGATCGGGAGCGCAACCGCCTCATGCGGGAGTGGGCCGAGGCCAACGGCTTCAAGGTGTCCGACCGGGGCCGGCTCCCCGCGGAGATCGTGAAGGCCTACGAAGAGCGTGAAGAAGAAATCGACGAGGTCGAAGCGGCTCCCGTCAAGCCGGCCCGCAAGCGTGCGCCGCGCAAGAAGGCCAACGCCTGAGCCGAGCTTTCGCGAAATGGGGTCCGTCACCGCGGTGACGGACCCCATTCGGCTTTCGGGGATGCTTCGCCCACCACGGCGAAATCACCAGGCGGTGTAGCAGTGATGACACGTGATGACCGTGGTGATGACCACACGACGGCGGCGCCGCGCGCGGGGTAGGGTAGCCAAGCCTAATACCCTGTGAGTGAAGGTAACCGACTGTGGCCGAGAGAGCCCGCCCGAGAACACTCTCGCTGACGGCGGGGCTCGTGGTGCTCCTCGCCGCGCTCGTGCTCGCCGCCGCGCTGAGCATCGCCGTCGGATCGCGCGGGCTGTCGTTCGGCACGGTCCTCGACTCCTTGTTCCACTACAACGCCTCGAATCCCGATCACCTCGTGGTGCACGAGCTGCGCCTGCCGCGCACGCTCGTGGGCGTGCTCGCGGGCGTCGCACTGGGACTGTCCGGCGCCGTGATCCAAGGCGCCACGCGCAATCCGCTCGCCGACCCGGGCCTGCTGGGTGTGAACGCGGGTGCCGCGCTGTTCGTGGTGCTGGGCATCAGCACGCTCGGTATCGCCACCGTCACCGGATACGTCTGGTTCGGCTTCGCCGGCGCGGCCGCCGCCGCGGTGGTCGTCTACGGGATCAGCGCGCTCGGCCGAGTCGGTGCCACGCCGGTGAAACTGGCGCTCGCGGGCGCGGCGGTGACCGCGGCGCTGCAGTCCGTGACGAGCGGGCTGCTGCTCACCGACACGACCACGTTCGACCAGTTCCGCTTTTGGCAGGTGGGCTCGCTGACCGGGCGCGACACGTCGACGATCACGCAGGCCGTGCCGTTCATCGTGGTCGGCGTGGTGCTCGCGCTGGTGGCCGCGCGGATGCTCAACGCGCTGGCGCTGGGCGAGGACGTCGCCCGCGCACTGGGACAGAACGTGGCTGTGGCGCGGGCGGTCTGCGCGCTCGCGGTCGTCGTCCTCTGTGGATCGGCGACGGCGATCGCCGGTCCGATCGCCTTCGTCGGGCTGACCGTGCCGCATGTCGCCCGGCTGATCACCGGGCCCGACCACCGGTGGCTCCTGCCGTACTCCGCTTTGCTGGCGCCGTTGCTGCTGCTCGTGGCCGACGTCATCGGCCGCGTGATCGCGCGCCCGGCCGAAGTGCAGGTGGGCATCGTGACCGCCGTGATCGGCGCGCCGGTGTTCATCGTGCTGGTGCGGCGCCGGAAGCTGGTGAAGGTGTGAAGCCGCCCCTGCAGCTGCCCGACGCGCTGAAAGCGGTGTCGGCCGCTCGCCGCCAGGGCGCGGCGCGGGTGTGGCTCGTGTCGCTCGTGCTCTTCGTTCTGCTCGTCGGAGTTTTCGCGCTGTCGCTGGCTGTCGGCGACTTCAACGTCCCCGTGGGACAGCTGCCCGAAATCCTCTTCGGCGACGGCACGGGAGGCGGCGCCTACGTCGTCACGCAGCTGCGGCTGCCGCGCGCCGTGGCAGCCGTGCTCGTGGGTGTCGCGTTCGGACTCGGCGGCGCGCTTTTCCAGCGGCTACTGCGCAATCCGCTGGCGAGCCCCGACGTGATCGGCGTGACCCAGGGTGCCAGTGCCGCCGCGGTGATCTGCCTGGTCCTGTTCGGAGTGTCCGGTCCGGTGCTCTCGGCCGCCGCGTTCGTCGGCGCGCTGCTCACCGGCGTGATCATCTACGTGCTCTCGCGCCGCGGCGGCGTGAACGGCTACCGGCTCGTGCTCATCGGCGTCGGGGTCGGCGCGGTGCTCGCGAGCATCGTGTCGTACCTGATGACGTGGGCCGACGTGACGCTGGCGCAGCAGGCCCTGGTGTGGCTCACCGGCAACCTCAACGGCGCGAGCTGGGACAAGGTGGTGCCGCTCGCGATCGCCCTCGTGGTGCTCGGCCCGGCGGCGCTGCTGCTGAGCCGCGCGCTCACCGGGCTGCAGCTGGGTGACGACACCGCGGCCGGGCTCGGCCTGCGCGTGGAACGCATGCGGCTGCTGCTGCTCCTCGTCGCCACCGCGCTCGCCGCGTTCGCCACGGCGGCGGCCGGGCCGGTGAGCTTCGTGGCGTTCGTGGCGAACCCCGTGGCGACGCGGCTCGTGGGCGGCGCCCGCGTCGGCCTCGTCGCGCCCGCCCTCACCGGCGCGCTCGTGACGTTGCTCGGCGACTTCGTGGCGCAGCACCTGCTCGGCACGCAGCTGCCGGTGGGTGTGGTGACCGGGGCCGTCGGCGCGCCGTACCTGCTGTACCTCCTCGCCACGGCGAACCGGGCCGGCCGAGTCTGAGAGAGAAGGCGCGTGAAACCGACGACACCCACCCTGCACACCGAAGGTCTCGAGCTCGGCTACGGGCCCGTGACGGTGGTGAAGGACCTCTCGGTGCGCATCCCCGAGGGCAAGGTCACCATGATCGTCGGGACCAATGCGTGCGGTAAGTCGACGCTGCTGCGCGGCCTCGCGCGCCTGCTCGCGCCCTCGGCCGGTGCGGTGTTCCTCGACGGCAAGCGCATTTCCTCCTTGCGCAGCAAGGATGTCGCCCGGGTGCTCGGCCTGCTGCCGCAGTCGCCGACCGCGCCCGAGGGCATCACGGTCGCCGACCTCGTCGGCCGTGGCCGCTACCCGCACCAGGGCGTGTTCCGCCGCTGGAACGACGAGGACGACGACGCGGTGGCGCGCGCGATGCTGGCCACCGACACCGTGGAGCTCGCCGGCCGGCCCGTCGACGAGCTCTCGGGCGGGCAGCGCCAGCGCGTGTGGATCGCGATGGCGCTCGCGCAGCGCACGCCGTTGCTGCTGCTCGACGAGCCCACCACGTTCCTCGACATCAGCCACCAGGTCGAGGTGCTCGACCTGCTCGCCGATCTCAACCACAACGACGGCACCACCGTCGTGATCGTGCTGCACGACCTCAATCTCGCGGCCCGCTACGGCGATCACCTCATCGCCATGAAGAACGGGTCGATCGCCGCCGAGGGCGCCCCCGGCGACATCCTCACCGCCGAGCTCGTCGAGGACGTGTTCGGCATGCCCTGCCGGATCATCGCCGATCCTGTGTCCGGCACCCCCATGGTCGTCCCGATCGGTCGCCACCGCGCCGCTGCCCCCACCACCCAGCCCTAGGAAGGAACACTCCACGATGGCCAGATGGACCAAGGTCGTCGGCGTCCTCGCCGCCGCGACGCTTCTGGGCGCGTGCAGCCAGCCCGCCAACACGACCACCTCGGGCGTGGGGGACAAGGACGTCGCCACCGGCGGCCGCCTGTTCTCCACGGCCGACACCGAGACAGCCAAGCTGAAGGCCGACGTCGGCCCCGGCGTGTTCCCGCGCACGGTCACCCACGCGCTGGGCCAGACGAAGATCGAGAAGGCGCCAATCCGCGTGGTCGTGCTCGACAGCGGTGAGCTCGACGACGTGCTGGCGCTGGGCGTCACGCCCGTCGGCATGGCCACCACGGCCGGCCAGACCGGTGTGCCGAGCTACCTCGCCGACCGCGCCAAGGGCATCCCGACGATCGGCAGCACCGACAACCTCAACCTCGAGAAGATCGCTTCGCTGCAGCCGGACCTGATCCTCGGCAGCAAGCTGCGCGCCAACGACCTGTACCCGCAGCTGTCGAAGATCGCGCCGACGGTGTTCAGCATCCGCCCGGGCTTCCCGTGGAAGGAGAACCTGCTGCTCGTGGGGGCGGCGCTCGGCCAGGAGAACAAGGCCGTGGCGGCGCTCAACGCGTACCAGAAGAAGGCCGACGAGGTGAAGGCCGGGATCAAGGGCAACCCCAAGATCTCGTTGCTGCGGTTCCACTCCACGGGCATCCGGATCTACGGCGACCTGTCGTTCATCGGCGTGATCTTCTCCGACGTCGGCCTGCAGCGGCCGGACAACCAGCACATCAACGAGCTGGCCAAGCAGATCTCGCGCGAGCGCATCGACGAGGCGAACGGCGACTGGATCTTCTACTCCAGCTATGGCGCAGGCCCGAACGCCGACGAGAAGGCCGTGACGAGCAGTGGGCTGTGGGCGGGCCTGAGCGCCGTGAAGTCGCAGCACGCCATCCGCGTCTCCGACGAGGTGTGGTTCCTCGGCCTCGGCCCGATCGGCGCCGACCACGTGCTCGACGACCTGAAGAAGTACCTCGGCTGACCTTCTTCGCACACTGACACCGCGCAGGCCTCCCCGGGCGATCCGGGGAGGCCTGCGCGCTTGTGGCGTCAGGCGCCGCGGTGGATCGCCTTGAACTGCTGGTAGCTGCCCGGGTCCAGCTCGCGGCCCATGCCGCTGGCTTTCACCCCCGCCGAAGGGCGCGGCGAGGCCGGGCAGGTAGGTGTTGACGCCGATCGCGCCCGTCTCGACGCGCCGGGCCACGACCATCCGCGGTCTGGGTCGGTGGTCCAGACGGTGCCGCCGAGCCCGACGCCGGAGTCGTTGGCGATGGTCACGGCGTCGGCCTCGTCGGCGTAGGGGATCACGGACAGCACGGGCCGAAAATCTCCTCGCGCGAGATCGTGGCCGAATTGTCCCACGTCGGCGAAGATCGTCGGCTCGACGAACCAGCCGACGTCGCGGCCGTTCGGCCGGCCGCCGCCGGTGGTCACCCGTTCGCCTCGGCCTTGCCCTTCGCGATGTAGCCCTCCACCCGGGCGCGGTGCGCGGAGCGGCGAAAGCGTCCACGAGCGAGTGGCTCCACGCATCGGCCCGCGAGCTTCGCCTCATCGGCATCGCCCAGGTCGTTCTGTGCGCGGTCGACCCCGCACACGCCGACGAACGCAAGTCTGGCGCGCTGCGACAACTGTTGTGTAGAGCTTCGGTCCACCCTGTGGTTCGCGCCGCAACGGGGCGGCGCCGAATGCACATGTCGCCGCGTTCGCTGCACCGGCTGTTCGAGTACTCCGGCGAGACGTTCGGCGGCACCGTTGGCAAGCTGCGGCTCGAGGCGGTGCGCCGGGACCTCACCGACCCGCTGCCGGCGGGCGCGGCATCGCGGCCGTCGCGGCGCGCTGGGGGACCACGGATCAGCCGTGGCTTTCGCAGGTGTTCCGGGCGGAGTACGGGTGACGCCTTCGGGGCTGCGGCGGCGGATGACCGGGTCTTAGAGGCCCAGCCGCGCGTCGAGGTCGATCTTCCCGCCCACCGCGTCGAGGATCGCGCGCAGCGCCGTCTTCTCCTGCAGTGGCCGACCGTGCTGGTCGGCGTGCGCCCGCATGAGGTTGCCGACGTGGCGCTCGGGGTTGCTCCAGTTCGGCCAGCGGCGGCGCGCGATCGTGGCCAGCTCGGCGAAGTCGGGGGTTTCCGGGGTGGTCGCGTCGAGCAGCCAGTTGAGGTAGGTGCGCAGCACGGCGACCGGGAAGCTGCCCGGGTGGCTGAGCGCGCCGTGGCCGGGCACGAAGGTGCGGACGGTCGGGAAAGTCTTGTCCAGCCAGTAAAGCGCATCGAGCCAGCCGGGGATCGAGCCGTGCAGCGCCATCGGCGTGGAGCCGACGGAGAGCAGGTCGCCCGTGAACAGCGTGCCGGTCTTCGGTTCGAACACCACCAGGTCGCCGTCGGTGTGCGCGACGCCGGGGAACGGCACGACCTCCACGACCACCCCGCCGAGGTCGACCTCGCGCGGCGTGGTGACGGCGTGCACGGCCTCGGGTTTCGGCGCTTCGAGCGTGCCCCAGTTCTTGCAGTCGAACGTGTCCTCGTACCGCTGCGGCCCCGCCCGCACGGCGGACACGGCCGACTCGGCGGCGAGGATGCGCCCGCCGTTGCGCATCGCCACGCCGGCGCCGTTGTGGTGTGCGCCGTGGGCGTGGGTGAGTACCAGCGTGAGCGGCATTTCGACGGTCGAGTACTTGCGGACGTCGTTGACCAGGTCCAGCGTGTCCCGCTCGGTGCCGCACGTGTCGACCAGCATCACGCCGGATCGGCCGCGGATCCAGCCGCAGTTGGACACGAGCCAGTCGGTCGGGCTGCGGACGTAGGCGACCACGCTCGGGTCGGAGTACCTGAGCGGCACGATGTTTCGCCTGATGGCGGGCATGGGGTCCCCCTCGTGGGCTGCGCCGCCGTGATCCCGGACCACTGCATGGTAGTGGATCACTGCTCTGCAAATGGTATAGACCAGGCGGCCGTATGTCAGCAGGCTGTGAGCCCATCGTGTGCTACGTCGCACAGTCCGGACAGTTACCTCCCTACGCCGACGGGCAGACCATACCTCCGGTTCGAAGTTCCCTCAGGCTGGCGGCTGTTGGTGAGGGTGACGTTACTTATCGTGATACTTCCTCCGGGGGTTCATGGGCGCGGTTCAGAACTTTGATACTGCTTCCGGCGCTTGACCCGCCTTTGTCCGGTTCGCGCGTTGACTCCTCGGTGGCCGGCCGCCTACGGACCGTTCAACCTGACGACCCGCCTTCATATCCGTGAATGACGAGGGTGTGGGCCGACGTGGCCGGTGCCGAGTGCGACCGTCGACTTCCTCGACGCGCGCACCGGTCGCGTCACCGACACCGTGACGCGAACCCTGGGGCTCCGAGAACCCGCGGTGGACCCCGACGAAGAGTTCTTCCTCAACGGAACGCACGTCGCCCTCCACGGCATCAACGCGCACCAGGACCGCCTCGACGAGGGCTGGGCCGTGGCCGACCGGCAACGTGACCGGGACTTCGACCTCATGGACGAGATGGGCGTCACCGACGCAGCAGATGTCGGAGCTCATCCGCCAGAACGACCACCACCCGTCCAGCGCGTTCTGGGGCATCGGCAACGAGCAGGCCAAGAACGACGACGTCACCGACGCACGGCATCCTGCAGGCCCTCGCCGACCAGGTGAAGGCCGAGGCCCGGCGCGGCTTTCCGTGTCCGCCAACCACAAGGGAGGCCAGGCCGCCGTGTCCGGCCACGCGGACCTCGCGGCGTACAACAAGTACTACGGCTGGTACGACCTGTCCGCGCTCGGGCCCCGGCCCGTGGACCGACCAGCTGCACGCGGCCGACCCCGCGCGCAAGATCGCGATCAGCGAGTACGGCGCCGGCGACAGCATCCACGACCACGTGGAGCACTCCACGGTGAAGCCGCCGGTGATCCCGTCGCGCGTGAACCCCGAGGGGTACGAGACCTTCGTGCACCGGAACTCGTGGAAACAGATCGAGACGCGGCCCTGCTTGTGGGGCACGTTCGGGTGGAACATGTTCGACTTCGCCTCCGACGGTCGCGCCGAAGGCGACATCCTCGGCCGCAACGACAAGGGCTTGGTCACCTATGACCGCCGGGTCCGCAAGGACGCGTTCTACTGGTACAAGGCCCACTGGACGACCACGCCGTTCGGCTACCTCACCAGCCGCCGCTGGACCGACCGCACGACCGCGGCCACCACGGTGAAGGCGTGCGGCAACGGGGTGGACACGGTTGCGCTCACCCCGAACGGAACCCCGGTCGGCGCGCCCGCCGCCTCACCCGACCACACCTACCCCTGGCCGGTCACCCTCCAGTCCGGCGAGAACGTCGTGACGGTCACCGGTGTCCGCAATGGACACTCCCACACGGACACCGGCACCTGGACGCCGGCGCCGTGACGCCGGGACCTGTCGCGGCGACAGGCAGTACACCGCCGCCATCGCGATGGCGCACGACCGGGCCGTGGTCGAGTGGTGGGACAGTGCGGAGCAGGAGCGGCTGGTCACTGTCGTGGTGGCCGGATCGGCCGCGGGTCGTGGAGGACTACGAGGTCGACGTGGGCGACTTCGAGGCGGCGGTGGACTGCGCCGCGCACGTGGTCCGCGACGCGAACGGTACCCCCGGTCCTCGTCGAGACCGAGACGGTCGCCCAGGCCGAAGAGGGTGCCTCGCGGCTGGAGGCCGGCGGCCTGGGCGAGCCGGGGAAGACTTACGTCGTCCGGTTTCCGACGGGAGCGAGAGTGGACCGGTCCGGCGTCGTGGTCGAGGGTCGGAAGTCCGTGCGGTAGCGGCTGGGCGCGACACCGACGTGGCGGGTGAAGTGCTGCCGGAACGACACCGGTGAGCCGAACCCGCAACAGCCGGCGATCTCGGCGACCGGCAGGTCGGAACTCTCCAGCAGCTGCTGTGCCCGGGCGATGCGCTGGTCCAGCAGCCAGCGCACGGGCGTGGTGCCCGTCTCGGCCACGAACCGGCGCGCGAACATGCGCTCGGACATCGACGCCCAGCCCGCCAGCTCGGCGACCGTCAACGGCCGCCGCAGCTCCCGCAACGCGCGTTCCCGCACGGCGGCCAGTGGTTCCTCGTCGCGGGGCGGCGTGGGAACCGTGATGAACTGCGCCTGCCCGCCCGAGCGGAACGGCGCCGTGACCATGGTCCGTGCGATCGCCGCCGCGACGTCCGCGCCCTGGGTGAGCCGCACGAGGTGCAGGCAGAGGTCGATCCCGGCGGCGACGCCCGCCGACGTCCACACCCCCTCGCCGCCCGCGTACAGCACGCCGGGGTCGACCTGGGCGGAGGGATGCCGCCGTGCGAGCTCGGTCGTGAAGCGCCAGTGCGTGGCGGCCGGTCGCCCGTCCAGCAACCCGGCCGCACCCAGCACGAACGCGCCCAGGCACAACCCCGTCACCTGCGCGCCCGCACGATGGGCCGCCCGCAACGCGGCGAGCAGCTCGGGCGCGGGCTTCGCGTCGAGGTTCGCCAGGCCCGGCACCACGACGACGTCCGCCGTGCGCAGCCAGGCCAACGTCCGCTCCGGAGTGACGGTGGCGCCTCCCGTCAGCCGCACGGGGTCCTTCGTGGCCGCGCACTTGCGCAACTCGGCCCCCGGCCCGCTGCGCGCGCCCCACACCTCGTCGACCACGGCCGTGTCGAACAACCGGGCCCCGTCGAACAGCACCAACGCGATCTTCCGCACCCCTGGAGGGTAGCTGGCAGGATCTCATCGATGACCGGCTTCACTGCCACTCACCGATCGCCTGCCGACCGAGGCAGGATGGCGGCATGACCACTTTCTCGCTGCGCCACCTCGGCGGTCCGACGTCTTTGATCACCTACGGCGGAGTGCGGTTCCTGACCGACCCGACGTTCGACCAGCCGGGGAACTACCCGATCGGCAACCGGGTGCTCGTGAAGACGACCGGGCCGGTGGCGAGCCCCGCCGAGGTCGGCGCCGTGGACGCCGTGCTGCTGTCGCACGACCAGCATCCGGACAACCTCGACCACGGCGGCCGCGCGTACCTCGAGACGGCGCCGCTCGTGCTCACCACGGCGTCCGCGGCCGAGCGCCTCGGCGGTACGGCCCAGGCGCTGCCGAACTGGGAGCACGCCGAGGTCGGGGGCGTGCGCGTGACCGGGATGCCCGCGCTGCACGGACCGGAGGGCTCCGAGCCCAAGGTCGGCGAGGTCACCGGTTTCCTGCTGTCCGCCGAAGGCCTGCCGACGGTCTACGTGAGCGGCGACAACGCGTCGCTGGCGCTGGTGCGTGAGATCGCCGACCGCGTCGGGCCGGTGCCGATCGCCGTGCTGTTCGCGGGCGGGGCGCGCACGCCGCTCATCGACGACTTCCTCACGCTGCCGAGCCCGTCGGCCGCCGAGGCCGCGGAGATCCTCGGGTCCGCCGACGTGGTGCCGCTGCACTTCCAGGGCTGGGGGCACTTCACGCAGGGCGCCGACACGCTGGAGGAGGCGTTCGCCGGCAAGGCGGCAAGGCTGCACCTGCTCAAGCCGGGCGAGGAAACCGAGGTCGGCTAAGGCCGCGGGGAACGGGCGAGCGCGACCGCGCCCAGCGCCACGGCCTTCGCACCACCCCGCGCCAGCCGCACGTCCACCGGAGAACCCGACAGCAGGGGGTGCTCGGTCAGCGCCTCCTGCATCGGCTTCTCCAGCAGCGCCCACGAGTTCGTCACGGAACCGCCGACCACGGCCGTCGCGATGCCGAGCAGGCCGCACGCGTGCGTGATCGCCTCGCCGAGGAAGCGCCCGGCGTCGGTGAACACTGCCAACGCGGCCTCGTCACCGTCCAGCGCGGCGGCCGCGACGGCCTCGGCGGGCAGGGAAACGCCCGTCGCCTCCGTGTAGCGGCGGGCCAGGGACCGGCCGGACGCGTAGGCCTCCAGGTGCCCGGTCTGCCCGCAGGTGCACGGTGCCGGGCCGTAGGTGCCGACGTGGCCGATTTCGCCGGCCCCCGTGCCGCCGCCGTGCAGCAGCGAGCCGTCCACGTACAACGCGCCGCCGACACCCGTGCCCAGCGCGACGGCGAGCACGTGTCGGTCCGTTGTGGACAGTTCGCCGAGGAGGAACGCGTTCACATCGTTTTCCGTCACCACCGGTACCCCGCCCAACCGCACGGAAAGGCCCGCGTTGACGGCCGTGCCCGCCCAGCCCGTGAACGAGTCGCCGGTGACCACGATCGTCCCGGTCTCCGGCTCCACCACGCCGGCCGCGCCGACGCCGACCCCGGACAGCTCGCCGGGCGCGAGCGACAGAACCAGCGCGGCCGCCCGGTCCAGGATCACCGCACCACCCAGGTGCGCACCCGAATCCGCCGACGCCGACGCCAGCTCCCGGCCGTCGGCATCACACACGATCACCAGCGTTTTCGACCCGCCGATGTCGACTCCGGCCCACACTTCGCTCACGCCGCGGGATCCACGTCCGCCAGCGCGTCCCGGCGGCTCCGCTGCACCGCGGGGTCCGGCACGGGCGAGGACAGCAGCAACGCCTGCGTGTAGGCATGCGACGGCTCCCGCAGCACCCGCGCGGCCGGCCCCTGTTCCACCAGCTCGCCGCCGCGCAGCACGGCGACGCGGTCGCACAGGCTGTCGACCACCGCGAGGTCGTGGCTCACGAACAGGCAGCCGAACCCGTACTGCTCGTGCAGCCGCTTGAACACGTCCAGCACCACGGCCTGCACGGACACGTCGAGCGCGCTCGTCGGCTCGTCGGCGATCAGCAGCTTCGGCCCCAGCACGAGCGCCCGGGCGAGGCTCACGCGCTGGCGCTGCCCGCCGGACAGCTCGTGGCCGTAGCGCTCCATCAGCGACTCCGGCAGCTCCACGGCGTCGAGTAGCTCGCGTACGCGTCGTCGACGCTCGGAGCGTCCGGCGGAAGTGTGCATGACCAGCGGCTCGGCCACGGTCTGGCCCACGGTCATCCGCGGGTCCAGCGAAGACGCCGGATCCTGGAACACCGCGCCGATCTGCCGCCGCACCGCCCGCGCCGAGCGTCCCGTGCCGCGTGGCAACGGGCCGCCGAGCACCTCGACGCGGCCCGACTTCGGCGTGACCAAGCCCAGCGCGCAGTTGCCCAGCGTCGTCTTGCCCGAACCCGATTCCCCGACCAGCCCCACGATCTCGCCCGGCCCGACGCTCAGTGACACCGAGTCCACGGCCCGTTTTCCGCCGTACTCCACCACGATGTCCGTCAACGCCAGCACCGGCTTGTCCGGCGCCGCCGCCGCGGCGGCGTGCTCGCCCGTGCCCAGCCGTGGCACGGCGGCCAGCAGCTCCCGCGTGTACGCGGCCTGCGGGGCGGTGAACAGCTCAGCCGTCGGAGCCTCTTCCACGAGCCGTCCGGACCGCAGCACGAGCACGCGGTCGGCGACGTCCGCCACCACGCCCATGTTGTGCGTGATCAGCAGCGTCGCCGTGCCTTCGGTGTCCCGGATGTCCCTCAGCAGGTCGAGGATCTGCTGCTGAACGGTGACATCCAACGCCGTCGTCGGCTCGTCGGCGATGATCAGCCGTGGCCGCGCCGCCAGCGCGATCGCGATCATCACACGCTGGCGCAACCCACCGGAAAGCTCGTGCGGATACTGCTTCAGCCGCGCCTCGGGCTCCGGCACCCCCACGCGTTCCAGCAGTTCCACACACCGCGGGAAGTAGTGCTTGTGCCGCCGCCGCTCCGGGTCGTGGTTACGGATCGCCTCCGCGAGCTGGAAGCCGATGCGCAGCGACGGGTTCAGCGCCGTCATCGGCTCCTGGAACACCATGCCCGCGCTCCGCCCGCGCAGTTTCCGCAGCTCCTCGCCGGGCAGTTCGAGCACGTTCTGCCCGGCCAGCTCGATCGCCCCGGACACCGAAGCCGACGCGGGCAGCAGCCCCAGCACGGCGAGCGCGGCCGTGCTCTTGCCCGAGCCGGACTCGCCGACCACCGCCACGATCTCACCCGGCTCGACCGTCAGCGACAACTCGTCGACCGCCGGGTCACCGTCCCCGTAGGACACCCGCAGGTCACGGATGTCGAGCACCGGCTCGCTCATCGCCGTCCCTTCACCGCGAACGCGTCGCGCAGTCCGTCGCCCAGGAAATTGATCGCGCACACCACGAGCACGATCGCGATGCCCGGCGGCAGGATCAGCCACCAAGCGCCGTCGAACGTGTACGTGATGCCCTTCGACAGCATCGCGCCCCAGTCGGTGTCCGGCGCGGGCACGCCGAGGCCGAGGAAGCTCACGTACGCCACGAGCAGGATGGCGTCGGCGATCTGGAACGTCGCGTTCACCACCACAGTGCCGATGGCGTTGGGGATCACGTGCCGGAACACCACCCGCGTGCGGCTCGCGCCGAGCACCGTGATCGCGCGGATGTAGTCGCGTTCGCGCAGGCTCACCGTCTCGGCGCGCATCAGCCGTGCCGGCACCAGCCACGACACGCAGCCGATGATCAGCGCCAGCACCCCGACGCTCGGGGTGACCAACGTGGCCGCCACCAGCAGCAGGAACAACGCGGGGATCGCGACGCCGGTGTCGACCACGCGCATGAGCACCGTGTCGAGCCAGCCGCCGGTGTAGCCGGCGATCGCGCCCCACACCGCGCCGATCGCGGTGGCGATGAGGCCGGCCAGCACGCCGATGATCAGCGAGGTCCGCCCGGCCAGCATCAGCCGGCCGAGCACGTCGTAGCCGAGGTCGTCGGTGCCCAGCGGATGCCCGCTGCCGGGTCCGAGCCGCGCGGCGGCGAGGTCGGTGTGCGACTGGTCGGTGCCGTAGAGCAACGGGCCGAAGAAGCAGAACAGGATCACCAGCAGCAGCAGGATCGCGCCGACGAGCGCCGTGCGCCGCGCGAACACTCGCGAAAAGACGGTCACGACCGCACCCCCGTCACCCGCACGCGCGGATCGATCACGAGCTGCACGACGTCCGCGAGCAGCGAGCCGATCACCGTCGCCACGGCGATCACCAGCACCACGCCGAGCAGCACGGGGAAGTCGGCGTTGCGCGCCGCCGTCCAGAACAGCAGGCCGACGCCGGGGTAGTTGAACATCGACTCCACCACCAGCGAGCCGCTGAACACCACCGGCACGTAGTAGCCGAGCATCGACACGACCGACGTCAGCGAGTTGGGCCACACGTGCCGCCAGATGATCGTGCGCTCCGGCGTGCCCTTCGCGCGGGCGGTGCGCACGTAGTCCTCGGCGAGGTTGTCCAGAGTGGACGCTCGCATGTACCGGCTGAACGCGGCCAGCGCCGCCCCCATGCCCGCGACCACCGGCAGCACCAGCGAGCCGGGTTGCGAGAGCAGCTCACCGATCGTCTCGCCCTGCGCGGCCTGTGCCGGGAACAACGGCAGCACCTGCGCGAACACGATGATCAGCACCAGCGACAGGAAGAACACCGGCGTGGCGTAGAGCAGGAACGTCACCCCGGTGGTCACGTGGTCCGCGGCCTTGCCGCGCCGCACTGCCTGCCACACGCCCACCGGCAGCGCCACCACGATCGCGAGGAACGTCGAGATCGCGGTGAGCAGCAGCGTCTTCGGCACGCGCTCTTCCAGCAGCGCCGAGACGGGGGAGTTCTGCGTGTACGAGTCGCCCAGGTCGCCGTGCAGCAGGCGCACCAGGTACTCCCAGTACTGCACGGGCAGCGGGTGGTCGAAGCCCTGGGCCTTGTTGAACGCGTCGATCTGCTCCTGCGTGGCCTTCACGCCGAGCACGCCGCGCGCCGGGCCACCGGGCAGCAGGTGCAGCAGCACGAACGTGACCACGGTGACCAGCAGCACCACGACCACGGCCAGCACGAGCCGCTTGAGGAGGTAGCGGGTCATGTCCTCACCTCGTCCAGTACCAGCGCTGCGGCTGCAGCCCGGCCAGCGGATCCTGGTTCACCCCGCGCAGCGCGGTGTCGATCGCCGACACCTGGTACGGCGGGTTGGGCAGCCAGAGCACGGGCAGCTGCTCGGCCAGGTAGGCGCTGTAGTCGAGCATCGGCTGATCGCCCGTGGCCAGGTTGGTCGCGGTGATCAGGTCGTCGGCGTGCTTGTCGGAGTAGCTGCCGAAGTTCGTGCCGGCGTCGGTGGCGAACAAGTCCTCACCGCTGGGGTTGGCGGGGAAGTACCAGCTGCCCTGCGTGCCGAAGTAGGAGAGTTGCCACGAGCACGACGGTTCCGCCGGCTTGCACGCCGTGCCGTTGGCCAGCACGGTGTTCAGCGGCTGCGCGTTGATCTTCATCTCGACGCCGATCTTCGACAGCTCCGAGCGCAGCTCCTGCATCGTCCCGTCGGTCTCGTCGGAACCCGACTCGGTCAGCATCGTGAGCGACAGCCGCGTGCCGGCGTCGACGCCCTCCCCGCACTGGGCAGGCCCGCTGCCGGGTGACGCGCACTCGAGAACGCCGTCGGAGCCGGGTTTCCAGCTGTGACCGGTGAGCAGCTTCCGCGCGGCGTCGAGGTCGAACGGGTACGGGTTGGTTTTCTGCCGTGCCGACAGGTACTTCACGTCGTTGTCCTGCGGCACTGGCCCGTAGTCCACGCGGGCCGTACCGCGCCAGATCACCGAGGTGATGCCGTCCTGGTCCACGGCGTGCTGCAGGGCCTGGCGCACGTACAGCTGCTTGAACGCGGCGCCCAGCTGGGGGTCGTTGAAGTTGAAGGGCGAGTAGGTGATCGACCAGCCGTTCCACGGTTCGATCCGGTAGCCCTGCGCCTCGAGCTTCGGGCGCTGGCCGAGGTTCGACGTCGGCACGTAGCCGTAGTCGACACCGCCGGCGCGCAGCACGTTGTACTCGGCCGAAGAGCTCGTGAAAGTCAGGAACTGCACGGTGTCGAGCTTCGCCGCGTCGGGTCCGGTGTACTCGGGGTTCTTGTTCAGCGTCACCTGGCCCGACGCGGCGAAGCCGGCGAGCGTGAACGGCCCGTTCACGACCTTCCACAGTGGATTCGTCGAGTACGTGCCGAGTTGCTTCGCTTGAGCCACCAGGAAGTCGAACACCTTCTTCGCGCCGGCGGGGTCGCGGTCGAAGTCGCCGACCGGACCGCCCGCGCTCGTGCGGTCCCACGCCTTCTGCGGCATCGGTACGACGAGGCTGAGCTGGTTGGCGGTGAACCAGTCGGCGTTGTAGGGCTTGTCGAGGGTGAGCGTGAACGTGTGGTCGTCGATCGCGTGGAAGGCCTTGATGTTGTCGGGCATCAGGCCTTCGGAGTACTTGCCCCAGTTGTCCTTGCCCGCGCGCACCAGGTTGAGCCAGAACTCGACGTCGCGGCTGCTCAGGGGATCGCCGGTGGACCACGTGAGCGGCTTGAGCGTGATCGTCACGGTCCTGCCGTCGGCGGAGTAGCTCGGCGCGTCGGCGGCGCTGGAGGGATCGTCGAGCGTGACCGAGCCGGAACTGCCGTCGTAGTTGTACAGCGGCACGAACAGCTCGGCCCGGATGGCGCCGTTGTAGCTCGCGCCGTAGCCGGGGATCGAGATCGGCAAAATCCAGTTCGGGGTTGCCGACGGGGGCAGCGCGAACCGCGCGCTGCCCCCGGTCACCGGCTTGCCCGCGCCACCGCCGTGCTGCTCGCGGCTCGTCGCGCAGCCGGAGAGCGCCAGCGCGGCGGCGAGCGTGACCCCGAGCGCGGCGCGCCACCGGTGTCGAGCCATCCGCATCACTTCCAACATCCTTGGTATAAGTCGATGTCGAGGGTCTAGGCCTGTTCTAGGTTGCCGTGTAATGTCGCATGCGTGTTGGAAATTGCCAAGAGGTGATTTCGAGGGCAAGTTTCCGGACAGTTACATCAGGCATGAAGTAAGTAGGTGACAGCCGTGGCTCAGGATCCGGCCGGTCTGCTGCGGCTGCTCTGGCTCGTCGCCCATGAGCACGCCGTCTCGCGCATGGACCTCGCGCGCGTGCTCGGTCTGCCGCAGTCGACGGTGTCCGTCCGGACGCAGGCGCTGATCTCCGCCGGAGTGCTCGTCGAGTCCGGCGAGGGCAGCTCGGCCGGCGGTCGGCGGCCGAAGCTGTTGTCGGTCGACGCGGGGTTCGGCCACGTCTGGGCCGCCGACGTCGGTTCGCGCCACGTACGCATCGGCGCGCTCGACATCGCGGGCAACCTGCTGCACGTGACCGAGCGGCCGCTGGACATCAACCGTGAACCGGTGCAGGTTGTCGCGGCTTTCGCCAACACTGTGCGGGAAGTCGCGGCCGAGGCGCGGTGCCCGGGCCGGCAGCTGGGTATCGGCGTCGCGTTCCCCGGACCGGTCGACGTCGGCGCGGGCACGATCACGCTGCCCTCGCGCATGCCGGGCTGGCGCGGGTTCACGGTGCGCGACGCGTTGCGTGAGCACTTCGACCTGCCCGTGGCGGTGGACAACGACGCGAACCTGCAGGCGCTTGGCGAAAGCGTTGCCGGGCCGCCCGGGCGCACTCTGCTCGTGGTGAAGGCGGGCACGGGCATCGGCTCGGGGCTGGTCGTGACCGGCCGGCTATACCGCGGCCGCGCGGGAGTCGCGGGCGACATCAGCCACGTGCGCGTGCCCGCGGCCGGAGATCGGCCGTGCACCTGCGGAAACCGCGGCTGTCTGGAGACGGTGGCCAGCGGTGCGGCCCTCGTGGCGCAGCTGCGCGAGCAAGGGGTGGACATCAACAGCACCGCCCAGGTCATGGCGACGGCGGAGGACGGGCACCCGGACGCGACCACCGCCGTGCGGCGCGCGGGCCTGCAGCTCGGCGAAGTGCTGGCCACGGTGGTGAACTTCGGCAACCCCGACGAAGTGCTGCTCGGCGGCGCGCTGTCGGGTTCGGAGGCGTTCGTGGCGGCGGTGCGCGGCGCGCTCTACGAACGCTGTCTTCCCCTGGCCACCAGGGAGCTGCGCATCGATCGGGTGCGTTTCGGCCCGGACGCCGGGCTGTACGGCGCGGGCGCGCTGGTGCTGGACGAGGTCTTCGACGAAGCGATACGGAGCAGACGATGACGAAGGTGCGGATCGGGATCACGGGGATCGCCATCGAATCGAGCACGTTCTCCCCGCACCGCTCCACCGTGGCCGACTTCCACGTGACGCGCGGCGACGAACTGCTGGCCCGCTACCCCTTCCTGCGCGAGGACCGTCCTTCCTGGACGAAGGACATCGAGTGGGTGCCGCTCGTGCACGCCCGTTCGCTGCCCGGCGGCGCGGTGACCGAAGAGGCGTACGCGGAGCTGTCGGGGGAGATCGTGGCCCGGGTGCGCGCGGCGGAGCGTCTCGACGGGTTGTTCTTCGACATCCACGGCGCGATGAGCGTGGTCGGCCGGACGGACGTCGAAGCCGCACTGGCCACGGAGATCCGCTCGATCCTCGGGCCTTCGGTGCTCATCTCGGCGTCGATGGACCTGCACGGCAACGTCTCGCGCGAGCTGGCCACGGCACTGGACCTGATCACCTGCTACCGCAAGGCCCCGCACACCGACGCGTGGGACACGCGCGAGCGCGCGGCGCGCAACCTCGCCGCTCGCCTGCGTCACGGGGGCAAGCCCAAGAAGGCGTGGGTGCAGGTGCCGGTGCTGCTGCCCGGCGAGAAGACCAGCACTCGCCTCGAACCCGCCAAGAGTGTCTACGCCGCCGTCGACGAGGTCGAGGCGCTCGACGGTGTGCTCGACGCCGCCATCTGGGTCGGTTACGCCTGGGCCGACGAGCCGCGTTGCCAAGCCGCCGTGGTCGTGTCCGGCGACGATGAAGACGTGCTCCTGCAGCAGGCCGAACGGCTCGCGAAGTCCTATTGGGACGCCCGGCGCGACTTTGCCTTCGTCGCCCAGACGGGAACCCTGGCCGACTGCCTGGCGCGGGCCGTCACGTCGACCGCGCGGCCGTTCTTCGTCAGCGACTCCGGCGACAACCCGACCGCCGGTGGTGCCGGAGACACGTCTTGGAGCCTGGACGTCCTTCTGCGCACTCCGGCCATTGTGGATTCCGGCCTGACCACGCTGTACGCGGCGATCGTGGACCCCGAAGCCGTCGCGACAGCGGTATCGGCCGGGCTGGGTGCCACGGTTTCGGTGGAGCTGGGCGGAAAAGTCGACTCCGGCCCCCACGGCCCGGTGCCGGTGACCGCGCGCGTCGAGGCGATCGACGCCTCGGACCCGGTCGCCGGTACGGCCGTGGTGTTCGCCGTCGGCGGCCTGCGGGTGATCGTCACCGCGCGGCGCAAGCCGTACCACCTGGAATCCGACTTCCTCGCCCTCGGCCTGCACCCGCGTGAAGCCGACGTGGTGATCGTGAAAATCGGCTACCTGGAACCGGAGCTGTACCACATGGCCGCAGACTGGCTGCTCGCCCTCACGCCCGGGGGCGTCGACCAAGACCTGCTGCGCCTCGGGCACGCCGGGATCGAACGGCCGATGTTCCCGTTCGACGCGGAGATGGCGGACCCGCCGTTGAAGCCCGAGCTGCTCTGAGCGCGACGGCCGTCAGCGCGCCGAAGGCAAGGTGGTCCAGCCACTGCGCCCCACGCGGCAGCGCCCGGATCGCCGGGTTGCGCCGCCCGACGATCTCCAGGTCCAGCACCGCGATGGCCGCTCCCGCGGCCACCCCGTCGGCGACCGAGAGTGGCCGGCGGCGGTCCACGTAGGCGAGCGCGGCCGTCCAGCCGGCGGACACGAGCCCGTGGACCAGCGCGCCCCGTACCAGCCCGGCCTTGCCGCCGGGCGCCAGTGTGCCCGCCGCACGCGTCGCCGCCAGCGGATCACCACGCGTGATCACCGCATGCAGGGTCGACGGCAGCCCGCTGCCGGCTGCTGCCACTGTCCAGGCCTTGACCGCCCTCTTCACCAGGCCAGTATGCCGCAGCGCTTGACATGCAGTCATCTGCCTGCATTACTGTTGGTGTGCAACCGGAGCTGGATAGAGCTTTATTGGACAGAGTCTTCAAAGCGCTGGCCGACCCGACCAGGCGCTACCTGCTCGACCAGCTGCACGAGGACAACGGGCAGACGCTGGGCGAGCTGTGCGCCCGCCTGGACATGACGCGCCAGACAGTCACGCAGCACCTGTCCGTCCTCGAGGCGGCGAACCTGGTCAGCACGGTGCGCCGTGGGCGGGAGAAGCTGCACTACCTCAATCCGGTCCCGTTGCACGAGATGCAGGAACGCTGGGTGGACAAGTTCGAACGCCCCCGGCTGCGCGCGCTGAGCGCCGTCAAACGCCGAGCAGAGGATGCCATGACCGACAAGCCGAGTTACGTCTACGTCACCTACATCGAGAGCACACCGGAGAAGGTGTGGCAGGCGCTCACCGACGCCGAGCTGACCGGGCAGTACTGGGGGCACCGCAACGAGTCCGACTGGCAGCCCGGCTCCCGCTGGGAGCACGTGCGCGTCGACGGCTCCGGCATCGCCGACGTCTACGGCGAGGTGCTGGAGGCCGTGCCGCCGAAACGGCTCGTGACCAGCTGGTACGACGTCGGCAACCCGGAGATCCCGCCGTCCCGCGCGACGTACGACGTCGAGCAGTACGACGCGATCGTGCGGCTCACCGTGACCCACGAGGACCTGCCCGACGAGCAGGCCAAGCGAGACGTCGGCCGCGGCTGGCCGGCCGTGCTCGCGAACCTCAAGTCGCTGCTGGAGACCGGCCACGTGCTGCCCCAGCAGCCGTGGACCATGCCCTGATTTTTCGGGCCTTGGCTACTTGTCGACACCCTCGTAGGTGCCTCGTGTGAAGCGCTTCGAGAAGACGAAGTACACGATCGCCACCGGCACCGTCATCAGCAGCGCGGCGGCGAGCTTGAGCGGGAACTGGTTGCCCTGCCCGAGCTCGCCGGACACGAGCGAGGCGACGCCGGTGGTGAGCGTGTTCAGCGCCGGGTCCTGCCGCGACACGATGTAGTGCGGCAGCTCGTTCCAAGAACCCTGGAACGCCAGGATCGTCATGGTGATCAGTGCCGGCTTCGACATCGGCAGCACCACAGACCAGAATGTGCGCAGCGGTCCGGCACCGTCGATGCGAGCCGCCTCTTCCACGCTCAGCGGCACGCTCTCGAAGAACTGCTTCATGATGAACACGCCCGACGCGTCGGCCAGCAGTAGGATGATCATCGCCGCGTACGTGTCGTACATGCCGAACTGGTTGAGCACCAGGAACTTCGGGATGAGCAGGACCACGCTCGGCACGGCGAGCACGGCCACGATCGCGCCGAACACCGCGCTGCGGCCGCGGAACCGCAGCCGCGCCAGCACGTAGCCGGCCATCGAGTTGAACACGACCCGGCCGACGGTGATCGTGACCGAGACGAAGATCGAGTTCAGTGCCCAGCGCGGGAAGTCCTGCTAGCTACCACTGCGGCTCCGTCTGGCCCCATGACACGGCCGTGGTCGTCCGTGGCCTGCACGCGGCGGGCCAGTCGTCGCGCGCCGGTTCACTGGGATTGCAGCTCGTGCACGCGGCCGGCGGGTTCGACAACCGCCTGCCGGAGCTGTTCTCGGGCTACGGCACGGACGACGTGTCGTCGCCGCTGCCGTACCCCGCGTCGTGCCGCCCGCAGGCCTGGGCGGCGGCGTCGGCGGTGACGCTGCTGGTCACCTTCCTGGGCCTGCGCGTCGACGTGCCCGCCGGGCGGGTCACCCTGGACCCGCCGCGGCCCAGCCCGGTGGGCGCCCTGCGCGTGACGGACCTGCCACTGGCCGGCGGCACCCTCGACGTCACTGTCGCCGCGGACGGCACGGTGACGGACCTGCGACTGCCGCCGGGCCTGCGGCTGGGCTGAAGCTCACCCATTGAGGATCGCCCGCTCCACGACCGTCCACGTCGTAGTCGTCAGCAGGTACAGCGAAGCGGCCAAGGGAACAAAAGTGGTGGCCGCGACCGTTCCATAAGGCAGGAGGCGCAGGAACCGTGCGCCGGGAGCGGCGAGATCGCGTTGGCGGTCCTGCCACCGGATCGAGAACCACGCCACCACCGCGAGCGGGCCGGCCACCACGAACACGACCGGTGCCGCCGCCAATCCGTGGGCTCCGAGGGTGATGCCGAATCACGTGCTGCCGAGCAGGGCGTTGGGCGCGCCGGAGATCACGGCGGTGCTGAAGAGGTGGTACATCACCGAGAAGAACGGCAGCTGCGCGAGCATGGGCAGGCACCCGACGAACATCGACGTGCCCGACTCCTGCTGCAGATTCGCCATCTCCGCCGCGAGCCTTTCGCGGTTCTTGCCGTGCTTCTCCTGCAGTTTGCGGATTTCCGGGGCCAGCGCCGTGCGGGCCTGCTGACCGCGCGCCGCGGCTCGGGCGAACGGCACCAGCAGCAGCCGCACCGCGACGGTGAACAGCACGATCGCGGCGGCGGCGGCGAACGATCCGGTGATCGGCGCGGTCGCCGAGGCGAGCCAGTGGACGAGGTGGTACGCGCCGGCGACGGGCACGTCGAAGATTTCGGGCATGACAGCACTCCAGGCGAAAGTCGATTCAGGGCAGGCGGAACCGGCTGCGGACCGTCCTGATCGGACTGATCTGGTAAGGCTTTACGCAGCCGGGGAGTGCGACCCGGGAGCGCGAGGCCGGCTTCGGCCGGGGCGCCGGGATCGCGCAGCCGCAGGAAGGCCGCGCGACGCGAGCGCTGGTTCAGCGCGGTGCGGCGGGCGCGGACCGGGACGGTCCACGCGGCCGGCTCACCGCGGTTGGCGTTGCTGACGACCAGGACCACGAGCAGGCGCGCGGCGACGACGGAGGCGAACGCGAGGATCGCCGCCGGGCCGGTTTGGTCGAAGACGTGCACGGCGGGGAACGCGAGGTGCAGCAGCGTGTGCATGTGACGTCCCCCTTTCTCCGTCGCCGCGATTGAAGCCTGTTGTGGTCCTCGGCGCCCTTGCGCTATGCTCAACTCGATCCCCATGGATGCCGGCCCGGCCGCCCGGGGGAGTTCTCACTTTCACGAAACCCGCGTCGCCCTCGATGCGACGTTCGTTCGTTTCGCGGTCCCACTGATCGCGCCTTTCATCTTTCAAGGAGTCAAAACCATGTCATACCAAGGAATTCTCGACATCCACGGCAAGACCGCCACCCTCGGCTACATGCCGGGCGGCCTGTCTGTCCCCTTTGGACTGATCCGCAAGCACAATCTGCGGCGCGGCGACGAGATCGTCGTCGACGGCGAGCAGGTCGTCTCGGTCAACGGTGCCCCTCCGGAGCGGAACCGCCCGGAGTTCGAACGGCTCACGCCGGTGCACCCCGACCGGCGCCTCGTCCTCGAAATCACCCGCCACCAGCTCACCACCCGCGTGCTCGACCTCGTCGCGCCCGTCGGCAGGGGGCAGCGCGCGCTGATCGTGGCGCCGCCCCGGACCGGGAAAACGTCGGTGCTGCAGGCGATCGCGCAGGCGGTGGCCGTGAACCACCCCGACGTGCACCTCATGGTGCTGCTCGCCGACGAGCGGCCGGAGGAGGTCACCGACATGGAGCGGTCAGTGCGCGGTGAGGTCGTCGCGTCGACGTTCGACCGCAAGCCGTCCGAGCACGTGGCCGTGGCCGAGTTGGCCGTCGAGCGCGCCAAGCGGCTCGTGGAAAGCGGCCGCGACGTCGTGCTGCTGCTCGATTCGCTCACCCGCCTCGGCCGCGCCTACAACCTCGCCGCGCGCACGTCGGGCCGTGTCCTCTCGGGCGGTGTCGACGCCAGTGCGCTGCACCCGATGAAGAAGATCCTCGGCGCCGCGCGCAACATCGAGGGCGGCGGCTCGCTCACGATCATCGCCACGGCGCTCGTCGGCACCGGCTCGCTGGCCGACACCGTGTTCTTCGAAGAGCTCAAGAGCACCGGCAACTCCGAGCTGCGCCTCGACCGCGTACTGGCCGACAACCGCGTGTTCCCCGCCGTGGAGCTCTTCGGCTCCGGCACCCGCCGCGACGAGCTGCTCGTGCCGGCGGCGGAACTCCAGGTCATGAACGAGGTCCGCCGCGCCCTGTCCGGCCAGGACCCCAAGCGCGCGACCGAGCAGTTCCTCGACCAGGTCCGCACCACGAAGTCCAACGCCGAGTTCGTCGCCCGGGTCGCCGCCTCCCTCGGCACGACGGCCGCGCTCGCCGCGTGAGCGCGGGCACGGGAGGTAATCTCGGACCATGGCGACACACGGGCCCGAAAACCGCCCGGCCGGCAACCTGGGCTGGGCGCTGGGCACGGTGCTGCGCCGCTGGAACGCCGAGGCCGACCACGTCCTCGCCGGCCTGCCCCAGGGCCCGCGCGGCTTCCAGGTCCTCGCCGCCGTCGTCCACGCGGACATCCCGACGCAGGCCGCGCTCGCCGCGTATCTCGGCATCGACCGCACGGTGATGACCTACCTCATCGACGAGCTCGTCGCCGCGGATCTCGTCGAGCGCAAGCCCGCACCGGAAGACCGCCGGGTGCGCCGCATCGTCGCCACGGCCCCGGGCCGCGAAGCGCTGGCCGACGCCGAGCGCCGCGTCGCCGCCGTGGAGGAAGCCGTGCTGGGCGGGCTGACCGCTGAGCAGCGCGCGCTGTTGCAGGACCTCACCTATCAGGCCGCGTGTCTGATCCACGAGCAAGAGTCGGCGGCGGACTCGTGCCGCGCTGTCTCCGAGGTTCTGCGCTGATCCGGCTCGCCCTCCTCGCCCGGTTGACGTGTGCGCGGTAATGGGTTGTCAAAGGGATGAGTTGTCCCGAGCACGTCGTCGACCTGGTGACCCAGACCGAGCGCGCGTGGCTGGACCTGGTGGCGGGGCTCGCGTCGAATCTGTTGCAGCTCATCGAACTCCTTCTGGCCGCAGATCAGCGGCTGGGAGAGGTGGATGACGGGTTCACCGCGGTCGCCAGGCTGAGCGGGCCGAAACGGACATTGACGACACGTCCAGCCTGGCCGTCAGACCTTCACTACGCTTCCCGGTGTTCGCTCACGAAACGGAGGAAGCCGCGTGGCGGGATGGGCCGATCTGGTCGCGTTCATGAGGCAGGAGTACCGGGTGATCCGGGAGGAGCCCGACGAGGTGCGGATTCGCATGGCGTTCGGGGAGGATGCGGAGACAACCGGGCGCGCGCAGGTGGTGGTGGTCGCGCACGAGGTCTTCGACAAGAAGGAAGACTGGGTGCAGATCGCGACGCCGTTCGCGCGGGTGGACGAGGTGGATCTGCTCGACGTGCTGACCGAAGTGGGGCACACGCTCGTCGTCGGCGGGATCGTGGTGATGGGGGAGCACGTGGTCCTGCGGCATTCGTTGCCGTTGGTGAATCTCGACATCAACGAGTTCACAGACCCGCTGGAGCTGGTGGCCGGGTCGGCGGAGTTGCTGGAGCAGCAGTTCACCGGACGTGACGATTATTGACCTGTGACGCGAGAAGGGCCTCCCGGGAAACCTGGAAGGCCCTTCTCGGCTCAGTAGGCGGGTCCGTCCATTCTGGACTTCGACGGACCAGGGGCCACGGCGGCGCAGTGGGTTCCGCGTGCGGGAAGCACGCCGTCGATCAGGAACTTGTCCGTGGTGGACACCATGCAATCGCTGTTCTTGAAGTACGCGCTGTGGCCCCAGCCGTCGTAGGTCAGCAGGGGGGCGCCGGTTTGACGGGAGACGTGCTGGGCCCAGGAATACGGCGTGGCGGGGTCGTAGCGGCTGTTGAGCAGGAGCACGGGCAGATTGCCCAGGAAGCCCGGTGCGCGCTGCGGGTCGCGGACGGTGCCTGGCCAGCCGAGGCAGCCGGTGGCGGAAGTCCAGGCCAGGGGTGAGAACCGGATGTCCGGGGCGATCGCGCTGAGGGAGCGGCGGAAGGTTTCGAGTTCGCCGTAGCCGCTGACGGGCAGGCGCCAGTCGGAGCAGAAGATGCTGCTGAACGAGGTGGGCACGGTGATGTCGCCGAACGCGGACTCGGCGGGTGTGCCGTCGCGCAGGTTGACCATGCTCGTGGCGAGGCCGGACCAGTCGGGGCCGTAGAAGGCGTGGGTGATCATGCCCATCAACGCCACGGGGTCCAGCGGATCGTCGGGGGTGCCGAGGTCGCCGTGTTCGGCGCGGCTGTAGAGCTGGGCCAGGACCGAGCGGACGTCCTGGCCGTGCAGGGCGCAGGACGGAGTCGTGGCGCACCAGTGGACGAACTGGCCGAACATCTCCTGCGTGGCCCGGGTCTGTGAGCTCAGGAACTCCCACGTGCTGCGCACGGAGTGGTCCATCGTCCCGTCGAGCACCAGCGCGCGGAGGCGGTCCGGGTAGGTCTCGGCGTAGTCCTGGCCCATGAGCGTGCCGTAGGAAGTGCCGTAGTACGTCAGCTTGCTTTCGCCCAGAGCGGCGCGGATGGCGTCGATGTCGTGGGCCACGCTCGTGGTGTCGACGTGCGAGGCGAGCGGCCCGGTCACCTTCGCGCAGCTCGTGCCGAGGGCCTGGTTGCGCGCGGTGAGCCGGCGGAACTCGGCGACGCTCTTCGGCAGCTGGGGGTTCGGGGCCGTGACCTCGGTGAGGCCGCAGCGCACGGGGCTGCTCTGCCCGACGCCGCGCGGGTCGAAACCCACGGTGTCGAAGCGGGCGGTGATGGCCGGCGACAGGGTCCAGCCGTCCTGTACCTCGCCCGCGCCCTCGCCGCCCGGGCCGCCGGGGTCCATGAGGATGGAGCCGATGCGGTGGGCGGGGTCCGTGGCCTTGCGCCGCGCGAGGGCGAGCTGGATCGTGCCGCCACCCGGATGGGCCCAGTCGATCGGGACGATGACCGTGCCGCAGTCGACGCCGGCGGCGGTGGGACACGGTTTCCAGTCGACGGTCTCGCGCGCGGCGTCGGCCGGGGCGGCGAGCAGGGCCGCGAATGTGGTGGCCGCCGCGGTGACGACGGTCAGCTTCCTGCCCAGGGCCATGCGCCACGCCTTCCGGTGGTGAAGATCAACCGTTCGGGCGTGGATCTTGCCAGAAGAACGCCGGCCCGGCCCGGCGAAGGTGCGGCGCCGTCTGATGTGGACTTCCTGGCAACAGAACGGAGTTCGGTGTCCACTGTCGTACGTCCGGGCTAATCGGCCCACCACTGTCGGCCAAAACCGAATGAGATTCTTGACATGGCTCACTAAGCGGGCGTTCACTAGCGGCGCCGGAAAGAGGCTGTCACCCTCGTGAAGGGACGTACATGTCCGGAAACCGCACTCAACGAAGACTGCGAACCACTATCCTCCTGGCACCGCTCACTCTCTTGCTCGCCGCGACGCCGGCGCTCGCCGCCCCCGCCGCGAAGGCCCTGCCGTCGAAGCCCCCGACCTCGGCCCCGGGCAACGGCCCGGCGAAGATCACCGGTCCCATCCCGGCGCAGGGCAAACCTGGGGATCCTGCGCACGACTACGTCTTCTACTCGACGCCGTACGACCTGAAGAAGGCCGGCTACGAGGAGGAAGAGTTCTTCATCTCGGGCACCGCCACGCGGTACCACCCGAACCCGACCGTCGACGAGCAGAAGCAGGCCGCCACCCCGCTGGGCACCACGCCGTACATGACCCGGATCGTGGTGCGGCGCCCGGTGAAGCCCGCGAAGTCGGCCGGCGTCGCGGTGGTCGATTGGCAGAATGTGACCGCCGGGCACGACATCGACACCGAGTGGGGCACGAGTGCCGACTACTACGTCCGCAACGGCTGGACCTGGGTGGGCGCTTCGGTGCAGCGCGTCGGCGTCAACGGCGCCACCACCGGCGCAACGGCCGGCCTCGGCCTCATCCAGTGGAGCCCGCAGCGCTACGGCTCGCTCGACGTCACGGGCGGCGGCGCCGTGCTCGACGACTCGCAGTCGTTCGACATCTACACGCAGATCGCGCAGCTGCTCAAGGGCCGCGGCAAGAAGAACCCGCTGGCCGACCTCGGCATCGACCGTGTGTACGCAGGCGGCGCTTCGCAGTCCGGCCGCTACCTCGGGGTGTACTACAACACCGTGCAGCCGCTGCGCCACGTCTACGACGGCTTCCTGTTGGCCCTCTCCGACAGCTCCCTGCCGCCGCGCGACGGTGTCGGCACCAAGGCCATCCGCGTCTACACCGAGAACGACGTTTATCGAGGCGCCGGTGTGCCGAGCAAAACCGCGCCCGACAGCGGTTCCCTGCGCACGTGGGAAATCGCCGGCGCCTCACACGTGCCCGCCTACTCGACCGGTACCGACCCGAACGACTTCCGCACCACACTCGGCGCCGTCCAGTCCCGCGAGTTCGGCGAGCAGGCCCCCTTCGCCTGCACCAACCCCGGCCCGAGCCAGGTCGAGTCCTGGGCGATCTTCCACGCCGCCTACGACGCGCTCGACAAGTGGGTCGGCCGCGGCATCGCGCCTCGCCGCGCAGCGCCACTGGCCTTGATCGACCCCGGTCCACCGGCTGCTTTGGCGCGCGACTCCCTCGGCCTCGCCCAGGGTGGCATCCGCCTGCCCGACGTGGAAGTCCCGACGGGCCTCAATGACGGCATCAATTCTCCCGCCAATCTCGACAACCCGCTCAGCTCGTTCTGCGTCCTCTACGGCACGCACCGGGATTTCGACACTGCGCAGCTTCATTCGCTGTACTACAGCACCGCCGATTACCGGCAACAGGTCGCGGACGTGGTGCAGCGGTTGGAGACCCAGCACTTCCTCCTCCCGGAGGACGGTCGCACGCTGATCAACCAGGCGGCTGAGCGCAAGCTTTTCTGACCCGTGGTCTTCTGACGACGGCCCGCACGCGCGCCGCTCGAGTGCGGGCCGTCGTCAGAACCGGGACTCGACGGGTGTGGAGTCAATTCCAAGGAAGATTTGCCCTGGAGGCGTGCGGCTATGTATTGATCTCCCCGTTTCTCGAGAGGAGTCTTGCCGCATGCCTCGACGAATTCTCGGGGCTCCTGGCAAATTCTTGGCGGGCATGGAGTTTCCGCTCCGGATCGGCTGCATACTGGGTGGCGCTGGCTGTTCCATGGTTGGTTGAGATGGCTCAAATGCCGCGCGTTGACTCTCGCCTTGTCGCCGAAATGCTGAAACTGACTGCGCAGGCGGAGGTTCTCCCAGCCGATCTGCGTGGCCAGGCCCGTGCGGCGCGGGCGGCGTCCGAGACTGAGAACCAGCTCGATCCGATTTCGTGGCGGTCACGTATTCGGGTAGCCTGGCCGGGCGCGACTGGCGAGGGTGGGCCACCACCGGGGAGCGTGAGCAACGGGAGCGTCGTCCGCCTGGGGGCTCCTCGGTGTCCGGCACTGAGGAGCGCTTCGCGTGACGAATCTGCGTTACGGCATGAACCCCCACCAGCAGGCCCGGGTACTGGCCGGCGGGCCACTGCGGGTCCTTGCCGGAACCCCGTCCTACATCAACCTGCTCGACGCGCTCAACGCGTGGCAGCTCGTTCGCACGGCCTCGGCCGCCAGCGGGACCGTGGTCGCGGCCTCGTTCAAACACGTGTCTCCGGCGGGTGTGGCCACGGCCGGCCCGCTGGACGACGTGATGCGGGAGACCTGGCGCGTCACCGAACCCGGCCCAATCACCGGCGCCTACGTACGCGCCCGCGACGCCGATCCGAAGTCCAGCTTCGGTGACGTCGTCGCTGTTTCCGCACCCGTCGACGCGGAGCTGGCCGACCTGCTGTCACGGGTGATCTCCGACGCCGTGATCGCGCCCGGTTTCGAGCCCGGCACGCTCGAAGTGCTCGCCCGCAAGAAAGCCGGCAGTTTTCTCGTCCTGGAGGCAGATCCGGCCTGCGAGCCACCCGAGTGGGAGCGCCGCGACATCCACGGCGTCGTCGTCGAACAGCGCCGCGATCGTGCCTCGTTCCCGCCCGGGCTTCCGGGCGACGCCCTGCTCGGCCTGGCCACAGTTCGCTACACGCAGTCCAACTCCGTCGCCGTAGTCGGCGGCGGTATGACCTTCGGCATCGGCGCCGGCCAGCAGAACCGCGTCGACTGCGTCCGCCTGGCCGTCGGCAAGGCGCGTACCTGGTGGCTGCGCCGCCACCCGGTGGTGCGCGGACTGCCCCGGGTTGACGGCATGCCCCGGCAGGACCGCCTCAATTGGCAGATCCGCCTCGCAGAGGGCAGCCTCACGTCGGCACAGGAAGCGGAATTCACTGCGCTTTTCCCCGGTGTCTCACCAGTTCTGCCTGACCCCGGGCCGTGGGAAAGCCGCGCGACCCTCGCCTCCGACGGCTTCCTGCCGTTCCGCGACAACATCGAGCACGCCGCCACCATCGGCATCAGCCACGTCGTGGAGCCCGGCGGCTCTACGCGTTCCGCGGACGTCGCCGCCGCGTGCGCGCAACACGGCATGCGCCTGACCCACACCGGTTTGCGCCTGTTCCACCACTGAGGAAGGCGGCTCCCCGCCAGAGTGCACCCCGACGAGAGATCGGCCATTGGTTGTGAGCACGCAAGAGAGGTTGCGTTGCCATGGTTCAGATCCTCTCGGCATCCTGAGGATCTGCCCGCAGTGGTGCCGGAGGCACTTCTGCGCCCCGCCGGCTTTGCAGCATCGACAGTCATTTCCGAAGTCAGCAATGTTGCTGTTGATAGCGAGCGTTCCCTCTGGCGCTCGCCAGCAGTGTCTGGGGTGGAGCGGTTCGATCTCGGGACTGATTTGATCCCAGTTTCACGATAGAGTGCACTGAGAAGGGACGGCTGGCCGCTCCCTCGTCAAGTTGTACCTTTCCTCCTGACGAGGAAGCGGCCGGCCGCAGGTGCAGCCACCGAACTTACGCGCGGCTTCCGTAGTTCCGCCACACGCCCGCAGGCTTGCGCTCCCCGATGCCGTCACGACGGTAGTCGCAGACGCCCGTCGGGAAGGTCTGCTTCAGAGTGGCCTTTTCGGTGGAAGTGAATTTCACCGGGTAGGAGCCGAAGTCCAGCGGCTTTGTCTGGCACTTCAGTACATCCATGGCCAAACCTTCACCGGCCGCCATCCGGGTGTTCTCCGCGACCGGATAAAGCGCACCGCACTGGCCCGACGACGGGTCGGTCAGCTTCTCCTGCACCCGCTGGGTCGCAGACAGGTAGCAGCCGTCCGAAAGGTCGTGGGGCCGGTTGGCGATGACGCGAGCAGCAGCACTCCGCCCCGAATGATCCTGAGAAATCGCCGTCAGCCAGCGGTCCATCGCATCCAGTTCGTACGCGCTGGCGGCCGCCTGCTCCGCAGCAGTCGGGTGGTTGGCGATGATCACCTGGTTGGCCGCGGTCCCATTGGCCGAAAGCAACCGCTGCCGCAGGACGAATGACCACTCCGAGGTGTGGATGTCGTTCCCGGCGCCCGCCAGGTCGAGGTCCGTGCGCTGGTCGATGATCGGCGTCGACGCCAGGCCCAACGACGCCGAGTTGAAGATGTCGTCGCGGTACAGCGCGTCCAGGGCCTTCGGGTCGGCCGAAGACCGCGCCGCCACCGGCTTGCCTGTGTAATCCAACCCGCCGATGGACGCGTTCAGGGATACGAACTGCGCCGCCGAGATCTGACCGGCCTTCAACGCGTCGAGCCCGTACTGCACACCGACGTTGTCGAGAGTGTTGCGCACGAAACCCGTGCGAGGATCCCGGCCCAGCTGGTTCGCGAACTGCTCGTTGGAGTTGCAGATCACGCCGTGCGGGTTCGTCACCGGGTCCCACCGCACGTCGACCGGGATGGCGGAGTTGCAGCTGTCCGTGGCGGTCGCGCGGCTGGCGAAGGTCGCGTCCCACGAAAGGCACGAAGAGTACGAGTTCCAGCCCGCCACCGCGAGCTTCTGAGCGTCAGTAAAGTCGGCAGAAGCGAAGTACCGGTTCAGCAACCGGCAGTCGGCCACCGGGCCGGCCGTGGTGATCGGGTCGGGAAAGGACACCCCGGGGATGATGCCGTCGACGATGCCGGGGTAGTTCTCGGCGATGTCGTACTGCTGGATGGCGCCGCCGGAGCCGCCCCAGCCGATGGTGTGCTGCACGGGGCCGTAAGTCTCGACGAAGTGCTCCTTCACCATCATCGCGGCCTCGGCCGAGATGATCGGGCTGCAGTTGTTGTCGAGCACGTTCAAGCTCGACGACGCCACCGCGTAGCCTTGCGTGAGAAACAGGTCGTTGACCACGCCGCCGGTGCCGGCGCCCTGGTGGTAGCCGGAGTTGCAGCCGCCGCCGAAGGTGTAGACCAGCTTGCCGTTCCAGCCGGGCGTCGCGGTGAAGGGTGACGGCGTGGCCGGCCCGGAGGCCGGCGCGGCGATCTCGTACACCGCGCGGTCGATCGTGCCGCGTTCGATCCGCACGATGTAGGGCGCGCCGTTGGTCGCCGTGGCGAGGTCGGCCGGGCGGCTCGCCGGGTCGGCCAGGGCCACGAACTTTCCGGCGGTGTTTTTGTACTGGTAGGTAACCTGCGTCGGCGCGCTGCACAGCGGCATGGTCGCCGGCGGCAGGCCGAACGCCGTGGTCTCGCAGTAGAACGGTTTCTGCTGCGGCCCGGAGAACACCGGGCCGGTGATCGAGTGGTTCACCACGCGCACGCTCGCGCGGTCACCGTGGCCGGCGGTCGCGGTGAGGTCGGTGGGCCCGTCGCGCAGGCCCGTGACGAGCCCGAGCAGGCTGCCGTCGGGCTGGGCGTGGAAGGCCCGTGTGACGTCGTGTCCGCCGGCGGAGACGTGCACGGCGGATCGCGCGTCCGACGGTGTGATTCTGACCAGGACCTGGCCGCCACTGACCAGATCGGGCCGCGGGTTGGAGACGGTCGTGATGGCCAACCGAGCATGCTCGCCCGGTTGCGCGACGGCCGAGGTCGCCGCTGTGGTGAGGAGGACCGGCACGGCCAGAGCGGCCACTACCGCGGTCGAGCGCCAAGTACGGTTTCTCAACTTCGCACCTCGTTGCTCACGGCACCGCTCGGGTGCGGTGCCACGCAAGTGCCGGGTATAGCACGCATTACTTAGCCAGAACAACATTCGGCCACACCAGTTGATCACCCTCCGCCCGGATCAAGCTTCGGTAACCGCGAACTCAGCCCGGCAACGGGTCTGGGCAAGCCAGGGAGATGTCTGTACTGTTCGTCGCGTCCGAATCGGATTCTGCTTTGCCGGTGTCACTGCAACGAGGCGGTGGGGTGAGCGTGGTCGAGGATCCTGTACTCCTGCGCGCGGAGGGACTCTGTGTCTCCTTCGGCGGGCTCGAAGTGCTCAGGCAGGTTTCCCTGAAGGTTCACGCCGGGTGTGTACTCGGCGTCATCGGCCCCAACGGCGCGGGCAAGACCACGCTGTTCAACACGATCTGCGGGTTCGTACGGCCCGACTCGGGCACGATCACCTTCGCCGGCGAAGCCCTCGAGCGCCCACGGCCCGAGCGGCTCACCCGCCACGGCATCGCCCGCACGTTGCAAGGTCTCGGTCTGTTCGCCGGATTGACGGTGCTGGACAACGTGGTCGCGGGCGCCACGCACCGCTCGCGCACGAGCCTCGGCGGCGCGCTCCTCGGGTCTCCCTGGGCCGACCGCGACGAACGCGCCCTCGCCGGCCGCGCGCGGGACGTGCTGCGCGAGCTCGGGATCGACGGTGACGCGGGCCGGGTCTGCGCCGGGTTGCCCTACGGGGTGCGCAAACGCGTCGCCCTCGCGCGCGCCCTGGTGAGCGAGCCCCGGTTGCTGCTGCTCGACGAACCGGCGGCCGGCCTGTCGGCGACGGAGGTCGGCGAGCTGGCCGACATCGTCCGCGGCCTTGCGCCGGCCACGACCGTGATGCTCGTGGAGCACCACATGGACTTCGTGATGAACCTGTGCGACCGGCTCGTGGTGCTCGACTTCGGCGAGGTCATCGCCCGCGGCACGCCGGCGCAGGTGCGGGCCGACCCGCAGGTGCAGCGGGCTTATCTGGGCGACCCCGTGGCGGCGGTCGCGGGGGAGGGCGGTGCACATGCTTGACGTCAGCGGTCTCGTGGTCGACTACGGGCCGGTGCGAGCCCTCGACCACGTGGACCTGGTGGTGGAGCAGGGATCCATCACCGCGGTGCTGGGCTCGAACGGCGCCGGGAAGACGACGCTGCTGCGCGCGCTCAGCGGTCTGCACCGCCCGCGCGACGGCGCCGTGCAGCTCGACGGCCACGACATCACGCGCCTGGCCCCGGAGGACCTCGTCCGCCTCGGCGTCGCACACGTGCCCGAGGGTCGGGGCGTGATCGCCGAACTGACGGTGGAGGAGAACCTGCGCCTCGGGGGCCTGTGGCGGCGCGACCGGCACTGGCTGCGCTCGGGCACCGGCGAGATGTACGACCTGTTCCCCCCGTTGGCCGAACGCCGTCACCAGCGCGCGGAAGCGCTTTCCGGCGGCGAACGCCAGATGCTCGCGATCGGCCGCGCGCTGATGAGCCGGCCCGAGCTGCTCTTGCTCGACGAACCCTCACTCGGCCTCGCACCACGGGTTTCGGCCCGGATCGTGGCCGTGCTGCGAACGCTGCGCGAGGAGAACGGCCTCACGCTGCTGTTGGTTGAGCAGAACGCGGCGACCGCGCTGTCGGTCGCCGACCGGGCCGTCGTCCTGCACCTCGGCCGCAAGGTCGCCGACGACACCGCCGACACCCTCGCGGCCGACGACCGCGTGCGCCGCGCCTACCTGGAGGTGTGATGGGCCGCTTCCTCGACTTGACCCTCGCCGGGCTGACCAGCGGGGCCGTGTACTCGGCCGTCGCGCTGGCGCTCGTGCTGATCTGGCGCTCCACGCGGATCGTGAACTTCGCCCAGGGTGGCATGCTGATGATCACCACGTTCATCGCCTACACGATCGTCTCCCACGGCGGCTCGTACTGGCTCGCGCTGATCGTGGCCGTCCTCAGTGGACTGGTTCTCGGTGCCGTGGTGGAACGCGTGCTCGTGCGGCCGGTGGAGAAGAGAGCGCCGCTCGACGCGGTGGTGGTCACCTTCGGCCTGCTCGTGCTTCTGCAGGGTGTGGCCGGGATGCTCTTCGGTGGCACCCCGCGCTCGTACCCGCCGGCGTTCGGCATCGCCGGGTTCAAGGCGGGCGACCGGCAGCTGCTGTTCGCGCCCAACGACCTGTGGATCGTGCTCGTGGTCCTGGTCGTGATGGTCGTGCTGGCGCTGGTGTTCCGCAAGACGAACCTCGGCCTGCGCATGCGGGCCTCGGCGTTCGCACCGGAAGTCGCGCGCCTGCTCGGCGTGCGCGTCGGGCGGATGCTCACGGTCGGCTGGGCCCTGGCCGCGGCGGTCGGCGCGATCGCCGGTGTGCTCGTCGCGCCCAGCACGTTCGTGAGTCCCACGGCGTTCGACGCGGTGCTGGTGTTCGGCTTCACCGCCGCGGTGATCGGCGGCCTCGACAGCCCGCCGGGCGCCGTCGTCGGCGGGCTCGCGCTCGGCATCGTGCTCAGCTACGTGGCCGGCTACCTCGGGTCCGACATCGTCACGCTGGCCTCGCTCGTCGTCCTCATCGGCGTGCTGATGCTGCGTCCGCAAGGGCTGTTCGGTTCGACGAAGGGACGGCGGGTATGACGGCGCTCGCCGCGGCGGCACCGGTCCGCTTCTGGCAGCGGTCCACCCTGGTCCGCCACCTCACGCTCTCGGTGCTGGGCCTGATCGTGCTGTACTTCGTGACGACTTCGCTCGACTCGTTCGCGAACCTGCAGTTCGCCCAGATCTGCTACACCGCCATCGCGACGGCGGGTCTGACGGTCCTCTCCGGACTGTCCGGCCAGATCTCCCTCGGCCACGGCGCGTTCGTGGCCGTCGGCGCCTACACCACGGCGTTGCTGCTGGAACACCTCGACTGGCCGCTTGTGCTCGTGCTGCTCGGCTCGGTGGTCGTCGGTGGCGCGCTGGGTTCGCTGGTCGGCGTGGCGGCGGCGCGGCTGCGTGGCCCGTACCTGGCGGGTGCGACGCTCGCGCTCGCCGTCGGCCTGCCGTCGCTGGCCGACTACCACGGCCTGCGCGACCTGCTCGGCGGCGCCAACGGCCTCATCGTCACCGCCGACCCGCCCCCGCTTTCCCTCGGTGAAACCTTCCCGCTCGAACGCTGGCAGGCCTGGCTCTGCGGCTTCAGCCTGGTGGTCACGTTGTTCCTGCTCGCCAACCTCACGCGCAGCCGGATCGGCCGCGACATGCGGTTGGTGCGCGAAGACGAGCAGGCCGCCGCGCTGTCGGGCGTGCACGTGGCCCGCACGCAGATCGTCACGTTCGGCATCAGCGCGGCGTTCGCGGGCCTGGCGGGCGGGCTGTTCGCGATCGTCAACAGCCTGGCCGCCCCGGGCGCGTTCACGCTGGCGCTTTCCCTGTCCCTGCTCACCGCGGCGGTGCTCGGCGGGCTCGGCAGTCTCGCCGGCGCGGTGTACGGCGCGGTGATCGTGACCCTGCTGCCCAACTGGACCGCCGACCTCGCACAGCAGGCCGACCTGCCCCGGGGGATCTACGCGAACATCCCGCTCGTGCTCTACGGGCTGGTGCTGATCGTGGTGATCATCGCGTTCCCCGGCGGCATCCAGTCCGGCGTCCGCAGGCTCGGCGCCTTGCTCAAGGCTCGTTTCGTCCGTCCACTCCAGACCCGTCAGGAGACGAGAAGATGACCGTACGCCGACCAGCATCCGTTGCGGTCGCCCTGGCCGCGGTGGTCGCCCTCACCGCGACCGCCTGCGCTTCGGGTGACGACGCCGCGGAATCCACGCCCGGGATCACCGCCGACAGCGTCACCATCGGGTCCACCATCCCGCTCACGGGCACGGCCGCGCCGGGCTACAGCGAGCAGGGCCCGGCCGCGAAGGCGTTCTTCGACTACGTCAACGCCAACGGCGGCATCAACGGCCGCAAGATCACCCTCAAGTACCTCGACGACGCCTACAACCCGGCCCAGACCGTCACGCTGACCAAGCAGCTCGTGTTGCAGGACAAGGTGTTCGCGATCGTCGGCTCGCTCGGTACGCCGACGCACACGAAGGTCGTGGACTTCCTCAACTCCTCGCGTGTGCCCGACCTGTTCGTCGCGTCCGGCTGCACCTGCTGGGACCAGCCGGAGAAGAACCCCTACACGTTCGGCTGGCAACCGGACTACACGGTGGAGGGCAAGATCCTCGGCGACTACGTGAAGAAGAACCTCGCCGGTAAGAAGGTCGCGTACTTCTACCAGGACGACGACTTCGGCCGCGACGGCATGAAGGGTCTAGACAAGTACATCGACCAGAGCCTCGTCGTCTCGCGCCAGCCGTACCAGCCGGGCAACACCGACGTCGCCGCGCAGGTGTCGGCGATCGCGGCGTCGAAGGCCGACGTCGTGGTGCTCGAGGCGATCCCGGCTTACACCGCGTTGTTCAAGCTGACGTCGTTGAAGCTCGGTTACTCGCCGACGCTCGTCGCGTCCAGTGTGGGCGCCGACCCGATCACGGTGTCGGGGCTGCTGGAGAACTTCGCCAAGAAGGCGGGTTCGTCGGTGAAGGGCCAGGACCTCATCGAAGGCCTGGTCACGTCGGCCTACCTGCCGCCGCTCGACGACACGAGCAACTCGTGGACCGCGCTGTTCAAGAAGATCCACGACCAGTACATCCCGAATGTGCCCTTCGACGGCAACGTCTACTACGCCATGGCCTACGCCTACACATTCACGCAGGCGCTCGCGCGCGCCGGGCAGAACCCCACGCGCCAGGGCGTGATCGACGCGCTGAAGAAGGGCGGGCTGACCGGGCCGGGCCTGGTGCCGTTCCGCTACGGCGCGGACTCGCACGCGGGCTACACCGGCGGGCAGATCGCGACCATCAAGGACGGCAAGCAGGTGCCGTCCGGAACGCCGCTCACAACCGACGACGGTGACGGTCCCGTGGCCCCCTACACGCAACCGCAACCACAGGCTCCGGCCAACGGCATCCCTGCGGCGTGAGTCCGTCCGGCACAATCACGCCATGACGGAGGCGACAGGGAGCAAGCGGGCGCAAGCGACCCGCGCGGCGCTGCTCGAGGCGGCCGGTGAGGTCTTCACCGCGTCGGGGTACGACCAGGCGAGCATGGCCGCCATCGCCGAACGGGCCGGCGCCAGCATCGGCAGCCTCTACCACCACTTCGTCGCCAAGTCCGATCTGTACATCACGCTGTACAACGAATACAACCGCCGCCAGCAGCACCGGTCCGCCAAGGCGTTCCGGACGGCGCTGGCGCAGGGTGAGGAGGACGCGCTCCGGCTCTACATCTCCGGAGCGCGCGCCTACCTCGAAGGGTGCTGGCAGGAGCGCAAGCTCGCCCGGCTGTTCCTGTCCGGGAACGGCCCGGCGGGCTTCGGCCTGCTCACCCGCGAGCGGTTCCGGGAGTGGCTCACGGCCAACGCCACGCTGGTCAACGGCCACACCCGGCCGCTTTCGGACATGCTCGTGCTCTCGCTCACCGCGATGTCTACGGAGGCCGGGCGCGAGGTCGCGGCCGCTCCGTCGAAGGCGAAGGCGGGGCAGATGATCGAGGAGGTCCTCGAACTGATGGGCCGGCTCTACCCCACTTCGTGACGCAGGTCACTCAAGCCGCTCCCGAGCTCCCCAGCTGCGCAAACGCCCGCGGCCTGGCCGGATCGCCACGCTTACGTCCGGTTCGTCCGGGTGGCGCTCGCCCTCGCAAACCAGTTTCATTCCCTATGAATGTTTCTCTCTGAACAGTCCGGGGGCTGGACATGTGCGGGATCACGGGATGGGTGGACTACGGCCGCGACCTGGCGGGTGAGCGGGAGACGGTGGCGGCCATGACGGCCACCATGGCGTGCCGCGGGCCGGACGCGAGCGGGACGTGGTTCGACCGCCACGCGGCGTTCGGCCACCGGCGCCTGGCCATCATCGACCTCGAGCTGGGCACGCAGCCGATGACGGCCGAGGCCGGCGCCACGGTCGCGCTGACCTACAGCGGTGAGGTGTACAACTTCGCCGAGCTGCGCGCGGACCTGCAGGCGCGTGGGCACCGGTTCACCACCGGCAGTGACACCGAGGTGGTCCTGCGGGGCTACCTGGAATGGGGCACCGGCCTGGCAGAGCGCCTCAACGGCATGTACGCCTTCGGGATCTGGGACCCGCGGGAGGAGCGCCTGGTCCTGATCCGCGACCGGATGGGCATCAAGCCGCTGTACTACGCGCTGCACGGCGACGGGCTGCTGTTCGGCTCCGAGCCCAAGGCGATCCTCGCGCACCCCGAAATCCGGCCCGTCGTGGAGACCGACGGCCTGCGCGAGCTCTTGTCGTTCACCAAGAACCCCGGCCAGGCCGTGTGGGCGGGCATGCGGGAGGTCGAGCCCGGCACCGTCGTGACGCTGGACCGCACCGGCCTGCAGGTGCGCCGCTACTGGCAGCTCCAGCCGGTGGAGCACACCGACGACATCGGCGTGACCGTGCAGCACGTGCGCGAGCTGCTCGACGACATCGTGCGCCGTCAGCTCGTCGCCGACGTGCCGCGCTGCGTGCTGCTCTCGGGCGGCCTCGACTCCAGCGTCATCACGGCGCTGGCCGCGCGGCAGCTGGCCGATCAGGACGAGCGGGTGCGCAGCTTCGCGGTGGATTTCGTGGGGCAGGAAGACAACTTCGTGCCGGACGCGTTGCGGTCCACTCCGGACGCGCCGTATGTGCGTGACGTCCGCGAGCACGTGGGCTCGCTGCACCAGGACATCGTGCTCGACTCGGCGGAGCTCGCCGACCCGGCCGTGCGCCGGACCGTGGTGCGGGCTCGCGACCTGCCGACGGGGCTGGGGGACATGGACGGCTCCCTGTACCTGCTGTTCCGCGCGATCCGCGAGCGCTCCACCGTCGCGTTGTCCGGCGAGTCGGCCGACGAGGTCTTCGGCGGTTACGCGTGGTTCCACGACCCGAAGGTGCAGCAGGCCGACACCTTCCCGTGGCTCGCGCGGCGGCTGCAGTCGGGCGAACGCGGGGTGAGCCAGATCTTCGCCGAGGGTGTGCGGTCCTCTTTGGACCTTGCCACGCACCTGCGGGACTCGTACTCGGCGGCGGTCGCGGAGGCCGGCACGCGGCCCGGCGAGACCGAGCACGAGCGTCGCATGCGCGTGATCGGCTACCTGCACCTCACGCGGTTCGTGCGCATTCTGCTCGACCGCAAGGACCGCCTCAGCATGGCCACCGGCCTCGAGGTGCGCGTGCCGTTCTGTGACCACCGGCTCGTGGAGTACGTCTACAACACGCCGTGGACGACGAAGACGTTCGACGGCCGCGAGAAGAGCCTGCTCCGCGCGGCGGCCCGCGACGTGCTGCCGGTGTCGGTGGCTGAACGAGTGAAAAGCCCGTACCCGTCGACGCAGGACCCGAAGTACCTCCAAGCCCTGCGCGACCAGGTCGGCGACCTGCTGGCCGCGCCGGCGCACCCCGTGTTCGACCTGTTCGACCGCGGCCTGCTGACGGCGCTGCTTGCCCGGGAGGACACCGTGCCCTTCCTTCGGCCACTCGTGGAGCGTGTGCTGAACTTCGCGACCTGGTTCGATCTGTACTCACCGGAGCTGCGCATCCGGTGAGGTGACCACGAGGGTGAGGAGCGGGCCATGGTGGGCGAGTCGCCGGACGTCGACGCCGACGAGGCGTTCCAGTTCGTGCTGTCGCTGTACCGGCTGCTGCGCGAGCTGCACCGCGCCGCGCCACCCGACAACCTGCCGCGCACGCAACTGCTGGTGCTCGCCAAGCTGGCCCGCTCCGGGCCCCTGCGGATCGGCGCGCTGGCCGACGAGGTCGGCTGCTCCCAGCCGACGGCCACCAAGGTCGTGCACGCCATGGAGGAGGCCGGGTTCGTCGCGCGCGCGGCCGACGCGGGCGACAAGCGCGTGAGCTACGTGCACCTCACCCAGCAGGGCCGGCGGCGGCTGGGCGCGGTGGTGCGCGACGAGTCACGGGTGCTCGTGGAGCGGTTCGGCGAACTCGAGCAGGACGAGGTCGAGCTGCTGCTCAAGGCGGGCGCGGTGCTGCGCCGGATGACCGACGGCGCGGAAACTGATGTTCGACAAATTCCTCGCGACCCACAATAGTTACGAAGCTGATCAAAGTGGATGGGTACTCGTAACGAGCAGCACAGTGTGAGACAGGCGGGTCTCGAGGAGGAGACGGTCGAATGTTCGCTGAACCGGACGTCGAACGCGAGGACCGGCCGGACGGGAGCGTCGTCTTCCGCTCCCGCGACCCGCTGGGCACCTACCCGCGCAGCGTCGCCACGATGCTGCGCGACTGGGCCGAAGTCGATCCTGGCTACCCGCTGGTGGCCGAACGCGACGGCGACGGCTGGGCGACGCTGACCTACGGCGAGGTCCGCCGCCGCGCCGACGCGCTCGGGCAGGCGCTGCTCGATCGCGGTCTGGGGCCGGACCGGCCGGTGATGATCCTCTCGGGCAACTCCGTCGCGCACCTCGTGCTCACCCTCGGCGCGCTGACGGCCGGTGTCCCGGTGGCGCCGATCAGTGTCGCGTACTCCCTGCTCAGCGGCGACCACGCGCGGATCCGCCAGATCGCGAAGGTGCTGAACCCGGGCCTGGTTTTCGCCGAGGCCGGCGGTCCCTTCGCGAAGGCGCTCGCCGCCGTCGAAGCACCTGGAGTTGATCGGGCGAGTGTGGTCCTGGCGCGTGAGGTGCACGTCGTGGATGGTGCGGAATCCCTCGACGATCTGCTGGCGACTTCGCCCGGCCAGCAGCTCGAAGCCGCATACGCCGCGACGGGGCCGGACGCGCTCGCGAAGGTGCTCTTCACGTCGGGCTCGACCGGTGCGCCGAAGGGCGTGCTCAACACGCACCGGATGCTGTGCGCGAACCAGCAGTCGATCCGGCAGGTGTGGCCGTTCCTGGGTGAGGAGCGGCCCGTGCTCGTCGACTGGCTACCGTGGAGCCACACCTTCGGCGGCAATCACAACGTGGATCTGGTGCTGCACAACGGCGGCACGCTCTACGTGGACGACGGCAAACCGGCGCCGCAGCTGTTCGGCCGCAGCCTGGAGAACCTGCGTTCGGCCCAGCCCACGCTGTACTTCAACGTGCCCGCCGGCTACGCGCAGCTGGTGCCCGTGCTGGAGCAGGACCCCGACTTCGCGCGCGTGTTCTTCTCGCGGCTGCGGTTGCTGTTCAACGCGGCGGCCGCCTTGCCGGCGGCGTTGCGCACGCGGCTGGCCGGTGCGGCCAGGGCAGCCGGCGTCGACGTGCCGCTGACGAGCTCGTGGGGCGCGACCGAGACCGCGCCCGCCGTGACGAGCGCGCACTTCCCGTTCGACGACTCGCGGTGCATCGGCGTGCCGCTGCCGGGGCTGGAGGTCAAGCTCGCGCCCGTGGGAGAGGCGCGGGAGATCCGCGTGCGCGGCGCCTCCGTGACGCCCGGCTACCTGCACCGGCCCGACCTCACGGCCGCGGCCTTCGACGAGGAAGGCTTCTACCGCACGGGCGACGCCGCCGGGCCGGCCTCGGACGACCCCAACTCCGGCCTGCTGTCCGGGGGCCGGATCGCGGAGGACTTCAAGCTCGACACGGGCACCTTCGTCCGCGTCGGTGCGCTGCGCACGGCGTTGCTCTCGGCCGTGCCACTGCTGTCCGACGCGGTGATCGCGGGGGAGAACCGTTCCTACGTCAGCGCGCTGGCCTGGCTCAACGACGCTGAAGCGCGGGCCTTGTTCGCGGGTTCGCTCGAGTCCTCGGACGGCTGCGTGATGCACGCCGAGCTGCGCGCGCACGTCGGGAAGCAGCTGGCCGCGATGAACGCGGCGGCGGGGTCGGCGGGCCGAGTCGAGCGGCTCGTGGTGCTGGCCGAGCCGCCGGACCTCGACGCGGGGGAGATCACGGACAAGGGCTATCTGAACCAGCGCCGCGTGCTGGTCCGTCGCGTGGCGTTCGTCGAGCGTCTTTACGCTGGTGAACCGGACGCCGCGGTGATCGTCGCGGGGTGATCATTGGTGATGCGTCAACAAATTGGGTAGACTCACTTCATGACGGACGCACGCTGGCTCGACGAGCGCGAGTTGCACGTCTGGAAGCTGTTCCACCTGCTCCAGCGGTCCCTGAACGGCGCCATCGACCGGCAGCTCGTGCGCGACGCGGGGCTTTCAGGCCCGGACTACACGCTGATGGTGCCGCTTTCGGATGCGCCAGGAGACGTGCTGCGCATGCGCGACCTCGGGATGCAGATCAGGTGGGACCGCAGCCGGCTGTCGCACCACGTGAGCCGGATGGAGAAGCGCGGCCTCGTCACGCGCGAGGACTGCTCGGACGACGCGCGCGGCGCCATGGTGCGTCTCACGCCGGCCGGGCGCGAAGCGATCGAAGCGGCCGCGCCCGAGCACGTGGAGACCGTGCGGCGGTACTTCTTCGAGCAGGTCAAACCCGACGAGCTCGAGGTGCTGGAACGCGTCTTCGACCGCATGGTCTCGCGGTTGAACGCGGACGACGAAGACGGCCCCTGTACGAGGTAAAGTCGAGTTCGTGGCCAAAACGCGCGAGAAGCTCAGCCGCGACACGATCGTCGACGGCGCGCTCGCCCTGGCCGATCGCGAAGGCCTCGAAGCGCTGACGATCCGCCGCCTCGCGCAGGACCACGGCGTCACGCCGATGGCGCTGTACTGGCACTTCAAGGACAAGCACGAGCTCGTGGCGGGCCTGGCCGAACGCCTGCTGGCGGACGTCTCGTTGCCGGATTCCGACGGTCCCTGGGACGCGCGGCTGCGAGCTGCGCTCGTGGCGGTGCTGGCCGCCGTGCGCCCCCACCCCGCTGTCGCGGACCTCGTCCCGCCGCGCATCCTCGAGTCCGATCCCGGCCTCACCGTGGCCGACCACGTGCTCGGCCTGCTGCGCGAAGCCGGCTTCACGGCCGAGGAAGCCGCGGAGCTCGGCGGCTACCTGCTGTGCGCGAGCGTCACCCTCGTGACGGCCGAGCCCGGTGCCACCGACGTCCACCCCGCGTCTTCGCGCGAGGAGGCCGTGGAGCGCAAGCGGGTCGCGCTGGCCGCCTTGTCGCCCGAACGCTTCCCGAACGTCTCGGCCGCCGCCGACGCGCTCGCCGCGTGTGGCGACGAGGATTCGTACTTCGCCCGCGGTGTCGACCTGCTGGTTGCGGGCGTTCGCGGCCTGCGCTGACGAGCGCGGAGAGCCCGCTGACGAGCGCGCACCACCACCGTCAGCGCACCGTGCGGGCGTGGTCAGCGCCGGGCCGCAGTCTTGCGTCATCGAAAGCCGAACCCCGAGAAGGGATCCAGCGATGACCAAGACCGTGCTCGTTTCCGGTGCCAGCGTGGCCGGGCCGTCGGCCGCTTACTGGCTGCACCACCACGGCTACTCCGTGACCGTCGTCGAGGCGGCGCCGGTGCTGCGCCCCGGTGGCCAGGCCGTGGACTTTCGCGGCGAACAGATGAAGCTGATCGACGCGATGGGGCTCACCGAGGAGCTGCGCAAGTACGAGACCGCGATGGGTGACCAGCTGCTGCTGAACTCGGCGGGCAAGCCGATCGTGACCGTGCCCAGCTCGTTCGCCAGCGGCGAGCTCGAGATCCTTCGCGGCGACCTCGCCCGCATCCTCTACGAGCGCACCCGGGACTACACCGAGTACGTGTTCGGCGACCGCGTCACGTCGCTGACCGAGAAGGCCGACGGCATCGAGGTGACCTTCCGTCACGGCGCGCCCCGCCGGTTCGACCTCGTAGTCGGCGCCGACGGTGTGCACTCTGGGGTGCGTACGGCCGCGTTCGGCGCGGAGGCGCGCTTCCGCAAGGACCTCGGTTACCACGTCGCCGCGTTCAGCGCGCCCAACCACCTCGCGCTCGACCACAGCGGCCTGATCTTCAACGAGCCGGGCCGCGGCGCGATGGTCTACAGCGGCCGCGACGGCGACACGGTGACCGTCATCCTGTACTTCCGCGGCGACCCGCGTGGTTACGGCCGGCCGGACCCCGAGCGGCAGAGGGAGATCGTGACCGACGTCTTCGCCGGCGCGGGCTGGGAGATGAAGTGGCTGCTGAGCGCGATCGACGACGCTCCGGACCTCTACTTCGACACCATCGGCCAGATCAGCATGGACAAGTGGTCGAAGGGCCGCGTGGTGCTGCTCGGCGACGCCGCGTGGTGCGCCGGCCCCGGCGGCTCCGGCACGGGGCTGGCGATGATGGGCGCGCAGATCCTCGCCGGTGAGCTGGCGGCAGCGAACGGCGACCACGTGGCGGCGTTCGAGAAGTACGAGCAGCGCCTGCGCAAGCCGGCGCACATCGGCCACAAGAACGGTGCCGGCTCGGGTGGGTTCCTCGTGCCGGAGAACGAGAAGAAGCTGCGCAACCGCAACCGGATGTACCGCATGCTGACCGGCCCCGTGTTCAGCAAGGTGTTCGACTACCTGAGCATGCGGGCCGCGAACGCGGTGCAGTACCAGGAGTACACCGGCAAGGTCGCGGGCTGAGAGGTTGCCTTTGACGCGCACGTCAAGGTCTACCGTCGGACGCATGCGGATCGGCGAGCTCGCCCGGCGGGCGGGGACGACACCACGGGCGCTGCGCTTCTACGAGGCGCAGGGGCTCCTTCCGGCGGGCGGTTGGCGAAGGGGTACCGGGAGTACAACGAGGACGACCTCCGGCTGGTCAGCGAGATCCAGGCGCTGCGCACGGTCGGGTTCACCCTCGAAGACACCCGCCCGTTCGTCGACTGCCTGCGCACCGGCCACGAGTCCGGCGACGCCTGCCCGGCATCGGTCGAGGTGTACCGGCGCAAGCTCCAGGAAGTCGAGAAATGCCTGGCCGACCTCGGCGCCGTGCGGATCGCGTTGATGGACAAGCTTGCCGAGGCTTCGGCCCGGCGGGACCCCTGTGTTGCCGAGGAGACCCGATGACCACCGATGCGACCTTCGCCGCCGACGTCCTCGACCACGACAAGCCGGTGCTCGTGGATTTCTGGGCCGAGTGGTGCCCGCCGTGCCGGATGATCGCGCCGGTGCTGGCCGAGATCGCGGCCGAGCGGGCGGATTCCCTGACGGTGCATCAGATCGACACCGACCTCAACCCTGAGACGGCGCGGAAGTACCAGGTCATGTCGCTGCCCACGCTGATCCTCTTCCACCGCGGCGAACCGGTGCACACCATCGTCGGCGCCCGTTCGAAGGGCCGGCTGCTCGCCGAACTCGACAAGGTTGGGGGAACCACCCGCGTCACGCTGTGAAAACCTGGCCGACCCGGTAAAAATAGTGGTGGACCACATCGGGGAGGCAACTGTGAACACCCTCGTGCGCTCGTTCCTCTTCCTCCGCCGCGCGATCGGCGTGCTCGGCCTCGCGCTGCCGTTCGTGGTGATCCTCGGCAAGGAGCTGCTGCAAGGCGGCGGCCTGCTGGGTTCGCTGAGCGGCTACTACTACAGCGACATGCGCGACGTCTTGGTTGGCGCGATGTGCGCCATCGGCGTTTTCCTCGTCTCCTACCGGGGTTACGGGCGGATCGACGACATCGCCGGCAACGTCGCGGCGGTCGCGGCCATCGGCGTGGCACTCTTCCCGACCAGCCCGGCTTCGCCGACGGCCACCGAGCGCGCGATGGGCGTGGCGCACCTCGTGTTCGCGGCGATCTTCTTCCTGACGCTGGCGTTCTTCTGCTTCTTCCTGTTCACCAAGTCCGCCGATCCGTCGCCGACCTCGCGCAAAGCCGTGCGCAACGTCGTCTACCGGGTGTGCGGTGGCGTGATGCTGGCGGCGCTGGTGCTGATCGTCGTCGACGGGCTCTTCTTCGACGCGGCCACGGCTTCGCTGCACCCGACGGTGTGGCTGGAATCCCTCGCGGTGATCGCGTTCGGCGTCTCGTGGCTCGTGAAGGGCGAGGCGCTACTGGCCGACCTGCCGCACGACCGCGGCGAACTGGTCCAGGCCTGAGACTCGGTCCACTTTGGACGGAATGGGTCAGTCCAGTCGGCCGTAGGCGGTCGAAACCTGCGTCAGCCACTCGACTTCCGCGGCGAACGTCTTGGCGTCGTGGTCGTCGAAGCTGCCGTTGTCCTGGCTGTGCGCCGGGGTGACGCCGGAGTTCTTCGCCCGTAGCGCGTGCCTGATCTTCGTGGCCTCGACCAGCGCCTGGTCCGCCGCTTCGGCCTGGGAGGACTCGGCGCGGTCCATGTACGGCCGCAGCGCCCGCCAGCCGTCGCGGATCTCGATCACGCGGCGGTGCAGGCGGTAGCGCAGGTCGGACCACTGGCGGTCGGCGCCGGACGGCGGCTCCAGCGCGATGCCCGGCGACGACTCGTAGAGCGAGTGCCACAGCGGGTAGAGCGCGCGGTAGGAGCTGTAGTTCCGGCCCCATGCAAGGAGGTTCGACACGTGCCCGCCCCACGACGGCATGGTCAGCCCCAGCGACACGATCACGATGCCGAGCGCGCTGAACAGTGACGCGGCGATCGCCCACGGCCTGACCGAGAGGCCGAACATGGGGCTCACGATGTTCACCGTGCGCGCGGCGCAGTACAGGAACAGCACCACCGCGCCGGCCGCGAGCATCCGCAAAGCGCGGCGCAGCCACGGTTTCGAGGTGCTTCGCGCATACGGGATGCACTGGCGGTAGATCGTCACGCACGGCACGGCCTGCGAGACGATGAACAGCAACAAGTAGACGAGGATGACCGGATCGCTGCTGCCGGTGCCGAACGCCGACGCCGGCGTGCCGGGGCGGTTGCCGATGAAGAACAGCACCGTGAGCACCGCGCACAGCACGACGCCGGCGATGATCCACACCCGGATCGCGCGCCGCACCTCCGAGAGCGGGTTCGCCCACTGCATCAGCAGGATCTGCGCGCTGATGCAGTAGGCGACCGCCGAGAGGTGCAGGAGGAGGATGGCCAGGTTCTGCACGCCGAAGAACGTGACGACGCTGAGCGACACCGCTCCCATCGTGAACGTGAGGCACTGCAGCACCAGCGTCACCATCATCGTGACGTACCCGATGTCACCCCAGCCGCGCCGGATCGACGCCAGCTTGTAGAGGAACGCGGCGTACGACGACACCGCGGACGACGCGAAGAGCACGATCTTCAGCGCGTTCACACCAGACCACCCCAGTTGTGGAACTCGAGATTCAGGCGTTCACGGCCTCGCGCCGGCTGCCTTCGAGTGGTACGGCCAAGCCGACTGCTTCCGCGGCCACGGCCACCGCGTAGTCGAAGAAGGCCGACTGGTCGGCAACGCTGTCGTGCATGCGGCTGAACACCTGGAACACCAGCAGGCCGATCAGGTTGCTCCTCGGGCAGCCGTTCGGTGGCCGCGACCACACGACCGTGATGCACGCGGACAAGAAGATCCGCAAGGAGATGGCCGAGCGCCGGCGTATCTACGACCAGGTGCAGGAGCTCACTTCGCGGATCAAGCAGCGGTTGAATGCCGTCGTGAGCGCGTCCCCAGAGTCCACAGCACGATCCCGCGTTCGAGCAGATCGCCGTACGGAGCTTCGGGCTGTCCGCCGAAGAGAGCGACGGCCTCGGCGGTCACCAGCGTCGGACCGGGCAGTGGCCGGCTCGGCGGCGTGAGGGATCCGGCCGCCAGCGCGGAACGCAGCACCGTGGCGAGCGCCGCGGGTGTGCGCGAAGCCGGGCCCACCGTGGTCTCCGGCGCGGCATAGCCGGGCACGGGCGAGCCGTAGAGCAAGGCGAACTCGGCCGGGTTCGCGAGCGACCATTCGCGCAATGCGCGCGTGATGGCCAGCAGACGCGCGCCGGGATCCGTTTCCCGCTCGCCGGGATCGGCCTGTTCCATGGCCTCGCCGGAGGCGTTGTAAGCGTCGATGATCAAGGCGGTCAGGAGATCGTCACGATCTCCGAAAAACGGTTGCACCTCGGCCTCGGTCACGCCACTTCCGACGGCCACCGTCTGCAGCGTCAGACCGGTCGCACCGGTCTCGGCGAGCTGGCGGCGAGCCGTGGCCTTGACGAGCCGGGGGAGATCCTCAGAAGACATAGGCACCCTTGTCGGAACTGTCCATGATCGGCGACCCTACACCAACGCCCGTCGGCCGCCTAGGGTCCGAAAATCGGCTCCGGTCAGTAAGAAGACCGCCGCGAATCCGATTAATCGCGAGCCGGTGTCGCCAATCCGGCCCAAAGCAGGCGGGCACGTGACCGGACGGTTTCCGTGGCTGGCAACCGTTCCCGCTGTGACGGTCGGATTGGCAACGATCAGCACAGCCGGGCATGTTGATGTGGGGTCGTGAGGCGTCCGAGAGGTTTACGGACAACTGTCCGAAGAAGTTCGCGGTGAACCCGGAGTTACGGATACCTGAAAAGGCAATCCCGCTCACCGGGCTGACTATGGTGTGGCGCATGAGTCTTCACGTGGTGATCGGGTTCGGGCCGGCGGGGGCGGCGACGGCGAGGCTGCTCGCTGACCGGGGCGAGCGGGTGAAGGTGATCGGCAGGTCGCCGCGGCCTGAGGAGCCGGGCCTCGAGCACGTGGTGCTCGACGCCACCGACCGTGCCGCGCTGACCGCCGCAGCCGAGGGTGCTGACGCGATTTACCAGTGCGCGAGCCCGCCGTACCACCGGTGGACGCGCGACTGGCCACCGCTGGGTGACGCCACCGCCGCGGCGGCCGAGGCGACCGGTGCCGTGCTCGTGGCGCTGGGGAACCTGTACGGCTACGGGCCCGTCGAAGGTCCGATCACCGAGGACCTGCCGCTCGAGGCGACGGGACCCAAGGGCCGCGTGCGCGCGCAGCTGTGGAAGCAACTGCACGATCTGCACGAGCAGGGCCGGATTCGCGCCGCCGAGGTGCGGGCGTCGGACTTCTTCGGCCCGGGCGTGACCGACGGCGGGCACCTGGGCTCGCGCGTGGTGCCGGCGGTGCTCAAGGGACGCAAGGTTCAGGTGATGGGCGACCCGGACGCGCCCCACAGCTGGACCTACGTCCCGGATGTCGCGCGCACGCTGGTGCGCGTTGCCGCGGAGGAGAAGTCGTGGGGTCGCGCGTGGCACGTGCCGACGCTGCCGGCCCGTTCGTCGCGCGTGATGGTCGGCGTGCTGTGCGAAGCGGCGAATGTGCCGCCGGTCGGCGTACAACGGCTTCCGGCGCCGTTGCTGCGGCTGGCCGCCGTGATTTCGCCCCTGCTGCGAGAACTGCAGGAGGTGCACTACCAGTTCGACCGCCCGTTCGTGGTGGATTCCCGTGCCTTCACGGAATTCTCGGGCGAGGAAGCCACCCCGCTCCGCGAGCAGGCGGAGGCGACGGTGCGCTGGTGGCGTGATCGGTTGGCTACCGTGGGTTGACGCGCGGTCGGGGATTTTCGCACGAATTGCGGGACGCTCTTGAAAATTCGATCGCCACGGGGCAATCTCTCACCTACTGGGTGGGCGATCGGCGCGAGGAAGTTCTGTCATGGCGTCTTGGGGATCTGCTGCGCACAAAATCGGAAATCGACCGGACATCGCTATTGTCGGTATCGGGTGCCGTTTCCCGGCGCGCGGAACGTGAACGAGTACTGGGATCTGCTCAGTGAGCCGAAACCTCAGTTCAGGACCGTCCCGGATTCGAGGTGGCGCCGGGACTCGTTCTACAACGACGATTTCCGGGACACGTCGGCCGCGTACTCCGACAAGATGGCGCAGCTCGACGACGTAGGCCACTTCGACGCCGGGCACTACGGCATCCCGCCGCGCCGGGCGAAGTCACTCGACCCGCAGCACCGGCTGCTGGTCGACCTCACCCGCGAAGCGCTGCAGGACGCCGGCTGGGAGGCCGGCGGCTTCGAGCGCGAAGACACGTCGGTGATCATGTCGCTGTCCGAGAGCGGCTACCGCGAGATGAGCACGCTTCACATTCGCCTGCGGCAGCTCGCGGGCGGCGAGTTCGGCCGCTCGGCGGGAGCCGAGCTGGCCGAGGCGGGTTCGGCCGTCGGCGGCCTGCACGCCACGGCCATGGCCGGGCTGCTGCTCAACATGGGCCCGAGCTCGATCAGCTCTGTGTTCGACCTGCACGGCGAGAGCTACGCGCTCGACGCCGCCTGCTCCGGCGGCCTCACGGCGGTGGCCAACGCGGTGTTCGCGCTGCGGGCGGGCCGCTGCCGCATCGCCGTGGCCGGTGGCGCGCAGCTGGTGCTCACGCCGGACCTGCTGGTGGGTTTGTGCCGCATCGGAGCGGTTTCCCGCACCGGCGAGTGCCGGCCGTTCGACAGCCGGGCCGACGGGTTCGTGCTGGGTGAAGGCGCCGGCGTGCTCGTGCTGCGTCCGCTGGCCGACGCGCAGGCCGCCGGCGACCGGATCTACGCGGTGATCCGCGGCGTCGGGCTGTCCAACGACGGCACGGTCAAGGGCGGCATGATGCCGCAGGAGTCGGGCCAGCTGCTGGCGCTGCGCCGCGCGTACCGCGACGCCGATGTGGAGCCCGGCTCCATCGGGTACCTGGAAGCGCACGGCACGGCGACGTCGGTGGGCGACGACGTGGAGATCAACGCGCTGGCCGAGCTGCGTCGCGGCGCGACCACTCCCGCGTACCTCGGTGCCGCGAAGTCCGTGGTGGGGCACTCGCTCGGGACCGCCGGTATCGCCGGGCTGATCAAGTCGGTGCTGTCGGTCCACAAGGGACAGATTCTGCCGCAGCCGGACTTCGAGCCCGCCGGGCACCTGGCGCTCGACGAGGCCGGGCTGCGGGTGGCCGGCGAGGTGACACCGTGGACGGCCGACGGCCCACGTCGCGCGGGGGTGAGCGCGTTCGGCTTCGGTGGAACGAACGCGCACGTGGTGATCGAGGAATCCCCCGCGGCGCCGACGGTTTCTCCTGCCGGACCGCAGTTGTTGCTGCTGACCGCGCGCGACCGCGCGGGCTTGGCCCGGCACGCACGTGAGGTCGCGGAGGTGCTCTCACGCGAGCCGTTGCCGCCGGCCGTGGTGGCGTCCACTTTGGCGCGCCGCACGTTGTTCGCCGAACGGCTCGCCGTGGTGGCCGCCGACGCCGCCGACGCGGTGCCGAAGCTGCTGGCGGCATCCGTCGCGCTGGAATCCGGGACGACGGGGGAGCTGGCGCCGGCGACGTACGCGGGTGTCGTGGCGCCGGGAGCCGAAGTACCCGCGCCGGAGCTGCCGCTGCTGGAGCTGGCCGCGCGGGCGGTGACCGGCGCCGGGCTGCGGCCCGTGATCGGCCGGACGCCGCCGTGCACACTGCCGCCGAGCCCGCTCAGCCCGCGTAACCACTGGGTCGTCGACGAGGCGAAGCGGGTGAAGGCGCGGTCGTTGCCGCCTCTCAGCGCTTCGGTGGTGGCGGAACCCGTTGAGCCACAGGTTATTCCGTCGTCGCGGGACGTGCTGTCCGTGGTGCTGGAGGAGGTCGCGCGCACGAGCGCGTTCCCAGTCGGTGATCTGTGCGCCGGGCATGCGTTGATCGACGACCTCGGGTTCGATTCCCTCATGCTGACGGAGCTGGAAGCCAACCTTCGTAAGCGCTTCCCCGGGCAGCGCTTCGAGATCGAGCAAGAGCGCGGTGTCACAGTCGGTAGGGTGGCGGGGATCATCACGCCCGCTGTGCCGGTGCCCGCGCCACTGACTTCGGAGACCGTCGCGTTCGACCCGGCCACGGCGTCGATCGACGACTTCCCCGAGGCCGCGGCGATCGACGGGCGTCTGCGGGAGTTCTCGGACCTCGGCGTGCCGAACCCGTACTTCCGCAAGCACCAGGGTGTGGTGACCAGCACGACGACCGTCGGCGGCCGGCAGTACCTGTCGTTCTCCAGCTACAACTACCTGGGTCTGTCCGGCCACCCCACCGTGACCGCCGCGGTGCACGACGCGGTGGAACGCTATGGCACCTCGGTGTCGGGCAGCCGCCTGCTCGCGGGCGAGCGCAACCTCACGCGTCAGCTGGAGACGGAGCTGGCGACGTTCCTCGGCACGGCTGACTGCCTCGCGCTGGTGAGCGGCCACGCCACCAACGTGAGCGCCATCGGCCACCTCGTCGGTCCCGGCGATCTCATCGTCCACGACTCGCTCGCGCACGACAGCATCCTGCAGGGCTGCGCCCTCTCCGGCGCGACGCGCCGCCCGTTCCCGCACAACGACGTCGCGCAGCTCGAAGACGTCCTGCGCCGCACGCAGGCGCGGTTCCGCCGGGTGCTCATCGTGGTCGAGGGCGCGTACAGCATGGACGGCGACCTCGCCGACCTGCCGGGCCTGATCGAGGTGAAGAAGCGCTACGGCGCCCTGCTGATGGTCGACGAGGCCCACAGCATGGGCACGGTCGGCACCACGGGCGCCGGCGTCGGCGAACACTTCGATGTCGAGCGGTCCGATGTCGACCTTTGGATGGGCACCCTCTCCAAATCCCTCGCCGGCTGCGGCGGCTACCTGGCCGGCTCGTCGCGCACTGTCCAGTGGCTGCGCTACTCGCTGCCGGGCTTCGTCTACAGCGTGGGCCTCACGCCCGCCAGCGCCGCCGCTTCGCTGGCCGCCCTGCGCGTCCTGCGCACGGAACCATCGCGGCTCGCGCGGCTCCGCGAAAACTCGGGCTTGTTCCTGCGACTGGCTCAGGCGGCGGGCCTGCCCACCGGCTCAGCCTCCGCGACCCCCATCGTCCCCTGCGTCATCGGCGACTCCACCACGACGCTGCGCCTGGCCGGCGCCCTCTACGACCGCGGCATCATCGTCGACCCGCTCCTCCACCCGGCCGTCGACGAATCCCAAACCCGCCTGCGCTTCTTCCTCACCAGCGACCACGACCCCGCACAACTGGAGTACACGACGACAACGGTGGCCGCGGAACTCGCCCGCCTGCGGGAGAAGTAAGCTCCGAAAACGGTCAGCGGGGGAGTTTGCCCGCAGCACAGGAGGAAAGTCCGATTCGCGGTCGCGGAGCAGGCGGCCGCGCCGGTTCGCGAAAAGCTCGCCGGGCTTGATGACCACCAAGCGCAGTCCGTGGGCAGGGATCCGCTCGTCTCGGCGCCGATCGTACCGGGCGCGCTGCCGGCCGCGGTGGACGCCGCTGACAGTGCGCTGGTCTGGTTTGTCGAAGTGCCTGACCGGCTGATCGTGCTGGAGTTCCCGGTACGCCACCACCAAGCCGAGCCCCGGACGGTAGCTGTCGACCGGCAGCTTGCGCGCGCGGCCGTCTCGTCCGGGATCACCGAGCAGCCAGTCGAAGCGGGCTTGGCGATGACCAGGCTCGCCCAGGACCTCGTCGCACAGGTCGAGCACGTAGGCCTCATCGCTGGTCTCGCGGCTCATGGCGACGCTCCGGAATCGAGACGGTCCCAGGCGACAGGAGCGCGGCCGGGGAGCCCGCCAGCGGGAGACGTGAGCGCTTACAACAGCATTCGCTCGATCCGGTCGATCGGCTTCTCCTCCGCCGCCGGGAGCTTCGCGGCCGGAGCAGCAGCCGGCACGACGCCCAACCGCTCGGACAGCAGGTAGGCGATGATCTCTGCCTCCTGCTCCTGCGCGTCGTCGTAGGTGGCGCGCATCAGCATGTCGCGGACGAGGTCCGGGTCGAGGTTGGGGAACAGGGACCGGGCGCTCTCGTCGTCGAGCAGGCCCGAGCCGCGGTGGCAGCAGATGATGTGACCGAGCTCGTGCAAGATGATGTGCTCCTGGTGTGCGCCGGTGGTGTTGGCGTCGAAGAAGATGAGGTCTTCTTGTTGCGCCGCGACCCACATACCGCACGGGTGGGAGGCCGGCATGGGCATCGGCACGAGGGTGATCGGCCGTTCGCGGATGGTGCCCAGCCGTTCGCACAGCGTCGGGAGGTCGCAACCCTCCGGCAGGTCCAGCTCGGCGATCCGTGGCGCGCCCTCTTCGCGCATCTGCTTGAGCTGGTCGCGACGCTCCTGCGCCATGCTCAGCCCGCCGCCTCGTCGCTGACCGGCGGCAGGCCCTGCATCTGGCGATACTGGTCCATGATCGTGGTGATCGCCTGCAGGTTCTCCTCACGCATACCCGCCGCGCGCATCGCGACGGCGCGCACGCCGGCCTGCCGCATCGCCTCGATGGCGGCCAGCTCGCCCAGCACGTCGCCTGCCACCTTCTCGTCGAAGAAGTACGCGACGGACACCCCGAAGAACTTCGCCAGCGCCGCCAGCAGCTCCTGCGACGGGTTGGTGCGCTTGCCCGACCGCAGCTGCGACAGGTACACCGAGCCGACTTTCAGCTCAGGTGATTCGCGCTTCAGCTCGGCGGCAACCTCGGCGTTCGTCCAGTGCTTGCCCTGCGGACGCACCGTGCGGAACAGATCGTCGAGCCTGGAGGCCAACGTCGGCCGAGGGTCATCACTCGAGTCACTGGACATGTCCGCCCCTCCGGTCAGCGACCGATTGCTCTCAGCTAGGTCGACTATCCCAGATTAGCTGACAGTTGACAATCAGGGCTCCCCTGCACAAGACTGTGAGCAGCGCGAGTTAGCTGTTAGTTAACTCGCGCTGCTCACAGTCTTAGCGGTAGGCGTTGCACTGCCGCGGGGCGGCGCTGGGGGTGTCGCTCCGCCGGTCCGCCGGCCGGGCCCGGAGGCAGCCGGATTCAGCGAACTGCCTCCGGGCCGGCGAGCTGCGCCCATTCGTCGGCCCAGCGCGCCGCGCGCCGGTGGTCGAGTACGCGCCGGGCGATCCAGAACGCGCCGGCCAGCAGGCCGATCGCGCACAGCCAAGTGAAGGTGCCCACGAGCACGCCGTTGGTCACCGCGTCGGCGTGGGTGAGCGGGGCGGTGGTCTGCTTGCCGTTGTCGTCCAGCCAGATCGGCGCCTGCGAACCGGGGTTGCCGGCGCCCGCGGGCACTGTCACGACGCCGGTCTGCGGCGAGCCGTTCGGCAGCCGCCAGCTGGCCGTCACGCGAGAGCTGTGGGCGATCGGGGCGCTGTCGCCCATCGACGCCGGCTTCGGCGCGGGCGCGAGCACGGTCGCGGTCACTTGGTGGCGCGCGTGCAGCTGCGCGTCCGACGCCGCGGTCTCGTGGGAGGCGTCGGCCTCGCCGAGCAGCACCACGAGCGGGAGCGCCAAGATCGCGATCAGTGCGGCCAAGCCGGCGAGGAGACCCTCGATCCGGTCGGAGCGGCGCACGAGCGGATTGCGCGCGAACCCCAGTCGTCGCAAGAAACGGGTGAAGTGAAGAGGTGGTCTGCCAGCCCGGGCCTTGTTGCGCATGAGCTCCATGGTCCTCTTGGGCGCCCGCGCGCGCTGTGTCCAGCACAACGTTTTCTTTGATTTTCCTGGGAAAACAGTGTGTTCCTCAGCACGCTCAAGGTGATCGCCCCACTTGTGGGTGAACGCCGTCACTTCACGTCGCGATCGACTCGGCCGATGCTCGCCGCGCGTTGAATGCGGAGCCCGGAAACCGGTGTCAGTCCACGAGCCGGACGGTCGCGGTGGTGCTGTACGACTTGCGTCGCGTGATGCCGTGCTCCGCCACGATGCTCAGCTGGATCGACCGGTCGGACGGGGCCCAGTAACCGGTGCGCACGAAGTAGCCGTCCATCGTGCAGAGGCGGTTGGCGGTCTTGCGCGAGCTGATCGCCTCCCAGCCCCAGTGCCGGCCGCTCGCTTCCACTCCGTTGCGCCGGACGTAGAGGCGCGGGTTGCCGACCGCGCGGCAGTACTCCGCACCTTCGGCGATGCAGAGCACGCCGTCGACTTTGTAGAAGCGGTTGCCGTCGAGCAGGCTCACCTGACCCGACAGCGTCACGTTCACGCGGCCGCCGTCGTTTCCCTCCATCTCCCAGTCGACGCAGAATTCCTTCGCCGGAGCTTCGATCGACTGGGTCATGACCGCGTCCCCTTCGTGCACTGTTTCGAGAAGATTCGATTAGAAGATAGGGAAGAATCGCGCGGCCGGAAGCTTTTGGGAACGGTTTTCACCCGATAAGGCTCACGGCCCGACGGATCGTGTTCCGCGCATGAATTGCCGGCATTTTTCAGCGCACCGGGTGATGGCGGACACGGGAAGTGAAATCGCATTACCCGGAACCGGTCATGCCCCACCGTTCGGCTGGGCGGTGTGAGTCTCGCTCGAGGCCGGTCGTGTCGGCAGCGTGAGCACTCACTATGACGGTCGTCATAGTGAGTCGATCAGGGGAACCGTGCTAGCCATGAGCCATGACAGCTGTCATAGCGACCGTCGAGCCGGCTACCGCCGATGCCGTGGAGAGCCTCGTGCGAGCGTGCTCGCCGGAGGGCCTCGCGTGGCGCTTCACGCTGCCCGGGCGCCCGGCGCCGGACTGGATCCTGGTGCGCTACCGCGCGTTCCTGCTCGCCGGCGAGGCCCTCGTCGCGAAGGTCGGCGATGCCGCGGTCGGCTTGGTCAACCTCGTGCCGGAAAGCGACCGGCAGGCCGAGCTCGGGGTGCTCGTGGCCGACGCCTGGCGCCGTCGCGGCATCGCGAGCGCGCTCGTGCGCGGCCTGACCGAGGACGTCCGCTGGACGGGCTGGACGCTGCACGCCACCGTCCAGGTCGGCAACGCACCGGCCGAGGGCCTGCTGCGCGCGCACGGCTTCCACCCGGTCCCGACTTTCGAGCGGGGCGACAAGGAGTTCGAACTGGTCGTGCCGACTAGCATGACCGGTGTCATGAAGGAGGTCGTCGGTGGCGGAGTCGGAGAGGCCGGCGCGGGACCGGATGGTGTTCAGCGCCGCGCAGCTGCTGCGGACGCAGGGCGTCGGCGGTACGGGCCTGCGGGACGTGGTGGCCCACGCGAACGCACCGCGGGGGTCGCTGCAGCACTACTTCCCCGGGGGTAAGGAGCAGCTCGTCGCCGAAGCAGTGGCGTGGGCCGGCCGGTACGCCGCGCGTCGCGTGCGCCGCAACGCCGAATCGCTGGAAGACGCGACGCCGGGCAACCTCTTCGCCGCGATGGTCGCGCCGTGGCGCACCGAATTCGCGGGCCAGGGATTCGGGAACGGCTGCCCGATCGTCGCCACGGTCGCCGATTCCGCCGCGATGAGCGAAAAGCTGCGGGAGAGCGCGGCCGCCGCTTTCGCCGAATGGCGTAAACCGCTCGTCGAGGCGCTGGAGCAGATGGGCGTATCTCCCGCGCGCGTCGCTTCGCTGGCCGTGCTGATGATCAGCTCCCTCGAAGGCGCGATCGTGCTCGCGCGCGCCGAGCAGGACGTCGCCCCGCTCGATTCGATCGTCGAGGAGCTGCGGCCGCTGCTCGACGGCGCCGTGGACAAGCGCCGCCGCAAGCTCGCCTAGCGGCGGCGGAGCTTCGCGCGCAGGTTGGCGACGGTCGCCGGGTCGTGCAGCAGCTTCGCGAAGTGCTGCGACTCGACGTCCATCCGCCCGCGCACACTCGTGTTCTCGGTGTCGCGCAGCAACTCGCGGGTCAGCGCCAGCGACGAAGCCGGCTGCGCGGCCAACGCGGCCGTGCGTTCGGCGACGCGGGCCTCCAGCGCCGCCGCGTCCGCCAGCACCTCGTTCACGAGCCCCAGCCGGTGCGCCTCGGCGGCCGGCACGCGGTCGCCGAACAGCAGCAGCTCGGCCGCACGCTGCGGGCCGACCAGGTGCGGCAGCACGAAGCTGCTGCCGTACTCCGGCACCAGCCCCAGCGACGTGAACGGGAACTGCAGGTAGCTGCGCTCGGTCGCGTACACGAGGTCGCAGTGCAGCAGCAGGGTCGCGCCGATGCCGACGGCCGGGCCGTCGACGGCCGCGACCACCACCGCGCGCGTGGCGAGCAGCGCCTCCTGGAACCGCCGCACGGGTGTGTCGTCGCCGGCGGCGGAGTCGTCGTGCGCGAGGAAGTCGCCGAGGTCGTTGCCCGCGGTGAACGTGCCGCCGGCGCCGGTGAGGACGACGATCGGCGTGGCCGCTGTCTCCAGCGCTTCGGCCAGGGCCGTGTACAGGGCCGTGGTCAGTGCGTTGCGCTTGTCCGGGCGGTTGATCGTCACGGTGGTGACGGTGTCGCCGACCACGACGTCGATGCTCATGCTCCGAGAGTTCCACAACGGGACTCAGCCGGTCAACGCCGTCTCAGCGAGGCTGCGCAGCGCGGCTTCCGACGCCGTACCCGGGCTCGGCCGAGTACACCACCACGAACTGCCTGGGGTCGGTATCCACCCCCGGGCGCTGCGGGTACACCGTCACCGGCCCGACGCGCGGGTGCCGGCACGTCTTTAGCCGGATTCCCGCCATCCGCACGCGGCGGTCGGCCCACCACGTGCGGCAGTCCTGGTCGGCCGCCGAGACCTCCTCGACGACCCGCGGCCGGCCGCGGGTCGTCCGGGTAGTGACCGGCGTCGCGGCGCAGGTAGGCGACGCGCTCGCGCGCCACCTCCGGCCAACCGGCGACCACCGCCCGCTAGTCCAGGTCCAGGAACACCATCCGCACCATGGTGCGCCGCTCCGGCTCCGGCACGCCGAACTCGGCGATCAAGCGACCGGGTTCCAGGCCAGCAGGTCGAGCGCGCGCCCGACCACGAGCGCCGGCAGGTCGAGCGACGCGAGCAGGCGCCGTGCCTGCTCCCGGCCTTCCCTGCCGGGCGGGGCCGGATGGCCGGCCCGGCGATGGTCAGGAGGTACTTGCGCGCGTCGGGCGCCGGCCGCAGCGCGTCGGCGAGCGACTCGAGCACCGCGCGCGAGACGTCGGTGGTGCGGCCTTGTTCCAGGCGCACGAGGTAGTCGACGCTCACGTTCGCCGGCTGCGCCACCTCCTCGCGCCGCGCGGCACCCGCCGCGGCTGGCGTCGGCGGCGCACCCGACGTCGCACTAGTGCACGCGCGAGCGGCCGGCGCGCAGGAAGCCGGCGAGCTCGGTCATGTCCGCCATTGTCGGCGTGTGCCGGGAGCCGGCCGGCGTGGTACCGGCGGTCCTCCGGACGAACGCGCCGTGGCGCCGGGGTTCGCGGCCGCCGCACCGTGGACGCATGCGCGACACACTGCTGGGCAAAACGGGCGCGCGGGTTTCCGGGCTCGCGCTGCGCACGATGACCTTCGGCGAGGACTGAGGCTGGCGCGCGCCGCGCGAGACGAGCGCGCGGCCGCTCGACCTCTACGCCGAGGCCGGCGGTGACTTCCTCGACACCGCGAGCACCTGCACGCAGGGCTCGTCGGAACGCAACCTCGGCGAGCTGCTGGAAGGCCGCGGCGACCGGTTCGTGCTCACCACGCAGTACGCGGCGCAGACCCACGCGGGAGACCTGAACGCGGCCGGTGGCCACCGCAAGAACCTCGTCGACTCCCTGGAAACGAGCCTGTGCCGCCTGCGGACCGACCGGGTCGACCTGCGCTGGGTCGACGTGCGAGACACCCTTTGTGGCCGAGGTGGTGTGCGCGCTCGACGACCACCTGCGCGCGGGCAAGGTCCGCTACGCGCACACCGCAGTACGAGCTGCTGCGGATGGCGCGCGGTTCGACTTACCGGTGCTGGGGTGGGGCCCCGCTCGTGGAAGGGCGGCCCACGCGGAAGTACCTGCGCGGCGATGCGGGCCGGCTCGACCCCGGTGGCACGTTCCGGCCCGGAGTGTCCACAGTGGACAAATTCCGGGCGGTGACGTCCGTGGCTGAAGGCGTGTGCGGGCCGGGCCACCGCAAGGGCCGCCTGGCGCCGGGCTTCGACGCCGGCGTCCTCGCGGTGGGCGGCAACCCGTTCACCGGCGCGGCGGTCGTCCTCGACAGCCGCGCGGTCTACGTGCGCGGCGCGGCCGTCACAGCTGCGCTACCGCGCTGACGAGCCGGTCGACCTCGGCCGCCGTCGTGTAGGGCGCAATGCCTGCGCGGACGGCGCCCGTGTCGCCCAGGCCGAGGTGGCGAGAGCACTCGATGGCGTAGAAGCTCGCGGCCGGCGCGTTGACGTTGTGGCTCGCCAGGTGCTCGTACACGGCCTTGGGTTCGTGGCCCGTCACGGAGAACAGGACGGTCGGCGTGCGTTCGCGGCCGGGGGAGCCGTGGCGAACGACCTGGGGCAGCGCGGCGAGCCCGTCGTCGAGGCGCTGCAGCATCTCCCGCTCGTGCACTTCGAGCGCGGCCAGCGAGGTGGCGAGCCGCTCGCGCCGCGTGCCCTCGGCGGGTACCAGGCCCGCGAGGAAGTCGATGGCCGCCGTGGTGCCCGCGAGCAGCTCGTAGGGGAGTGTGCCCAGCTCGAAGCGCTCCGGCACGGCGTCGCTGGACGGCACGAGCTTGTCCGGCCGCAGCGTCTCCAGCAGCTCGGGCGCGGCCGCGAGCAGGCCGAGGTGCGGGCCGAGAAACTTGTACGCCGAGCAGGCGTAGAAGTCGGCTCCGAGTTCGGCGATGTCCACAGTGGCGTGCGGCGTGAGGTGCACCCCGTCGACGTAGCTGAGGGCCCCGGCCTCGCGCACCTTCGCCGTGATCGCCGCGACGTCCGGCCGTGTGCCGAGCAGGTTGGACGCCGCCGTCACGGCCACGAGCCGCGTCCTGTCGGTCAGCAACGACGTCACCGCCCCGACCGGCAGCTCGCCCGTCGCTGGATCGAAGTCGGCCCACCGTACGGTGACCCCGCGCGTGGCCGCCGCCTGCACCCACGGCCGGATGTTGGCGTCGTGGTCGAGCCGCGTGACCACGACCTCGTCCCCGGCCTCCCACGTCTTGGCCAGCGCGCGCGAGAAGTCGTACGTCACCTGCGTCATGCTGCGCCCGAACACAACGCCCTCGGCCTGCGCGCCCAGCAGATCCGCCGCTGCCTGCCGTGCCTCCCGGACGACCCCGTCCGCGCGCCGCTCGGCCGGCGTCACCGTGCCCCGGTTGGCGATCGCGGAGCAGAGGACGGCCGCCACGGCTTCCCCCACCACGTCCGGCACCTGCGAGCCCCCGGGCCCGTCGAAGTGGGCAGCCCCTTCGGCAAGGGCAGGGAAGTGCTTGCGGATCGCGTTCACGTCGTAGGCCACGGAACCCAGCATGCCGGAAGCGATCAGGCGGGTGCGAGAGCGGCTGTGGATCTCGGCTGCGGCCCTGGTCGGCTCAGGCTGGTCGACAGTCGAGACGACCGGTCATATAATTGGCAGATGCCACGTCCCAGTGTTCGTGAGGTGATCGTCGACACCGCGGTCACCGAGTTCCACCGCTACGGCTTCGCCGCGTGTTCCGTCGACACCATCACCCGGGCGGCCGGCGTGCCCAAGGGGTCGTTCTACAACCACTTCAAGAGCAAGGAAGACCTCGGGGCCGAGGTCGTCGCGCGCTACGCCGAGAGCTCGGGCTGGCGCGACGAGCACGGCGACCTCGGTCCGCTCGACACGCTGCGCGCGCGGTTCACCGTGATGCGCGACGTGCTGGTGGACAACGAGTTCACTCGCGGCTGCCTCATCGGCAACATGGGTTCCGAGCGCGCCGACCACAGTCCCGTGATCCGCAAGCAGGTCGGGGCGAGCCTCACGCACTGGTCGGACAGCATCACCGACTCCATCCGCCAGGCGCAGGCCGCCGGCGAGGTCAAGGGCGACAAGGACCCGGAGCTGCTCGGGCGGTTCGTGCTCGATGCGTGGGAGGGTGCGATCATCCGTACCAAGGTGGCCAAGAGCGTCGCCCCGCTGGACGACTTCTTCGACGTGGTGTTCGGCTCCCTGCTGTAGGAAGGTGCTCCCAGCGTGCTCGCCGACCTCGTGGACGAACTGCTCGCCCAGCCACTCCCGTGGCCCATCGTCCAGGCCGGTGACCCGGTGCTGCGCGCGGCCGCGTCGCCCTACGAAGGCGAGCTGACCGAAGCCGCGCTCGCCGGGCTGATCGAGGGCATGAAGGAGACGATGCACGCGGCGCCCGGCGTCGGGCTGGCGGCGCCGCAGATCGGGCTTCCGGTGCAGCTCGCGGTGGTCGAGGACTACGAGCGGCCGAACACGCCGCCCGAGGTGCTGGCCGCGCGCGGGATCGGGCCGTTGCCGTTCCGCGTGCTGGTGAACCCGCGGTACACGGCGCTCGGCTCCGTGCGGGTCGCGTTCTTCGAGGGCTGCCTGAGCGTGACCGGCTGGCAGGCCGTGGTCGCACGGCCGTTGCGGGTCCGGCTCGAGGCGCAGGACGAGACGGGCGCGGCCGTCGACGAGGAGTTCGCGGGCTGGCCGGCGCGCATCGTCCAGCACGAGACCGACCACCTCGGCGGCGTGCTCTACCTCGACCGCGCGGAGCTGCGTTCGCTGTCGACGCACCAGTCCGTGGCGCAGCGGTGGGCGCAGCCGACGCCGGCCGACGCCGCCAAGGAGCTGGGCTTCGACCTGCCCTGAAAAGCCCGGGTCCGCGATTCGAGGTCGTCCCTTGACAGAGTTAAGACGACCGGTCATATTCAAATTATGACAACTTACCGAGCTCTGGAAGTCACCGGCACCCGCCAGTTCGCGCTCAGCGAGCGGGAGCTCGTCGTGCCGTCGTACGGGCAGGTCCGGGTCAAAGTGGAGTACTGCGGCGTCTGCCACTCCGACGTGCTGGCGGTCGAGGGGATGCGGGCCGACCCTGACGTGCCGCGGGTGCCCGGCCACGAGATCGTCGGGGTGATCGACGCCGTCGGCGAGGGGGTGCGGGCGTGGCACGTCGGTGAGCGCGTCGGCATCGGTTACCTGGGCGGGCAGGACGGCGAGTGCGAGTACTGCCGCCGCGGCGACTTCGTCAACTGCACCGACCAGCCGTGGACCGGCACGCACGTCGACGGCGGTTACGCCGAATACACCTACGCTCGCGCCACCGGCCTCGTCCGCATCCCCAGTGGACTGTCCGCTTCGGATGCGGCGCCGTTGCTGTGCGCGGGGATCACCACGTACAGCGCGTTGAGCAAGCTCGACGCACGTCCCGGGTCGCTGGTCGCGGTGCAGGGGATCGGCGGGCTAGGCCACCTCGGCGTGCAGTACGCGAAGGCGCTGGGCTACCGCGTCGCCGCGATCGCGCGCGGCACGGACAAGGCCGAGCTGGCCACGCGCCTCGGCACGGACGAGTACGTCGACAGCACCGCCGGCGACCCCGGCGCGCAGCTGCAGAAGCTGGGCGGCGCGGCGGCGATCGTCGCGACGGCCTCGAGTGGCGCGTCCATGTCGCCGCTGGTCGCGGGACTCGCGCCACGCGGGCGGCTGGTGGTCCTCGGCGCGGCGCCCGACCCGCTGACGATCGGCACCACGGACCTGATCTTCGGCACGCGCACAGTGGCCGGCAGCCTCACCGGTTCGGCCATCGAGAACGAGGACGGCCTCGCGTTCGCCGCGGCTCGCGGCGTGCGGCCGATGAACGAGATCGTCCCGTGGACCGACGCCCCGAAGGCGTATGAGCGCATGCTGTCCGGCCAGGCGCGCTTCCGCGTCGTCCTCGACCTGGCGGCCTGAGGCGGCGCTGCTCGTCGATGTCCCCGGCCGCCGGCGGCAGCTCACCCGGCTCCGTCTGAGCCGGATCTCGGTTGAGCCGAGTTTTGTCGGTGCCCGCTGCTAGCGTCCTCCTCGGTTGGTATTCGACTGGGAGGACCGCATGGAATCGTTGCAGGACAAGGCAAAAGCGTTCAGAGAGCTGCACACTCAGCCGATGGTGGTGCTGCCGAACGCGTGGGACGCCGGCAGCGCGGCCGTCATCGAGCACGCCGGCGCGCAGGCCATCGCCACCACGAGCGGCGGGGTCTCCTGGGCGCTCGGCCGCGGTGACGGTCAGGGTTTGACGCGGTCCGAGATGACCGGCGCGGTGCGGCAGATCGCCCGGGCCGTCTCGGTGCCGGTGACCGCCGACATCGAAGGCGGCTACGGCCCGGACCCCGCGGACGTCGCCGCGACCGTCGGGGAGGTCATCGGCGCCGGCGCGGTCGGCGTCAACCTGGAGGACTCCCAGGCGGGCACGCTTTCGCTGTTTTCTCCGGAGGCCCAGGCGGCACGTCTGGCGGCAGGCCGTGCGGCTGCTGCGTCGGCCGGCTTGCCGGAGCTGTGGATCAACGCCCGGACGGACGTGTACCTCTTCGGCGTCGGCGAGCCGGAGCGCCGCTTCGACGACGTCCTCGCGCGCGCCCACGCGTACGCCGAGGCCGGCGTGGACAGCATCTTCGTGCCGGGCTTGGTGGACCTGGCGGTGCTTCGAGAACTGACGGCCGCGTCACCTCTCCCGGTCGCCGTCATGGCCGGGGCCGGCGCTCCGCCGGTGGCGGACTTCGCATCCGCCGGCGTCCGCCGCGTCACCGTCGGCACATCGCTGGCCCAGGGCGCCTACGCCGTGGCCCTCCGCGCGGCCCAGGAAATGCTCGGCGCGGGCACCTACGACGAACTGGGCTCCGGGATGGATTTCGGCGCTCTGAACGGCTTGTTCAAGTGAGGCCTTCGGCGGTGCGGAGGTGACTGCGGTGTAACTGGCGTTCTGTCGCCCCCGTGTCGGGGCGGTGGGGGCGATCCCGAACCGGATGGATCACCAAGGACCCATGCCGACCGAGCGGGTTCGAATCGCGTTGGTCCCGGGGACTGGACCGGGGGGACGACGTGGGTTCGGGTCGCGTGGACCGGGTGGCCCTGGACCGCGTGGACGGCGCGGGTTCGGACCGGGAGGGTTCTGGGGTGGACCGCGCCGACGACGTGGACCCGGGTCGCGTGGACCGGGTGGCCCTGGACCGCGTGGACGGCGCGGGTTCGGACCGGGAGGGTTCTGGGGTGGACCGCGCCGACGACGTGGACCCGC
>NZ_JBFAAJ010000001.1:1125116-1158260 GCF_040639695.1 Amycolatopsis sp. NPDC023774
GGTTCGCGGGGACTGTGCGGAAGTGGGCTGCACGGAGGGCGCGGGTTCAGACCAGGCGGGTTCCCTGAGACTGGGCTGCCTGGACGGTGCGGGTTCGAACGGGGTGGAGTCCGCAGGACTGGACCGTTCGGATCGCGTGGGTTCGAACCGCGTAGATCCGCGGGGACTGGATCGCGCGGCTCGTGCGGGTTCGGACCGGGGGGCTCCATGGAACTGGGCTGCCAGGACGGCGCGGGTTCGGGCAGGGTGGGTTCCGTGGGTGTGAATCGCGTGGACGGCGGGGATTCGAACGGGGTGGATTCCGCGCACGTGGACCACATGGACCACGTGGGCTCGAACCGCGTAGATCCGCCAGGGCTGGACTGCGCGGATCGTGCGGCGCCGAATGGCGTGGCCTGTGCGGAGTTGAGCGGCGTGGGTAGGTCGGCGCCGAATCGCGTGGATGGCGCGGGGCTGAGCGGCGTGGAACCTCCGGCCGCGCACGTGAATCCCTCGGAACCAGACCGCGCGGATCGCCCCGGAGAGCTGATCCCGGCTGATGACGGCTGTCGTCTCTGGACGACGGCCGTCGGCGAGGGAGAGACGGTCATCCTGTGCCACGGCGGGCCGGGCCTGTGGGACATGTTCGGCGACCTCGCTGCCGCGCTGGCCACCCGCCTGCGCGCGATTCGCTAGGACCAGCGCGGGTGCGGCCCGCTCGGAAGGCCGTGGCCCGTACTCGCTCGCGCAGACGATCGCCGACCTGGACGCCGTCCGCCGCTACTACGGGCTGTCCCGCGCCGCTGTCCTGGGCCATTCCTGGGGAGCGACGGTGGCGCTGCGCTACGCCTTGGCCCACCCGGCCCACGTGACCAAGCTGGTCTACGTGTCCGGAACCGGCTTGGGGCGCGCCTGGCATCCGGCCTATGAACGCAACCTCGCCGCCCGCCTCGGCCGGGACTTGCCGCGGCTCAGGGACCTGAACGCCCGCGCCCGAACCCCGGTCGAAGACCGAGAACTCGCTGTCCTGCAATGGACCGCGGACTTCCCCGACCCCTCGACCGCGCTCACCCACGCCGAGCGGATGGCCACGCCGTGGTTCCCGATCAACTACGACTGCAACGCCGCCATCAACACCGAGGAAAAACGCCGGTCTCCGACCGAAGCCGAGCTCATCGCGGCCTGCCGCGCCCTGTCCGCTCCCACCTTGATCGTCGACGGTGACCAGGACATCCGCCCCCGCCAGGCCGTGGACTCCCTCCACGCCGCCCTCCCGACGGCGACCCGCGTGAGCCTTGCGGGCGTCGGTCACGTCCCCTGGCTCGAAGCCCCCGACGCCGTCGCCGCGGCCATCCTGGATTTCCTCGCCCCGCAGCCCTAGACCCCCAGGGCTCGGGTTTCCGGACACCTAGGCCGGCAGGTAGTTGATCGGATGATCCCCCGTCGCCCACAGGTACTGCACCGCGTAGGCGCGCCACGGCTGCCAAGCAACCGCATGCCGGGTCAGGGCCGAAGGCGACGTCGGCAGATCCAGGGCCGCAGCGGCCAGCTTCACCCCCAGGTCCGTGGGCACGAACGCATCCGGATCCCCCAGCGCCCGCATCGCGATGGTCTCCACCGTCCACGGCCCGAACCCCGGCAGTGCCGACAGCTCGGCGCGGGCGCGAGCCCAGTCTCCACTAGGCGAAAGGTCGAGTTCGCCCGCGGTGAGAACGGCGATGAGGCCCACCAGCGTCCGGCGGCGGGACTGCGGCATCGCGAGCGAATCAGGATCCAGGTCCGCAAGGTCGGCAGGGGTCGGGAAGAGAAAACCGAGGCCGCCCTCGCGGTCGTCGACGGGGGTGCCGTGGGCCGTGACCAGGCGGGCGGCGTGGGTGCGGGCCGCAGCGGTGGACACCTGCTGGCCCAGCACTGCCCGGATCGCGAACTCCTCCGGATCGGCCGTGCGCGGCACCCGGCGCCCGGGGTTCTTCGCGACGAGCGGGGCCAGCGCCGGATCCGAGGAGAGCTGCGCGTCGACCGCGATGGGATCCGCGTCGAGGTCCAGCAGGCGCCGGCAGCGACTGATGGCGGCCGACAGGTCACGCAGATCGGTGAGGCTGAGGCGGCACGCGATGTGGTCGGGCGTCGGCGCCAGCGAAACGATGCCGTGGCCATGAGGGAGGCGCAGGGTGCGCCGGTACGCGCCGTCGCGCCATTCCTCCACACCCGGCACGGCGGTGGCCGCCAGATGGCCGAAAAGGTTGTCCGGGCACAGCGGGGCGCGGAACGGCAGCCGCAGCGAAAGCGACCCCGGCGACGACGGTGCGCCGGACGCCCTCGACCGCAGCTCGCTCGGCGTCAGGGCGAACACCTGGCGCACGGTGTCGTTGAACGTCCGGATGCTCGAGAACCCGGCGGCGTGCGCGATGTCGCCCATCGGCATCTCGGTGGTCTCGACCAGCAGCCGCGCGGTTTCGGCGCGCTGGGCCCGCGCGAGCGCCAGCGGCCCGGCGCCCAGCTCCGCGTACACCTGCCGCACGCTGTACCCGAGCCGCGCCGCGAGCCCGCCCACGCCCTCGCGGTCCACCACCCCGTCGGCGATCAGCCGCATGGCGCGCGCGACCACGTCCGCGCGCTCGTTCCACAGCGGCGACCCCGGCGTGACGTCGGGCCGGCAGCGCTTGCACGCGCGGAACCCGGCCGTCTGCGCCGCCGCCGCGCTGCCGTAGAAGCGCATGTTCTCGACCTTCGGCGGCACGACGGGGCAGCTCGGCCGGCAGTAGATACCGGTGGTGACCACGGCGGTGAAGAACCACCCGTCGAACCGGGCGTCCTTCGACTGCACCGCGCGCACGCAGCGTTCGATGTCCTCGTACACGCCTGCCAGTCTGCCCGGCGGCACCGACAAAACCTGGCGGGAATGCGACACCACCCCGCCGAGCGTCACACTCGGCGAAGGCGAAGGAGCACTTTTCCCGATCACCGAAACACCATACTGGCTGCTCGGTGACGATCACCACTCCGGCGGTGTGCGCCGAAATTTGATCGCTATAGTTTTCGTACTGGCGGGAATTCTGGGGCAGTTCGCCATACACGTCTGGGGACGTTCCCGCCTGTTCGGATCCGGCTCGTCGGCCGGGTTTCTCCATCGAAAGGCGATTGGGGATGCGATCGACCTGTCCAAGACCCAAGTGGGCGGGTGGCAACGGCTTCGTCACCAACGGCGCGAGTTCGATGAAGAACAGCACGAGCCACGTTGTGAAGCTCTACGATTCCAGCAACTGCGGTGGCGACCAAGGCTACGAGGCCAAGAAGCACTCGGTGGACACCGAATTCTCGAACAACGGCTTCGACAACAAGGCCAGCTACGTGGTGTTCATCTGATCTGACAAAACCACGAATAGTGCCACTGGATACAGTTCTGGTGCCACTATTTGTCGTCCCCGGTGGTCACTCAGCGCTACCTCTGGTCACCTCCCCAGACTTCAGCTCGAATTCACCGTCGTGATCGTTCACGGCACGCCGGCGGCCGGATAACGTGCCCAGCGCGGGACGAACCACGCACGAACCGGCCCGTCTTCAACACCCGCTCCACCGGCGAAGAAGCGACTGGGAAGCCGTCGACGGTGAGCACCACCCACGTGCCGCACGCGTGCGGCCGTCCGCCCTCCCGCGGGCACGAGCGCCGCCGGGACCGCACTGGATCGGAGCGACGTGGACACCCCGACGCGACGCAAGTTCCTCACCGTCACGGGAGCCGCCGCCGCGCTGGCGCTCGCCGGGACGCTGCCCGGCATCACCGCTTCCGGCGCCACCACCGTGGACACCGACCGCGTGCCCGGCTACCCGTTCACGCTCGGCATCGCCTCGGGCGACCCGCTGCCCGACGCGGTCGTGATCTGGACGCGCCTGGCGCCGAAGCCCCTCGAACCGTTCGGCGGCATGAACGACCGCCCGGTGTCGGTGCGCTGGGAAATGGCCGAGGACGAGCGGTTCCGCCGCGTCGTGCGGTCCGGCAACGCGCTCGCCCGGCGCGAGGAGTCGCACAGCGTGCACGTGGACGTCCGCGGGCTGCGCCCGTGGCGGCACTACTTCTACCGCTTCCACGTCGGCGCGCACACCAGCCAGGTCGGTCGCACCCGTACGTCGCCGACCGCGCACCAGCCGGTGCCCGCCGTGTCGCTGGCGTATGCGAGCTGCCAGGCCTGGTACGAGGGCTTCTACACCGCCTACCGCGACATGGCCGCGCGCGACCACGACGTCGTCTTCCACCTCGGTGACTACATCTACGAGTACGGCGTGGGCGCCGACGGCGGGCTGCGCAAGCAGGACATGGCCGTGGACTTCCAGCGCGAGACCACGACGCTCGACGACTACCGCGGCCGCTACGCCCTCTACAAGACCGACCCCGACCTGCAGGCCGCGCACGCCGCCGCGCCGTGGATCGTCACGATCGACGACCACGAGGTCGAGAACAACTGGGCCGGCGACATCTCCGAGAACAACGACCCCGTCGCACAGTTCCTCGTGCGGCGCGCGAACGCGTTCCGCGCGTGGTGGGAGCACCAGCCCGTGCGTGTCACGCAGCTGCCGACCGGCCCGGACATCCAGATGTACCGCCGCTTCCAGTACGGAGACCTGATCCGGTTCAACGTCCTCGACACCCGCCAGTACCGCGACGACCAGGCCGCGGGCGACGGCACCAAGGCCCCGAACCCGGACTCGCTCGACCCGAACCGCACGATCACCGGCGCCACGCAGGAGAAGTGGCTGCTCGACGGCATGGCGCAGCACTCCGCACGCTGGGAGGTGCTCGCGCACCAGACCGCGATCGCGCAGCTCGACACCGCCGCGGGCCCGCCCGTGCTCGTGCCGATGGACACGTGGGACGGCTACGTCGCCTCCCGCAAGCGCATCCTCGGCGGCGCGCAGGATCGCAAGGTGCGCAACCTGGTCAGCATCGCGGGCGACCTGCACCGCAGCGTCGCTTCGGAGCTGCGGCCGGACTATGCGGACCCGAGCTCGCCGGTCGTGGCGACGGAGTTCGTCGGCACGTCGATCACGTCGGGCCAGGACGGCATGGACCTCGACACCGGCGGCCAGACCATCCTCGACGAGAACCCGCACGTCAAGTTCGGCAACTTCCAGCGCGGCTACGTGCGCTGCGAGGTCACCCCGCGCGAGTGGACCGCCGACTACCGCGTGGTCGACAAGGTCTCCATCCGCGACGGCAAGGTCACCACGCGCGCCAAGCTCACCGTCGAAGACCGCGTCCCCGCCATCCACGTCCACTGACAGGAGTTCCCCATGCAGCGACGTCACCTCGCGGTGGCCGCCGGCGCTGTCGTGCTCGGCGTGGCACTGGCGACTGCCGCCCAGAGCAGCCCGGCCACGCCCACTCCGGCGCTGTCCGCCACTCCAGGGCACATCCAGGTCGTCGGCCTGCCTTGCCTGCCGAGCGCCCTCACCGTCGGTATGACCAACAACGGTCGCGGCGCGGTGTACGCGGACATGGAGCTGTCCGCACCTTCGCCGCTGGTACTCGACCGCCGGGTCTTCTCGTCTTGGCTGCCGGTCGGTCAGCCCGTGTCGGTTCGGGTCGGGGTCACCGCGCCGCGGTCTGCGCGCCCCGGCCACTACACGGTGGACTTGTCGGTGGACCGTTCGCGCTTGTCCGTACCGGTCGACGTCCTTCCCCTGCCACCCAAGGGCCCCGATGACAACCTCCTCCTCGGCGAACAAGCCACCCCGTCGTCAACCAACGGCAGCTTCTCCCCGTGCGGCGCCGTCGACGGCGATGCCAACGGCGACCACTGGTCCACCACGACGGGCTGGAACGACGGCACGAAGTCGGTGTTCCCGGACAACTACACCGTGACCCTGCCCGCTGCCGGTGCAGTCGGCCGCGTCGTCACCGACACCCTGGACTCCACGAAGTACCCGGCCGCGAAATACGGCCTGCGCGACTTCGACGTCCAGGCCCACGTGAATGGCGCATGGGTGACGGTGGCTTCGGTGCGGGGCAACACTTCGGGCTCGGTGACGTCCACGTTCCCGGCGGTGCAAGCTGATGGGGTGCAGATCGTCGCGTTGGATTCGAATGATCATGCGTATTCGCGGATTGTGGAACTGGAGGCTTACTCCAGCTGAGGCTTCACTGTTTCCGGCTCAACCGAGCAGGACGCCGTCGCCACAGCCATCAACCGCCGCGCCGGTGATCAGGGTCGCGCGAAGGCTCACCACGCCGAACAACCCGCCGGTGAGGGCGCCCAGCGGTTGCATGCCGTAGTCGAGGAACCGCCACGTCGCGGTGGCGCGGGAGAGCAGTTCGGGTGCGATGAGGGTTTGGCGGAGGGTCTGCTGGTTCACGCCGTACAGCCGCACGCCGCGCAGCACCGGTCCCGCTACGCGGCGACGGCCCCACCCGCGACGGTGACCGGACCAACCACGCGGGCGAGTGCCCCCGAGCCGATGAGTACCAGTCGCGCGATATCGGCCATCACGAGGAGACGCCAGTACGGCAGGCGGTCCACCCACACGACGGCGGGGAGGCCGAGCAGGAAGTGCGGCAGGAGGGCCGCGGCGCCGAGGAGTCCCATGTAGACGGACGAGGCGTGCAGCATCAGCACGGCCGCCAACGGCAGCGCGACGGTGGTGACAGTGGAGCTCAGCAATGACATCGAGTTGCCGAGGAAGAGCCGGCGGAAGTCGGCATGCCGTTGGAGGATGTGCCGCGCCACGGGGGCGAGGTCACGCCGAAACGCGGGGGCCGGGCCGGGCGTGACGTCACGCCGAAACCCGTTCCCTCTCACGTCGAGCATCCACAACCCGCAACCCGGCCAACAACCCCGTCAACCCACGATGCCCGCGCGTGAAGATGGCGAACAGGCCGCTCACCACGATCCACACCCCGGTGAACGTCGAAGGCTGAGTGCTCGCCGTAGCAAGACCGAGCGCGACGAAATAACCGCCCGACCCGAAGGCGAACCGCAGCACCATCTGCAGCACCGAAGGCTTTTCATCACCGGAGTTCACCACCGTCAGGAGCACCGCGCGCTGCCCGGGCGTCGCGCCGTTGCCGGCCAGTGGCACCGCCAGCAGCAAGACCAACGCGGGCAGCCACTCACCGAGCACCGCGTCCACAAGAGGGTTGCCAGGGCCACGAAGACTGTCCGGGTCGCCCAGGAGCTGGACGGCGACCACGACGACGTTCAGGGCCACGCCCAGCAGTGTCACCGCGATGAGGTCCAGCAGCATGCCGAACAGGCGACGTCCGCTGCGGACGGGGCGGGGGGCCTTCGCGTCGAGGCGTTCGTGGGGGCGGCCGAGCACCGGGGCGGTGAGGGCGCCGACTGCGGCGCCGACGGTGTTGGACAGGAGGTCGCCCGTGTCGAAGAGGCGGTAGGGGCAGTCGACGAGGGACCAGACGCCCGTGAGCTGCGTGGTCTCGATGAAGAGCGACACGAGGAACCCGGTGGCGATCGCGAACGCCGGGCCCTTCCGGTACAGGCGGCGCATGAACACGCCCCACGGCACGAACAGCGCGACGTTGAACAGCACCTGCCGCAGCGCCGGATTGCTGAGCGGCCCGGTGTGGAACTGCTTCATGTCCGAAAGGAACTGCAGCGGGTTCACGACGGGGTGACGCAGCGACTCGTGGCTCGCGCAGAACGCGGCGTCGACGACGGGGGTCGGCACGAGCGTGTACGTGATCAGCGCGCAGCAGTACACGAGGAACCCCAGCGCGGCGATCGCGCGCCCCGGGCCGAACTCGCCGCGGCGGCGGTAGCTGAGCACGGCGTAGGGCACCACCAGCACGAACGCCAGCCCGAACCCGCCGAACAGGGCCAGCAGCGTCGGCCCGCTCCACTCTGTCACTGACCCCTCCACCTCCGTAGGCGCGCCCGAGGGTAGCGATCTTGGTCGGGACCCACCGGTCGAGGGACACTGGCGGCGGTGCGTAATCTGCACGCGGAGGGCACGGAGAGAGGAGCCGTTCGTGGACGACGACATCGAGGACAACGCCGACACCGGCGTGCTCGACCCCGAAGACACTCTGGAGGACGGCGACCCGTACGACGAGGGCTACTCGCCGCCCGAAAAGCCACTGGCCGTGCGCGAGTGGGGCATGACCCCCGCGGAGGAGCTGGCCGGCGAAAGCTGGGAGGGCCGCCTCGCGCGCGAGCTGCCGGACCTGGCGTACGACGACGGCGACAATCTCGGCGACACCACCGACACCGACGGCGAGCTCCTCGACGACGAAGTCGGCGACGCCCGCGCGGGCCGCCTCGTCGCCCAGGACGCGGGCTTCGGCCCGGACACCGACGAGGAGCTCTACGCCTCCGACGCCGGCATCGACGGCGGCGCCGCGTCCGCCGAAGAGGCCGCCGTCCACATCGTCACGCCGCGCGACTGAACCCGGTGGTGACGGGACTGGTCACGACGCGCTTGGGTTGCTGACCAGGGTCTCGGGTGCCAGGTGGCCGGGGTGGTTTTGCGGGGTTGATCTTGGCTGTTGGGGGCGGTCCGTTCGCGATGTGTTTGGGTTGTCGGTCGGCCGCGGCAGGCGGTGGGGTGATGGAGCGGCTGGTCTTGGCTGTCGCAAGTGGTTCCTTTGGCGACGTGCTTGGGTCGCCGGTCGGTCTCGGTAGGTGGCCCGGGGATTACGCGGGCTGACGTTGGCTGTCGCGGGCGGTCCGTTCGCGACGTGTTTGGGTTGTCGGCCGACCGCGGCAGGCGGTGGGGTGATGGAGCGGCTGGTCCTGGCCGTCGCAGGCGGTCCCTTTGGCGACGTGCTTGGGTCGCTGGCTGGGCTCGGCCGGTGGCACGGGGTGATTTCGCAGGCTGATCTTGGCCGTCGCGGGCGGCGCGTCGCGACCCGCTTGAGGTGCTGACCGGCTGCGTGGCGGGGGTGCTGCGGCGGCCGATGTCGGACGCCGCGGGCGGTCGCTTCGCGACGCGATCGGGGTGGTGAGCGCAGCCCCAGCGGGCGTTGCGCAGGGGCGTGACTCGGTGGAGTCGACGGCGTCGTGAAGGGACTGCTCGACCGGTCCGCCGAGCGGCAGCGGCGGGTGTTGTTCCGCAGACTCACGGAGCGGCCCGCTGATCTTCGAAGTGTGTCCGAAATTCCCCGTAGCGATGCCCTTCACAGCGCGCCGGTCCAGATCGAGGCCGGGAGCATGTAGGGGCGCAGCAGAGCGGTGAGCTCCGGATCTCCGCGGTGGTGAAGGGCGTCTTCGGCCAGGCGGCGGGTGACACCGGCCAGGAAGTCGGCGAGTTGGACGCGCGGGTCGGCGCGGGAGTCGACGAATTGGACGTCGCGGGTGGGGCCAAGGAGGGTGGCGAGGCGCGCGGGGGTGAGTGAGGGCTGTTCGTCGTGGATGACGGTGGTGGGGTGCCAGTGGGTGACCGTGTCGACGAGGGCCGGCATCAGTGGGTCGAGTGGTGGGACCAGCGACGGGTCCGCGCGCAGTCGCTCTCGTAGTTCGGTCAGGTGCTCGCGAGCCGGTGGTGAGCCGATCCGCTGGTGGTTTGACTCGCGTTGCGGCGGCTGGATCCGGGGGTGCTCGCGGTGGTGTGGCTCGGGCTGTTGGTGCGGTCCGGTCTGGGGATGCTCGCGGTGGTGTGACTCGCGTTGCGGCAGCTGCTTCCGGGGGTGCTCGTGGTGGTGTGACCCGCCCTGTTGCTCCGGTCCGGTCTGCGGGCGCTCAAGGCGGTTCGATCCGCGCTGCGGCAGCAGCCCGAGCTGCGGCTGCTCGATGCTGGTTGACCCGCGCTGCTGCCACGGCTTGATCTGCCGAGGCTCGGGGTCGTGTGGCCGGCGCTGCCGCAACCGCGAAGGGGAGAGGTCTGCGCCGAACTCAGGCACCTGGGCGAGTGAACTCAGCACCTCGTCCTGGGCGAAGAACTCCGAAGGTGTCAGCCCTGGGCCCCGCCGTTGGGAAGTGCGAAGCAAAGTGGTGAACGACTGCAGGAACTCACTCCACCGCGGGCCATGAAGCCGCTGGCCGTCGCGGTGCAGGACGACGGCCCGGGAGTCCGGTCGGCGGGCGAGGCAGTCGGGGTAAGGCACCCGGTCGACGAGGAGGTCCACCACTTTCCCGGTGACGAACAACGCCTTGTCCACCAGCACGACCCCGGCCCGTCCCGCCAGCGGTCCCGACGGCCCCAGCAGCCACACCAGCGCCGCCCGGTTCTTGGCGCGCAGCAGGTGGTTCGCCTTGTACTCCAGGGCCGGCGAACCGATTCGCTCCCGGAGCTCGCCGACGCAGTCCGCGGCCGCCCCGACGTCCACCCGTACGCCGGCGTGCGCGAAGACGTCCGTGTTCGCCCCGATGAGGTTCACTCCCTCGGAACCGGACTCGTCGCACGCAATCGTCCTGGACACCACCACCACCCTGCCAGGACCGACCCGCCGGCGCACCGCGTTTTCATCACAGCGTCCGCAATGGACTCAGCCCAGCGTGAACGGGTCCCGCGTCCCTCCGGTCAGCTCCACCCAGACGGCCTTCTCCTCCAGGTACTCGTCCACCGCGTGAACCCCGTTCTCCTGGCCCAGCCCGGAATTCTTGAAGCCCCCGAACGGAACCGACGGCGCCACCACCCGATAGGCGTTCACCCACACCGTCCCGGCCCGAATCCGGCCCGCGACCCGATGTGCGCGGTGCACGTCCTTGGTCCACACCGCCCCCGCCAGCCCGTACGGCGTGTCGTTGGCCAGCTTCACCGCCTCGTCCTCTTCCGTGAACGTCAACGCCGCCAGAACGGGCCCGAACACCTCCTCCCGGTAAACCGTCGACTCCGGCGTGACCCCGGTCAGCACTGTCGGCTGCACGAACAACCCACCCAAACCGGGATCCGCGACACCCCCATACGCGACCGTCGCCCCCTCGGCCCGCGCGGTTTCCAAGTACGACAACACCTTCTCGTACTGCGGCTCATTGGCCACCGGCCCCATCTCGGTCTCCGCCGCGGTCGGGTCGCCCAGCCGAATCGACGCGGCGCGCCGAGCCACCAACCGCACCAGCTCGTCGTGCACGTCCGCGTGCACGATCAACCGCGAACCCGCCATGCACGTCTGCCCGGTGGCCGCGAAAACGCCCGCCACGATCCCGTTCGCCGCCGCATCGAGGTCCGCGTCGGGGAACACGACCTGAGGCGATTTGCCGCCCAGCTCCAAAGTGACCTTCACCAGGTTCTCCGCCGCCGCCCGCGCAACCGCCCGACCGGTTGCCGTCGATCCCGTGAACGCGACCTTGTCCACGCCGGGGTGACCGGCCAGCGAGGCACCCGTCTCGCGCGAAAGACCGGTCACGACATTCACCACCCCAGGCGGAAAACCGGCCTCCGTGACCAACGCGGCGAACCCCAGCGTCGACACCGGCGCGTGCTCCGAAGGCTTCACCACCACGGTGCACCCGGCGGCCAACGCCGGCGCCAGCTTCCACGTCAGCAACAACAACGGCGAGTTCCACGGAGTGATCGCCGCGACCACACCCACCGGCTCACGCTTCGTGTACACGAGGTAGTTCGGGTTGGGCGACGGGATCTGCCGCCCCTCGATCTTGTCCGCCAGGCCGGCGAAGTAGTGGTACCAGCCGCCCAGGGCGGTGAGCTGGCCGAGCATCTCGCGCAGGAGCTTGCCGGAGTCGTTGACCTCGAGGCGGGCCAGTCGTTCCGCGTTCTCGCCGATCAGGTCGCCCAGCCGGCGCAGCAGCGCGGCCCGGGTGAAGCCCGTCGCGGAGCCCCACTCGCCGTCGAGCGCGGCGCGGGCCGCGCGCACGGCGGCGTCGACGTCCTCGGGCCCGCCGTCGGGCAGCACGGCCCAGGGTTCGCCGGTGTAGGGGTTTCGGGATTCGAACGTCTTGCCGCTGATCGCGTCGACGGCGTGACCGCCGATGAGCATCTTGAAGTGTTCGGGCATGGCCCACCTCTCCTCGGTCTCGCTTCGGACGGTACGTCCGCACCCGGGGAGGCACCAGACCCGCGGATTCAGCGGATCGGCGAAAGTGTCCACAAAGGACGTCGTGGACCAGGGCCGTCGGGAGAGCGGTGCGGGCACCGCACTCCCGACGGCCGGGCGGTCGGGCGCCGGGGGCGGTGATCCCAGTGCACAGCCGCCGGCGTGTGCCGACCTGGTGAGAGGAGCAGGCTGGGAAGATCACTTCGAAGGTAACCCACACCCCGGCGGGCCTGCCAGTACTGTTCCCCGATCGAGGCGGTGTGAACAATGCACGTGTGCTGTCCGATGCGAACGGCAGGGAACCGAGAATGAGCCAGAACACCGATGCCCCCCTCGGCGCGCCGTGGGCGCACCAGCAGCACGAGGCGCTCCCGCAGGTCCCGGCCCCGCCGCCGAACCCGCAGGAGCCGCCGAAGCGCAAGCGGCCCCAGCGCGCCGTGCTGATCTCACTCGGACTGGTGGTGCTGCTGGCGCTCGTCGGGGTCGCCGTCGGCCACTACGCGTGGGGGCCGAAGACGCCGCCCGCGCCGCCGGCGGCCCCGGTGCGGCCGCGGCCGGCGTTCGACATCGCGTCGGTGGTCGCGAAGGTGAGCCCCGCCGTAGTGGACATCGACGTGGAGCTGGGGCTCGAAGGCGGCGGCGCGGCGGGCACCGGCATCGTGCTGAGCGACGACGGCCTGGTGCTCACCAACAACCACGTGGTCGAGGGCGCCACCGCGATGCACGTGACAGACGTCGGCAACGGCCACGGCTACGACGCCACCGTGCTGGGTTACGACCGCAGCCGCGACATCGCCTTGCTCAAGCTGAAAGACGCGGCCGGCCTGGTCACGGTGACCCTGGGCGAGTCCGGTGCGGTGAAGATCGGCGACGGAGTGGTGGCGATCGGGAACGCGGGCGGCGTGGGCGGGCCACCCAGCGCGTCGCCGGGCAAGGTCACGGCGCTCGGGCAGCAGGTCACGGCGGCCGACGAGGTCACCGGCGCCACCGAGACGCTCACCGGCTTGCTCCAGGTCGACGCCGACATCCAGTCGGGCGACTCCGGCGGGCCGCTCGCCGACACCGAGGGCCGAGTGATCGGCGTCGACACGGCCGCGAACGCCGGCTACGTGTTCGACAAGGGCCTGCGCCCGCACGAGGGCTTCGCGATCCCCATCACAGCAGCCGCCGACATCGCGAAGCGCATCCTCGAGGGCAAGTCATCCGACACCATCCACATCGGACCCAGCGCGTTCGTCGGACTCACGGTGGTCGACGGCGGTAACGGCACGGGCGCGCTCATCAAGTCCGTGGTCGCGGGCGGGCCGGCGGCCAAGCTGGGCCTGAAGCCCAACCTGCTCGTGGTGGGCATCGACGACAAACCGGTCACCTCGGCGACGGCGCTGATCGCCCTCATGGACACCCACCACCCGGGCGACAAACTGCGCGTCACGGTCGCCGGTCAAGGCGGCAAAACGGCCACGGTGACGCTCGTCCCGGTGAGTGGTCCGATCGGCTGAGTGGGGCGGCCGGGGGTGGCCGAACGCGCGGGACACCTTCGTCACCGAACGTGGTGGCGAAGTCGGCGAGCGGTTGCAACCGGGTCCGGCAGGGGACAAAGGGGCACCGTCCGTGGCCGAAGGTGTCGGTTGCCCCCGGTGATGGCAATCGTCCGTTCAGGGGAAGGGTTGACTGTCGCGGGGTGCGAAGCGGCCACTGTGGGTGGTGGTCGCCGATCGTGCACCTCGTGCGGACGGCCTCGGGTGCTGTCCTACAGTTCTGCGCAGCAGGGCAAGGGTGATCTTGCCGGTTCGGGGAGGGTGGTCCGGAATGGCCGGGTTGAGGACTCGTCACCGCCAACAGGTGGCCGACGAGGCGCTCGTCCGCTCGTTGTTCGAGGAGCACGGAAAGGCGATGCTCGCCTACGCCACGAGACTCCTCAACGACCGCGCGGCCGCCGAGGACGTGGTACAGGAGGCGCTGGTGCGCGCCTGGCGCAACCCGGACAGCCTCGTCAACGGCAAGGGTTCCGTGCGCGGCTGGCTGCTGACGGTCGTCCGCAACCTGGTGATCGACAAGGTCCGCGCGCGTGACGCGCGCCCGGCGGAGGTCGCGGAGTCGCCGACCACCGTGCCGGTGGAGCACGACCACGCCGACCACGTCGTGGACTCGATGGTGGTCCTGTCGGCTCTCGAAGGCCTCTCGCCCGAGCACCGCGAAGTCCTGGAACAGATGTACCTGCACGGCCGCACGGTGACCGAGGCCGCCGAGCAGCTGGGAATCCCGGCCGGCACGGTGAAATCCCGCTCGTACTACGGTTTACGGGCATTGCGGGAGAAGTTCGCGGATCAGCGGGTGGGGGCGGCGTAGATGAGCGGGTTCAGCGACTTCCCCGACCACGCGGACCTCGCCGGCTACGTCGCCGGTGACGTCTCCGCGGAGGAGAAGCAGACGATCGAGGCGCACCTCGCCGGCTGCGCGGACTGCCGCGCGGAGGTCGAGTCGCTGCGCGAGATGCAGGAGTTCCTGGGCGACGTGCCGCCCGAAGCGCTGCTCGACGGCCCGCCGGAGGGCGGTGACCTGCTGCTGCAGCGCACGCTGCGCCAGGTGCGTTCGGAAGCGCGCAGCTCGGCCGGCCGTGGCCGGTTCCTGGCCGCGACGGCGGCCGTTGTGGTCGCGGCCGCCGCGATGGGCGTCGGTGTCGTGGTGGGCAAGGCGGGTTCGCCCGCGGGCCCGGCCGTCGCCGTTCCGCCGCCGCCCGCACCCGTGCCGACGACCGCGTCCAGCACCGTGCCCGGCACGAAGTTCCTCAGCGGCGCCTCGGGCGAGACGCGGCTCACCGCGAGCATCGTCCCGGCCGCGGGCTGGGTTCGCGTCGAGGCCGCCGTCACGGGCATTCCGGCGGGCGAGAAGTGTCGCCTGATCGTCGTCAGCAAGAACGGCGACCGCGAAATCGCCGGCGGCTGGCTCGTGTCCCAGAAAGCTGTCCACGACGGTGCGGACCTCAACGGTTCCGCCCTCGTCGACCCCGCTCAGGTCGCTTCGATCGTGGTCGAGAACACCGAGGGCCACCAGTTCGTGGAAGCGAACGTCTGACCTTCCGCGCTTCGTGCCCCGGCCGGTGGTGTGTTGGGCAAACCGGCGGGGGCGTCCACTTCGGACGATCCCGCGGCGGTCGGCGCGCAGGTGCGCCGGCTCGCCGGCGGGAACGTCGCGGCCCTAGTTCCGGTACCGGAACAGGATCCGGCCCCGGCTCAGGTCGTACGGGCTCAGCTCCACCAGGACCCGGTCGTACGGCACGATCTTGATGTAGTTCTTCCTGATCTTGCCGCTGATGTGGGCGAGCACGTGGTGCCCGTTCGACAGCTCGACCTTGAACCGGGCGTCGCGCAGGCACTCCACCACGGTTCCTTCGACTTCGATCCCGCCCTTACCGGCCATGGCGCACCAGCTCCAGAGTGCTGTTCGACCGTCGGGCGCCGAGGCCCTCGAACAACGCCGTCGCCGCTTCGTTGGCCTCGTTCACCTCGGCCGACGCCCTCTCGATCCCCGCCTCGTGCAGGACGCCGAGCGAGTGGACCAGCAGCGCACGAGCGATCCCGCGGCGCCGCCGGACGGTGCGGACGGCGATCAGCCCGATCCGGGGCAGGCGCGTCACTTGGACGACCCGGACCAGGCCCACGTACTCGCCCGCTTCGGCTGCCACGGCGTACTTCGCCGGGTCGACGATGGTGTCGCCGGGCCGGACCAGTACCTCGGCCGGCATTTCCTGCCAGCCGACGGTCGCTTCGACCTCGGCGCGGACGACGCGGTCCAGCTTCCGCAACGGGCCGTCTTCGGCAGCGCCGGCGGGCACGAGGGTGACGCCCGGTGGCGGGAGCGCCGGCCCCGTGACGCGCGGATCGGTGGGCACGACGTACTCCCACTCGCGCCGCCGGATCGTCAAGCCGGCCTGGCGCCAGGCGGCGAGCAGTTCCTGGTCGGTCTCGTCGGCAACAGTGTGGAGCCGTTCCGGCAACGTCGCGAGCACCGTGCGGACGAGCTGGTCGAAAACGGAGCGGTGCCAGGCGTCGACGCTGAGAAAGACCCGCCCGTCGGGGCGCGTGGTGGCCTCGGCGCGACCGGTGACCCGGTCGTCGTCCAGCGCGTGCCACCGCCTCGGCGCGACGCGGGTGATCTCGACCGCGGGTTCGCCCGCGGTGAAACGCAGAGTGTTCATGGTGGTCACCTTTCGGGAGTGCCTGATCAAGGCGCTCCCGGCAACCCCTACGTCAGTCGCCCGACCGTGACGACGAGGGGAGCACCCACATCGAAACAGCGTTCATGGGTCTCACCTCCCGGTGTCGAGTCACGGTCCCCGGAACGATAGCGGTCGGGCGTCGTCGTGCCCACCGATTTTGCCCACTAGCCGAACCTCGTGGTGAGCCAGGTGCAGGCGTGCTGCCAGGGGTCGTCGGCGGGGTCGATCACGCGGAAGTGGTCCACGCCGGGGAGCTCGGTGAAGGTGACGTCGTCGCCGGCGGTGCGGGCGGCCTCGACGTAGACGCGGCTGTGGTCGACGGGGACGCGGACGTCGGCGTCGCCGTGAACGATCAGCTGGGGCACACCGAGCGGCAGGCGCGTGAGTGGCGAGGCGGCCGGGTCCGGGGACGGCAGGAACAGGCTTGCGGCGCCCTCGCCGAGACCTTCGGCGGCGCTGCGGGGGACGTCAGTGACGGGGGCGAGGCCGATGACGGCCGACGGTTTCGCCGACACGGCGGCGAGGAGCGCCAGGTGACCGCCCGCCGAGTGGCCGACGGCTATCGTCGGCAGGTCTGCCGCGACGGGCACCGCGGCCACGGCGGCGAGGACGTCGTCGAGTGTCTGGGGCCAGCCGCCGGTGTCGCCGTCGATGCGGCGGTACTCGATGTTCGCGACGAGCCAGCCGGCGGCACCGAGGTCGGCCGCGAGCGGGTCCATCAGGTGCAGGTCGCGCTGGGCGCGCCACCAGCCGCCGTGGAGCAGGAAAGCCGTGCCGCGCACTGGGTTGTCGCCGTGCAGCTCGACGAACTGGCTGGGTTCGCCGCCGTAGCGGATCGTCCTCATTCCTCCATTACATCAGGGTCGCGCGGCGGGAAGCCGATGATCGCGGCGAGCACGTCGTAGTCCGGGGCCGGCTGTTCTTCGTCCATGCCGGGGAACACGGACCCGGCGTGGCGACGGTTCACCGCAGCAGCTCGTGCACTTTCGCGAGCCCCTCGTACGAAGCGCGGTACGCCTCGTACTGCCGGGTCAGGTCCGTCTGCGGCTCGAACACGCGCTCCACGGCGACGGTCGCGGCGGCCGCCGTCTCGACGTCCGGCTGCAGTCCCACGCCGACGGCCCCCAGCAGCGCGGCCCCGAGCGCGGCGCTGTCGGGTACGCGGAGGCGTTCGACGGGACGGCCGAGAACGTCGGCGTGCAGCTGCGTCCACAGGTCGCTGCGCGCGCCGCCACCGGAAAACGTGAGGGACGCAAGCCGGAAGCCGCACGCCTGTTCCACGTGCTCCAGCACGTGCCGCGCGGAGAACGCGACGCCCGTCAGCACCGCGCGCGAAAGGTCCGCTCGCGTCGCCGACGAGCTCAGTCCGAGGAAGCTGCCCCGCACGTCGGCGTCCCACAGCGGTGCGCGTTCGCCCTGCAGGTACGGCGTGAACACGATTCCGGCCTTACCGTCGGCCGCTGAGGTGAACACCTCGGGCACGGTCTGCCCCGACGCCTGGGCCCACCACCTGACGGCCTCGCCCGCGGCCTGCGTCGGGCCGGCGTGGACATAGAGGTCGCCGCGCGGCGGGAAAGTCACGATGCCCTTTTGGGGCGCACCCAGGCGCGACGCCCCCGCGACGACCAGCGACGTGCCGCAGGAGATCATGCCGCGGCCCGGTTCCGTCGTGCGCGTCCCGAAAACCGCACCGAACGCGTCCATCGTCCCCACGACGACGGGCGCGCCGTTGAGTTCCTCGGATGGCCCCAGCGGCGTTTCGGGCTCCAGGAGCTCTGGCAGCCGCTCACGCAGCCCGTCGACGAGCGCGACGGCCTCGGGCAGATAGCCGTGGGCGCCCGCGATCCGGACGCCGGACAGCTTGTCCGTGGCCACGCGCCCGGTGAGCCGCGCACCGATGAAGTCCTTGGGGCTCAGGATCCACCGCGCTCGCGCCCACTTGTCCGGTTCATGCTCGGCGAACCAGGCCGCCCGCGCCCCGACGAACGACGCGTCCAGCGCCACCGGCCCGCCCCAGATCCGCAGCTTGTCCTCGGGGGTGAACCGCGCGTCCAGCTCCCTCGCGACCTCGGCACACCGCTGGTCCTGCCAGATCACGGCGGGTGTCAGTGGCGTCAGGTCTTGCTTGACGAGCAGGTGGGTGTTGACCTGGCTCACGATCCCCGCCCCGCTTATGACGACGTGGGGCAGCTCGGCGAGGACGGTGCCGATCGCGGTGACGGTGGCGAGCCACCAGTCCTCGGGGTCCTGCTCCGCCCAGCCGGGCCGCGGCCGGGTGATCGGGTAGGGCACGCTGTGCACCGCGCGCGCCCGGCCGTCCGTTCGGAACGCGGCGACTTTCACGGCGGTCGTGCCGATGTCGATGCCCAGCACCACCTGGTTGTCGTTCATGGGAGAGATGTATCAAATCCCGCTACGGTCACGGAGTGACGACACCCGCCGAAGCCTTCATAGCCGCTTACCACGACCGGAAACCCCAGGCGATGTCCGATCTGATCGATTCGTGCCGGGTGGTCGGTGACGGGCGGACGAGTTACGAGGTCCTCGCCGCGCGGTTGTCCGGCGCACGCCGCGTCCTCGACCTGGGCTGTGGCGACGGGTCACTGCTGGCCGCGATCGAGGGCGCCGAGACCTTGGCGGGTGTGGACCTTTCCGCGGCGCACCTCGACGCGGCGCGCGTCCGGCCCGAGCTCGCGAAGGCCGACCTGCGGATCGCGCGCGTACAGGAGTTGCCGTTCGCGGACGGGTCGTTCGATGCCGTCGTTTCGCACATGGTGCTGATGCTTCTCCCCGACGCCGACGCGGTCATCGCCGAAGCCGCGCGCGTTCTGGCGCCCGGCGGGCTGTTCGCCGCGGCCATCAGCGGTGGCGTCACGGGGGCGCTGAAGGTGTTCATCGAACTGGCGATCCCGCTGTTCGACGAGGTTCCCGAAGAGCGCCGAGTCCACATCGGCGGCAATCCGCGCGTGCGGCGGCGCGAAGGCCTCGACGAGCTGCTCGGCACGGCCGGTTTCGAGCCCGTCTCTTGTCACCTGATCGACCTCGACTTCGGCGGGAGCGAGGCCGAGGTCTGGGCGCGCTGCTGCGAGACGTTCTACCCCGTCGACACCCTCGACACCACGCAGCGGAAGCGGCTCGAATCCGCGTTCCTGGAAGAAACCCGCGGCCTCGCCGAGGACGGCCGATTGCCCGCAGGGCTGAACATGCGGATCGTCGAGACGCGGCTGCAAGGAGATCTTCCGAGCTGACCTCGGGGCATGACGACGCCGGGGGGAGCCGTGGCTGCGGGAGTACCACGATCGCAAGCCGGATTCGCAGTCGGTGCTGAGCGAGGCCAGCTCGAGCAAGGGCGAGCGCAGGAGCTTCCCTTCGCGGACAAACGTTCGACGCCGTCGTGCCGCACAGCGATCGGGGCCACGGAGGCGTTCGGCGAACCTCGCCAAGCCGAGGTTCGCCGCGGTGCCGCCGGAACGCGAACCGCCGACGACGGAGACCGGTGGACGCGCACCGCGGCGGGGTTCGACGAGGTCCTCGCGCCGGTGGCGTGCGAACCCGTTGTGGGGGAACAGATCGCGGTCGATCTCGCCGCGCCGCCGGAACGGGTGTGGGTCACGTGTTGCGAGACGCTCTACCCCGCCTCGACGCTGGACGACGCCCAGCTCGCCGAACTGCGCGCCGAGTCCACCGAGGCGACGCGCGCGGGCTGCTGACCGCCGGCGGGATCCGGCCCGCGGCCGGGCGGCTCAACATCGCCCGAACGCGCCTGGCGGGGTGACGATCCGCGCTAACGTCTCGCCATGACGTCCGCCGAGGAGTTCCTGCGCAGCTACCACGACGCCCGCCCGGACGCCGCGTCCGAGCTGGCCGGGCGCGGCCGCGTGACGGGCGACGGGCGGACCGTGTACGAGGTGTTCGCCGACCGCGTCAGCACAGCCAAGGCCGCGCTCGACCTCGGCTGCGGGGACGGCGCGCTGCTCGCCGAGCTCGGGCGCCGCGGGGCGCCGAAGCTGGCGGGCGTCGACCTGTCGCCCGGGCAGCTGGCGTCGGCCGGGCGCCGGCCCGAGCTGGCCGAAGCCGACCTGCGGCACGGCCGGGCGCAGGAGCTGCCGTTCGAGGACGGCGAGTTCGACACCGTGGTGTCGTTCATGGCGTTGACGCTCATGACCGAGGTCGAGCAGGTCGTCGCGGAGGCCGCCCGGGTGCTGGGCCCGGGCGGCACGCTGGCGATCGGCGTCGGCGGTGGCGGGCGCGAGGCGATGGAGATCTTCCTCAAGGTCGCGCGGCCGCTGCTCGCCGTGGTGCCCGAGGAACGCCGGGTGCCGGCGGCCGGCGATCCCCGGACCCGCACGCGCGAGGGTCTGGACCAGCTGCTCACTCCGGCGGGCTTCGAACCCGTCGCGTGGGACCGGATGGTCGTCGACTTCGGTGGCACGCCCGACGAGGTCTGGCAAACCTGCCACGACAGCTACTACCAGATGGCCACCCTCGACGACACGCACCGGAAGGGCCTGCGCACTGCCTTCACCGTGGCGACGCGCAACCTCGTGACGCCCGAAGGCCGGCTGGCGGCGTCCGCGTGCGTCGACGTCGCCGTCACCCGGCTGCGGTGACGGCGCCGAACCAGCGCGTCAACGCCTTCTCCAATCCGCTCACGTCCGGCCGGGCGTCGGAGGAAGCCCAGGCGACGTAGCCGTCGGGGCGGATCAGCAGCACTGTCGCGTCGACGCCCGTGGCAGCGGTCACCGTGTCCACACGGTCGGCCCACGCAGCGGCGGCCGAGGAAACCGAACCGTCCGAGGTCAGGTCGACCAGGACCGGCCGCGCCGCGCGATAAGCCGCCGAGACGCCTGCCGAAGCCAGGTCCGGCGCCCACCGGCCGACGAGCGGGTGCGGGTCGTCGCCGTAGCGGATGTCTGCGCCCGACAACAAGTCCGCGAGGTGCTGCGTCACGTCCTGGTGGCCGAGGAGCTCCTCGAACAGCTCGCGCAACGCCGTGACCTCCGGGCCCGGCGCGGTCAGCGCGCCCTGCGCCTGCGTGTGCATCACCACGCGGCGGCTGGCCGGCCGCCGCTCGGCGTCGTAGGTATCGAGCAGGTCGGCCGGCGCCCAGCCGCGCACCTCGGCGGCGAGCTTCCACGCCAGGTTGACGGCGTCCTGCAGCCCCAGGTTCAGGCCCGGTCCGCCGATCGCCGAGTGCACATGGGCGGCGTCGCCGACGAGCAGTACGCGGCCGACTCGGAACTTCTCCGCCAGGCGCGTGTTCCCGCTGGACACGCGGCGCAGCTGGTGCGGCCCGGGACCGGAAGGCGCGTCCAGCGGCAGGTCGACGCCCAGCACCCGCCGCGCGCTTTCGCGAACCTCGTCGAGCGTCACCGGCACGTCGTCGGGCACCTGCGGCCGGCCGCGTTCGGACGAGGCCACCAGCGGTGCGGAGTTCGGGAACGGTGCGAACACGAACAGCCCCGTCTCCGTGCGAAAGTGCCGGAACGGCGGCACCGCGCCGACGCCGTCGAGCTGCAGCCCGCCCGTCGCCGGGTCGCGCACGGAGGCGGGCACGCTCACGTGCGCGGTGTACGAAACCGTGTTCTCCCAAGTGACACCGGGAAAATCGATCCCGGCGAGCTTGCGCACGGTGCTGCGCCCTCCGTCCGCACCCACCAGGAACTGTGCGTCCACAGTGTACCGACCGCGGGGACCCGAAACGGCGACGCGTACCGAATCGTCCTGCTCGAACCCGGACACCTCGTGGCCACGGCGGATTTCCACGCCCAGCGAGACCGCCCGCTCCTCGAGTGCACATTCCAGCTCACGCTGCGGCATCGGCAGGAGGTACACGGGGTTGACCGGCAAGCGGCCGAGGTCGAGCGGGAACGCGCCGAACATGTAGTGCGGCGCGGGCGTGGGTTCGGCCACCCCGGTCAGCTGCTCGTACATGCCACGGCGGTGTAGCAGCCGCACGACCTGGCCGACGAGCCCATTGGCCCGCTGCTCTTCACTGCGTTCGGTGAGGCGCTCCAGCACGAGCGGCCGGACGCCGGCGAGGCTGAGTTCGCAGGCCAGCATGAGCCCGTTGGGCCCACCGCCGGCGATCACGACGTCGATCGCGGGCATGGTTTCTCCTTGGCGGATCGGGAGGGCTCGCCAGATCAGGGAAGTTCGACGGTCACCGCGCCGAAGGCCGTGCGCAGCACCGAGGTGAAGGAAACGGGTGGTTCGGCGCGCATCCAGTGCGCCATGGCCGCGCGGATGGCCCCGCCGGCGGCGGTGGCGACGAGCACGGGATAGAGGTCGCGGGTGGCGTCGGTGCCGGTGCGGTCCGCGATCGCCTGGGCGAGCGCGATCTCGGCGGCGACGTTGGCTTTCTGGAACTCGCCCTGCAGAGCGGGTTCGGCGATCATCAGCTGCACGCCCTGTGTCCACAGGGGATCCGGAGGGGATTCGGGGCGGTCGGCCTCGAACCGGGCGAGCGCGGCTTCGGTGACGGCTTCCCAGAGCGGTTCGTCGGCCGGTCGCGCGCGCAGCAGGTCGGCGATGCCCTGGGCGCGGTCGTGGTGCCGGGCCGCGATGGCCTCGGCCTTGCTGGAGAAGTAGTTGTTCACGGTGCGCGGCGAAACGCCGGCCTCGGTGGCGATGTCCTCGATGGTCACGTGCGCCAGGCCACGTTCGACGACGAGCCGGATCGCGGCCCAGGAGATGGCGGAGCGCGTCTCCTGGCGGCGCCGTTCACGCAGGCTCGGCCGTTCGGTCATGCCCCCAAGTTAGCGCAGACTTGCGCATCACGCAAAATCTGCGTGATGCGCAAGTTCAGTGGGTACAAGAAAGCCCGGGGTCACCTGACCCCGGGCTTTCCCGAAACTCAGTCCTTGACGCCCTTCACGGCGTCCTTGACCTTTTCGGCGGCCTGCTTCAAGTTGCCCTTGCCCTGCTCCGTCTTGCCTTCGGCCTGCCACTGCTCGTTGCCGGTGGCGTCGCCGACAGCCTCCTTGGCTCGGCCCTTGAGCTCTTCCGCCTTGTTCTCGGCCTTGTCGGTCATGGTGTCGCCTCCCTTGCCTGTTGGCTGGTGCCCATTGGCTACCCCGTGGGCGGGAGGCCAAACACCGGGGACTCAGGCGTTGCGAAGGGGGGCGAGCGCCTTGCTCCACGCCTCGACCTGGTCGAGGGTCGTGTTGAGGTAACCGGTGTGCATCTCGGCCGGCTTGAACACCGACATGTTCTCGAAGTCGGTGAACAGCGACAGCGCGACCTGGCTCGTCACGTGGGCGACCTGCAGGTTGCTGAGCACGAGGCGCAGCTGTTCCACCGCACGGACGGCGCCGACGGAGCCGTAGCCCACGAATCCGGCGGCCTTGTTGTTCCACTCGGCGCCCAGGAAGTCGATGGCGTTCTTGAGCGGGCCCGGGATGGCGTGGTTGTACTCCGCGGTCACGAAGACGTAGCCGTCGAACTCGGCGATCTTCTCGGCCCAGCGCTTGGTGTGCGCCTGCGCGTACTGGCCCATGGCCGCCGGCAGCGGCTCGTCGAGGTGCGGAAGCTCGTAGTCGAGGAGGTCGAGGAGCTCGTACTCGGCGGTGCCGCGCTGCTTCGCGATGTCGAGGGCCCACTTCGCCACGGCTTCGCCGTTGCGGCCCGGACGGGTGCTGCCGAGGATGATCGCAATCTTGGTCATGTCCGACTTTCCTGGTTCGAGGGGGCGGTCATCGGTTCAGGCGCACTGGTCAGGTCTTGATCCAGAGGTATTGATGACGCGTCCACGATTTAATCTCAGCTCTGCGGACGTGTCAACAAAGCTGGGGCGAGGGTCATTCCCACGGTCGGGTGAACCAGCAGTAATTTGTGCGTGCCGTCGCCCACTCCCAGGAGCGAATCGTGACCACTTCACAGGACAGTTATCCGCTCGTGATCAGCGGCGGACGTGTGCTCGACCCGGAGAGTGGCTTCGACTCGGTGGCCGACGTCGGGATCATCGGCGGCATGGTGGGTGTGGTCTCCGCAACACCGCTTCGCGGTGAGTAGACGATCGACGCGACCGGTCTCGTCGTCGCGCCGGGGTTCGTCGATCTGCACAGCCACGGCCAGGCGATTCCGGAACAGCGGCTGCAGGCGCTCGACGGCGTCACCACCGCGCTGGAGCTGGAGGCCGGCATCACCCCGGTCGGCGCGGCGTACGCGCGGGCCGCGGCGGAAGGCCGGCCGATCAACTACGGCTACTCGACGTCGTGGGCGCTGGCGCGCATGGCCGTGCTCGCGGGCGCACCGCTCGATGGCCTGCCGGACACGGTGCTCACGCACCTGGGCGTGCCCGCGTGGCACGCCGAGGCGTCGGCGGCCGAGCGAGCGCGGATCTTCGAGCACCTGTCGCGGGACCTGGCCGACGGTGCGCTGGGCATCGGTGTGCTCGCCGGCTACGCGCCGCACCTCGACCCGGCCGAGTTCGTCGCCGTGGCGGAGCTCGCCGCCGAGGCCGGGCGGCCCGCGTTCACGCACGCGCGCCCGCTCGTCGAAGCCGACCCGCAGGTGCCCGTCGACGGCGCCGAGGAGATCGCGCGCGTCGCGGGGCAGACCGGCGTGCACTTGCACTACTGCCACGTGAACAGCACGTCGGGGCGCCAGGTCGACCGCGTGCTCGGGCTCGTGGAGCGCTGCCGGATGGAAGGCGCGGAGGTGACCACCGAGGCGTACCCCTACGGCGCCGGCTCGACGGCCATCGGCGCGGCCTTCCTGGCCCCGGAAGTCCTGGCGCCAAGGCATCCGGCCCGACTCGCTCGTGCTCGTCGGCACGGGGGAGCGCATCGCGGACGCCGCGCGCCTCGCCGAGGTCCGCGCGAGCGCGCCCGGCGCGCTCGCACTGCTGCACTTCCTCGACGAGGACGACCCGGCGCTGGAGCGCGCCTTGCTCTTCGAAGGCACCGCCATCGCGAGCGATGCCATGCCGCTGACGTGGACGGGTGTGCGGCCGGACGCCCTGACGTGGCCCCTTCCGCCCGGCGCGCTCGGCCACCCGCGCGGCGCGGGCACGTTCTCGCGCGCCATCCGCCGGCTCCACCGCGAAAGCGGGAAGCTGACGTTGTCCGAAGCGGTGGCGCGTTGCTCGCTGTTGCCCGCGCAGGTCCTGGACGAGGCCGTGCCGGCCCTGCGGCGCAAGGGCCGCCTGCGCGCCGGCAGCGACGCCGACGTGGTGGTGTTCGACCCCGCGCGGATCGCCGACCAGGCGTCCTATGTGGACGGAACGCGGCCCTCGCTGGGGATCGAGCACGTGCTCGTGAACGGCACCCCGGTGGTCCGCGCCGGCTCGATCGTGTCCGACGCGTTGCCCGGCAAGCCTGTGCGAGCCTGACCTACGCGGCGGTCCGCGCCGGCGGAAGACCGCCTGGTGGCGATCGTGGCCGCCGCGAGCACGAGGAACACGATCGCGGCCCCGTCCGGGTCAGCGTCAGGTTCCCGAAGTAGCCGATCGACAGCGCAACGGTAGGGCGCCCACCTGGCGGGTGGTCCTTTCTCGCGGTAATGCTTGTCAAAGCCGAGCTTCCGGCACGGCGAGCGGGGAGCCCGGCGCATGATCAGCTCGCGCTGGGCAGACGTCGATCCCGGATCAGCGCGGGCCCGCCACGGTTCGGGTATGGGGCCGGAGTATTCGACGCGTTCGGCACCGGTGAATGCCGCCGGCACCGCGATCGCGCGCCGGGCGGCGGCCCCCGCGCGGGACGAGGCGCCGGCCTCGGCGTAGGCGCCTTCGAGTGCGAGTAGTACCCGCGCCGGCGGAGGGCGGGGACCTGTCCGGGGTGGAAGGCGTGCGGCCCAGGTTGGGGGCCGCGAGAGCGCGGCGACACGCGGGCGGCGAAAGCACCGGGGAGTGCGAGTGCTGCTCGGCGGGGCGCCCGGCGTGTAAGTGCGGGGCCAAGGGGTGAGCGGTGCCGCAGGCCGGTTCGGTGGGCGGTCGGAGCGGCGACGGAGCCGGGGGAGCGGTCGCGGGTAGCAAGGAGTGACCCCCTTCAGTGGGCAGGGTCGACAACGATGAGACGACCGGTCATATTCAAGGAGTGGCGCAGGACCTCGCGCCGCCCAGGAACCGGATCGGAGTGAGCGGGCAATGAGTGACTTGCTGGACATCGCTGTCGAGGCGCACGGTGGGCTGAAGCGCTGGAACGAGCTGCGGACCGTGACCGCGCACCTGCGCAACGGCGGGGTCGTGTTCCCGCTGAAGGGCCAGGCCGGGCTGCTCGACGAGATCACCGTCCGCGTCGATCTGCACCGGCAGTTCACCAGTCACGCGCCGTTCGGCGGTCCCGGGCTGCGCACTGCGTTCCGCGGCGAGCACGTGGCGATCGAGAACGAGGCGGGCGAGGTCGTGGAGGAGCGCGACAACACCCGCGCCTCGTTCGCCGGCCACACGCTGGAGTCGCACTGGGACCGGCTGCAGACGGCGTACTTCGCGGGTTACGCGATGTGGACCTACCTGACCACGCCGTTCACGCTCACGCGCGCGGGCTTCCGCACCGAGGAGCTCGCGCCGTGGCAGGAGGACGGAGAGACGTGGCGCCGCCTGCGGGTGGAGTTCCCGGACGATCTCGCCACGCACAACAAGGTGCAGACGTTCTACTTCGACGCCGACGGCCTCATCCGCCGCCACGACTACGACGCCGAGGTGGTCGCCGGCGGCCCCGCGGCGCACTACTCGTCGGAGCACCGCGAGGTCGACGGCATCGTGGTCCCGACCAAACGCCGCGTCTACCCCGTCGGGGAGGACGGCAAGCCGGTGCCGGAGCCGCTGCTGGTGTCGATCGACCTCAGTGAGATCAAGTTCGCCTGAGGAATGGTGGACGCTACAAGCCGCGCAGGAGCCGCAGCGGTGACTCGACGCAGTCCGCGATGAACCGCAGGAACCCACCCGCCGTGCCGCCGTCGCACACTCGGTGGTCGAACGCCAGCGTCAGCTCGGTGACCTTGCGCGGCACGACCTGGCCGTCGACGATCCACGGACGGTCGATGATCCGGCCGATCCCGAGGATCGCGACCTCGGGGTGGTTGATGATGGCGGCGGAACCGTCGACGCCGAACACGCCGTAGTTGTTGATGGTGAAGGTGCCGCCCGTGAGCTCGGCGGGGGCGAGCGAGCCGGAGCGGGCGCGCTCGGTGCGTTCGGCGAGGGCGCCGGAGAGCTGTTCCACGGACAGCTCGTGCGCGCCGGGCACGACGGGGACCACGAGGCCGCGGTCGGTCTGCGCGGCGAACCCGAGGTGCACGACCGAGGGGATCACGATCTCGTCGCCGTCGAGGTGTGCGTTGAGCTCGGGGAAACGGCGCAGGCCCTCGACGGCGAACTTGGCCAGCAAAGCGAGCAGGCTGATCTTCGGGGCGGCGGCGTCTGCGTTCAGGGCGGCGCGGGTCTCGAGCAGGGCCGTCGCGTCGACGTCGACCCACACCGTGGCCTCGGGGATCTCGCGGCGCGAGCGGGTGAGCTTGTCGGCGACGGTCTTGCGGACGCCGCGCAACGGGATGCGGCGTTCGTCAGCGGCGGCAGGAGCGCCCGGCTCCACGGTCGCGGCGATCGCTCGCTCGACGTCGGCCCGGCTGATGATCCCGTCGGTACCCGAACCGGTGAGTGCCTGGATGTCCACACCGGACTGCTTGGCGAGTTGGCGCACCAGTGGCGACACCACGCGCACGCGCTCGGTCACCGGCCGCGGCGCGGGAACAGCGGCCGCCGCCGGCCGTCGCGTGCCCCGTGCGCGACGGGTCCGCCGCGCCTGAGCAGTGCCGGTGCCGTACCCGATCAGGACGTTGCCACTACCCTCAGGTGAGGACGCGGACGGCGTAGGCGTCACCACTCCCGGCTCGAGAAACGCCGGCGCTTCCTCCACGGTGATCAGCGGACTGCCGACCGTCAGCACGTCGCCGGCCGCGCCGTGCAGCGTCGCGACCCGGCCCGCGAACGGCACCGGCACCTCGACGCTCGCCTTGGCTGTCTCGACCTCCACCACCGTCTGGTCGACGGTCACGGTGTCGCCCACCGCCACGTGCCACGCGACGATCTCGGCGTCGGTCAGGCCCTCGCCCAGGTCGGGCAGCTTGAAGACGGGCATCACGCCTCCGTGTTCGTGAGCGGAGCGGCCTCGTCCCACTGCAGCCGCTCGATCGCGTCGAGCACGCGGTCGACGTTCGGCAGGTGGTGCTTCTCCAGGTTCGGGGCGGGGTAAGGGATGTCGAATCCGCCGACGCGCAGCACGGGCGCCTCCAGGTAGTGGAAGCACGTCTCCGAGAGCTGGGCCGCGACTTCGGCGCCGTAACCGCAGAACCGGCTCGCCTCGTGCACCACGACCGCGCGCCCGGTGCGCCGCACCGAAGCGGCGACCGTGTCGAGGTCGAACGGCGCGAGGCTGCGCAGGTCGATCACCTCGGCGCTGTAGCCCTCCTCCTCGGCCGCCGCGGCGGCTTCGAGCGTGGTGCCGAGCGCGCCGCCGTAGGAGATCAACGTGACGTCGGTGCCTGAACGCCGCACCACCGCACGGTCCAGAGTGGACGATCGGTGGTCGAGCAGCAGGGTCTCCTTCTCCCAGTAGCGCCGTTTGGGCTCCAGGAAGATCACCGGATCCGGGCTGTCGATCGACTGGCGCAGCAGCGCGTACGCGTCGGCAGGCGAAGCCGGCGTGACGACCCGCAGGCCGGCCGTGTGCGTGTAGTAGACCTCGGAGGAGTCACAGTGGTGCTCGACGCCGCCGATGCCGCCGCCGTAGGGGATCCGGATGACAATGGGCAGCTCGACGGCGCCGCGCGTGCGGTTGCGCAGCTTCGCCAGGTGGCTGGTGATCTGCTCGAACGCCGGGTAGGCGAACGCGTCGAACTGCATCTCCACCACGGGCCGCAAGCCGTTCATCGCCATGCCGATGGCCGTGCCGACGATGCCCGACTCGGCGAGTGGGGTGTCGAACACTCGCGTCTCGCCGAAGCGGGCGGCGAGCCCGTCGGTGACGCGGAAGACGCCGCCGAGCGTGCCGACGTCCTCCCCGAACACGAGCACGCGCTCGTCCTCGGCCAGAGCGTCGGCGAGAGCGCGGTTGAGCGCGCCCGCCATGGTGAGGGTGTCCGGAGTGGACTCGCACGTCGCGGTCATTCTTCGGCTCCGAAGGAGAGTTCGGCGGTGAGGTCCTCGGCCTGGTGGCGCAACGCGGCCGTCGGCTCGGCGTACACGTGGCGGAACAGGTCCGCCGGGTCGAGCACGGTGTCCACGTTCATGCGCTCGCGCAACGACGCGGCTTCGGTCTCGGCGCGCGCGGCGATCGCTTCGCGCGCGGTGTCGTCGAGCAGGCCGCGGTCGGTGAGATAACGCTCGAGCCGCGCGATCGGGTCGCGGGTGAGCCAGGCCTCGACTTCGGCGCGGTCGCGGTAGCGGGAGGCGTCGTCGGCGTTGGTGTGCGACTCGACGCGGTAGGTGAGGGCCTCGATCAACGTCGGCCCGCCACCGGCAGCGGCGCGCGCGACAGCCTGCTCCACCACGGCGTGCACGGCGGCCGCGTCGTTGCCGTCCACCAGCACCGACGGCATGCCGTAACCCACGCCCTTGTGCGCGAGCGAAGGCGCCGCGGTCTGCTTCGAGAGCGGCACGCTGATGGCGTAACCGTTGTTCTGCACCAGAAACACGACGGGCGACTGCCACACGGCGGCGAAGTTCAGCGCCTCGTGTGTGTCGCCTTCGCTGGTGGCGCCGTCGCCGAGCAGCACGAGCGCGACGGTGTCCTCGCCCTTGGTCTTGGCGGCGTGGGCGAACCCGACGGCGTGCAGCGTGTTCGTGGCCAGCGGCGTGCACTGGGGTGCGACATTGGTGCGGTACGGGTCGTAGCCGCAGTGCCAGTCGCCGCGCAGCAGCGTGAGGACCTCGACCGGGTCGACGCCGCGCGCGACCACGGCCATCGAGTCGCGGTAGGTCGGGAAGAGCCAGTCCTGCGGACGCAGCGCGAGGATCGAGCCGATCTCGCCGGCCTCCTGGCCGCGCGCCGACGGGTACACGGCGAGGCGGCCCTGCTTGGTGAGCGCGGTGGCCTGCGCGTCGAAGCGGCGGCCCGACACCATCGCGCGGTGCAGGCGCAGCAGCACGTCGTCGGCCGGCATCTCCAGGGCGGCGTCGGCGACGGGCGCGCCGTCGGCGGTGATGAGGCCCAGAGGCTCGTCGCTCGGGAGGAAGAACGACGCGGCGGTGCGTTCCGTGGTGGTCACCGGCAGCTCCGATCGACGGGGAACAGGGAAGACGTCTAATGCTGATCTTCGCTTTGCACCGATCAGGGGTCCAGGTATCAGCGGCAAGTGTGGAACAATGGCTCGTCTGGCCGAGGCAGGCCGGATGAATGGCTTCGAGAGGTGCGGGAATGTCCGAGCCGGGTGGACGAATGGCGGCGGCCCTGGACGAGGTCGACCTGAAACTCATCGCCGAGCTGAAGGCCGACGGGCGCGCGTCGATGCGCGCGCTGGCCGAGCGCGTGCACATTTCGCGAGCGGGCTGTTACACCCGGGTGGAGCGGCTGCACCGCGAAGGCGTGATCACCGGGTACGCCGCGGTCACCGATCCGCGCCGGATGGGGCAGGGACTCGCGGCGTACGTCTACCTCAAGGTCACGCAGAACTCGTGGCGCACCGTGAGCGCCGCGCTCAAGAGCATCCCCGAGATCGAGCACGGCGGGCTCGTCTCGGGGGACAACGACCTCATCCTGTTCGTGCGCACGAGCGATGCCGACAGCCTGCGCGACCTGGTCTTCGAACGGCTTCAGGCGATGCCGGACGTGCTTTCGACGCACACCGTGCTGGTCTTCGACGAGCTGTGAGGTCTCAAGACACCAGCGAGTCGAGCAACTTCAGGCGCTCGGCCGACGCCGAGCCGGGCTCGGCACCGGAAAAGATGATGCGCTGACCCGAGTCGTCGGGCAACCGCAGGCTCTCCTCGTTGAGGGTGAGCCGCCCGACGAGCGGGTGGTCGTATTCACGGACCGAGTGGAGGCATTGCGCCACGGGGTGCGAGGCCCAGATCCGCGCGAACTCGGGGCTGTGGATGCTCAGATCACCGATCAGCTCCGCCATTTTCGGGTCTTCGGTCAGCTCGCCAGTGGCCATCCGAAGGTAGGACGCCGCGTTGCGGGCCTGGCGCTCCCAGTCGACCACGAGGTCGCGCATCGCGGGTTCGAGGAACAGGTGCTTGGTCAGGTTGGGCCGCGCGTCGCGGTCGATGCCGAGCAACGCGAAGCCGAGCCGGTTGCCGCCGAGCAGGTCGGTCCGTCGGCCGACGATGATCGCCGCCTGGTCGATGTTGCTCTCGACCAGTGCGAGAACGGAGTCGCGCACCAGTTCCGGGCCTGCCTCCCGCCGCATCACCTGGGCGGGCCAGGCCAGGCGCAGCAGGTGCATCCGCTCGCTCTCGTCGAGGCGCAGCGCGCTGGCGATGGCCTCCATCACCGAGTCGGACATCTGGTGGCTCTCGCCCTGCTCGATGCGGGTGTAGTAGTTCACACTCACGCCGGCGAGCTGCGCGACCTCTTCCCGCCGCAGCCCGGGGACGCGCCGCGGGGTGCCGTAGGTCGGCACCCCGGTCTCCGCGGGCGTCAACGCCGCCCTGCGGGAGCGCAGGAAGTCCCCGAGTTCGGTGTTGCGCTGCTCGCTCATCAGCCCATCCTCTGTGGTTTCGGCCTCGGCTCCGCCGAGGCACGCGAGATCGCTTTGAGCCGGCTTCTTCCCTCCCGATTTCCGCGCCGCCCAGGGGCCGCGCGAAATCGCTCAGTCCAGCAGCCGGCGCGATCTCGCTGCGACGTCAGCCGAGTCCATCCTCCTCCGCGGGCCCGCGCGCTGCCGTCCCCTCGTGTGGGTACCCAGCGCGTGGCGAGGTGCGGTTGCCGCGATACTTACAACATCGGGGCATGACGAAGTATTCGGTCACCCTCGGACTGGACACGTTCGGGGACGTGCTTTCCGACGACGGCGGCCCACCCGTCAGCCACGCCGAGACCATCCGCGGCCTGGTGGAGCACGGCGTGCTCGCCGACCACGTGGGCCTCGACTTCTTCGGCATCGGCGAGCACCACACGGTGGACATGCCGCTCTCGGCGCCCGACGTGGTGCTGGCGGCTGTCGCGGCGCGCACGTCGCGCATCCGGCTGGGCTCCGCCGTCACGGTGCTGAGCTCCGACGACCCCGTGCGCGTCTTCCAGCGCTACTCGACGCTCGACGCGCTCTCGCGCGGACGCGCGGAGGTGATCCTGGGGCGCGGGTCCAGCACCGAGTCGTTCCCGCTGTTCGGCTACGACCTGGGCGATTACGACGAGCTGTTCGACGAGAAGGTGGACCTGTTCTCCCGCCTGCTGGAGGAGAAGGCCGTGACGTGGTCCGGCCGGCTGCGGCCCTCGTTGCACGGCCAGGAAGTGGTGCCGCACACGGAGACGGGCCCGATCCCAGCGTGGATCGGCGTCGGTGGCAGCCCCGAATCGGTGCTGCGGACGGCGAAGTACGACATGTCGCTGATGCTGGCGATCATCGGTGGCCCGGCCGCGCGGTTCAAGCCGTTCGCGGACCTGTTCCGCGACGTGCAGCGCCGCCTGGACAAACCGCAGAAGGCGATCGGGCTGCACATGCCCGGCCACATCGCCGACAGCGACGAGGACGCGATGGAGGAGCTGTACCCGCACTACGTCGACGTGCTCACCCGCGTCGCGCGCGAACGGGGGTTCCGGCCGCCATCGCGGGAGCAGTTCCTCGACGAGGTCTCCGAGCGCGGCGCCTGGCACGTCGGCTCGCCGGGCCCCGATGGTGCGCGACCTGATGGCTGAGTAAGCGTTGACGGGGGTGGCGGCTTGGCCACCACCCCCGCAGACAGCGTCGCGCTGGCTACCACAGCCGCGAGATCGCGCCGGCTTCTGGACTGAGCGGGTTTCGCGCGGCCCCGCGGCGGGGCGGGAAACCCGGCGCGGCGAAACCGGGCGGGGGCGGAGGCCCCCCCCCCCCGCGCCGCCGGCGGGAGCACCACACACAA